>NZ_CAJHBU010000001.1 GCF_904846715.1 Psychrobacter vallis
AGGCTCAACAATCGGTTCAGGCTCAACAATCGGTTCAGGCTCAACAATCGGTTCAGGCTCAACAATCGGTTCAGGCTCAACAATCGGTTCAGGCTTTTGGCTATAAACCTGATCTATGCTTGATTCATTATCATCATAGTTGGCATTTTTCAACGCCTCATTGCTTTGGGCTTGATAATCGATATCATAAGGCTGTAATGGTGGCACTGAAGCCAGATGCGTCTGAACGTTTGAAGGCTGCGGCGCAGAAGGCGTATGTTCTATCGCTGGTGTTTTTTCAGATGAACCAGAATGCTCATAGGTAGGGCTAAGTATTTCGTCTACAGGTAACGGACGAAAGGCCAATAAACGCAAAATACACATTTCGAGCGCTTGCATTGGCGTACTGGCAAGCTTTACGCCTTCTCGGGCTTGCACAACAATCTCATAATAGAGCTGTAATACATCAGGGCTGATATGCTGTGCAAGCGCATTGATATCTTGTGCCTGTGCCTCATTCACATTGAGGGCAACGTCAGGCAATAATTGAGTCAAAGCCAATTGATGTAATAGCTCAGCGAGTCCATCAAACATACTGGTGGCATCGACCATCTGCGCCCGCATTTGCTCAATATGAGCGGCGACGGCAGATTTGTCATGGTTATAGATATCTGTAATTAAACGCACCAAATCCGCGGCATCAATCAGACCAAGCATCGCATTGACAGTAGCATCATCCAGCGCTCCTTGGCCAAAAGCAATGGCTTGATCGGTCAATGACAAGGCATCCCGTACCGAGCCTTTTGCTGCACTGGCTAACTGCCAAAGCGCAGGCTGTGTGTACGCGACGTGCTCTTGGGTAAGGATGTTTGCCAAATGCTCGCTAAGTAGCGTTTGCGGCAGCGGGCGCAGCACAAATTGCAAACAGCGAGATATAATGGTAATTGGTAATTTTTGTGGATCAGTCGTCGCAAGCAGAAACTTCACATGCTCCGGCGGCTCTTCTAGCGTTTTTAGTAGCGCATTAAAGCTATGAGTCGACAGCATATGCACTTCATCAATGAGATATACTTTATAACGCCCTTGGCTGGGCGCATAAGGCACATTGTCGAGCAGCTCGCGTGTGTCTTCAACTTTGGTACGAGAGGCCGCATCAATCTCGATGAGATCGATAAAACGCCCTTGATCGATGGCTACGCAGTTATCACACACACCGCAAGGCGTGCTGGTGATACCCGTATCACAATTCAAACATTTAGATAAAATACGCGCAATCGTCGTCTTGCCCACACCGCGCGTCCCAGTAAAAAGGTAGGCATGATGCAAACGATTATAATCAATCGCATTAATCAACGCTTGCGAGACATGCGTTTGCCCAATCAACTCATGAAAGTTTTTGGGACGATATTTGCGAGCCAAAACCTGATATTGCTGCGACATAGCGATCCATTGTGCCAAGTAGTTAAAGTGCGTATTTTAAGTATATTTTTCGAATGCTTATTATAGGGGCTGTATAGAATTCAACCATGGCACTGACAGAGACTATTTTTTAGGCGGTTCGAAGGTAAAAATAGTAAGTATAGTCATTCTATACGGCTATTTTTAACACAGAAGCGGCAAAAAAGAGTCCTGTCCCCTGTTTTTATGAGTGGGGCTGATGCTAAAACTGTCCCATACGGTGTTGTAAGTCTCGCTAAGGTATTAACATTATCATCGACTTACGCCTTGTCTGGAACAGTCTTAGCGATCAGCAGTGCCTATTTGTGAATTCTATACAGCCCCTAACAAAAAGCCAGCGCATTCGTCTGACTTCTTACTGATTCTATAATAGCTTATCTCACGAACAACAAGCCATTTTGATTAAAGACTGACTAATTATCAGTCATGTTTACGGCGCATATGTGGGAATAAAATTACATCACGAATACTAGCAGAGTCGGTTAATAGCATCACTAGACGATCAATACCAATACCTTCACCAGCCGTCGGCGGTAAACCATAAGACAATGCTTCAATGTACTCTTCATCAAAATGCATGGCTTCATCATCGCCCGCGTCTTTTTCAGCAACTTGCCCGCGGAAGCGTTCTGCTTGATCTGCTGGATCATTAAGCTCGCTAAAGCCATTAGCCAATTCACGACCGCCGACAAACAGCTCGAAGCGATCGGTAATCTCAGGGTTGTCATCACTACGGCGTGCCAATGGTGACGTTTCTGCTGGATATTCAGTAATAAAAGTTGGCTGGCGTAATTGATGCTCAGCGGTTTCTTCAAAAATAATGGTCTGTAATTTGCCCACACCAAAGACATCTTTGACTTGTTGCTTAAGGGTTGTTGCTGCGTACTTTGCTAGATACTCTCGATCGTTGATACGCGCCATATCAAAGTTTTCTGCATAGGTTGCAATCGCATCCGACATAGACAGGCGGGCAAATGGTGCTTTTAGGCTAATGGCTTCTTCTTGATAAGTGATCTCAGTGGTTCCCAAGATATCCATCGCCAACTCGTTAAATAAGCGCTCGGTCAAGTCCATTAAATCATGATAATCAGCATACGCTTGATAAAACTCAATCATGGTAAATTCAGGGTTATGACGGGTCGATACGCCTTCATTACGGAAACTACGGTTAATCTCGAATACTTTTTCAAAACCACCAACGACCAAGCGTTTGAGATAAAGCTCAGGTGCAATACGTAAATAAAGCGGCATATCTAAGGCATTATGATGGGTCACAAACGGACGTGCTACCGCGCCACCTGGGATAGGATGCATCATGGGCGTTTCGACTTCCATGAAGCGCTCGTTCAACATAAACTTGCGAATACCGCTGATGACTTGACTGCGAATCATAAACGTATCACGCGTCGTCTCATTGGTCATCAAATCAAGATGACGGTTGCGGTACCGAGCTTCCACATCAGCCAAACCATGAAACTTATTCGGCATGGGACGTAAGGATTTGGTCAGAAGACTGATCTCTTCGATGTGCACATACAAATCGCCTTTGCCCGAGCGACCGATATAACCTGACACCCCAACGATGTCACCCAAATCTAGTGACTTAATACTCGCACGCGTCTCGTCATCAAGCTCTTTGCGTGCCACATATAGCTGAATACGGCCCGTCATGTCTTGAATCACAATAAATGATCCACGGTTGAGCATGACGCGACCCGCTACGTTTACTTGTGTTTTTTCGCCATTAGCAGCCTTTTCTTCGATTTCTTGTTTTGAGACGCCATCAAAAGCCGTTTGTAAATCTTGCGCATAATCCGTACGTTTAAATGTATTCGGATACGGCTGTTTACCTGACGCGCTGATATCGTCTAGCTTGGCTTGCAGCTGTGCAATCAGCTCATTGGTATCTTGTACTGGAGTTTGGTCTTGATTTTGATTATTGGCTTTTGACATAACGCTCTCAAATTTTGATAAGTTAGTTTTTATATTTAAAAATTTATAAGATTAATCTACACACAAAAATCCTTTAGCAACGCCACCTTCAATGGTTTGACTGCAACCAAAAGGGCTATCATTGGCCGCGCACGTTCCTTTTACGTTTGCCGTGCCAGCCTCAATAGCAGTATCCGAATTGGTACATTTGCCTTGACATTCAGAACTATCACTACAAGATTTTCCGGCATCTGAAAACTGCTGTACACAGCGATATGCTTGTAGTCTACCTTCTTTGGTGTACTTACCACCTTTTGCAAGGCATTCTTTTGCCAGCATCTCTACGCTTTTGGAGGGATAGGTGGCGTCGCTTTGTTCACTAGTCATTGCTGGTGTCTGACAGGCAGATATAAACAATAAAGAAAACAAACCCATAAAAAATAAAGCTAGACGATTATTCATAATAGTGCTCACAGGTAAAATATGGATCGATTTAGGACAATACTGGTTTTTGCTGCTGCACTCACTAATAACATATTACTGGTCACCGCCGATACTGGCCATCAAGTCAGCCTGATGCTCACGCAATAGCGCATCAAGGATCTCATCCAAGTCGCCTTCCATAATAGCATCGAGCTTGTACAACGTTAGGTTAATTCGATGATCGGTCATACGCCCTTGCGGGAAATTGTAAGTGCGAATACGCTCACTACGATCGCCGCTACCTACCAAATCACGACGTATGGTGTCGGCGGCATCAACCTGCGCTTGCACCTTAACTTGCTGAATTTTGGATACCAGCATTTTCATGGCTTGGGCGCGGTTTTTGTGTTGGCTGCGTTCTTGTTGACACTCTACCACGGTACCGGTGGGAATGTGCGTCAAACGTACAGCTGAGTCCGTGGTGTTGACGTGCTGACCACCCGCACCTGATGAGCGAAAGGTATCAAAACGAATGTCTGCTGGGTTAAGATCAACCGTATCATCAATCTCAACTTCAGGCATGACAGCGACGGTACAGGCTGACGTATGAACTCGGCCTTGGCTTTCAGTTTCAGGCACACGCTGGACACGGTGCACACCAGATTCGAACTTGAGACGACCATAGACGCTATTACCCGAGACGCGAGTAATAATTTCTTTATAACCACCGTGCTCACCCTCACTGGCTGACAGCACTTCCACCGTCCAGCCCTGAGTCTGTGCGTACTTTTGATACATACGGAACAAATCACCAGAGAAGATTGCCGCTTCGTCACCGCCTGTACCAGCACGAATCTCCAAAAATGCAGGGACTTTATCATTGGGGTCTTTTGGTAGCATCATGAGATTGAGCGCTTCTTCCATCTCTACGATGGTATCACGTGCGTTATCAATCTCCTCGATCATCATCTCTTTCATGTCAGGATCTGAGGCTTCTTTTAGCATGGCCTCTGCATCGGCCTGATCCGTTTCTGCACGCACATAGTTCTGCCATAAAGTAGTGATGTCCATCAAGTCGCTGTGTTCGACAGACAGTTCACGGAATTTATTATTATCACTGATGACGCTAGGATCTGATAATAAGGCGGTGACCTCTTCATAACGGTCTACCATCTGGTCTAAACGCAGGCGTAAGGATTCTTTCATAAAAGGACTTTTAATTAGATAAGAGGAATAAGAGCGTGATTATAGCAAATTTTTCGGGGTAAATTAAAACCTCTGAGCAATCTTGTCGTTATTGTGGGTAATCGGGCTAGCATAAACCTCGCACCTCTCTTTGTACCGACATATTGTTATCCCTATCATCTTATGTTTATAACACGCTACTCATCAAAAAATACTGGCACAAAAAAATAGCTAAGAACATTCTTAGCTATTTTGGTTACTACAAAAAATTTAGGATAAAAATTAAACTTTACGAACCAGTACCGAGCCGATTGAGTAACCAGCGCCAAACGAGCAAATAACACCCAAATCACCTGATGCCAACTCATCTTTATAGCGGTGGAAAACAATCATCGGGCTGGCTGAGCTGGTATTGGCAAACTCAGCAATAACGCTTGGCGCAATTGATTTATCTGCGTCTTTGCCAACTACTGTACGCAATATCAGATCAAGCATGTTGGCATTGGCTTGGTGTAGCCACATCATCTTCACATCGCTGGCTTGCAGTTCATTCTCATGCAAATGCTCGGTGATAATCTCTGATACTTTTGGACAGACTTCGCGGAAGACTTTACGGCCATTTTGCAAAAATAACTTAGGTGTAACAGGTTCATTGATATCAGCATACATCTCAGTCTGCGCTGCCAAATACTCTGATCGATCCATAAACCCATATTCATTGGTGATATTTGTCGAAAATTCTGTAAATAGCTTAGCATTAAGGATTTCATAGCCTCTTGGCGTATCTAAATCTTCAACAATAGAAGCCGTCGCTGCATCACCAAAAATGAAATGGCTATCACGATTGCGCCAGTTTAGATGCGCTGAGGTAATCTCAACGTTGACCACAGCGACACGTTTGGCAAGACCAGACACGATAGAACCATGCGCTTGTGATAGACCAAAAGTTGCCGCACTACAGGCGACGTTCATATCGTAAGCAAAACCGCCGACCATACCAATCTCATTTTGAATTTCGATGGCAACGGCAGGATAAGTGCGCTGAAAGCTTGAACAAGCAAGAATAATACCATCTAAATCATTGGCCTCAAGCCCTGCGTCAGCCAGTGCGTCTTTCAACGCTGCAGCACCCATTTCTGCCATGACAGACAGCTCTTCGCCCAAATTACGGTAAGCAATAACGGGTGCCATAATCTCAGGGTTTAAAATACCGTCTTTTTCCATCACATAACGTGATTTGATACCAGATACCTTTTCGATAAAGGCTGCTGATGAAGGTTGAAGTGCCGTAACAGTCTCTGCTGCTATCTCATCAGCATGCTTTTCATTATAATTTTCAACATACTGGTTAAATGACTCTACCAATTCTTCATTACTAATGCTGTAAGGCGGAATATACAGGCCAGTGCCTGTGATACAAGTCGTCATGATAAGCTTCCTTGTCTACTACTATAGGGCTTGGGATAAGCATAAATATGGGAAAATAACAGTCGTTTGATTTCAGTGAATAACTGTAAACTAAAAATCAGTGCCTTTATTATGCCTGAATATTATTATTTTTCTAATAGTTTGTTACAAATAATCTGTTTGCTGTGAAAAATAAGCAAAGAATGTCTTCATTTTGGGACAGCTACGTTATAATTAGTACGGTTCGGTGACCATCAACTCGCCTGATTTCTGCTAAATACTATTTTCTACTAAATACAATCGATGCTCACATTTGGGAATGTAATGATAGAACTTGTTCACTGGTTATTTGGTCAATATGCTGATTATTCTACCCTATTCATAGTGCTTGAGTTAATTGCGGTCATATTCGGTGTGGCAAGCGTCCTGCTTGCAAGCAAAACCAATATTTTGGTCTTTCCTATTGGCCTAGTCAGCACCGCTATTTTTGTTTATCTGTTATGGAAATGGCAGCTGTTTGGTGACATGTTTATCAATGCCTATTACACCGTCATGAGCATTTATGGCTGGGTGAATTGGTCGAAAAGTCAAAAAGATAAAGAATGTGAGCAATATCAAGATCATATCAATCCAACTGGACAACAGAAAAACCAGCCAGCAACAGGCGTGGAGACCCAACCTACTATTGAGGTGGCTCACCTAAATGCAAAAGACATACCGATATTAGCAGCTCTAGCCACGGCGACTATCGCCTTTGTCGCGGGCGTTTATTACTTTCGGCCAGTGATTAATAATGGTTTTAGCTTCGATGGTGCGACCCTTGGTCTGCATTTATTTACATGGGTTGACTATACCGATATGCTAACTACTGCCTTATTCCTAATGGCGATGTGGCTCATGGCGCGGCGTAAAATTGAGCATTGGATACTTTGGATAATTGCCGATGCTATCTCCGTCCCTTTGTACTTTTATAAAGGCCTCACCTTTACCGCGCTACAATATATCGTTTTTACTTTTATCGCAATCTGGGCTTATTATGAATGGCAACGTCGCTATCGCCTCCAATCTCATCCAGCATACGCCTAAATCTGTCGTCAATGTGGCGATATTAGGGGCAGAAAGTACTGGCAAGACCACGCTGTGCCGTGATTTGGCGAGCCATTTCGGCAGCCCTTGGGTTTCAGAATACATGCGTACTTACCTACAAACGAAATGGGATAACGAGCAATTGACCTGTACGTGGGAAGATTTACTTCCTATTGCGCAAGGTCAAATTGATTTAGAAAACAAACTCGCTGAGCAAGCAGCTAAAACCGATCACAACCATTATTTGTTTTGTGATACCAGTCTGTTTGAGCTGATGGTTTACGCCAACTGGTATTATGGCGACTGCCCAAAAGCGTTAACTCATGCAGCATTGGCGCATCATTATGATCTGATACTATTGACTCACGTTGATGTCCCATGGGTGGCAGATGACCTGCGTGACAGTCCCCATCAACGTGATGAAATCAGTGCTTATTTTGAAAATCAGCTGACCCGTCACCAAAAGCCGTTTCATCGCATAGGTGGTGATAGAGACGAGCGCGTACAACAAGTGATTGAATGGCTTGCTGAAATGGCTAATATATCATCTGTGAAGTAGACAATTTATCCTTTTATTTTTAGAAATCTTAAGAGATATCCATGCTAAAAAACCTTGAACGCTACTTAGAAAAAACCATCTTTAACAGCCGCTGGATATTAGCACCTTTTTATTTAGGGCTGGTCTTAGGAATTATTTTATTATTTATAAAGTTCGTTCAAAAAACATTCATGATGTTCACTACTGTAGTGAACGCTTCTGTATCAGATGTTATTGTTAATATACTGGTATTAGTCGATCTCTCCTTAGTAGCCAGTTTATTATTAATAATCATATTTAGTGGCTATGAAATATTTGTCTCAAAAATTGACACGGGCGATCACGTTGATCGACCTAGCTGGATGGGCAAAGTAGATTTTTCTGGTCTCAAATTAAAAGTCATTGGTGCCATCGTCGCTATTTCTGCTATTGATCTTTTAAAATCATTTATGGATATTCCTGATGAATTGAGCGATGCAGAAGCGGACAAACTAATGTGGAAGGTGATTATCCATATGACTTTTGTCTTATCTGGTTTACTGTTTGCAATAATGGATAAAGTGGTTGGCGATACTAAAAAGCACTGATGCTAAAAATACTAATATCAGAAAATACTAAGGCTTATTTTTCCACATACTCTCCATCGTTCTTACATATTTTTTCTTCATTCCTCCTCTATGCTCTTCTTTGAACCTACTGACTGTTATATACACAGTTTTGGACTAAAGATTCATATGAGGAGCTTTCATGCAAAAAACACTATTGACTAAATTGTCCATCATCGCCGGGCTTTGTATTATTTTTGCCATCGGTCTCGGTATGATTGGCTCGGTCATCTACGAACGACAAAATTATGCTGCGTCGGTGGTCAAAGAAATTGCCCAGCAGCACGTCAATCCGCAAGAAGTCATCACTCCATTTATCATCATTCCTACCACAATTACGCCTGAATGCCAGATTGCAGCATTAGAAACAACCAATAAATGTGCACCATCCTACTCAAAAAATGAAATTGTCTTTGCCAGTCAGACCCAAGCCATACAAGATCTTGAAGTCAGCACTGATACCTACAAACGTGGCATCTATCATGCGACCAGTTATGATGGTGCGTTGACATTTGACCAACGCTATACATTTGATCAAGCCATCAGCAGCTTATATGACAATACGAGCACGACTAGTGACACACAAGGTTCTGTCAGTACACCCGCTAATAAAAATAACACAAAGCCAGAAAAAACCATCATTCACTGGAATGCAGCAAAATTGATTATTCCAGTATCAGATCTGCGCGGCGTTGCGACTCTGCCAACGGTGACCATTGATAAAAAACCGATAAAAGCGACCTACCCTCAGACAGCACTGCTGAAAAATCTGACCTATGTAGAAGTAGCTATTCCGCAAGATATATTACAGCGTTCAGTAAAAAACATAACGAGCCAGCAGAATGGCAATGACACCCTTGCTACGAACAGTGCTAGCGAGTCACTAACCAGTACAGAAATCGTCATTGATTTACCGTTAGCTGGTATTAGCAATGTAAACACCGTGCCGACTGGACAAAACTTTAACTTAACGATGCACAGTAATTGGCATGCGCCAAACTTTATTGGTAAGGCGCTTCCTACTGCCAAAAAACTCACTGCTAAAGGTTTTGAAGCCAGTTGGCAAAATCAGTATTTAACAATAGCCAACAATCAAGATTTGTCGCAGTGTGTCAGGCTCGCTAACAACCGATGTATTGTCACCAGTCAAGCCACTCTCGATAGCAACAGCCAGTCAATGGCTTCTGATGATGCGATTACAGCAATAGAAGGCGCTTCCACAGCAGAAGGTAATGCCATACCTGATAGCTATAGAAACGTGCGCCTGAACAGCTTTGGTGTGAGTTTTGCTGAGCCTAATGACGTGTATTTACAAACTGAACGAACGATGAAATATGCCTTATTATTAATCTTAGTATCATTTGGCACTTTCTTCTTATTCGAAGTCATTAAATCTAGCCGCATCCACCCTATTCAATATCTGTTGGTCGGTTGTGCGCTGTTTGTTTTCTATGTCTTACTATTACCACTTGCTGAGCAAATTGTCTTTTGGAAAGCATATGCCATTGCTGCCAGCGCGTGTGTTGGGCTCATTGGTTGGTATGCTTATTATGTACTGGGCGGCGTCAAGCGAGCGGCGATTTTTACTTTCACACTGGCAGGATTGTATGCGTCGTTTTTCGGTATATTAACCACCGAAGATATGAATTTATTGCTTGGTGCTGTCTTCTGTTTTGTCCTACTCGCTTGCGTGATGGTCATGACTCGTAAAATTGATTGGTATAAAATTGCCTAACTCAGTTAGGGTATGTTAAAGACGTTTAGTCTAGGGCTGTCTTACGTTGGTATAATTGGCTAAAACTGCCAACATAAGACCGCTCGATCTACTCATAGATAATTCAATATAGCTATCATCTCATTCATTATCATCTAACAATCTGACTATTTAACGCCTTCGCCCATTCTTTACAGTTGTTCTCACAACGTTCACAGAGCTGGTCGGGCTCAGAGATATGATCCACATAGCCACAATGCATACACGCGTAATAAACCCCTGACTCTATCTTTTCGACTGGCTGATATTGTTTGGGGAAAAGCGGCATGCCATAGCGAGTTTTTTCAGGTGCATATAACAAGACACTAAAGTTACCATCTGTCTCTAACAGTCCAGTACGCACTTGCCCCAGATGCTCAACACCTTGTTGGCGCATTTCAGCAAAAAATTCATCATGTGACATTTTGCCTTTTTTAATCTTATCAAGTACCAGCTTACCTTCCTCTACAATATAAAGCGATTGACCCTCCAAAAGATTTTCAAACGCCTGAAAACTCGTCATAGCCCAAGTGCACAAACGATAAAGGAAGATAACGATACTCATAATAAGCACTGCCTGAATAATCGGCAAGTCCTCAGTAAACATAGGATCACCAGCGATAGATCCTAGAGATAAAATAATCGTCAGCTCAAAGATAGACAGTTGACGGACACCGCGCTTGCCTGTGAACCGTAAACACGTAATAATCAGCACGAACATCACTATGACACGTATTAAAATTTCAACGGCAAACGCCCAAGTCGTGTCGTAAATAAAAATACTTGCCCAATCCATATTTTTGTTTCCTATGTATCATTTAAGAAAAAGTTCGCGTATTTTATGCGAAAAATCACTTACCAATTGTAGGAATTATTTTGAAAGCCACGCTTTATACCGTCATTGCATTGGTTGCATTTGCCGCGAACTCTTTGTTTTGTAGAATGGCATTGGCAGAGGGGTATATAGATGCATGGAGCTTTACCATCATTCGGCTCTTAAGTGCTGCCGCCTGTCTGGGTATTATCATGACAATCCATACTTACCACTTACGGCGTCAAGCAGCAGAGCTTGGTAGTATCATCTCGACGGAGGCCATTTTAAACGATAAAGGCAGCTGGTTGAGCAGCATCAGCTTGGTAGTTTATGCATTGTGCTTTTCGATTGCTTATGTGGCACTTGACACTGGCACAGGCGCGTTGATTCTATTTTCAGCTGTTCAGCTCACTATGATTGGTTGGGGTATCTACAAAAAAGAGCAATTAAGCCCTTTGCAATGGATGGCATTTATCGTAGCAGTAATAGGATTTATTTATTTAATGCTACCTTCAGCCGCTGTCCCTTCACTGATGGCTGCGACACTCATGGTCATGAGTGGTGTGGCTTGGGGCGTGTACAGTATACGCGGTAAATCGTGCGTGTCACCGCTACGAGCCACAGGTTTTAATTTTATTAGAAGTCTAACAGCGATTCCGATACTGGCATTTGTAGGAATTTATCTGGGTGATGTAGCCATCAATAATTTCAGTTTAGACCATATAACAACCAAGGGAATAGTACTAGCATCTGTGTCAGGGGCGATCGCCTCTGGCATGGGCTACAGTATTTGGTATACCGCAATGCCTTTATTAAAAACCACACAAGCTGCCGTTGTACAACTGTGCGTGCCCGTGCTTGCAGCGACACTCGGCGTGGTATTTCTATCTGAGCCATTAACGATGCGGTTCGTTGTAGCAAGCGCAGTCATCTTAGGCGCTGTTTTGGTATTTATTTTAAATAAAAAAGTACCGATAGCATCAACTAAAAAAATAATGTAGACCGACTAATACTCGACAACAACAGTTTTGTCTATTGCCCTTGCAATAAACGATCAATTCACCCTTATCAACAACATTCAGTCAAACTGCCATATCAAAAACTACGATGTTTTGTTTCAGACTTATGCTTTTCTTTTTCCTCTTCAATTCTTGATAATATCTCAATAAACTCTATGATTTGTGCGCTATTGATTAGATAAGGATCAAAGTTGGTGCCTACCGAAAACTTACGCACGTATTCTCTATCCTGATCGCTGAGACTTAGATGCTTCATTGACCACTTACCCCAGCGTCGCTGTTCAACTTCATTACATTCTATAACTTGTAACGAAAAATGCCTTTCATCTTTGAATAACTTTCTCAACAACTCATTAATAACAGGTCTTGGACCTTCAATACTTTGGAGAAAATAATCTTCACTGATTACTAAAGCACCGGTAATACCATTGCGCTGATTATTTCTATGTGCTTGTGCAAGGATACGGGTCACTTCAACACTTTTGTTATTCGCGTTATGACGGCTAACATAAGTCAAACGTAAAATAATATGCTCGCCTTGAGGCATATTTGAGGCTCCTTTTGTTAAAGGCTCAGACTGCTCCATAAAAATCTCCCGTGGCTTGGCTAAAATTTAATTAAATAACGTATCAAATAGTTGATCACGACAAGGCTAACTCATTCTGCATTTGAGCATTTTATAAAACCTATTTAATAAGTTTTAACGAATTTTTCTCTTTTTATCAAGTCTATTGCAGTAACACTGCAAACAATGACGACAGACATCGACCAATATACCAATCCTTTTTTTATAAGAATCCATCCAAATATTATATGACTGTACCAATGATTATTTTTAATGCAGCTGCCAATAAAGCGGATTTCCATACACGTCCGCAAAGTAATCAATCAATGTTCTAACATTTAGTGAAACGTGACGTGTGTTGGGATAGATAGCCGCTATATGTTGGGGTGTTGTTTTCACGGCGGTATTATAATTGGGCAGTAATTTCACTAATGTACCGTCCTTTAAATGATCACCAATTAGCCAATCAGGAAACAATACAATCCCCATACCTTTGAGCGCTGACACCAATAAGGCTTCTGCGTTATTCGACATTAATAATGCAGGGGCTAAGTAAGATGTCCATTCCTCACCTTTCATCTTAAAGAGCCAACGATTTGCTCCTGACGAGCCCTTATAGACCAAACACTGATGGTCGATCAAATCCGCAGGCGTTTGTAATTCAGGATGTCTATTGATGTACTCTGCGGTCGCGGCAAGATGATAGGTTTGCTCGCCAAAAATACGTGCATGAAAGGCCGAGTCATTCAAAGTTCCAATTCTAAAAATAACGTCTGTCGCATCATGATGAGGATCAATAAAGTCATCAGTCAACGTCAAATCTATCTGTAATTTGGGGTACTGAGCACTAAGCTGTGGTAGCCAAGGTGCAATGTGTCGTTGGCCAAAAAATACGGGAGCATTGATTCTTAGTAACCCACCCGGCTCTAATGTCCTATCTTGCAACTCCTTTTTTGCCGCGTCCATGCTTTCGGTCATGGACTGTGCATAGATCATAAACACGCGACCCGCTTCAGTTGGAATGACGGCACGGGTATTACGATAAAAAAGCTGTTGCCCCAACGAGTCTTCTAGTTGCTTGATAATACGCGACACTTTGGATGCCGACACCCCTTCTTTTCGAGCCACCACCGAAAAACTCTGAGCATGAAAAACACTGATGTAAAAAAGTAAGGTTTTTATGCTGATGCTATCTACCGTATTCATTTGTGCAACTTATGCAAAGGTCATTTCCACATTATAGCGTTTTTCGTGAGCACAAGCTGCTGTAGACTACGCGCTATTGCTCATTAAGGATTTTTTCATGCAAATATTATTGGTACTTATAGTTGTGTTAGGCGGCATGGGTCTGTCTGTGGAAGCAGGTCTACTTGGCCCTTTAGGCAGTCAAGTTGGCGAGTTATGGGCGACACTGACTATTTTTGGTGTGGGTGCAGCTCTGACATTCTTTTTAATGTTGTTTTTTAGTCCACGAGACAGCCCCTCCTTCTTTTCACAGCCGCCTTTATTGCTTGTGGGTGGCATTTTAGGGCCTATTTACGTTGTGATATTAACGGTGGTGACGCCTGTCATTGGGGTGGCGATGACCATGATTGGCATACTTGCAGGACAAGTATCTAAGAGTTTGATAATCGATCATTACGGTCTATTTGGCACCACAGAAAGAAAGATAGATAAGAGAAGAATTATTGCTTTATGTTTTATTATTGCAGCACTGTTCTTTATGGCAAAGGGGTAAAATAAATGACACTTTTTTTGATGATTGTATTAGCAATAGTTGGCGGCGCTACTTTAAGTGTTCAAGCAGCGTTAAATGGTCGTCTTGGCGGCAACGTGGGCGTGTTCAAAAGTGCGTTTTTAACCTTTTCTGTAGGCGCTGTCGTAACGGCCTTACTTATTTTCTTCTTTGAACCAAATCATCCTGTTACACTGATGGATGTACCGAAATGGCAGCTTTTGGGCGCGTTGTGCGGCGTTCCTTATATTGTCATTATGGTAGTTGCAGTACAACGTATTGGTACTGCTGTCGCAACCGTGGCCGTTATTTTTGGGCAGCTGAGCATGAGTGTACTCATTGATAACTTTGGTTGGTTGGGAAATGAGGCAATTAGCCTTTCTGGCAGTCGCATCAGTGCTTTGATTTGTCTGGCGATTGCCCTTTACTTCATTCACTCTAGTAGTAAGTCTAAACCCAAAATTGCGTAGTAATATGGTTAAATATTACGATTTTAGGCCCTTTATTTACATTAAGATACTGAATAAAAGAAGTGACTGGCTTAGTATCAATTATTGATATATTTCAATGAATAATTTAAAAAGGGTCATAAATCATGTCAAATAATAACGTAGAAAATGAATCACCAGAAACCCGTAAGAACAGCCCTGTCACGTCTGTAGAAGTTGTAAAGGGTGATGATGTCATTTTGGATGACGATCATTCTGATCATAAAGAGGCTAAGTCTGATAAAGAGGCTAAGTCTGAGAAAGACGACAAGTCTGAGAAAGACGACAAGTCTGAGAAAGACGACAAGTCTGAGAAAGACGACAAGTCTGAGAAAGATGACAAGTCTGAGAAAGACGACAAGTCTGAGAAAGACGACAAGTCTGAGAAAGATGACAAGTCTGAGAAAGACGACAAGTCTGATAAAGATGACAAGTCTGAGAAAGATGACAAGTCTGATAAAGATGACAAGTCTGATAAAGATGACAAGTCTGATAAAGATGACAAGTCTGATAAAGATGACAAGTCTGATAAGAGCGTGACGATAGCCAATATCTATCAATGGGCTACTAAACTCAAAGATGACTTTATGTCTGACAAAAATGATAAGTCAGATGACAATAAATCTGACAAGTCATCCGATAGTGATAATGCTAATGATGACAAATCAGACAGCGATAAGTCTGATAAAGATGACAAGTACAGTGCTACGGTAGCCAATATTTATCAGTGGGCTGCTAAGCTTAAAGACGACCTTAAGTCTGAAGCTTCTGGTATGACTCATGGGGTTTCTGAAAAGGCAGTTGCATTATTACTAAACAAACTTTTAGTTGGTGTAGATACTGAATTAGAGGCCTTTGATAAAAAGGTGGAAGATTCTGAAGAATCAGTGCCTAATGCAAAAGAAGAACGCAGTAAGCTTGTTGAGAAAAAAGAGAAATACCAAGGTATGATCGATCAATTAGAAAGCTAATCCGCCATTTGCCCAGTGTATTCGTTTTAGGCTAAAGGCACCATATATCCAGTGTTAGATGTTTGCATAAAACGTCTAACACTGGATTTTTTATTGTCTTTTTTTCCTACTTTAGTGCCAGTCACATTTTTATAAATCTTATCACTACTGATGTCTCGGTCTTGTTCCATTGATTATCGTTAGCCACAATAAGGATAAAAAGAAAAAAACAGTTGACTTAATGCATACATTCATAATATAACATATATTATATTCGATATTTAGAATATAAAGAGGTACTCTTTTTTCTATGCACGCTCATAAGAAGAATTATGGAGGAACCGACATGATGTATTTAAGCTACACTCTCAAATGCTGGGCTTTAGCGGTCACTTTTTTCTTAGTATTTTACTTTATGGTGGTTATGAGTGATCCAAGCTTTAGCAAGTATCTTTATATGCTGGCGCTCAGCACTTTATTATTTCCCATCGCTAAACGTGCCATCGATGCGATGACAGATTTTTTTACATCAAAAAATGTATTATTCAATGGCTTATTACTTTCAATGTTGATTAATATTGTCATTTGGGTATTTACACCATTTATCGTGGCACTCACTGTGATTGGATTTATATTTTATAGCGTGGGCGTGCTGACAGAGCATATCAGTCATTAGAGCAAGTTTGAACATTCGACCATGACACTGACAGAAACTATTTATGAATATCAGACCCATTTTAATCTTTTCAAATAAAAAGGCTGGATTAGCAATGACCAATCCAGCCTAAAAAATCAAAAATACTTTCTGATTTTAACCCACCTTATCCCACATTTTACTGAGACGTTTGGGCGATACTGCCATACGGGTTTTCATCGGTTGCGCAAATAGCTGAATACGGTACTCCTCCACCATCCAGCGATATTCACTGATGGCTTCTTTGTCCGCACGCCCTGCCAGCCGCTCCATATGTAAATCCAGCGCATAAACGCCATCAAGATCAGCATCCAGATTGTGCTCGAGGCGCTCAAGGCGAATCTCTAACGCTTCAAGATAGCGCGGATACTGTTGCCAGTGGCTATAATCCATTCGATAAACAAAATCAGCCAAATGCAAATCTTCTAACTGATCTTCAATATCTTCGATAGATTCGCCGAATATCTCACGATCAAGCATCAATAACCCTTGGCGGATACGCTGCCAGCGGGTATAGACGTTTTTGAGCGTTTTTATCACGCTTTGTCCCGTCAATAAGAAGTTGCCAGCCACCACTTCTAAGGTTTGCTGATATTCCTCTGGCGTAAAGGGCAGCTCCTCTGCCAAACCGACTGCCATACTATCGGCACTTTCAGGTAAATCCATACTATGATCGAATAACACATAATGTTCTTCAAGCACCGCATCTAATGCCGCATCAATGACGATGGTTTTAAGCTTTTCCATATCACCGAGTGGCGCAAATGCCAGCTTGAATATGTTGTCAATTTGACTGGTCAGCTGCTTTTTCTTGGCACCAAGCTTGCTTTTGATTAAGGTTAAGACACCAATACGGTGCGCTTGCAATGCTGCATTGACGTCCGTATATTGATGAATTGATACCGCTGCACCTGCCTCATCAGCAACGAGCGCAGCAAATTGCTTCATCACGACGCCTGCACTATGATGGTTTTTGCTAAAGGCGAAATGCTCAGGAAATTCTGTATGCACCCCTTGTTGCTCGGTCACAGCTTGACTGGTTTCTGAGGCATGACGAATCTGTAACGTCTGCAAATCACGACCTTTTTCGATGATACGGTTTTTATCATCGACCACACAGATTTGTGGTTGTAAGTAACGGTCAATCGCCGATGGGTTAAAGCTCTCTGACGTCACTGACATAATACCGCGGCGATTTAGCGCTTGGCAAAGCTGCTTCAACAGACCTTGACCACCAGCAGGCTGCAATTCATCAAACAAGCTATCGGCCGTATCAGGAATCGGTACAATCTGACGGCGAATATCTTTTGGTAATGACTTGAGTAATTGTAATACCAGCTCAAAACGCCAACCGGGCACGCCCCACAGCAGCTCAATCGCATCTAATTGCGGTAATGCGGCAAGTGGCACACGAATGGTCACCCCATCGTCATCGCTCGCAGGATCAAAGACATAGCGTAGTGGTAATTTTAGATCACCTAACTTCCACACTTCCGGAAAATCGCCTGTGGTCGGGGCTTGGCTGTTTAAGACGTCCTCATCGGTAAAGAATAGATGCTTGCTATCGGTTTTTTCAACGTCAGCACGCCAGTCTTCAAAGGCTTTACGGCTAGCAATGTGTTCAGGGACTTTTTTATCATAAAACTGATACAGTGACTCTTCGTCAACCAACAAATCGCGGCGACGCAACTTATCTTCAATGCGCTCAATATCTGCGATTTTGTCCATATTATGCTGTAAAAATGGCGCTTGCCGACCTAAATTCCCTGTTACCAAACCATCGCGGATAAAGATTTCCCGTGACTCGCTGAGATTGACTTGCTCATAATTGGTTAACTGCTTACTGATAATAATAAGACCAAACAAGCTGATCTGAGCATAGGCTTTGACGCGGCCAGTCTTCTTCGACCAATGCGGCTCAAAGTAGTGATACTTTAACAAGTTACCTGCCGCTGAGATAATCCATTCTGGTTCAATCTTGGCAACGGTACGCATAAATACTTGCGAGGTTTCCACCATCTCAAACGCCATGACCCAAGGTGGTATTTGTTTAAATACCGTACTGGCTGGGAATATTTTGGCTTTTTGCTGACGAGCTGCCAAGTACTCGCCGCGATTTTCAGTTTTGTGTGCAATGATGGACAGCAACCCTGTTAACAATGCTCGGTGCAAATTGGCATACTTAACGGCTCGCAATTCTTCATCATCAATCGCAGTAGGATCGCTGGTCATGCTTTCTATGGCCGTGCCTTTATCAGCAATTTTTGTCTCGTTTACATCGGTCAGATTCAGTTCAGTAACCATCTGCACCAGTTGTCGATGCGTCTGATGCCATTCACGCACCCGCGGAAAGCTCAAATAGTTTTTCTTCGCAAACTGCTTACGTTGATTACCAGACAGCTTATTACCCTCTTCGTCTTTTTCAAATAAGGCTTTCCATAGGCTCAAATAGAATAAAAAATCAGAGTCATCTTGACGGAAGACAGCGTGCTTTTGATCCGCTTGGGTGCGCTTATTGGCTGGACGTTCACGGGGATCTTGTACCGCAAGCGCTGCCACAACGATGAGCATTTCACGAATACAATCAAAATCAGAACCCGCAACCAGCATACGTGCTAGCCTTGGATCGATTGGCATGCGTGCCATTTTCTGTCCGGTCGCGGTCAGACGCAGGTGATCCAGTCCTTTTTTGGCTTTGGGCTTATTGGCAGGCGCAGATTCGTTATTGGCTGTAATTGCGCCCAATTCATCGAGCAATTTATGTCCATCAGTTACCAAGCGGCTATCAGGTGGCTCAATGAATGCAAAGTCATCGACACTGCCTAAACGCAAATTTGCCATCTGTAAAATAACCGAGGCCAAATTTGTACGCAGAATCTCAGGCTCTGTGAATTCAGGACGACCGCTAAAGTCTTCTTCACTGTATAGACGAATACATACACCGGGTGCGACACGACCACACCGGCCTTTACGCTGATTGGCCGCAGCTTGTGAAATCGCTTCAATCGGTAAACGCTGCACGCGCGAGCGATACGAATAACGCGAAATTCGTGCAAAACCCAAATCAATCACATAGCGAATGCCCGGCACCGTCAACGCGGTCTCAGCAACGTTGGTCGCAATCACGATACGCCGACCACGACCTGACGGTTGAAAGATACGCTGCTGCTCTTCGTAAGTCTGCCGTGCAAACAGCGGCAGTACTTCTGTATGCTTGGGGCCATGGCGTTCAAGCACTTCTTGTAGCTCACGAATCTCAGCTTCGGTGGCAGCAAAGATGAGGATATCCGCTTGGTCGGCATGACCTTTACTTTGGGCATCACCAAAACATTCTTCGACCGCCGCAACCACCGCACGAGGTAGGTTTTCTTCAAAGTCGTCGTAGCTGTCATCGTCTGAGCTGTTTACGGGCTCAT
Organism: Psychrobacter vallis; assembly: GCF_904846715.1. Classification (GTDB taxonomy): domain Bacteria; phylum Pseudomonadota; class Gammaproteobacteria; order Pseudomonadales; family Moraxellaceae; genus Psychrobacter; species Psychrobacter vallis. The sequence continues at coordinate 20,048 of NZ_CAJHBU010000001.1, forward strand.
CAGTCAGCGGACGATAACGCACTTCTACCGGAAAGCTACGTCCTTCGACATTAAAGATAGGTGCAGGAACTTGACGTTTTAGCTTGGTATCGTAGCGACTGAAGTATTCACTAAAGCGTTTGGTATCCAATGTCGCCGAGGTGATAATGACTTTTAGATCGGGACGTTTGGGCAGTAACTTTTTGAGATAACCCATGATAAAGTCAATGTTTAAACTACGCTCATGAGCTTCATCGATGATAATGGTATCGTACTTACTCAAAAAACGATCATGGCCTAACTCGGCAAGCAAGATACCATCAGTCATGAGTTTAACGACAGATTGCGCGGTGCCTTGTTCATTAAAACGAATCTTAAAACTAACCGTATTACCCAATTGTTCGCCCAATTCTTCTGCAATACGGTTTGCCACACTGCGAGCAGCCAATCTGCGCGGTTGCGTATGCCCTATCTGCCCTGTGATACCGCGACCTGCCAGCATTGCCAGCTTGGGTAATTGCGTTGTCTTACCAGAGCCTGTCTCACCCGCGACAATGATGACTTGGTTATCAATGATGGCTTGTATGAGATCATCGGCACGTTGGCTAACTGGTAGATCCAAATTTAATTTGGCAGGTAAATCATTTGGAATACTATCGATACGTGCTTGTACTGTTTGCTGAGAGCGGGATTTTATTTTGTCATATTGAGCACGTTTTTTGGCGAGTATGTCATTGGTTTTACCATTGCTATTAGACTTTTTGCTAGCGACAACGCCGCGTGCTAACTCTCGCTCAAGACGACTCAGTAAATAGCTGTCTTTGGCAAGCACTGGCAAATCAGCAGTATCATCTATCGAAGATATTCTTTCATTATTTGGTTCAATCACTGAATGCTCATAGTCTTGTAGCGCTGACTCATTTGTATCGTGATTATCCGCCATGGTAGATTTTTCTGAAGTGTTATTCTTGGAAGTATTGGGCATATTTACTTAGGCTATTTATTATTTGAAAGTGCTTAGATTATGGGGGTAATTTGAGTGTGATTCAAGCGGGTTATTTTTGGTTGCGAACCTACATTTTGTTCCACAACCACTGGGCAATAAAATATCTTTCTTAGATTTAATAAATAGTATTAAATGAAGTAGCCTGGTTATTAGCATTGAGTTACATACATTCAAAGCTAAATAAATGGCCTAAACAATAAAGTCAGTCACTACTGGTATAAATAACCTGTTGGCTAGTAGCCGCTCCCTCAAAAAAGGTATGTATTTTCTGTAGTGCCAGCCTAGGAAAAGGAAGATGTAACGAAAGTATTAGTTTTTCAAACGCTACCATCTCATTAGCTAAAGCTCTAGCTGTTTCAGGTTGAATCTGCGGATTATCATAAAGATTGTCAATTAACCATGTCAATTGTGGAAAGTTAACATTATCGTGAATTTGATAAAAGGTGGGTAATATCTCATCAGAGATTTGGCAGCGCCTTTTGCGAATCATTCCAATTTTGTAGTACATATCTAGTGACATATTACGATAACTTCCTTAAATTCTTAATACTCAAGTATCCCACGTATTCTTTATCTTCACTAGTACTGATACTGTCATTAATTGCATCGCAAATAGGCTCAATCAAAAGCTGAGCGTTCGAGATAAGATCGTTTACGTTGTATATCTCATCTATGTCGACCTCAAACTTATCATCGATATGCGAGGCGGCATTGAAGGGTGAGTCTTTATCTTTAAACGTAAACTGCTTATAAAACGCGCTTTGTTTTGCTTGTTTAATAGCGTCTGCCTGACTGGTGGCAACAATAAGTAATTTGTAATGAAATTCTTCAAAGCTGCCCTGCTGATAGCCACCTAAGTTGATAAAAAATAACTTTAGATGTGAATTATTCTCTGTTCGGTTAGTTGACTCAACCAGACGAATAATATAATTATCAACTCTGGTAATCGCTCGGTACGAGTCAATATGCCACTTATTTTTTACTTCAGGCCAGTGACTATTAATATCCGCTATTAGCCCGCTGACATGATTGGCAACGCCAAAAAAAATATCGTGCTGTTCAATCAAACGGCCTTTGGGGCGACCGCCAAGTTGAACCATATATAGCGTTAGCATATTACGCAGTCCTTATTAGAAACCATCATAGATAGTATTTATTTTATGGCCTTTGTCGCCTTGTCCGAAAATATTTTAACAGTATCATACAGACAATACTCGTCCCGTTCTTAGAGCAAACGCCCAATCTTTACGACCATTTTTTAACGCTAGTCTAGCCGCTGATTCATGGTCATAGGCTAATTTAATATGTTCAGTTTGCCAGCGTTTTCCCTGCTTGGTCTCTAAACATTTAATAAGCGCATAATTGGCATGGGGAGAATAGGTTTGCATTTTATGAACAATCGGCAAATCATCTTCATAAGCCGGATAACCAACGCTACCAGTATTGACGACCATCTGCCCTGATGACAGTCTAACTGTACGCGGGATATGCGTATGACCACATACAATCACGTCGCTCTCTATACCATTGAGTAATGACAGAATAGTCGCATCGCTACGGACTGCTGGCTCGCCCGTTTCTATATCCTCTAGTAGATAGACTATGTCATCGGTTGGTGACCCATGGCAAAGGTAAACATCCTCGCTTAATTGATAATCAAATGGCAAAGAGTGCATCCATTCAACCGCCTCTTGCGGCAAATCTTCGACAATAAATCCCAGCGTTGAATTGTTGGTAATATCTACCGTAGTAGCTTCATAAATTTGCCTATCTTGATTGCCACGGATGGTAATAATGTGATCTTGATATGCCATTAGCAGCTCATAGGTAGCTTTAGGAGCAATTGGCCCGTATAAAATATCACCAAGATTAACAATTTGATCGATTTTACGATGTTTGATATCAGCTAGTACTGCTTCAAGAGCAAAGACATTGCTGTGAATGTCTGAAATGGCAGCGATTGTACTAAAGTCTTTATTATTAGAGTACGCCATATTTTTCACTTCCTAACAAATAGCTATCTTATACACCGCCTAAGAATAAAAGCAAATAAAAAACCCGATCTCTCAACAGTCGTGAGGAGTCGGGTTTTTATTTAACTGTGAAATTCTAATAAAAAACGTGTTTACAATAAGAAAAAGTAAGCCCAAAGCCCAACGACAAACGTAGAAATGATATTCAGTATCACACCCGTACGTACCATTTCAGATTGCTTGATAAGTCCTGTACCAAACACAATTGCATTTGGCGGCGTTGCTACAGGTAGCATGAAGGCACAAGAAGCACCAATACCAATAATCATGACCAATACTTCAGTTGGCAGACCCATTTGTTCAGCAATCGCCGCAAATACTGGTACAAGTAACGCGGCCGAAGCAGTATTAGAAGCAAACTCAGTCAAAAATATAATAAACGCTGATACTGCAATCATGACAACGATGATCGGTGCAGCAGATAGCGCATTTGCGACTGTTTCACCCAATACTAAAGATGCGCCCGACACCTTTAAAATTGTCGATAGCGCAATACCACCACCGAATAACATGAGTACACCCCAGTCGGTATTATCGGATACTTGCTTCCACGATACCAAGCCCAGACTAACTACTGCTGCCGCTGCTAATAAAGCAACAATAGCATCAGTGTCATCGATTCCCAGTGCTGCGCCGATTTGTTTGGAGAGTATCCAGCTCAATGCTGTGACGATAAAGACAATAATGGTCACCACACGCGGCTTATTCCAAGCAATAGGCTCATCATCAATCAGTACAATCTTACGATTCAAGTTTGGTTTGAGGAACAAATACATCGCACCCAATAATAGTGGCAGTAGCACCAACATCATGGGGATACCAAACTTCATCCAATCGACAAAGGCAATATCCAGTGCTTTTGCCGCGATAGCATTTGGCGGCGAACCAACAATAGTACCTAAACCACCAAGGCTGGCCGAGTACGCAATACCCAATAATACAAAGACAAACGTACCACGATCTTTTTCACGGTCAACTTGCGTCAAAATACCGAGCGCCAATGGCAACATCATCGCGGCCGTAGCGGTATTCGATATCCACATCGATAAGAACGCCGTTACCCCAAATATCAGAAATACAGCCGTGCTTAGTTTGCCACCTGACATCGACAAAATCTTTAGCGCAATTTTTTTGTCCAATTTCTGCACATGTAGCGCGGCAGCCAATGCAAAACCACCAAAGAAGAGATAGATAATGGGGCTGGCAAAGCTTTGCAGACCTACTTCAGCATTAAAATCAGGAATGCCAATTAATGTCCCAACCACAACCACTAAGATCGCCGTGATAGTGACGTGTATCGCCTCAGTGAGCCATAGCACACCAATAAAGAACAACAATGCTAGCCCTTTGTTGGCACTGACCTCAAATGGCAATACACTATAAATAATAAAACTAATAATTGCCGCAATTGCGACTACGATCAGTCCCTTGCCCGTTCCCTTTGGGAATGTATCCGTAAATAAATACTCGTTACCATCATCAGGCAGATGGCTATCCAGTTTTTTCTCTGACATAAATTATCCTTATCGCATTCAGAGTGAGTATGAAGTCGAAAATTATTGCAACACACACTTGTTATAAGACATCATGATATTCATATAGTGAACATTACGCGCGAAAATATCATATCAGAATAACTTATACATGAATACATCTATATGAATACATCTTTATCAGTTTTTTTAAGATATCTGTTTAATTCCTTAACAGTAATCACCTCTAGACTTTGTTTTATTTTTCAACAATGGCTCTCTCACCGCTTTGTATGAAGACTCTAATTGATAAAAATTACATAAAGCCTCTAAACATTCATCATTTGGGACTATACAAGCAAAAACTGATGCCACATAATCGAAAGATCAAATAGAAAATCATCAATAAAAACAAAAGGAATGACTTTATGACAGACGCAAACAAAACAGACTCAACCACTAAAATGGCACCAAAAGATATCAATCAAGATGGCTTGGCCAAAAAAGACCAGCAGCGTACCGATGACTCTGCGCTTGATATGATGGAAGGTTTGCATGAACACGAAGACCATAAAGAGGAAGGCAAAAAGTAACGTTTTGCCTCAAACTTAAGGGACAGTCGTCATCAGCGTAATGGTTAAGACAAAATACGAAAGGCGCTTATCACTATGATGAGTGCCTTTCACGTTTTGGCACCCTTTTTTCTGGTAAGCGATCTGAAGCATGGTTATATAAAAATGCTGCTGTCAGTACGATAGCAATCGGTACAAATAAAGCTTCGTAACCGACTTTGGCAAATAAAAATGCTCCTACTGTGCTGCCCCCACAAAAACAATACCAGATAATGGCCTGAAACCCTAGTGTCGGTTTACTGATAGGTCGACCTGCCAGCCAATTACCAATGGCAGCACCCATATCTGACGTTAGCCCTGTCAAATGAGTGGTACGAATAACGGCCCCACTATAAGTCGCCACCATAGCATTCTGTAATCCGCATGCCATCGCTGCTGCTAGCTGTCCCAAATAATCATGCTGCTGATATAACCAATAGCTAATCAACAGCAGTGCTGCTTCCATATATAGGGCGCGTCCGTAGCGGCTCCCTAATTTCAATGAGACTTGTCCTATGACAAAACCACTCAATACTGCTCCTGCCAAAAAAGACAATAACAGCGCACCAATATACAAGATACTGCGGGCATCTAAATAAGCGATAGCCGCTGCAAATAAGCTTACATTACCAGTGACATGCGAGACCGATAAATTGGCAAAACCCATTAACGCTGCCGTATTGACACAGCCTGCACTAAAGGCCAGTACTGCACCGCCCCACAATATCCATCTTGGTAATTTGGTTATCACATCTGCCACCTAAGAGTCGTCTCAAAACAGCAACCAGTATAACCAAAAAAGACAGCCTATTGGCTGCCATCCTTGTGTCTCACGCTAGACGATCAATAGTCAAGAACCATTATTTCGGCTCATCGAGCATCATTAACTGCTCACTGATGGCAACAGTATTAAAACCTGCATCAACAAACATAATCTCACCTGTGATACCAGAAGCCCATGGTGACAGTAAGAACAAAGCCGCATTACCTACTTCCATCTGATTAACATTACGCTGTAATGGCGCAATTTTTTCGCTGATATCGAGCATCTTACGGAATGATTTGATACCACTAGCAGCAAGCGTACGGATAGGACCTGCCGAGATGGCATTGACACGAATGCCCTCACCGCCCATAGAAGTCGCAAGATAGCGAACACTGGCTTCAAGACTGGCTTTTGCCATGCCCATGACATTGTAATTTGGCAATACTGAAATACTGCCTTCATAAGTCAATGTCAACATAGAACCATGACGCATCGCAAGCAACGCACGCGCTTCTTTTGCCAACGCGACAAAGCTATAACTTGAGATATCATGTGCGATATGACTGCCTTCACGAGTCGTCGCGTTAACAAAATCGCCATCCAGCTGATCCATTGGTGCAAAGCCAATGGCATGTACCACACCATCAATACCATCACCCCAATGCGCAGTCACTTGCTCAAAGCAAGCAGCGATAGAATCATCCGATGCGACGTCACACTCTAATACCAAATCCGCTTCAAATTTTTCTGCTGCCATATCCACACGTTTTTTGATTTTATCGTTTGGATACGTCAGAATCAATGATGCGCCTTCACGGTGTAGCGCTTCAGCGATTGCCCAAGCGATAGAAAGTTTGCTTGCGATGCCAGTTACGACAAACCGTTGTCCTTGCAGTAGCATAGTGTTTCCTTTTGAATCGAACAAGATTATTTGAATTATAAAATGATCTAGCATGGTCAGATATGATAGATATCACGTAATGACCAAATACAAATTAAAAAATAACATTATACACGAATTCATTTAAGTAAACAGTCGTAAACTCTATTCACTTACCGTAGCGCTTAATATCGATTAAACACTCAACTGCTCGCCACAGCAGTATGAAGTTCAGCAGATTTCAAGTATAATCACAGCCCTTCCAGCTTGCACAATTTTTATAAGAATCCTTATATAATAGGATTTAGCGTTAAGCTACACCCACATTTTGGATGGCTGCCAAACTTATGAGTAACACCCCAATCATAACATCAGATTACCAAGAAAGCGTCGAATCATATCGTCAATTGATTCTCTCAACTGGCGAAGATTTAGAACGTCCTGGTCTTGCAGAGACGCCGCTGCGTGCCGCAAAAGCTTTTGCTCATTTGACCCAAGGCTATCATCAAAGCTTGGACGAAGTCGTCAATGATGCCCTCTTTCCATCGAACAATCGCGAGCTAGTATTGGTACAAAATATTGAATTTTATTCGTTGTGCGAACATCATATGTTGCCTTTTCATGGTGTCGCGCACGTGGGTTATTTGCCCAACGGTCAAGTATTGGGGTTATCAAAATTTGCCCGTATTGTCGATATGTTCGCCCGTCGTTTACAAGTTCAAGAAAATTTAAGCGATCAAGTCGCCCAAACCATCATGGATGTGACTGGCTGCCGCGGTGTTGCCATAGTGATGGATGCGGCGCATATGTGTATGATGATGCGCGGTGTGAATAAGCAACACTCCACCACCCGTACGACATCAATGCTGGGCGAGTTTGTCCATGATAATCAGGCGCGCACTGAGTTTTTGAGCGCGATACCTAGACGTCAACCAGCGTTTTAACGCTTTAAAAAACAATAAATAAAGAAAAAAGGATACTTAGGTATCCTTTTTTTATGCGCATCGTTCAACGTAGCCGTGATTCATACCAATCCCAAAAATCAGAGTAGCAAGAAAAACCAGCGCCTGTACTACGCAGGTAAGCTACACGAGTTTGACACGGCTAATCGTATTTTTTGGTTTGATATAACAAGGTTTAATTGGACGACTATACTTCATCAACCCAATTACCGTAGCCTTCTGCCTCCATTTGCGCCAGTGGAATGAAACGCATCGCTGCTGAATTCATGCAATAACGCTTGCCAGTCGGTGCTGGCCCATCGTCAAACACATGACCCACGTGTGAATCAGCGTAGCGGCTACGAATTTCTGTACGAGTGCCAAATATTCCCCGATCTTCCTTTTCAACCACACTATCAGCGCTCAATGGACGAGTAAAGCTTGGCCAACCAGTTCCGGACTTGTATTGATCCCGAGAAGAATATAGTGGCTCCCCCGAGATCACGTCAACATATAAACCAGGCTCTTTATTATCCCAATATTCATTATCGAAAGCGCGCTCAGTACCGTCTTTTTGAGTGACCTCGTATTGAATGTCACTGAGTGATTTCTTTAGCTCATCCTGCGTCGGCTTCACAAAAGTATCTGGATTGAATCCTGAGCTAGCATTAATGATTGGCGCATTGCTCGATGCTACTTGTTCACCAGTGGCCGTAGTAGGCTTGAATTGACTAAAATCCAGCTCGTAGTTTTTGCCATAGACACTTTCTATAAACTGATAGCGACCAGAATTGAAAGTATAAGCCTTATAGCGCAGTAGGTTCTTTTTGTAATAATCTTGATGATATTCTTCTGCTGGATAAAAAGTGCTGGCAGGTACAATCTCAATCACGACTGGCTTATCATAGACACCAGCGTCTTGTAACGATTGCTTAGCAGCTTCCGCTATCTGCTTTTCTTGCGCATTGTTATAAAAAATTGCAGGACGATACTGCGTCCCGCGGTCTACAAATTGACCTTGATCATCGGTAGGATCTGCCATTCGCCACAATGCCTGAACGATACCATTGTAGGTAATTTTCGTTGGATCATAATATACTTGTGCCGCTTCAGTATGACCCGTACTACCCGCTGACACGGTACTATAAGTTGGATTGGTGGACTGACCACCTGTATAGCCTGAAACCACTTCAACAACACCAGGTATTTTTTCATAACTAGCTTCCACACACCAAAAACAACCACCAGCAACCGTAGCTACAGCCAAATTGGGATCCGTAGGCGCATAAGGATTATCAATGGAAGTATTTTCCACAATAGAAGTACTTTCGGTGGCGGTACAGCCAGCATAAAGAACACTACTCGCTATGATGACCATACCAACAATTTTGGCCTGTAACTTATAACTCACTGATAATTGGTGTGTCATAAAAAGCTCCTAAAAGTAATGTCATGTAGTCATCGTAACCGTTAGGTGTCACCGAAATATTCCTAAATTGTTATATATTGAACGGTTCAAAAAAATAAAGCCAATTATCCTTTGGATAATAGACTTTATTTTGTATGTTGCATAATGTAATTCGATAAAACAGTTATGCGACCTTATCGCTATTTTTAGCTTGATCTACCTGCTCGTCACTTGCCTGCTTAATTTTTATTAAAATCTCTTTTATCTCAGATGCTGATAAATAAGTTGGCACCGCATAAGTATCACTGACTTCTTTGGCAGCGGCTTTGGCAATGCTATCAAAATCACTAGTTTTCATACCTTTGACAGTCGGATTAATATTTAGAGTTTTAATCAAATAACGTACTTGAGTGATAAAATCGTCGGTTATGTTACTGTCACTACCAATAGTTTGACCCTCTTTTATCATGCCAGTTTTTTTGGCCAAGGACGCCAATCTTTTTTTGCTGGCGTCACGGTTTACATCAAGTACATAAGGCAACACAATAGCGTTAGCGCGACCATGCGGAATACTATAATACGCGCCCAATTGGTGAGCAATCGCATGTACATAGCCAAGACCAGCTTTGTTAAAGGCGATACCACCATAATGTGCTGCAATACCCATCTCTTCTCTAGCTTTTAGATCACCGCCATCTTTATAAGCCAATGGTAAATAGTGCATGACAGATTTGACCGCAGAGGCTGCATAATAATCTGTCTCGACGCTAGCGTTTACACTCATCCACGCTTCTAATGCATGTGTCAATACATCAATACCAGTGTCTGCCGTAATATGCGCCGGCATTCCTTTCATAATGACAGGGTCGATAGCCGCTGCTAGTGGTACCATTCGTGGGTCGATAGACAGAGATTTTTGATGGGTTGTATCATCTGATACGACCGCGCCCAGCGTGGCTTCTGAGCCAGTCCCTGCAGTGGTAGGAACGCAATATAAAGGTACTGAAGGCTTTCTTGCTTTCAGAATACCAATGAGCTGTTTAGGTTGACAGTTATTGCCTTGTGACATAGCAATCATCTTAGCGGCATCAATCACCGAGCCGCCGCCAATAGCGATTATCGAATCGCACTCAGCCTCTAAAGATTGGCGCAGTCCTTCTTCGATTACCTTAAAAGTAGGGTCTGGCATCACACCATCATAGAGTTTGTAGCTGATATTTTTTGTGTCTAGATAATCAGTGACTTTGGCAGGTATACCCAGCTTATTTAGTACCGCGTCAGTGACGATAAACACATTGGTATTGCCTTCACTAATGAGCATGTCGCATAGCTCTTCACAAGAAGTCTCGCCGACAAATAACATAGGTCTTCTAATAGGTATCACGTAAGAAAATACTTTTAGCACTTTGGCACGAGTTTTGGCAACGGCCAAATAACCTGCGTGCTGCAATCCATCTGTACTCATCAATTTAGCAATGCTTGTTTGTTTTTTCATGGGCATAAAATCCTTTTTAGTGATGTGAATAACAGCAATGACGATCATTTTAATGAGCAAATGATGACTGCCCAAACTTATTGTACCACTGCCATTTTTAGTATGTCGCTATTATTATGAACGGCTATGGTTTGACATTTTTTATGGTGAATAAACTAGGGCGTGTCCTCATTTTGAAAATGGTTATAAAAATGAGGTAAATTGAAGCCAAACAAGGAAAATAGTACTAATAATATCGGGGTATTATCCAGCTATTTGACGCAGTTTGGCGAATATTTAGCCATTTTTAACCCATTTAGTCGCTATCGTTCAGATTGAAGACACGCCCTAAACCATACTCGCTTGCAATAACTGCTTGGCATACGGATGTTGTGAGTTATTGAAAATATCTTCGGTACGTCCTGACTCTACGCACATGCCGTCTTTGAGCACCATAATATGCTGACATAATGCTCGTACTACTTTTAAATCATGACTGATAAAGACATAACTGACGTGCAGTTTTTCTTGAATTTCACGGAGTAAGTTGACCACGGTTACCTGCGTGGTACTGTCAAGCGCAGAGGTAGGCTCATCCAATATTAAGAGACTTGGCTTCATGATAAGTGCGCGCGCCAATGCCACACGTTGACGCTGCCCACCTGACAACTCATGCGGATAACGCTGCGCAAACTCAGCTGGCAAATGCACGGTGGCCAAACTGTCTATCACTGCTCGCTGACGGGCTGCTTTATCGACGCCTTGTACCAGTAGCCCTTCTTCAATGGTCTGCATAACGGTCATACGCGGATTGATACTGGCAAATGGATCTTGAAAAACCATTTGTATCTGCGAGCGGAACTGGCGTAACTCGCTTTTTGACAATGCAGATATCTCTTGGTCATTGACTACTATCTGACCACTCACCTGTGCTTGATTACTGAGTAACTGACTGAGCGCAAGCGCAATTGTCGTTTTCCCAGAGCCTGACTCACCAACAATACCCAATGCCTGCCCTTTTTGTAACGTCATATTGACGTCTTTGACCGCATCGAACCAACGTTTGGTGCTACCAAATAAGCTTTTTTCAATCGGAAACTGTACTTTAAGATGATTTACTTGCAATACGCTTGTTTGTTTATCTTCATTATTGTCTGGTCGGTTTAATGCTTGACCAAACTCTTGCTTGATAAGCGTACGCGTGTATTCCGCTTTAGGCTGACTAAATATAGCGGATGTTTGTCCCTGTTCGATCGTCTGTCCTTGACGCATCACGATGACCTCATTACTATAACGCCTGACCAGATTCAGGTCATGACTGATTAGTATCATCGCCATATTATGCTGGCGTTTGAGATCCTCTAATAGTTCAAGTATTTCATGCTGCAAAGTGACATCAAGCGCAGTCGTTGGTTCATCAGCGATTAATATATCAGGCTGCTGTGCCAATGCCATGGCAATCATCACGCGTTGGCGCTGACCACCAGATAGCTCATGAGGATAGCGTTTTAGCTTATCAGCAGGATCCGTGATGTTGACATCTGTTAGCAAAGCGATACTTTTATCTCGCCATTGCTTTTTGGGTACACCACTGAGGCGCAGTGATTCAGCGATTTGCTTGGCAACCGTATGTAATGGGTTGAGTGCGGTCATCGGTTCTTGAAACACCATGCCAATGCGCTGCCCGCGAATCGGACGTAATGCAGCATTACGCAGCCTATCATTTGCTATTGGTAGTGCCGCCATTCCTGCTGAGCTTGCCAGCTGCACATCACCATTAATAAGCAAACTATCTGGCAGCAAACCTAACAGCGCCAGACTTGCAATTGATTTGCCGGAGCCTGATTCACCAACGATGGCCAAGGTTTGTCCTTGTCTGAGTTCATAAGACAGCTCATCAACCAGTTGGGCGCCTGTGACAGTAGTGATGCTGAGCTTATCCACGGTCAGCATGAGCTTATGTGATGCCTTGCTATGGCTTTCTTTTAGACTGTTATCTTGTACCATAATCTTGGTCATATTAAGAGCGCCTCGGATCAAACGCATCACGTAGTGCTTCGCCAACGAAGATAAGCAATGACAAAATAAAAGTTAAACTAAAGAACCCTGATAATGCCAACCAAGGGGCATCAAGGTTGTTTTTTCCTTGTACCATCAGCTCGCCCAGCGACGGTGAGCCAGGCGGCAAGCCATACCCCAAAAAGTCTAACGCCGTTAAGGCTATAATGTTAGCAGTGAGAATAAATGGCAGTTGCGACAAACTGGAGGCCAGCGCATTGGGCAAAATATGTCTAAGCATAATTTGACTGTCCGACACTCCTAGATTACGTGCTGCACGGACATAATCAAAATTACGGGCACGCAAAAACTCCGCCCTCACTAAACCGACCAATCCCATCCAACCGAACAACAGCATCATGGCAAATAGCATGGTGATACTAGGGCTAAATAAGCTCACCAAGATAATAATCATAAATAGCTGCGGCATACCGCCCCACACTTCCATAAAGCGTTGTCCGGCTAAATCTACCCAACCACCATAGTAACCTTGTATCGCCCCAATGATAATACCAATCAAAGCACCCGCCAGCGTCAAGGCCAGACCAAACAATAATGATACCCGCATGCCATAAAGTATTCGCGCCAGCACATCGCGACCCAAATCATCCGTACCCAGCCAATTCTGACTATTGGGCGGCGCTGGATAAGGCATACCCAGCTCAACATTGGGCGTTTGATCGGCAAACGGAATGGGCGGCATCACATAATAGCCCTGATCATTGATTAAGGCTTGCACCGCAGGGTCTTTGTAATTGGTTTCAGTCTCAAAGACGCCCCCAAAAGTCGTTTCAGGATAAGCTTTTAAGATAGGAAAGTAATAATCATCTTGATACTGCACCAACAGGGGTTTGTCATTGGCAATCACATTGGCGGCCATACAAATGATAAATATCACCACAAACACAAACAGCGATATCACCCCGAGCCGATTTTGGCGAAAGCGCTGTAAACGTGCCTGCCAAATAGGATTTAAACGACGCTTTTTCTGTACAGAAACGGCAGGTGACGTTGAGGATAATGGATGACTTGACATTAGCGTCCCTCAAAATCAATACGGGGGTCAATTAAGTGATAGCTTAAATCACTGATTAACTGTAATAGCAGTCCTACCAATGTAAAAATAAATAGCGTGCCAAATATCACTGGATAATCACGTTGCTGAATGGCCTCAAAGCCAAGCAATCCCAAGCCGTCTAATTTAAAGATAATCTCAATCAGAAAGTTCCCAGCAAAGAAAATTCCGACGATAGCTGCTGGAATACCCGCGATAATAATCAACATCGCATTACGAAACACATGCCCGTACAAAACCTGACGCTCACCCAACCCTTTGGCGCGCGCAGTGAGCACGTACTGCTTACCCAATTCTTCTAAAAAACTAAATTTGGTCAAATACGTCAAACCAGCAAAGCCACCAACTGTACTCGCTAAGAGCGGCAAGGCCAAATGCCAAAAATAATCTTTGACCTTACCAATGGCACTTAATTGATCAAAATTCTCAGAGGTCAATCCTTGCAGTGGGAAAATATTCCAGTAGCTGCCACCAGCAAAAAATACCAATAATATGACCGCAAAGACAAATACTGGTATCGCATGGCCAATAGCGAGGAGCATAGCGGTGACTTTATCGATGCCTGAGCCATGATGCATGGCTTTATACACCCCAAGTGGAATGGCGATTATATAAATAAGCAGCGTACTCCACAGTCCAAGTGAGATGGAAACCGGGAGTTTTTCTATAATCAGATCTGTCACCGATTGCCCTTTAAAAAACGACTCACCAAAATCCAGCTGAGCATAGTTTTTTAACATGAGCCAAAAACGCTCAGGCGCAGACTTATCAAAACCGTACTGGGCATTGATCGCGGCGACCATCTCCTCCGATAAGCCGCGCGTTCCTTGATAGGTGCTATTGCTGCCAGCACTACCTGCACCAATATTACCGGCAAGCGCATTGTCTTTTGCCCCTTGCTCGATAAGTGCCAGCTGCTGTTCAACTGGGCCGCCGGGGGCTGCTTGTACGATCACAAAGTTTGCCAGCAATATCAAAAAAAGCGTCGGTAATATCAGCAATAACCTTTTTAAGATATAACGACCCATAATGGCGGTTTCCTAAAATAAAGACATTTGACAAAGAAAGGTATAATTGACCACTTAAAAGTTGTTTTTAAGCTCACGTAGGGCTGTAAACACCGTCAATGGCTGATCGTCGACGATATTCATTTTAGACTTAACACCAGCTATCACACTCGGCTGTTGCGTACGCAAAAATACATTTATCATGCGCTCATGCTCTAAGGTAACAGGCAGTGTCGGTATGCCTTGTGCTGTTTTTTCTGCTGCTTGTAGTAATGCCTGCTGCATTTCCTCATTGTCAGGCTCAATAGACAAACCAAAACGTAAATTACTGGCGGTATATTCGTGCGCTGGATACAGTAAGCTCTCAGCTGGCAAGCTGTTTAAACGCTTAAAGCTTTCATGCAATTGCTCAATCGTACCCGTAAACACACGGCCACAGCCTGCACTAAATAAAGTATCGCCACAAAAGCAATGTTTTTGCCCATCGATATCTAACACATAGGCCATATGACTGGCGGTATGACCCGACACATCCCACACTTGTGCCGCACAGCCCCATGCACTTACCGTGCTACCGTCCTTTATCGCTTGATCTTCATCCACATTATGCTCAGCATGTGCAACCAGATGCGTCATGGGATAAGATTCTTGTAACTCCGCAACACCGCCAATATGATCATGATGATGATGAGTGGTCCAAATCGAGGTCAGCTCTAATTCATTCTCTTCTAAATAAGCAATGACAGGCTCAGCTTGACCTGGATCAATGACAATCGCTTGTTTATTATTTTCGTTAATCAATGTCCAAATGTAATTGTCATTAAATGCCTTAATCGGGTGAATACGAATAGTCATATAAAATCCTTACCGGTAGTTGTCTTTATTGCTCGTGCTTTTTATGCAAATGTTTATAGATTACAAATGATGCTTACTTACTTTTTTAAGTACTGATTGACACGTGCTTCTGCTTCTTTATCTGTCCACCAATAGTCAATACCGACAGCGTTGGTAGGCAAGGTTTCGGTATGACGATATTGATCCCAGTAAGCGACATTGGTGCCAGATTTACCGTATAGCGGCACCAAATAATGGCCTGCGCGCAACAAGCGATCTAGCACCTGAGTATAAAGAACAATCTCTTGGCGGTTTTTGGCACTACCCAGCTTTTCTATTACCCTGTCAATCACCACATTTTTGATACCGACCGTATTTCTATTGCCAACTTGGTCAGCGGCGTCGCTGCCCCAAAATCCGAACTGTTCTGCGCCCGGTGATAGGCTCTGGGCAAACACATCGACCACCATATCATAATCAAAAGTGCGCATCCGCTCATAGTATTGCGGGCCATCCACTTGCCGCAGTGTCGCATCAAAGCCCAAACGCTTGAGATTGCGGATATAAGGCAGCAATACGCGACCGACGGTTTCGCCTGTCATCAGAATCTCAATGTGCGCACGCTTGCCATTCGGTTGATACAGCTTCATAGCTTCATAATAAAACCCAGCATCTAGCAATAACTGCCGCGCTTTTAACAACCCTTGACGATTAAATCCACTGCCATCACTGGTTGGCAATTGCCATTTGGCCAATACCGCCTGACGTTGAATCGGCTCAAGCTGAGAGAGCAATGGACTGAGCACCTTCATCTCGGCAGCAGATGGCGTCCCTGTTGCCGCAAGCTCCGAGCCATGAAAAAAACTTTGCAAGCGCTCATACTGACCATGAAATAATGTCTTATTCATCCACTCAAAGTCATAAGCCGCCGTTAATGCTTGGCGAACCCGAATGTCTTGAAAGATGGGCTGGCGCATATTCATAACCAAACCTTGCATCGGCACTGGGTTTTTACTGCTTATTGCTTCTTTCCGAATCATGCCAGCCTTGACGGCTGGGAAATTATAGCCCGTCGCCCAATTAGAGGCTTTATTTTCGGGGCGAAAACGATATTGACCAGATTTAAACCCTTCAAAAGCAATCTCATCACTTTGATAATACACAAACTTAATCATATCAAAGTTATAACGACCGCGATTGACCATCAAATTGCGTCCCCAATAGTTGGGATCACGCACGTAGCTGACGGCACGACCTGCATCGACGCGGCCAAGCTTATAAGGCCCACTGCCCATCAGTGGCGTCAGGGTTATTTTTTCAAAATCGGCATCGATAGACGACTTGGCAAATATTGGAAACTGCCCGACAGTTAGTAAGATCTCTTTATTGTCATCGGATGCAAAAACAAACTTTACTTGTTGCTTGTTAATAATTTGTACTTTTTGGATACCCCCCAAATAACTGCGAATGTACATCGGCCCTTTGGTTAATATCGCGTCATATGTCGCTTTGACATCACTACTGGTCACGGGCGATCCATCCCAAAAACGGGCAGCAGGATTTATATGATAAACAATCCAGCTGGTGTCATCCGGATCGTAGGTGACCTTACTTGCCAACTGCGGATACATGGTAAATGCTTCGTTTAATGAGCCAGTCATCAAAGTATCATACAAATAGTCAGTGCCAACCATCGCCACGCCAGTCGTCATCCATTTGTTGGCGCTATTGAAGGTGCCGCGTGCATCTAATGAGAGTGTGCCACCTTTTGGTGCATTTGGATTGGCGTAAGGCATATAAGGCGCACTTATATACTCAGTAGGACTGTTATGACCAAGCGCAGTCGTTGTAATGGGCGCGGCTATAACAGCTGACATGCCAGCCATGCTGATACCCGTCCATAAAACGATAGATAATATAAGCTGGTGCTGTGCAGGCTTAGACAGCGTTAATATAGATGGTGCGGGTGTAAGTACTGTTGATATGAACCACTTGTTCTGAGAGCAGATTGGTTTGTTGTACAAGGTATGCAGCTGAGGCTGGGGAACTCCGGCTTCTAAAGGCGTTACAGTACTACGCTCTACACGCTTTGAAGGTGAGCGTAGTACAAAACGTGAGCCATAGGACAAAAGCGTTTTTATCATCATTGTCGTTATAATAACCTTGCATACAGACCAACATGGTCTTATGACAAATTTTTATCATAACAAATTTCGCTTTTTTAACCTAGTCATTTACTAGGGCGTGTCATCAATTAGATTATGAGATCAGGCTTTCAAAGTGACTTGACTACGATCATACGTATGAGACAACGTGTCTATGTGTTATAGATTAATAACCTTCACTTTCTGCCCTTATGTTTGCCCCTTTTGGCAGCGTAAGTTTCTGACCTATCGCCAACGCATCATAGGGTGATATGCCAGTGAGCTTAGCAATTTGCATAAAGTCCGTATTGTATCTATTAGCAATACCCATTAGTGTATTGCCGGGTTGTACTGTATACGTACTGGGCGTTGCTACTGGTTTGGTCGTGTTATTGTTACTGATGACACGGCGCGTGTTCGCTCTTTCAGTAGTGGGTATGACTAAATATTTGCCAAAATATAACGTGTCATTGATCCCTATATTATTGGCGCGCGCCAAGCTTTGCACGTCCACCTTATACTTATTGGCAACGATGGAAAGGGTTTCGCCGTACTTAATCTGGTGTCTGACAGGCTTTTGGTAATTTGTAGTAGTAGAGGACATCGCGATTTGTTTTGCAGGTTTAGACTGCACGACATTACTGGTTTGAAGTTTGGTTGTTATATTCGCTGTTTTGGCGGTATTATTGACGGCAAACAATTTAGACGGAATAATAAGCGTGCTGTCAATCAACAGTCCTGAATCTGGACTCAACTTATTCACACGTGCCAGCTCAGTAATGTCGATCTGATATTTCTTGGCAAGATAGCTTAAGTTATCACCTGCTTTTACTTTATATATATTATGATGCGTTCCTTTTTCTGGTATATCAATAACCTGTCCTATCTTTATCATACTGGCTGTTAAACCATTAGCATCTATCAATGCAGTTTTCGAAACACCATAGCGCTTGGCAATACCACTGAGCGTTTCACCCGATTCCACTACATGGTGAGTTGAGGCATGGGATTGACTAAAGCATAACACTCCTATTAATAGCGCCCCATACTTATGACACCAAGCCCAATTTGTCTTATTCATCTTAGTCGTCTTCGATGTTTTCAAAGCCTTCTCCTGATCATTACTATCCTTGCCATATCTAATAAAAATAATTTTTAGTAAAAATTTAATAAACAGTTAAGTAGTGTTTTTTAGTCAAAAAATTAAGACAAATACGGCTGTATTTGTCTTAATTTTAAAAGTTAACTGTAAAAGGCCAGATAAGATACTTTGAGTCAATAACTGTTTAAAACAGCAACGCCCTTAGCCATATTAAAACAGCAACGCCCTTAGCCATATTTCTTTTCAAACGCTATCATGAAGTCAACCAATTGCTGTACCCACTCAAGAGGCACGGCATTATAAATACTAGCACGCATACCGCCAACATCACGGTGGCCTTTTAGGTTCATCAAACCTGCCGCGGCTGACTCTTCTAAGAATACTTTATCAAGGCTACTATCTGCTAAAGTAAATGGTACGTTCATGATAGAGCGGTACTGAGTGGCAACAGGATTACTATAAAAACTGCTATCATCAATGGTCTTATAAAGAAGATCTGCTTTTTGCTGGTTAATTTTTCCAAGAGCAGCGACACCGCCCTGCTCTTCTATCCAATCAAAAACCAATCCTGCTAGATACCAAGAATAAGTGGCTGGTGTATTCGACATGGATTCTTTTTCGGCCTGATGCTTATAATTCAGCAGCAGTGGACACCACTCGCTCGCTCGCCCCAATAGGTCCTCACGGACAACCACAATAACCAGTCCAGCAGGGCCAATGTTCTTCTGTGCGCCTGCATAAATCATACCAAATTTAGAAACATTAATCGACTGTGATAGGATGGACGATGACATATCGACGATGAGCGGTACATTGACCTGTGGTAGCTCAAAAATTTGTAGACCATGAATGGTCTCGTTGGCACAGTAATGGAAGTACGCCGCATCATCGCTCAGGTTCCAATCGCTTTGCGCCGGCACATCGGTAAAGTTACTGTCTTTACCAGTTGCGACCATATTAATCTCACCAAGGCCTAGATTGGCATAACGCTTCGCTTCCTTGATGGCTTTATCCGACCAAGTCCCAGTCGTCAAATAATCTGCGCGCCCACCATTTAATAAGTTTAACGGAATCGCGGAAAACTGTAGGCTAGCACCGCCTTGTAAGAACAACACTTTATAATTGTCTGGAATTTCTATCAATGAGCGCAGTTTGGCTTCGGCTTTTTCAGTAATTGCTAGGTACTCTTTACTACGGTGACTCACTTCCATCACCGACATACCGCTCCCTTGCCAGTCAAGTAACTCTTCTTGAGCACGTGATAATACCGCAGTCGGTATCGTAGCAGGTCCCGCTGAAAAATTGGGTAAGCGATTGGGCGCTGAAGTATTGAAAGTTGGTGTTGTTTTTATGGATACTGGGTTTGTAGACATGGCTATTATCCTAGATGTGACGGGGTCATCGTTGTGAATTGATACTGAAAAATTAATTATTGAAACAGGTTAAATCAGGTATTACTATTCTTCTTATATTTAATGAGTGCGACTTTTAATCAGAGAGCTGCGTCCAAAACTGACGCTTTATACTACTATCTGTGAGCATCTCGTCTAATGTGGGCACAGTCGTAAGATTAGGATGCTCAAGTCCGGCAGGCAGCGTCGTCAATGCAGCGACTTTTATCTCTTCACTTCTCCCTATTTTGAACACATAACCGGCAAGGCTGGCATTGGCAAGTTCAGCTGTGTCCATACCTTCACAGATGGGGAACGACGTTGTCTCACAGGTTATTGATAGTGCTTGCGTGATATTTTGCCATAACTTTTGACTGTCATGGTTGAGTGCTTGGATATCAACAAAAACCACCCAATCGTCATAGCGGCCGCCTTGCAAATCAAAAGGGGTTACTTTGAGGGTATGGTCATAGTGACTTTCGGCAGCATGAATTTGTTCAACAGAGGCCGTTGCTTGCTGTAATCCTATATCTGCGTTTAGTACAGGCGCGGCAGCAGAAGTACTCGTATCAAAATGATAGCTTACTGGACTTGGTTGATTGTGATGCTGTAGGTCAATATTATTGACATCAATATCATTATTATCGCTGTCATTAGCTTCATTCTCATAAGCGCTATCAATTTCATCATCCATTGTGCCCGATACCAAGTCCATAGACTGAATATTTGACATATCATTGTTTGAGACATCACTATTTTCGAAAACCCTGTTTAGAGCGTCAACACTTGGTTGTTCGGCGCTCATATCAGAGGAGATAGGCTGAGTTGTCATATGGGTCGCGACAGGAGCCGCGATGTCTGCGATATTCATGGTTTCTGAGTGTGGCTGTACCCACTGATTAATACCCATCAACGCTAAAATTTGACGCTGCTGCATACGCTGCTGTAATACCATTAGTGGGTCTTTAATATCACTCATGCGTGTCTGCTGTCCTACTTGTTTCAAAGGGGTTTACAAATTTCTATAGGCGATACTATCGTCAATCTACTATAATATGAGTATAGCGCTGCTAGAATAATATCTTCTTGCGTGCTGTGCCTGCGCAGCTCGATGCTACGAAAATTTATTCTAGCAGCACTTCACAATGGTTATACTTTTTATTTAGTATCCACTATAAAAAAGTGACTATGCGACATTATAATGCGGCAATCCAGTCGATCAAAAAAGCTGCCGAATGCCTAGCCAACGCTCTGACAATAAAAGCAGGCAATCGTATTCATCTTGACTGACTATCGTATCGTGTAACATCATCGTATGCAATGTGCTCAGCCACTGCCGATAGTTATTATAAGCATAAGAATTATTAATAGTGACATTATCAACATGGCTACTGTTTACGCAGTCATTATAATCTATTTGACAACTGCTCTGTTGCCTCTCTCGATAATTATCCTTACGCTTGCTCTCTGTTCTAAACGGTTGCAAGATAGGCACAGCGTTAATCACCGCCAATAGCTGCACGCTATTTAAGCTTTGCGCTGTCAATAGCAGCCATTGTAAATTGGCATCGCTAACTGCTGTCAATTCAATATCAATCAAACGCGCATGGCGTCTCAAGTCGACGATGTAGTGCGTCATACTAATATCATTGTAGCTGAGTACCGAGCTGTCAAGCGCAGATACCATCTGACCTTTTCTATCTTTTGCCAAACGATAGGCCAATAGTATGAGCATCGACTTTTTAGCATTATCGAGACTCATGAATACCTGATTTGAAGGATCAAGCTGGGCGTAGATAGTATCCCTATCAGCTTGCAATGCTTGCTGCCATGGCGCTGGCATAATTGAATGTTTGTCATTTAATACGGTAGATAGTATGGGTAATAATTGCTGTAAATGCACTGCTTGCCATAATGATAAGATCGAAGGTATGTGAGATGCCTTATCCTCTGAATGAGTGAACACTGGCTTTTGATTGTCAGTACAACTTCGTTCCCTTATCACCTCATCAGCAAAATATTTGCTTAAATCAGCATTTAACTGCCTCTGAAACAACTCAATTATGCCTTGCTGATAGCGCATGAGCATCTGACGACATTTTTCTTGCTGGCTATAGTGCTGATGACTTTGGTTGCTATGATCTTTTTCATGTTTTGAGCGTAATTCATTGATAGTGCTTTCGGAGAGATCATGTTGGCTTAGTTGCTTTACTGCCAACGCAAACAGAGCACTGTCCAAGCGACGATCCATATTAGCTACCATCTCTAATAATTGAGAGTCTATGGTATGCGGTAAAATTTTCTCATGGCTGACGACGATATTGGTCGGCTGAATATCAGCATCAGTATGATTATCAATGCTGTCAGTGAGCATTCCATGCCAAATATCTGCCAAATCATAACTCACTGCCGTTGATAGCGTGTGTCCTTGATGACATAGCATCACTGCCTCAATCAAGGCTTGTGCCCCTAGCGGATGATGACTGTGATTGAGCACATAATGTGGTAATGAAACTGTCTGAATATCCTTGGTATCTATTAAGGTTGCGGACGGCAAATCCTTATCAAGCTGGGCTTGCCACGGCTGTAGCCGTTTACGAGTGCCTTGCTCTTTCGGCTTTATTTGCAAACGCCCTTCTATAATGATGTCTTCTTCTATGACAAACTCAAGCCCTGTTTCTGAGTGATTGTTTTTATCAATATTGGATGATGATTTGTGAAGTGGTTTTTCACTTTTTGTAATATTACTTAGGCTATTTTCTTTTACCTTTCCCCAATCACCCAGTCGGCGCTGCTCATATATCTCTTTGATTTTTTGTTGATTCAAACGCTTCTCTTTAGCGACTTGTACTGCAAATCTCTGGTAAGCGTGAGCATTAATGGCACTCATACGCTCAGCCAAGCTGGGATGAGTGGCGAACCATGACACATCGCCCAAATCCGCTCCACTGCTGGCAAAAAAGAAATGACTGAGCCCATTGATATCAGCGATATTGGTTAAACGCGAGCCAAGAGAATCTTGATGAATCGCTTGTAACGTCTTCATAATGGCAGGCGAGCGCGTAAGCTGCACACTGGTCGCATCGGCCAGCAACTCACGCTCACGGTTAAAGCTGTGTTTAATCAGTTGAGCACTTGCCATACTTGAGAAACTTAACCCATGTAAAAGCAATGTCCAAATACTACGAGGCGCTTGTCGATCAATGACGGGGCTATTCTGTAGCCACATTGACTGGCTTTTGGCTTGTGACTCTGACTTTTGCGATTGCGTCTGCCAGTAGTTTACCCACTCGCTATATGTCGTAAAGCTTGCTGTTTGCGCTTCAATATGACGTGCTTGACTGTCAACAGTGTGCTGTGACAAAGGCATCTGTCGTTTGACTGATTTATCTAAATAAAGGTTTTGATTGTCTTGATGGCTAACGCCGATGTTATTGATAGGATCGCTCCAGTCATACAGCAACTGCAAGCCTGCTAGCACCACCATCAGCTGTAGATTGAACGCCGCATCACCATGCAAAATATGACCATATTCATGACCAATAAGCCCATAAAGCGCTTCATCAGAAAGTTTATCAAGTGCACCCTGCGTTACCACCAGCACCATATCTTGGCTATGACGTCCCGCCACAAAAGCATTAATCCCTTGCTCATCCGGCAGTACATACAAGATTGGCATACTCAAACCCGAAGCAATGGCTAACTGCTGGGCAATCTCATGATAACGACGATAAACAGGCGGAAAATCACGCTCATCACGTACCGCTATATGACGTGAACTATAATGAACCTTTTGTATAGGCTCATGCTGATGGGCAATCCCGCGGCTTTGCTCCCAAGCCTCTTGACTGCGATCAATAAATAATCTCACTGCCCCGACTCGCTGGGCAATAGCACGACCGCCTGCCTTTAAACGACGATATTCTAAAAAGCTACCAGCGACAAAGCTAGCCACCGTCCATACCATGACCAGTATCAATACCCAATGATAAATGCCGCCAGTAAATAGTGTCAGCAGCAGCGCCATGACAGCGAGCGCCACCGCCATATGGGCAAAGACAATGAAAAAAAACAACCCATAAAGCAACAAGCTGCGTTGAGTACGGGTTCGCTGTTCACCAAAAAAATCCATCTAATTTTCTGACCCAAAAATAACCACATACATATAAGTATCAGCTCATATCGACGATGGGAGCTTGAGCAATCACCTTTCTATCTTCAAAAACCAAGGGACTTAAAGGACGAAACCCAAAAGTGCTGCTAATGAGATTGTTGGGAAATACTTCGCGACCATTATTGTAAAACATGACACTGTCATTATAATGCTGACGCGCAAAGCCAATGCGGTTCTCTGCATTGGTCAGCTCATCCATCAGATCTTTGATCATGCTGTCTGCTTTTAGCTCAGGATACGCTTCCACGACAGCTGAGAACTGCCCTAAGGCTTTGGACAACATGCCTTCTGCCTTGGCAAATAGCGCCATATGCTCAAGCGAATCTGGCTGATGTGAACTTGAATCTTGTAAGCTTTGGGCATGATTACGTGCGCCAATCACCCGTGTCAACGTCTCTTGTTCATGCGTCAAATAACGCTTGGCCGTCTCAACCAAATTAGGAATCAAATCATGACGACGTTTAAGCTGTACATCTATCTGTGCAAAGCCGTTTTTTGCCTGATTGCGAGCGCGTACCAGTTTATTAAATATCGATACCCCAAACACAACGGCTAGTATGACAAATATAATAAACAGCCAAACGAAAATTTTCATAATACCATTCCAAAGCATTTAGGGCGTGTTGAGGTTAGATTTCATAAAGATAATTACATTGTATTTTAACCGATATTAATCGATAAAATATCAGAATTGGATAAAATATTAGACAAAAAAAAGCCCTTTACAATGAAGGGCTTAATACAATACGCAAGCGTTTTTAATTATTTGTTGAGACAGTTGTCAAATTTTAGGCAAAAAAAAGCGACTCCAAAAGCACATCCTCGGCACACATTATAACTATTACCGTTGCTACCTTCCGGTCCTGGCGGGGTTCATAGAACAATGTTGCGAGGCTACCAATGGAGCCACCAGTTGCAAATTATACAAGAATTTCTCAGTATTACAACCCCTTTTATAAAAGCATTTGTTTTAGAACACAAAACAAATAGTAACCTAAGTGACAAAATTCTCACAGCAACGCTTTTAAATTTTGCTATTTTAGTGAGTGAAGCTGGGCACACAACAAATAAAATGACCAGCTTCTAGGGTTTGTCTCCATATAAAGAGATGTTTTATTTGGAGACAACTCATTTAAAACTATAAATATTCACTGAGGAAACAACATGAAAACGACATTACTTAATAAAGTAGCGCTAGCGACAGGCACAGCCCTTTTATTGACAGCCGTCATGGGCAGTGCGCATGCAGAGACAACAGGGTATGACCAACTTACTTTTCAAACAGAAGTAAAAGAAGACATTCAAAACGATGAGGTACGAGCCAGCTTGTATAAAAAAGCACAGGCCACGGATTCGAAAACCCTAGCCACAACTCTTAACACTACCATCAACAATGCGATGAAAATTGCTAAACGCTACCCTAGCGTCACAGTCAGCACCGGACAGCAGAGCACCTACCCCCGCTATGACAAAAATGACAAAATCATTGGCTGGACGGGACAGGCAAATATAGATCTGAAAAGTACAGATTTTGCTGCAACCAGCCAGCTCATTGCAGATTTACAATCAACCTTAGTCATGGACAATCTAACTTTTGGTGTCTCAGAAGCCAAAAAAGACGCGATCGAACAAAAACTGATGACCGACGCTTCTCGCGCCTTTCAGCAGCAAGCTAAAAATCTCACTCGTGCTTGGGATGCTCGCAGTTATCGTGTAGTTAATGTCAACTTAAACACAGGCAGTAACTATCCACGTCCTATGTATAGCGCCATGAGTATGAAAGCGGAATCTGCTGATGCTGTGCCAAGTCAAAATTTTCAGTCAGGTGACAGCACCATTTCAGTAACGGCCAATGGCACCATTGAGCTGACCAAATAACATTGTTTAGATGATATTGTTTATATCTAAAAAACGACATTATTTAAAAATTGATGTGTGTAGACAAAAATTAGTCTATTCGTATCAAAAAAGGCAAGCACCATATTGGTGCTTGCATTTTTATTTGGATATACAGCCGATGCTAAATAAAACAGAACCATTATATTGGAACGCGAAACTGGTATAAATTTTTCTTGCTTGCTGTGCCTTCGCAGATAGAGGCGGCAAAAAATTTACTCCAGTCCCGCTGACTTATTTTTATACCAAACTCACTGTACTAGGGCGTGGCAGTTTGTTTTTGCCGCAATTTCAACAGAACTTTTTGATGCCATGGCAGATTTTGATAAGCCAAAAGCTGCTTAGCAATTTTCTTGTTATTTTGTATCGTTGTATTATTTTGAATCACATAAATAGTACGTGCCACTTGCTGCAACACTTGACCTTTCTCATTTTTAATTACTGCTTTTACAGTATGCTCACCCGGTAAGATATCAACCGTTGCAATCGAGGCGCTTAGACTTTGCGCAACTTCATTCTCATCAAGATAAATACCAATACTATCGCCTGCTTGCAAAGCCGGTTTTACCTGCACGCTTACATTGATATTTTGTGCTGGACGGCGATAAGCACGTTCTTCGCTAGGCTCAATGATAGCCAGTTGATAATTCACTGCTGTCCGAGATTCAGTGCTTGTAACAGCCACAGCGGCAGTTTGCGACATATTTGATGACGAGCTGCTTGTACCGTTGCTACGGGTATTATTGCTACTCGATCTATTTGCTTCATTGCCTGTGGTAATAGCCAACTGACTCACTTGCTTATCAGCTTGTTGCTCATAGCTTTGTGGCCGATCCGTAAAAGTTACTTGACCTGTTTTTTCATCAACGACTTTATAAATAGGCGCAGCGTTTGCAGTAACCGTATAAAAGCTAGCTGTGCTAACAATCGCAGCAAACAATAAGCTTACTTTTATATTGGTTTTTGAAAAACTTGATTTCGATAATACAGTCATGTGCAGTCAATCCATTCATTGTCTAGCGTTGATGTGTTTTTATATCAATCATTATGCGACAATTTTGCTCTGAAAGCAGTAATGATTGTACAAAAAACGTTTTCAACCACTTTAAATAAGTGATTGTTAACCATAAAAAAACCAGCCAAGTTTACTTGGCTGGTCTTGATTCATCACAGTACTTTTTATGCTAAATAGCAATTAGCAATTAGCAACTATAGTACATGTCAAATTCAACTGGATGTACCGTCACGTTCAGACGTTGTACTTCTTCTTCTTTCAATGCGATAAATGCTTCTAGCATGTCTTTAGTGAACACATCGCCTTTTAACAAGAACTCATGGTCGTCACGTAGAGCCTGTAGCGCCACATCTAAGCTTTCAGCAACTGTTGGGATTTGTGCTTCTTCTTCTGGTGGTAAGTCATACAAGTTTTTGTCTGCGGCTTCGCCCGGATGCATTTTGTTCTGAATACCGTCAAGACCTGCCATCAATAGCGCAGCAAAAGCCAAATATGGGTTCGCCGTTGGATCAGGGAAACGTGCTTCAACACGTACAGCTTTAGGGCTGCTCACATGTGGAATACGGATAGACGCTGAACGGTTAGACGCTGAATAAGCCAGTTTGATTGGCGCTTCATAATGTGGCACCAAACGCTTGTAGCTGTTGGTCGATGGATTGGTAATCGCATTCAAGGCACGAGCATGCTTGATAATACCACCAATGAAGTACAATGCAGTTTCAGACAGGCCAGCATACTCATCACCAGAGAACGTGTTTACGCCATCTTTTGAGATAGACATGTGCACATGCATACCTGAACCATTGTCACCAACGATTGGCTTAGGCATAAAGGTCGCGGTTTTGCCAAACTGATGCGCCACGTTATGAACCACATATTTTAGTTGCTGAACTTCATCGGCTTTACGTACCATGGTATTGAACGCCACACCGATTTCAGACTGGCAAGAAGCCACTTCATGATGATGTACTTCCACACTGCCTGCACCGACGATCTCTTCAATACGCTCACACATCACAGCACGCATATCATGCGAGCTATCGATTGGTGGTACTGGGAAATAGCCGCCTTTGACACGTGGACGATGTGCCATGTTGCCCCACTCGTAAGTTTCGCCTGTTGACCAAGCCGCTTCTTCCGCCGTGATTTTATGACTGACGCCTGACATGTCAATTGACCATTTTACATCATCAAATACAAAAAACTCAGGCTCAGGACCGAAGTAGGCAGTATCACCAATACCAGTAGACTTCAAATACTCTTCGGCACGGCGCGCGATAGAACGTGGGTCACGATCATAACCTTGCAAAGTTGATGGCTCGATAATATCGCAAGTCACTACCACTGTTACCGCATCAAAGAATGGGTCGAGAAAAGCAGTCTCTGGATCAGGACGTAAAATCATGTCTGACGCTTCGATACCTTTCCAGCCTGCAATAGAAGAACCATCAAACATTTTACCGTCTTCCATGACTTCTTCGTCAACGCTATGCGCTGGGAAACTGATGTGCTGCTCTTTACCGCGTGTGTCGGTAAAGCGGAAGTCGACCCATTTAGCATTAGAGGATTTGATAAGGTCTAGTAGTTTGTTCGACATAAATAGTCTCCGTTGTGTTGATCAGGTTATTGCGATTTAAAGTTATTGATGCAATTTTCTGGTTATAAGAATGTGAGATGTGCTTATGAAGCCAAATAGCGCATTCAATATCATACTTATTATTAGCACTGTCAATGCTATTGTTCAAGATGCTCTACTAAAGCATAGCGGTAATTGAACCAATAGTCATCTTATTAATTCTAACAATATATAACGCTTGATGTTGAACTCTTCAGCCATTTATTAACAATTATTTTTGAATCATGTTACAGCGGTAAGCACACTTGGATGCAATGCTGCAAAGCCTATGCCAATCTTTTAGAAATGACATTTTATAAAACCGCTATCGTATTAATCGTTAATATTTTCAATTATTTATAAGACAATCACCTATATGGTTGAATGATTTTAAAATGCTTAGCTGTTCATTTATTGCTCATCAACAGTGATGTTCTATAATAAATATGCACTAAATAAGTGCATCAATATCAGAATTTGTATTTTTTTAGTGCATTACTAGCGTTTATACCGTTAGTTCAATATAAAAGAAAATGTATTTTTGTTTCACCCTTATCTATATAGCCTACCCTCTACATTTGATAGATAGCAGAATAGTGGTAAGATAACGGCGTTATCCAATCGCCTCAATAAGTAGACCACCAATGATTTTGATGATCGATAATTACGACAGCTTTACGTACAATATCGTACAGTACTTCGGTGAATTACAGCAAGACATCACCGTCTGGCGTAACGATCAAGCCACCATCGAACAAATCAAAACATTGGCCCCCGACGTGATCGTCATTGGCCCCGGCCCTTGCAATCCTGATCGTGCTGGAATCTCGCTAGCAGTTATTGACACCTTTAAGGGCGTGATTCCAATATTAGGAATTTGTTTGGGTCATCAGGCGATTGGACAAGCATTTGGTGGACAAGTGGTCAAAGCTAGTGAAATCATGCACGGGCGCTTATCAGCCGTTTATCATAAGAATATTGGTGCCTTTGCCGGACTACCCAACCCTTCGCAAGTCACGCGCTATCATTCGCTTGTCATTGATAAGACCACTCTGCCCGACTGTCTGGAGCTGACCGCATGGACTCAAGATATTGATGGCAGTATCGGAGAAATCATGGGCATTCGTCACAATACGTTTGCCATTGAAGGGGTGCAATTTCATCCTGAATCTATTTTAAGTGAAGCCGGTTATCAGCTGCTCAATAATTTTCTGCAGACTCATCATTTGGCAGTACTAACTTCAGACAAGTTACCGCAAGTAGGTTAATGGTTTACGAAAATACATCGTTAAGCATAAGAGCAACTTAAAAGCCAATCTATTTAAAACCCATACAACACATAAAAATATAAAGCGAGATGATAATGAATGCCGTCACTATAAAAACAACTGAAACCCCAGACAACATAGCGCAACTGTCTGATGAAGACATTCATCAGTTACTAACAACCGCCTTGGGTAGAATTTTTCAACACATTGATCTCACCTTTGATGAGATGTACCAAGTCATGCTTATTATCATGCAAGGCCGGTGTAGCGATGCCATGATGGGCGCTATTTTGACGGGATTACGCATGAAAGGCGAATCTATCGATGAAATCACTGCATCAGCCAGTGCCATGCGCGCTTTAGCAGCTAATATCACGCCTAATAATTGCGATCATCTGGTGGATATCGTTGGTACGGGCGGTGATGGCGCCAATTTATTTAACGTCTCTACTGCCTCGGCTTTCGTTGCGGCAGCAGCTGGTGCGCAAGTTGCCAAACATGGCAACCGCGGTGTCTCTACCAAATCTGGTAGCTCAGACTTACTGGAGCAAGCGGGTATTAGTCTTGCGCTCACACCCGAACAAGCGAAAGACTGTATCGAAAATCAAGGCGTTGGCTTTTTGTTCGCACCCAATCATCACAGCGCGATGCGTTATGCCAATCCTGTACGCCGTGAGTTAAAAGCACGTACAATTTTTAATATTTTAGGGCCATTAACCAACCCTGCTGGCACACCCAACTTAGTTATTGGCGTTTTTACCGCTCAGCTTTGCGAGCCTATCGCTAAAGTGATGAAAAACTTGGGCGCACGTCATGTCATGGTCGTTGGCGCAAAAGACGGCTTAGATGAAATCAGCCTTGCCACGTCTACCACGGTCGCTGAGCTAAAAGACGGCGAAATCTCCGTTTATGAAATAATGCCAGAAGATGCGGGGATCGAATCTCAAACACTCATCGGTCTCGATGTCGATTCTCCAGCGCAAAGTCTTGAGCTAATTCGTGCGGCTTTATCAGGATCAGAGACCACTGACCGCTCGGTCCTCAAAGCGCGTGACATGATTGCATTAAATGCAGGTGCTGCGATATATACCGCAGGACTTGCCAGCAATTATCCTAATGGCGTGAGCCGCGCACAACAAATTATTCAAAATGGCGATGCTTTAAGCAAACTTGAGTCTTTAGCGACATATACGCAACAGCTATCAGCCAAAGGTTAATAAATAACCACTATTAATGCGTAAATCTAGCCATTGTTATCTATTGATATTTAACCATATTCGGATACCCTCATGACCATGACCAATACAGCGATTCCTACCGTGTTACAACGCATTGTCGCAACCAAAATACAAGAAGTAAAAGCGGCTCGTGACATAGTGTCTCTCAAAGACTTGCAAGCGCAAGTAGCGGCTGACAACAACCCTCGTCGCGGTTTTGCTGCTGCCCTACGAGCTGCCAATTCTTACAAAAACGGTATCGGCATCATTGCTGAGATCAAAAAAGCCTCGCCTTCTAAGGGCGTTATCAATCACAATTTTGCGCCTGCCTTATTCGCACTGCAATACGAGAAAGCCGGTGCCAGTTGCCTATCCGTATTGACGGATCGTGAGTATTTTCAGGGTGATGACAGCTATCTTATTCAGGCCGCCAATGCCGCGAGTCTGCCGATATTGCGTAAAGATTTTATGATTGATGAGTATCAAATTTATCAATCTTATCTGATGGGTGCCGATTGTATATTGTTAATCATGGCTTGCTTGGATGACACGCAAGTACAAGTATTGCATGCGCTCAGTATCGAATTAGGAATGGATGTGCTGATAGAAGTACATACCAAAACTGAGCTTGAGCGCGCTCTACAACTGCCCCGCTCAGAGCATAATATTTATGGTATCAATAATCGTGATTTAAATACCTTTGATGTCGATCTACAAACCACACTTGATCTAAAAAATACGCTCATTGCAGCATTAATGACTGATGCCGACAATACCGCACCACAGCCCCTTATCGTCACCGAAAGCGGTATTCATAGCAGCGATGATATTCGTCTGATGTTAAATCACGATATTCGGCACTTTTTGATCGGTGAGCAGTTTATGAAGACCGATCACCCTGGACAAGCGTTACAATCCTTACTTGCGGGCGTCGCAGCAGACGAGTAAAGTATATGACATAGCACAGGCTTCAAGTATAAAATCATTCATTCATCAACCAACGATACGTTAACTTTTATGTCAAACTCTCTATTTTCAAAAGAAATGCAAGACCAGCTCAAAGAGCTAAAAGGCCAACTGAGCAAAGGACGTGACACCATCTCACCGGAAGGCGACAATCAAAAGCCCACCGAGCCTGTCTCACTACCGACCCAAAAACAAGTCAAAAAAACAGTGAAACAGTTAGACAGTGAACATGTTGATGATGATAAAGTGCTGTTTATGCAAGCGATGCACGGTGTCAATCAACTTGAAGACAAAAACGTCCGCTCTCCTGCCAGCGCTGCAAAAGCACGCAAACCTGATGCAGCGACGTTATCGAAACGCGCGTCGGCTCAAGGCAGTGAGGCCAGCAATTTGGGCGCAGGCTTGTCAGATATGCAAGCGCTACTGAATCCTGTCGCTAGCGAAGCATATTTGTCCTACAAACAGCCAACCTTACAAAACAAGATTTTCGATCAACTCAAAAAAGGCAATCTACGTTGGTATGATGCGGTAGATATTCATGGCTGCACTATCGAAGAAGCGCGCGATGCCATGACGCAATTACTGAGCCAAGCGAAACAAAACAATGAAACCATGGTAAAAATTGTTCACGGTAAAGGTAGCGAAGCCATTCTAAAAACGTGTGTCAATGGTTGGTTACGTCAATTACCAGAAGTACTGGCGTTCTGCTCTGCACCGCCAAAAGACGGTGGCAATGGTGCCGTACTGGTACTGCTTAAAAAGCCTAAAACTGATGGCGAATAGTTATTACTGTTTTAAACTAAAAAAGGACTGCACATAAGCAGTCCTTTTTTATGCAAGTATTTATCTGATTACTAACACGAATAAATGACGCGAATAAATAATAAATAAGGCAACTCTATCATGAGCATACACACCATAGAAAACTCTCAAGAGTTAGAGGCGCACATTACAGCATTAATTGCTATTGAGCCAAGATTTGCTGCTGTCTACAGTCAAGTTGGCATGCCCAGTCTCAGACATAATATTGGTGGCTTTGAGCAATTAATGAGAGCGATGGTTGGTCAACAGCTGTCTGTGGCCGCCGCCGCCAGTATTTGGCAGCGCTTGGTGGATGCAAAGTTAACAACTCCGCAGGCAATGCGCAAAGCGACAGATGAGACTTTGCGGGCACAAGGGTTGTCTAAACAAAAAACGCGTTATGTTCGCTCATTGGTGGAGCATGATATCGACTTTGTCGCCCTAGAATCCATGCCAGACGAAGAGGTAATAAAAACACTAACCGCCGTCATTGGTATTGGCCGCTGGACAGCTGAGATGTATATATTGTTTTCATTAAAACGAGCAGATGTACTGGCTGTCGATGATTTAGCGATTAAAGTTGCAGCGATGAATTTGCTAGATTTGGCTGAGCGACCAACACCCAAACAACTAAAGCACCTCACCCAAGACTGGTCACCACATCGTAGCGCTGCCAGCCTGTTGCTATGGTCATACTATGGCTTATTACGCAATAAGACCGCAGTACCTTTATAGAATTAGGGCTTGGTGTTTATCTAAATATTCTACTTAATCTGCCCTATTCTATTAAGGCTGATTCCATATAGAAAAACCTAACTTCTTTTTTGTGTGCTTAAAAGTGCTTTTCTTTAACATACGGCTTTTATTCCTTAGCTTTGTGAAGGTATTACTCTTTTTACGCTTGTCTGAGCCAGCTATTGATTGGTTAACGTTGTTATCATCTTCAGTGCTGTCACTCTCTTTGTTTAAATTTACAGTATTCTGACTGGCATTATCAGCGCTGTCAGCGGTATCAAGATCGTCAGCATTTGACGTATCCGCTACCGATTCATCAGTAGCTGTATCTTCGACATCGTTTTCCATATGATGCTCATCTCGGTTGAGAATAAGCTGCTGCGTTGGTAGCGCGTGCTCGACCTTGTATTTTGCCACTTCATTTAACAGATCAACAAATAAAACGTTCTGTTTATCATAAAACTCAGTAATACCATTGGCATTAATATAGGCCTGCAACTGAATGACATAGCAGTCTTGTCGCAGCTCTAAGATATTGACCTGATTCCATTCTTGATTGGTCAAATAGTGCTCACCGATAAATTCATCTAAGTCTTTTACCATCTTAAAGACCACGTCAATATCAGCAGTACGCTTAATGTATAACTGATGAAAAAAGCGGAACATATCACGCGAGGTGAAGTTTTCAATTTGCATCGATGAAAAATCGCCATTTGGTACCGTGACAATAGTTCGTGACAAAGTGCGCACACGTGATGAGCGGATACCAATATCAATGACGGTGCCTTCGTACGTGCCAAATTTACAATAGTCCCCTATTCGTACTGGCGAATCGGCGACCACAACGACACTCCCGACAAGGTTTTCAATGGTTTTTTGCGCACCAAGTGCTAATGCCAAACCACCCACACCCAAAGCTGCAATACCTGTGGTTAAATCAAAACCCAGATTACCAAAGATAACAATGACGGCAAATATCAATAGCAGCGCTTTGACGACCTTGCGCATGAGTCCCAAAATTGAGACGCGTTCAGTGTAGTTTTTCTTATAACTGAGGTTTACCGCTCGAGTAAATACGGCATCGATGACTCGTAACAGTAGCCACGTTGTCGCCACCCAAGAGGCAATATCTGTAAAACGATTGATCGGTTCACGCAGCGTGACAGACACACCAGCATAAACCATCACCTCAGACAGTATTAATGCCATAGTGACCACAGCCATTGGCAGTATCACCTTGTCAGGCAGCGGCAATGGTACACCCCGTACGCGAGGATACACAATTCGTAATAGATGATACAGCAGCCATACCATGATATAAGTGAGCACAAGACTACTAACCATCATAATCAATGCAGCGACCAAGTCGACCATTTCATAGCCAAAAATCTTTTTGCCTTCTAACGATTCAAACGTATAACGAGAAACCAAAGTTGGCTCGGTGTTTTCGATCACTTCTGGTATTGAGCTGAGTGTGTCACTCGAAAACTGCCAGTACTGCTCACCTGAATCTGATACGACCCTTTCTAGTATCAATGACACGTTTTTTTCGCCAACATTGATTACACCGACATTTTCTTGACTGGGTGGTAATTGGTCGGTCAGATTGCCCTCAGGATTATTACTGATTTGCAAATCAGGCTGAAAACGTCCGCCCGCATCCAGCGCTTGTTTAAACTGCCGTACAATAGTCGTTGGGTTATCAGACTTTGTTAAGTTTAAATAATTACTCGCCAGCAGATAATCATTTTCACCCAGCGCGCTGATAAATCCTTGTACCGTATGCCGCGGCGTATCTCGCCCAAACGAATCAGGTATTGGTGTACTTGCTGATTCTTCATTATTACTGTCACCCCCACCAAGTGCACCCACTTCAGCAGCAAAGGCATGATTGGGCAATAATAGGCTCAACATCATCGCCAGCAAAAATACCACTATCGTTAATGGTATTTTGCGGCTTGGATATGATAAGGATGATTTAGTATTGGAAATCAGATTACGCTCAATAGACAAAACAAACCTCTTAGCTCTATGAATAGTACAACCAAATATGAATAAAACTTGGCACTATAATAGCAATTATTTATCACCGCAGTGCTTTTGATTATGGGTTTTTATCATCGTCTGTTTTAGCCGTTTGTGTCTCAAATTTTTACTATCATGATGTCAGCATAGGTAACAGATTATTCACCTAAATCACCTTAAAAGCTTTTGAGCGTTTAAAAGACGTTCATCATGAAAACCACTCAGCTTATCGTGAAGAAACATTAGGTTAAATTGGTTTATAAGTAAGGCGCTTTTGTAGATAATAGCGACGTGTTATTCAGTTATTATTTTTTGTAATTTTTAGCGTCATAACTTTCGCCTTTGTAACTTTTTTATTTGATTAATTTGGAATTCAATATGGTTTTATCACGTTCATCTTCGGCCGCCTATCTTCGATTGTGTATTTTAAGCGCGCTTGGTATGGTTGCCGTTAGCGCGACAGCAGCCACCAATGATTTAACGGTGGCCGGCGATAATGCGCTACCAAAAGTCGAGCTTGATGAAATTGTCGTCACCGCTACGCGTACGCCAACTAAAACCAGTAATGTTATCGCACAAACGCGTGTAATCGATAAAGAAGAGTTACAGCGTTATCAGGGTCAGACAGTGGTTGATGTATTAAAGAATCAATCTGGTATTAATATCAGTCAAAGTGGCGGCATGGGAACTATTAGTAACTTTTATATGCGTGGTTATGATAGCAAACAAGTCCTTGTAATAATTGATGGCATTCGCTACAGCTCTATTTCTACAGGAACGCCGTCATTAAATCTCTTATCTGCAGACCAAATTGACCGTATTGAAATTTTATACGGCGCTTCAGGCTCTAGTATTTATGGATCTGACGCCATGGGCGGTGTCATTCAGATTTTCACTAAAGGCAGCAATGTAGAACAATCTAATGTTTCTACTACAATCGGTTACGGTAGCCACAATCATTACCAAGTAGGTGTAACCGGTCAGCTTAAAAACGATACTTCGTCACTGAGCTTAGGTGTCAGTCGCAACAAAACAGACGGTTTTAACGCGATTGCCAATAGTAATTCTTTTGATTACAACGCTGACGATGATGGCTTTAAATCTACCAATGCCAGTTTAGGGTTGCAGCATAAGCTTTCAAACTCTTTAAGCGCAGGGCTAAGTGCCTTATATTCTGACTCTACAACTGATATTGACTCTGCCGGTAATACATTTCCAAATGCGTATTCAGATCAGAAAAATGGCAGTGCCAATGCTTTTATTCAACATCAAACGCCATTGACCGTTACGAAGCTTAGTTATGGTCAGAGTATTGATAAACTGACTTCTCATGATAATAACTCTATTAATTATCAAGATGGTAGCCAATTTGATACGACTCAAGAACAGGCACGTTTAGAGAGTCAGATTAATGCGCAACCGGGTACTGTTACTGTCGGTGCTGAATGGTTATCTCAAAAACTAGATGCTTCAGACGTTTTAGATTTTTCAGGCTTTCCTGCTCCTGCAGTTCAAACCGCTTATGATCCTGACGACAGAACGGTCAAAAGTGCTTTTGTTGGCTATCAACTATCAGAATCTTATTACGACTTACAAGCCAATTACCGCGTCGATGATAACTCCCAATATGGTAACGAAAGTACCTATAACGTAGGCGCTGCTGTGCGCCCATTGGATGGTGTGCGAATCGGCGCCAGCTATGCTACAGGCTTTCGCGCACCAACCTTTAACGATTTATACTATCCTGGTTATAACAACCCAGATTTGAAGCCTGAAACCAGTAAAAACACTGAAGTGTTCGTAGAGTACAATAAAGGAAAGCAAATTTCACGCCTTACTGGCTATCATACAGATGTAGAAGACTTGATTGGTGGCAACACTAATACAGGTGAGGCACAAATAAAAGGAATAAGCCTTACGTCAGACTGGCTTGTCGATTCATTTTTATTTGGTTTAGGGTATGATTATTTAGACGCTAAAAACAAAACAGCCAATAGCACCAACTATAATAATGACCTTGTCTATCGTCCTCAAAATAGCGGTTTAATTTATGTTGGTTATCAGCAACCTACCTTTGATGTACGCCTTGAGGCTAAACATACTGACGATAGATTCTCTGACGCAACCAACCAAACCAAGTTAGACAGTTATACGTTAGTTAATTTAAGTGGCAGTATTTACATTCAACCTAATCTTCGTGCTAACTTACGTGTCGATAACCTGACTGATGAAGACTATACTTTGTCTAATCAGTTCGGTACAGAGTACGCTACTGACGGTATCAACTACTTTACCTCACTAACCTATAACTGGTTCTAGAATTATAGAAACAAGTATTTATCATTAATAATAAAAGGTCATCAATCGATGGCCTTTTTAATGCCTGTCAAAGCTGCAAACTACATATGCTATCATTGACATAATCCAATAGGTGACAAGCTAGGCTCCATCTATTACAATAACGACCTCCGAGAGGTGTTGCGCCATAAGTATGAATCATGGATTGTGTATTCAAAACTCCACTATTCAACCCTTATGTTAGGCTCGGTTAACTGTTGGCTGCCCTTATAGGTCGTCAACAGCGCAAATAACGGCACCTGCGTTTTTATTCTTTTTATCATAAATTAACCACTGATAGGAGCATATTATGGACGCAGTGTCTAACACCCCATCTGCCCATACGATCGACCCCTCTTTCACTGACTATAAAGTTGCTGACATCAGCCTCGCTGATTACGGCCGCCGTGAAATCACCCTTGCTGAAGCTGAAATGCCTGCCCTCATGGGTTTGCGTCGTC
Organism: Psychrobacter vallis; assembly: GCF_904846715.1. Lineage (GTDB taxonomy): Bacteria > Pseudomonadota > Gammaproteobacteria > Pseudomonadales > Moraxellaceae > Psychrobacter > Psychrobacter vallis. The sequence continues at coordinate 58,739 of NZ_CAJHBU010000001.1, forward strand.
GCTACGAAGCCGACCAACCGCTAAAAGGCGCAAAAATCGCTGGCTGTATTCATATGACGATTCAGACTGCGGTTCTTATCGAGACACTAGTCGCGCTAGGTGCTGAAGTACGCTGGACGTCATGTAATATCTTCTCAACCCAAGATCACGCTGCTGCGGCTATTGCTGCTGCTGGTATCTCTGTTTATGCTTGGAAAGGCGAAACCGAAGAAGAGTACGAGTGGTGTCTGCGCCAGCAAGTACATGTGGGCGGCGAAGCATCAGGACAGCTTTGGGACGCAAACTTAATCTTGGATGATGGCGGCGATTTAACCGCATTGATTCATGATGAATATGCTGAATTGCTTGATAACATTCATGGTATCTCAGAAGAGACCACCACTGGTGTACACCGTTTGGTTGAGATGTTAAATAAAGGAACGCTAAAAGTTCCTGCCATTAACGTCAATGATGCTGTTACCAAATCTAAAAACGACAACAAATATGGCTGCCGTCATAGCTTAAACGATGCTATCAAGCGTGCCACTGACATGTTCCTTGCAGGTCGCCGTGCTTTAGTTATCGGTTATGGCGATGTAGGTAAAGGCTCTACTCAGAGCTTACGTCAAGAGGGCATGATCGTACGAGTTTCAGAAGTTGATCCAATCTGTGCCATGCAGGCTTGTATGGACGGATTTGAAGTACTGTCACCTTACATCAATGGCGACAATACGGGCGGCGCAGACAACATCAATACTCGCTTGCTTGAAGATACAGATATGATTGTTACCACGACGGGCAACTATCATGTTTGCGACAAACACATGCTAGCGGCGTTGAAGCCTGGTGCAGTGGTCTGTAACATTGGTCACTTCGATACCGAAATCGACACTCAGTTTATGCGTGACAACTGGCGCTGGGTTGAAATCAAGCCACAAGTTCATCAAATTTTCCGCTCAGACGATGAAAACGACTATCTGATTTTGCTTGCTGAAGGTCGCCTAGTTAACCTAGGTAATGCTACTGGTCACCCATCACGCGTGATGGATGGCTCATTTGCCAACCAAGTATTGGCTCAAATGTATCTGTTCGAAGAAAAATTCGCCGACTTGCCAGCTGACACACGTACTGACAACTTGTACGTCAAAGTATTACCGAAGAAACTAGACGAAGAAGTCGCTGCCGCTATGGTTGCAGGCTTTAACGGTACTTTGACCAAGCTGACCGAAAAACAAGCTGAATATTTGGGCGTGCCTGTCGAAGGGCCATTCAAACCTGACGCTTATAAATACTAAAAGGAGTCAGACTGTGACTAAGCCGGCTTTCTCCTTTGAGTTTTTCCCTGCAAAAACTGAGCAAGGGCACGATAAGTTACTGAGCACTTATGATGAGTTAAATAAGCTATCACCGGCTTATTTTTCGGTAACCTATGGTGCTGGTGGCTCAACCCGTAGCCGCACTTTGGATATCGTACAAGCCTTATGCGCACGCGGGGATACTGACATTGCGCCGCACATGTCTTGTATTGGTGATGACAAAAGTGAAATCGCCGAATTGCTCGATCTTTATAAAGGTTTGGGTATCAAGCGTTTGGTAGCACTGCGTGGTGACTTACCATCAGGTCAGGTTGGCATGGGTGAGCTACCGTTTGCCGTAGACTTGGTTAAGTTCATTCGTGAACACTCAGGCGATCATTTTCATATCGAAGTGGCTGCCTATCCTGAGATGCATCCACAAGCGCGTAGCTTTGCGTTTGATGTCGATAATTTGGTCAATAAGTATCAAGCTGGGGCGAATGCTTCGATTACGCAGTTTTTTTATAATGCCGATAGCTATCTGTATTTGCGCGACACTTTAGAGAAACGTGGTATCGATACCGTCGCTAAGCCTTTGGTCGCTGGTATCATGCCAATCACCAATTCTAGCAATCTTATACGCTTTGCTGATAGCTGTGGCGCTGATATACCTCGCTATGTACGTAAGCAGCTATCTGATTTTGGTGATGACCGTAAAGCCATCCGTGAGTTCGGTTTTGACATTGTCTATCGTCTGTGTGAGCGTCTCATTAGTGAGGGCGTCCCTGCCATGCATTTTTATAGCATGAATAAAGTGGAGCCAAATAAACGCTTGGTTGAGGCTTTGGGATTGACGGCTTAAACCAGTAACATTCTGACTATTCAATGACTGGCGTTCTTAGGAGCGCCAGTTTTTTATTGCTACCATTATTTATTATTTATCAGTCATGTAAAAATAATAGTAATAAATGTGACGCACGGTCTATCAACGATAATACCTTTACCCTCTCAAACGATATTCTGCTAAGATATTTAAACATATTGTTATTTAAAATATAGGACTAAGCGACTGTGCGACGTTTCTTTTATAACACCAGTAGTAATGACATAAATGATGGAAAACACGCCATCTACCCTCAACTTAACACCTTGTCTGTCGGTGCCAGTCTGGAATTGACAGAGAATATCGTCCATCATTGGTGCCGTGTATTACGAGCCAATATTGGCGATAAAGGTGTATTATTTGATGGATTCGGCGGTGAGTATCAAGTACAACTACAAACCATCAGTAAAAAACACGCCACTGCGACTTTACTTGCACATGTAGCTGATGATCGTACTACTACTGTCTTTACTAAGATTGGCCTAGTGATGAGTCGTGGTGAGCGAATGGACTACGCCATCCAAAAATCGACCGAGCTTGGCGTTACTGCAATCCAACTGCTGAGTAGTCATCATGGCGAAGTCAACCTAAAGCCAGCACAAGTCGAAAAAAAGCTGGCGCATTGGCAACAAGTGGCAATTGCCGCCTGTGAGCAATGCGGACTGAATCGCCCACCACTTATTATTGCGCCTTTATCGATCCATGATTGGTTAAGCAATGTAGACAATAAGCCATCGAACAGAGAAATGGCTGTGAACCCTATTGTATCCATGCTCAGTCTAGATTCTTATTATCAAATATTACAGCAGACAGCCGACTTACGTATGCAATTGAGCGTACCAGCCGCAGGACAACCTGCTATGCCTAAGTCGCTACCAGCAGTCCTAAGACAAAAAACCGCTTATATTGAGCTATTAATTGGCCCAGAAGGAGGACTTAGCGTCGATGAATGCCAACAAGCAGCAGAGGTTGGTTTTGAGCCGTGGCAAATTGGCACAAGAGTTTTACGTACCGAGACTGCACCAGTGGTCGCATTGGCGACACTCCATGCTTTGAGTAATTAGTTGTCCAAACGCCACAGACGTAATTTTACTGTTTTATTCTGATGTTGTGAGTCTCATCATGCCTAATTTTGCTCCTATTTCAGTCGCAGCCAAGCAGCAACTACTGGCCAAATTGTGCGAGCAACTGGATGATGCCATTTTTATCTTAGACGCCAATTTACGCTATCTGTCGGTAAATGCCAGTTATGAGATGATGATTGGCTACCGCGAGTCATTTATACTTGGGCGACCACTTGGTATATATGCAGCAGAGTTTTTATCAGAAGAAGAAAGGGCTATTTTAGCGGATATCATCAATCACTTAGATAACCGTGGTTTTTATGAAAATAATTTTTCTATGCCCAATCGCTACGGACAGATACTTGAATGTCATATGACGTATCGCAAGATTTGTATCGAGAATGCTACTTATTACGTCGGCATGATACGTGATGTGTCTTCGGCCATCAAAGACCAAAAAAAGGTGACGCACCTGCTCAACTATGATCAATTGACCGGCTTACCCAATCGTAAAGTATTCTTGAGTCAAACCAGTGACTTACTATTAGACAGCTACCTAGACGTCATTATAGTGCGCTTCAATATTGATCGTTATCGCCACCTCGCAAGCCTACTGGGCTCTGATGGCATCGATACTTTAATAGAAAAGTTTGTCACACGCATCAAAAACCTCGAGCTCAATAATTTACAGTGTTTTTCTCACTTTGGTGGCAATGATTTTGCCTTATCATTTGAGTGTAACGATGCCAATATGATACGTCATCAGCTAGATAGCTTAATGCAAATGTGTGAACGCCCTTTCTCTTTGGACGAAAACGCGGCGACAAAAGCCAATATTTATTGCCGTATTTCCGTCGGTGTTAGTTATTTTCCTGACAATGATAACGCGTTGAATGGCTTACTAATCAAAGCCGAAAAAGCGCTACATTATGTCAACCAGCAAGGTGGTGACGATATCTGCTGGTATCATACAGATATTGACGAAGCCACCGCTGGCAGCTTAAAGTTAGAGGCTGAGCTTAGAGTCGCGGCAACTGAAGGCCAGTTTATACCGTATTACCAACCTAAATTTGAACTGGCTACTGGCATTATCACTGGTTTTGAAGCTCTAGTACGCTGGCAGCATCCAACACGCGGGCTGCTAAAACCGATAGATTTTATCGATGCTATTCTCACTCACAAGCTATCGTTTGAGCTGTTCTCACAAATGGCTGTTCAAATTACCCAGCAGTTATCTATTTGGCTACAACAAGGCTTTTGTCAGCACATCTGTATCAATGCTGACGCCGCTGAATTTAGTCATCCTGACTTTTTTAAAATGGTGAAAAGTCTGCTAGTACAGCATAATATTTACGCGCAGCAATTACATATCGAAGTGACTGAATCTTCTTTAATTCAGCGCCACGCTAACGTCAAAAAACAACTTGATTCGCTCAAAGAGCTAGGTGTTTTTCTGGCTTTAGATGATTTTGGTACGGGTTATGCGTCCTTAAGTTACCTGCAAGAATATCCGTTTGATTTTATTAAAATCGATAAAAGCTTTATCACTAATATCGAGACTGACCGTACCCAGCATGCCATTGTAAAAGCCATTTTAGACTTGGCCGTTGCCCTCGACATGCAAGTAATCGCTGAAGGTATCGAGACCCAGCAGCAGCGCGACCTGCTATTGGCGATGGGTTGTCAGCATGGTCAAGGCTATTGGCTGGGCAAACCTGTGCCTGTCGATATTGCCACTGAGATGCTGATTCAGCAGTACGCTCCCAAATAAACCCCGCTTAACTGACACCTACTAACCCATATCGTTTGTGTTTTCATAGCGTTATTTGCAGTCGCGTTAAGCGCCTAACGTTGATTGTATAGCCGATGCAAGATGGGTTCATGACTTATCAGTGCTGTCACCAAACTTGTATAATCGCCTACGAAAGCCTATCTTTTATAGTGAATTTGTTAGAGCTTATCAAGCCTCAAGCCGACTCTGACAATCGCCATTTATTTCAATACTATTTTATGTAATCAATCATTTGGTCAATCGGCGTTACTGCCTATCGTGTATTTGGGTTCGCTAGATTCAAGTGGAATACGCTGGGCGCCAGATAGTAGCGCAGCATATACTCACCATTGACCATCATCGGTTATATTCTAAAAAGGACAGGACGTTATGCAATATAAAGCACCCCTACGCGATATCAAATTTGTCATGCATGAGCTTTTGGACAGTACTGCTCATTATCAAACCATGAATGATTACGCTCATGTTGAAGCGGACATCGTAGACAGCTACCTAGAAACGGCTGCAAGCTTTGCTGAAAACGAGCTGTCGCCTCTCAACCAAAGCGGTGACGCTGAGGGCTGTCATTTTAGCAACGGTGAAGTAACCACGCCTAAAGGCTTTAAAGAAGCCTACAAACAGTACTGTGAGCTTGGTTTTACCTCTTTAACCGCCGAAGAGGAGTTTGGTGGTCAAAACATGCCAATGTCACTCAATTCCGCTATTTCCGAAATTATCGGCACGGCCAACTGGTCATTTGGTATGTACCCTGGTCTATCAGAGGGTTGCATGGCAACGCTTGAACATCATGGTACGGATGAACAAAAACAAAAGTATCTGCCAAACTTGATAGCGGGCGACTGGACAGGTGTGATGTGTTTGACCGAGCCGCAGTGTGGTTCTGATCTGAACTTGGTTCGTACCAAAGCTGAACCCAACGATGACGGCACTTATAACATCAAGGGCAGCAAAATTTGGATTTCAGCGGGCGAGCACGATATGTCTGACAATATTATTCATATTGTTTTGGCTCGTCTTCCAAATGCACCTGCTGGTACCAAAGGCTTATCTTTGTTCGTTGTACCTAAATTTATGGTCAATGACGATCAAAGCTTAGGCGCGCGTAATGCTGTCTCTTGTGGCTCCATTGAGCACAAAATGGGTATCAAAGCATCAGCCACTTGTGTCATTAACTACGACGGGGCGACTGGCTTCTTGATCGGTGAAGAAAATCGCGGTCTGAATGTGATGTTCACCTTTATGAATGTGGCACGTATTGGTACAGCGATTCAAGGTGTTACCGCGGCTCAGTTTGCCTTTCAAGGTGGCTTAGCGTTTGCAAAAGATCGCCTAGCATTTCGCTCTTTAGACGGCACTAAAGCGCCTGAAAAACCTGCAGATCCTATCATTGTGCACCCTGCCGTCCGTGATATGTTATTGACGACCAAAGCCTTTGCCGAGGGTGGACGTGCTCTTATCGGTTATATGTCTCAGTTCGCTGATACCGTCGCTAAAGGCGAAGGTGAGGCACAAGAATATGCCAACCAAATGCTGTCTTTACTAACCCCAATTGGTAAAGCATTCTTGACCGAAACTGGACTAGAAGCGGCAGGTCACGGCGTACAGATATTAGGCGGTAGTGGTTTTTGTACGGAGTATGGTTTAGAGCAGAACGTCCGTGATACGACTATTTCTTGTATCTATGAAGGCACCACTCAGATCCAATCGCTAGATTTGATTGGCCGTAAAGTGTTGGGCTCACAAGGTAAATTACTGGTCAACTTTACCAATGTGATTCAGCAGTTCTGTGATGACAATAAAGACAATGAAGCCATGGAGCAGTTTATTACGCCCCTTCTCAACCACATTAAACAATGGGGCGAATTGACCACTGAAATTGGCAAGCAAGCTGCTGAAAATCCAGAAGCCGTTGGCGGTGCAGCCGTTGATTACATGTACTTTAGTGGTTATGTGACCCAAGCTTATTTATGGGCACGTATGGCACTGATCGCTCAAACCGAAATTGCTAAAGGCAACAGCGAACACGCCTTTTATGATGCCAAACTCAAAACGGCACAGTTCTACTTTACCAAGCTATTACCACGTACGACGACTTACGCACAGCGTATCAGCACGGGTGTCGAGCCGTACATGAGCATGGATGTTGAGCAGTTCGCCTTTTAATTAAAAGGTTCAAATTTCTAGCACGATATTTCTGTCGGCAATATACTTCGGTATGTTGCCGATTTGCTTTGTATGGCTACTTATATAATCAGGTCAATATAAAAGAGAGTCAGCGAGACTGGGATAACTTTTTTGTAGCTTCTGATAGCAACGGCTCTGCAATAGCGATTGCTAAGTTTTGGTGTACGCACAATTCACGAAGAAATACACTCGCTCACCCGCTTATTTGTTAAACTTTGGCTATGAATCGCTAAGATTACCTCAAAAAAAACAGTTGATAATCTTAACAACGCCCATTTTATTCAATTAAACCAAAGGAATGTTTATGGCTGTTTATAATGCCCCTCTTAATGACATGCGCTTTATCTTAAATGATGTGTTCAAAGCGCCAGAATTTTGGCAAAGCAACGAAAACTTGGCACATGTCGACATGGAAACGGTCGATATGATTTTGGAAGAAATGGCAAAACTGTCAAAAAACGTTCTTTTACCTATCAACCGCAGTGGCGACGAAGAAGGCGCAACCTTTGAAGGTGATGGCGTCGTCACAACCCCTACTGGCTTTAAAGAAGCCTACAAGCAGTACGCTGAATCAGGCTGGGTCGGTTTAAGTGGTAATGCAGAATACGGTGGCCAAGGTTTTCCAAAAATGGTCACCATGCTGACTGAAGAGATGATCTTTACGGCCAATCAGTCGTTTGCTCTCTACCCTAACCTGACCGTTGGGGCGACACTTTGCCTAAACGCGGCTGGCTCTGAAGAACAGAAACAAACGTATCTAGAAAAAATGTACAACGGCGAGTGGGCTGGTACTATGTGTCTGACAGAGCCACATGCGGGTACTGACCTAGGTATCATTAAAACCAAAGCCGTGCCTAACGATGATGGTAGCTACGATATCTCTGGTACCAAAATCTTTATCACTGGCGGTGAGCACGATTTAACTGAGAACATCATTCACTTGGTATTGGCAAAGACGCCTAATGCACCAGAAGGCTCTAAAGGTATTTCGCTATTTGTAGTACCAAAATTCTTGGTCAATGAAGATGGTAGCTTGGGCGCGCGCAATACCCTAGCAGTTGGTTCAATCGAGCACAAAATGGGTATCAAAGCCTCTGCTACTTGCGTGATGAACTTTGATAGTGCTAAAGGTTGGATGGTAGGCGCAGAAAACACGGGTCTGGCTTCAATGTTCATCATGATGAACTATGAGCGCGTCACTATGGGCTTACAAGGTCTTGGCGGTTCTGAGCTTGCTTATCAAAACGCAGCGCTTTATGCTAACGACCGTGGTCAAGGCCGTAGCGATACACAACTGCAAAGCCCAGAAAAACCCGCTGATGCTATTATTCATCACGCTGATGTGCGCCGTATGCTATTGAATGCTAAAGTCAATACAGAAGCGTCTCGTTGCTTTGCCATGTATGTCGCCAAAAACCTTGACGAAGAGAAATTTAGTACCGATCCTGAGTCAGCACAAGCAGCGGCCGCTCGTGTGGCGCTACTCACGCCCGTTGCCAAAGCTTTTTTGACGGATAAAGCATTAGAAGCCACGGTTGATTGCCAGCAAGTTTTTGGTGGTCATGGCTATATCCGCGAATGGGGTATGGAGCAAATCGTTCGCGATACCCGTATTGCGCAAATTTATGAAGGCACCAATGGTATTCAAGCCCTTGACCTATTAGGTCGTAAAGTGGCTCGTAACAACGGTAAATATGTCACGCATTTCTTGGGCGAGATTCGTGATTTCGTTAGCAATATGCAGGCAGATCATGGTATCAAACAAGCCACGCTAGATGCTGCCGATACGATTGAAACCTTAACCAACACGGTTCTGAGTAATATTGGTGATCGTAAAAATGAGATCAACGGCTGTGCCGTCGATTACATGCATGCTTTCGGCTACCTCGCTTATTCATACATGTTTGCATTAATGGTTGAAGCAGCACATGGTAAAGAAGGTGATTTTTATACCAACAAAGCCAAGCTTGCGGATTATTTCGTCGGTCGTGTCTTGCCACGTATTGATGCTCACGCACAAATGGTTAAAGCTGGTAGTGATCCGATGATGAATTTTGATCTGGACTACTTTGATGTGCCTGCCAGCTAGGCCCTCATCACCATAATATTATAATTACTTTAATGAAAAGGACAGTTACGTAACTGTCCTTTTTTTTGTCAAAATAACTGCTAACAAAATAATTAACTATTGAGGCATGGTTACGATTAAAATAGCACAAAACGAAGTGTTCCTCTGATCAAATTAAAACATTACATATTACCGATTTTTAGCCGTTTTGGTCACTATAACCAATTACACCATGACTATTATTGGGTAATAAAAACGCTTGAAACAACCATAATAAAGGATGCGATGTGTCAGAATTAAAACGCATTTTACAGCAGATTACTGCCCTAAGTGATGTACCCGATGCGGCGGTACTTAAACGCTTAATAGATGAGCTACGAGCGAGTGAAAAGGAGCCTGAATTAGCCAATGAAAACATCCAATCACTGATTGATATCCTGCATCAGCATCCAGAATACGGAGATGGGCTATCTAGCTTTGTCTTAAGACTGATTATCCAATACCGTCAAATCTCTCTTTATACCGATACTGGCATCATGTCGGATCAGGGGTTTTTCATCAGTTTACGCCGTTTGGTTGGTCATCGGTTTTTACCGCTGTTACCTCAAGAAGATTCAGTCGTTGAGCTGGTCGGTTATTTATTTAACAAGCGTTCTGATGAACGCTGGCTTGCCAATATCGAAAAAGAAAAATGGGATGAGCTGGTTGTCTTACTTAAAGTAGATGAAAAGCACTTAGACTTAGTCGCCACTGCCAAAAACAGTATTTTAAACGCTATTATTATTTTATCTTATCGTATCAGCGGTATTGGCTTACATCCCGATTTGATGGAGTCTTATCCCCAAATACTGAATTACTCAGCGTCTTTTGTTGCTCAAAATCAAGAAGCAGTGCTATTTGTCAATCAATATAGACAAGCGCATGAGCTTGATACGTTAACCGATATCACCCCCGAAAATGCAGTTGATCCTGCACCTTTGTTGGTCATGATTGATCAGTGCGAAGACATCGTTGCCACCGTACGCAAACGTATTTATAAAACTGGTATCTCTATTCGTTTAACCAATATGATGCTGCGTTTGGATCAAAGTTTACAACGCATACGTATTCTCACCGAACTGGTGACAGAGAATGATCAAAAGCGTGACAACGCCATAATTGAGCTGATACAAACGCTGATTACCACTGCCAATCGGCGCTATAGCATTATTTATCTAATCGATAACAATACCAAATTGCTCTCCCGTAAAGTTACAGAAAATGCCAGCCGCGTTGGTGAGCATTATATCAGTACTGATAAAGCGGGCTATCGGAAAATGTTTAAAAAAGCCTCGATTGGCGGCTTTGTCATCGCTTTTATGGCCACTACCAAAGTAGTGACATATGAACTGGCCCTTGCACCGATAGGACGAGCGTTTCTTAATAGCATGATTTATGGTTTGGGCTTTGTATTCATTCATGTGATTCGTGGCACAGTGGCGACCAAACAACCAGCTATGACAGCAGCGGCGATTGCCTCTACCATCTCTGAGAGTTCTGGTAAAAAATCCCATCAGTTGAACAAGCTCTCAGAATTGGTCGTTGATATTTTACGTACTCAATTTATTGCCATTATGGGTAACGTCATGATGGCAATCCCTGTTGCTCTTTTGATCTCTTTTGCATGGTTGCAGTATACAGGCACGCCGATGATTGATCCTGACAGAGCCGGACATCTGCTTCATGATCTTGACCCATTTCACTCACTAGCACTTCCCCATGCCGCCATTGCTGGTGTGTATTTGTTTTTGTCTGGTCTGATTGCCGGTTACTATGACAACCTAGCCGTCTATAACCATGTGGGCGCGCGTATTCAGCGTCATAGGCTATTGAAGGCTATATTGCCACCTTCATGGCTCAAGCGTTTGGGCGACTTTGTAGAAGCCAACTTAGGCGCTATCATGGGCAACTTTTTATTCGGGGTTTTTCTAGGAAGTACGGCCACCATTGGCTTCATATTTGGGCTGCCGATTGATATTCGACATATTGCTTTTGCCTCGGCAAACTTAGCACACGGTTTATTCAATCTATCTGCTGACCAAATGAGCTGGAATATTATTTTATTATCCCTGCTTGGCGTGGCTCTGATTGGTATGGTCAACCTGGTCGTTAGCTTCTCACTGGCATTGTTTGTCGCGTTACGCTCTAAAGAAGTGCGTTTCTTCGAATGGGGACGCCTAACAAAGCTCGTGTTTAGTCACATTATTAGCCATCCTTCTGACTTTTTTTGGCCACGTGACAAACCCATGAAGTACGCCCGTATCGATAGCCAAGGACACATGATATTTGATGATACCTCAGCGCAAAAAGGTGGAAAACCCTTACCCAGTAATTACGTGGTAAGGCGCTTGTCTGATGTTAGAATACTGCCTGAATCTAAGCAAGGCGGGCAAACGAGCACCGATATATACTATGACAATCATCCAGAAAAAGACGCTACACAACCTCCGACTTCTTCAGACAAGGTCGTAGACCTTGATGATGGCCTGGTTGATGCAGAATTAAATAGCATGCCTTATACCGATGATATTCAGTATGATAAAGAGACCAAAACGCTGAACACCTTTGACCACGATAATAGTGATATCAATGGTGATGAGCAAAATCCTAGCGTTCCTGATAGCAAAACGACTGGTGATGTCAAAACACCACTGCCAAAACCACCAAAACCACCAAAACTGCCCAATTAAATGGACAGTCTTGGTGGCTTGAGGAGTGGTGTGGTCTCTAAAACCATAAAGATGTGATTGAAGATTCGACCATGGTACTGACAGAGTTACTAGGGCGTGTCCTCATTTCAAAAATGGTGATAAAAATGAAATAAATTGCCGTCAAACAAGGAAAATAGCGCAGATAATATCGAGATATTACCTGCGCTATTTGACGCAGTTTGGCAAAATTTAGCCATTTTTAGTCCATTTAGATGATTATCGATTGAATTGAGGACAGGCCTTAGGGTCGAGTCGAATGTATAAACATGCTCTAGGGCACGCCCTAATACGTCACTTTTTAATTGTTCGTTATGGTTTTGGGCACTGCGCACTTGACGTTATTACTTTACCGTCACTCAATCTGTAAGCCAATAAATAGTTGCCCCAAACACAGCCACCATCAAGCGCACGAGCATAAGGCAAGTCAACCTCGCCTTGCAACGCCGCCCAATGACCAAACAATATCTTACGTGTACGAGGTACTTGCCATTCAAACCAAGGCAAAAACCCCTCCGGCATCGGCTCGTTTAACCCTGCTGTAAAACCAAACTCAAGCGACCCATCCTGTTTGCACAAGCGCATACGCGTAAAATAATTGGCAATCGCACGCATCTTGGTAAAACCATTGATATCCGGATGCCAGTCATCTGCTTTTTTGCTGTATAAATTCGGCAACAACCGATCAAGCTGCACCAAACTGCCTTGTAGCTGCGTTTCTAACTGCTGTGCATAATTCGCGGCTTCCTCAATACTCCAATGCGGTGGAATGCCAGCATGTACCAGCACCGTATGCTCGTCAGGATACGCCAGTATTGGCTGATGTCGTAACCATTCCAGTAACTCATCACCATCATCTGCAACAAAAATCGGTGCGGTCCTATCTTTTTTCTTGATTTTGGTCGCACCGCGCCACACAGCCAATAAATTTAAGTCATGATTACCAAGTACGGTTGCGGCTGCACCTTGCTCACACAAGGCTTTGACATCACGCAACGTATTTAATGAATCCTCGCCACGTGCCACCAAATCACCAGCGAACCATAGCTTGTCTTGATTGGGATCAAAATCCAACGACTTTAGCAACTGGCGATATGCAGCATGACAGCCTTGCAAGTCACCGATGACATACTGATGGCGAAAACTCATAATACCTCAATGGTGTAGATGTAATGATAAGACAAGCAATGTCAAAACCAATAGCTATTAGCTTATGCGCTAGTTGATTCAATCTAAAAAATACCGTAATGCTCGGATAAACTTTCGAACAAAACTGATTACACGTCTAAATGACGCGCATGATTGCTTAAATTCGCAAAATCTTTCACGCTCAATGTCTCAGGACGGGCTTGTGGATCAATACCGCAAGCAGCGAAATCATCCTCGCTAAGCGTCGGTAACAATGTCGATTTTTTAAAAATAGCACGTAGCGTCTTGCGGCGATGATTGAAAGTCTCGCGCACGACGATGGCAAAATAGTCTTCATCTTCTGCCACGACTGGCTTATTGAGATGCGGCGTCAGTCGAAACACAGCGCTGGTCACTTTTGGCGGTGGATTGAAGGCACCGCGAGGTACGGTCAGTAAATAATCTGTGTCACAGTGATATTGCATGATGACAGACAAACGACCATAGGTCTTGCTACCGACATCAGCCGTAATACGTTCAACCACTTCTTTTTGCAACATAAAATGCATGTCTTGAATCACATCGGCATAACTGAGCAAATGAAACAATATTGGCGTAGAGATATTGTAAGGTAGATTGCCTACCACGCGTAGCTTACCGCGCTCTTCGCTATATAGCTCACGATAATCCACATGCATCGCATTGTCTTTGATAATCGTAAAGTTTGGATGACTGTTGGCACCGATACGAATACGCAAACTGTCTGCCAGATCACGATCCAATTCCACCACTGTCATCGCCTCCACTTCTGCCAATAATGGCTCCGTCAGCGCGCCCATACCGGGGCCAATCTCGATTAAATTGTCATCACGCTCTAGACGAATGCTCTCAACAATCTCACGGATAACACTACGGTCATGTAAGAAGTTTTGACCAAAGCGTTTACGCGGTTGGTGTTTGGCAGCTTTTAAGCTGTTAGAAATAGTTTGAGCATCAAACGGAGTTTTGGACATAAAAGAGTCTTAAAGTATCAATGATAAATGGTCGGGAGCACTATGGCATCAAGGCGCTGCTTTTATAAAAGCGAATTATAACACAGCTCATAATTTGGCTGTATTTTGAAATATTATTATCGGTAGAGCACGCATACTTTAGTGCAGTCGATACAATAATTTTTTTCTCAAACCATTTTCTCTAGCGTCTCTATGGTGGCTTTTGAAAGCTTAAAATTTGTTGTTTGACTAGGTTTTCAATTTTTTGCCAATCAGCAAGATTGTAGCGAGAATAATGCGCCTCGATAGATAGGTTCCTCTGTAGTCCTAGATCAAAAAATTGGGTACAAGGTGGTCTTGGCACGTCTCTATTAGAGCACTCTATATGAGTTATGATCTGACCTGTTTTATCTCGCCTAAGAAAGACATCTTTTGCGTATCTGTCCTCACGCCACGGTTTATTAGTAGCTGGGTCGATACCTGGTTGCGCATAAATTTCCAGTCCAAATTGAATCTCGTTAAGCGGCTCATACTGATAGACAGGGTTTACGTCAGTTGCACTAATGGTGCCATAGCCGATACGGTGAACAGGATTAGGAACAGTCACTCTGTCGCCTGAGTGGACGCTGACCGATACCCAAGGATTATCTCCTAAGTTTCTTTTATGGTCTCTACGATAAGCGCTCTTAAGGGCTTTATTAGTCGTATCTAGCATAGTATTGTCGGTATAACGCAGATCAAAACCGAAACTGTTGATTTTTGAGTCATAAGTGCGCATGGGTTTTGGATGCTCACGTTTGTTACCAAACGTAGGGTCGCCGTCATACGCAACAAAATGCACAAGGTTTTTAGGCATATCAACAGGAACACCGCCCAAATCTCCAATATGATTTTTGCGAAGCCCTTCACCACAAAAAGTAATAATAGGCAGGGATAATATTATGGTTATGATTTGGCTTAATTCTTTAATAAACATTGACTAACTCAATAAATTAATATTGACCTCTTCTGTAATATAAGTAGACATTAATTTGGAAGATTATCACTATTGGTACTAAAATTATCAAGTACTATGTAAAAAATACCCATAATGCACCGCCTTATGCAAAAGGTATATCGACAAGCGATCTATCTGCCATCTCATTTGCCATCAATAACGCTTGGTATAAGCTAGTGGCACTAGCGCCGCCACGTCCTGCCAAATCAAGCGCTGTGCCATGATCGACCGACGTACGAATATACGGCAGACCCAGTGTTAGATTAACGGTATCGCCAAAACCGTGTGACTTGAGCACTGGCAGGCCTTGGTCATGATACATGGCAATCACTGCGTCACAGTTTGATAAATGTCTGGAAGTAAACAAAGTATCAGCTGGCATCGCCTCCGATATATCTACACCCACATCGATGAAATCTCGTAAAACTGGATTGATAATCTCAATTTCCTCGACGCCTAAATGCCCGCCCTCGCCTGCATGCGGGTTGAGACCACAGACCAAAATGCGTGGCTGTCTCAAGCCAAACTTCTCACGCATATCATCGACGACGATTTGCACGGTTTGACGCACATTGTCCGCCGTAATAGCAGCAGGAATGTCTTTTAAGGCCAAATGGGTGGTGACAAGCGCGACTTTCATAACTGGATTGGCGAGCATCATGACCACTTTTTCACAACCACTTTGTTGCATAAAGAACTCAGTATGACCGCTAAACATGGTGCCATCTGGCAGTTTAATATCAGCATCTATCAACGCTGATTTTTGTAGTGGTCCCGTGATGATAGCCGCTACTGTTTTGTCGGTTGCCAGCTGATGGGCAATTTCTAGCTGTTTTGCTACCATCGCTGAGTTACTGATATTGATTTGTCCTGAGATTACGGACGCCGCACAAGGTACATTTAACAAAATAAAAGCATGGTTATCGTCAGCGCCTTGCTGTGACAAATGTTCTAAAAAATTATCAGCTTCTATATTTATATCTACTGTTTGCCAAGGTGGACAAACGTTTAACACCTCAGCAGCAATAAGCTCATCTGCACGGGTTTGCATCGCTTTAGCATCAGCGGTAACCCATATTGGACGAGCAAAATCTTGTAACTTACCCTCTGCCGCAAGTATCAGTACAATGTCCATACCAATACCAGCTGGCTCACCCGTCGTGATTAATAGCGGTTGTTTTTTTTGCATAATAGCGACACCTTTATTTTTATGATTTTATTTCATGGTAGATTGACTGTATATGATTTCTCAATCTATAAAAACCTATCGTTCCAAATTTAGTTTTTCAGTGCATCTAAAAAAAGCACATAATATGTTAAACTTTCGCCTTTGATTGTAGCATTTACTGATACACCCTGAGACCCCGTTTTATACTGCTCTCGTAGAGTCGTAATAATGAAGGGCGTTGATTGTGCGATACCATTCCTAAAATACCTGTGTACAGCAAGTAACTTTTTATACTTTATACTGACTTTTGACTCACTAGGCACTCATGGCAGATACCGACAAAACTGACGACTTACTCAATCAAACACCGCCGCACAATATCGATATCGAAAAGGCATTGCTGGCGTCTTTGATGAGTATTGAAGAGGCGTACGACAAGATTGCAGACATCGTCACCAAAGACGATTTTTATGCAGGACGTCACCAGTACATCTTCGATGCCATTGCGCATTTGGCGGCGGTCAATGAGCCTTATGATACCGTCATGGTTCATGACTGGTTGGAAGCGCAAAAACTGCTGAAAGGCGCAGGCGGTGACAGTTATTTGGCGGATATTTTGAGCCAAAGTCCTGCAACCTTATTTAACCTCACCGCTTATGCGCAGCGTGTCCGTGAGCTATCAACCTTGCGTCAGCTGATTACCACTGGCAATGAGATGCTATCGCTTGCCTACAATCCAAAAGACCAGACGGTCAGCGACATTTTAGACAGCGTTGAAGGCAAGATATTCAGTATCAATGAGCAGCACAATAAACGCGCAGAGCAGCGTGGCCCTGTTGGTATTACCTCGGTATTGACCAATGTGATTGATAAAATCCAAGAGCTAAAATCCAATCCCGATGGCATGATTGGTTTACAAACGCCCTTTGCTGAGCTGAATAACAAAACTCAAGGTCTACAAGCAGGCGATTTAATCATCGTGGCCGCCCGTCCTTCTATGGGTAAAACCACCTTTGCCATGAACTTGGCAGAAGGCGTGTTGTTTAATGAAGACTTGCCAGTGGTGGTATTTTCGATGGAAATGCCAGCAGAGTCCATTGTCATGCGTTTGCTATCTTCATGGGGCGCGATTAATCAAACGCATTTGCGTTCTGGACAAATGAACGAAGATGAATGGGCAAAAATGATGAACGCCATTCAACACTTGCAGTCTAAGCACTTATATATCGATGACAGTACTGCCCTGCCTCCGTCTGAGATGCGCTCACGCTGTCGCCGTATCGCCAAAAACCACGATGGTCGTCTAGGTGCAATCATAGTCGATTATCTACAGTTGATGAAAGTACCGAACCTAGATGGCAACCGTGTCGGAGAAATTTCTGAGATTTCTCGTAGTTTAAAAGCGCTGGCGCGTGAGCTTGAATGTCCAGTCATTGCCTTATCGCAGCTGAACCGCAGTCTAGAGAATCGTCCTAATAAGCGCCCGATCATGTCGGATTTGCGTGAATCTGGGGCGATTGAGCAGGATGCCGATTTGATTATGTTCATCTATCGTGATGAGGTTTATAATGAGAACTCAGACCACAAAGGCGTGGCCGAAATCATCATTGGTAAACAGCGTAACGGCCCTATCGGTACCATACGTTTGGGTTTTGAAGGGCAATATACTCGCTTTATCAACCTAACGCCAGAA
Source organism: Psychrobacter vallis (assembly GCF_904846715.1). Classification (GTDB taxonomy): domain Bacteria; phylum Pseudomonadota; class Gammaproteobacteria; order Pseudomonadales; family Moraxellaceae; genus Psychrobacter; species Psychrobacter vallis. The sequence continues at coordinate 76,729 of NZ_CAJHBU010000001.1, forward strand.
TACTATCAAGGCGTCAGTTTTGAGAATGATGAGTAATACGCTCTAATACATACCTAGCCAAAAGCAACGCTCATATCTGAGCCGAGCCAAGAATACTGATAAGAAAATTTTTTATAAAAACAGCCAGTGGTACATCAGCGTGATTGATGTACCACTGGCTTTATGCTTTCATACTATCATTCCATAGCTCTGCTAATTTCGACATTTTGCTAATAAAGAAGGCGATTATGCGTACCCTTACTATCAAACCAACAGCCATCACTCACAACCTTAATCAAGTTAAAAAAATGGCACCACAGGCCAAAGTCCTTGCCATGGTAAAGTCCAACGCTTATGGTCATGGGGTCGCGGCGGTATTGCCTGCATTGCAACAAGCCGATGGTATCGGCGTTGCTACCTTTATAGAAGCACTAGAAGCCAGACAATTGGGCTGGAAAAAAACCATTGGTTTGGTAGAAGGCGCATTTACCGCTGATGAATGGCAACAAGCCATCGAACACGATGTCAGCTGTGTGATACATCATGAGCCGCAGTTAGAGTGGGCACTAGACAATATACCACCAGCTAATAGTGCGACCCGTGTGGTTTGGCTAAAATACAATACAGGTATGAATCGCCTAGGCTTTAACGCCGAAGGTGTTATGACAGCAGCCAAGCGTCTACACGAGGCAGGATATCAGCTGATACTAGCGACGCATTTTGCCAATGCTGATAACCGCACGCATCCGTTAAATGCCAAGCAAATACAGCGATTCACGGACGTGTTAACCATTTTGCGAGAAACCATTAGCGCTGATATTCAAGGGTCATTGTGCAACTCTGCTGGCACTGTTAATTTCTCAGAGCATCATCATGAATGGGTACGTCCCGGTATTATTCTGTATGGTAGCTCACCGGTCATTGATAAAAGCGCGCATGAGTTAGACTTGCAACCAGCAATGAATTTTAGCGCACAGATTATCGCATTACAGACGGTCAGCGCCAATGACTCGATAGGTTATGGTAGTCGCTGGACAGCACAGCAAGATACCAAAACGGCTTTAGTGAGCGTGGGCTACGGAGATGGCTACCCACGCGTGGTCACTGGCGATGCTTACGTCACTGTCATCGATACTGACAGCAATCAAGGCTACCGTTGTTCTGTAATTGGACGCGTGGCAATGGACATGGTGGTCATTGATGTCAGCACTGTACCAGAGGACGTAGTCTTATTAGATAGTAAGGTAATGTTATGGGGTGATGCCCCGCACATTGATGAGGTGGCCGTACATGCCGACACCATTAGCTATGAGTTATTGTGTCGCCTGACCATGCGCCCAAAACGCATACAAGCATAATCTTTGTCAGATACAGAGAAATCACTACTTGCGTAACTGACTGACCAATCTTATAAATTGGACATTTACATTGGAAGTAATTGCGCTATACTAAAAGTTTGTTGTCACCCCAGTATGCGCACTAATGCGATGCTATTGAAGAATGATAACGTTTCACTGACTGCGATTGACTGCTAGGATTACTATGAGTTTGCGCCATTTTTTGACCTTATCTGATTTAACCAAACAAGAACTAGAAACTCTGATCAAACGTGCCAGCGAATTGCGCAAGATGCAACATGCGGGCGAGATATATCAGCCCTTTGTTGGCCGTACGCTTGGTATGATTTTTGAAAAATCCTCTACCCGCACGCGTATTTCTTTTGAAACTGGCATGGGTCAATTTGGCGGTAGTGCTATCTTTTTATCGCCAAATGATACTCAGCTTGGACGCGGCGAACCGTTAGAAGATTCAGCTCGTGTGATCTCCAGTATGGTTGATATCATCATGATTCGTACCTTTGGTCACGAAAAAGTCGAGACCTTTGCCAAATATTCCAGCGTGCCTATTATCAACGCGCTGACAGATGAATTTCATCCTTGCCAGCTACTTGCTGATATGCAGACTTATTATGAGCATCGCGGTAGTATCGAAAACAAAATCGTGACATGGGTCGGTGACGGCAACAACATGTGCTCATCCTTTATGCAGGCGGCCCATCAGTTTGGTTTCGAGCTACGTGTGGCCGCGCCTTATGGTTTTGAGCCAGACCCAAAGCTGATGGAACGTTTCTCTCATTGCGTCAGCTTGGTCGAAAACGTCCAAGATGCGGCAAAAGACGCCCATTTAATTGTCACCGATGTGTGGGCAAGTATGGGGCAAGAGTCTGAACAAAATACCCGCGCTCGCCGTTTTGCTCCTTATCAAGTAACGCCTTCATTATTGGACAAAGCCGATCCTGAAGTGGTGTTTATGCACTGTCTGCCTGCGCATCGCGGTGAAGAGATCTCACATGACATGTTGGATGATCCACGTTCAGTGGTGTGGGATGAAGCAGAAAACCGCCTACATGCGCAAAAAGCCTTGATGGAGTTTTTGTTAAAAGATAAAATTAAGCTACCAGCTTAACCGAGTAACTGTTATCAATTCGTTTTGAAAAGAAGAAAGCGCTACTGGTATGCTTATCTTTAAACGAGAAGTTTCGCAGCCTCTGTCATGCTTGCGAACAGCAAGCAAGAAAAATTTTACCAGTAGTGCGTTACTGAATTTATCTTGTCTGCTTTAAAATTGCGATCTGAAAATAGTGTTGTAAAAACAAACAGCAGCAAATAAAAAAAGGCAGATCACATATAATGTGGTCTGCCTTTTTTGTGTTTATCCAACCGTTAGCCATCGATTAACGGAGCAATGTCTCTACCCCGTTACTACTGGCTTTGAGCAATACATCCGCTTGATTGGCAGCAAAAATACCATTACAGACTACGCCTACGATATTGTTGAGTGTTTTTTCAAGCGCTACTGGATCACTGACATCCAAATCATACGTATCAAGAATCACATTACCATAATCCGTGACAAAGTCTTCACGGTAAACTGGCTCGCCGCCCAATTGCGCCAATTGCCGCGCCACATAAGAGCGCGCCTGTGGTAACACCTCAATCGGCACTGGAAAAGAACGACCTAATATCTCGACACTTTTACTGGCATCCACCATACACACGAACTTATTTGATGCGGCCGCCACGATTTTTTCACGAGTGAGTGCACCGCCGCCGCCCTTTATCAATTGCAGATGCGCATTGACTTCATCAGCGCCATCGATATAAACATCCAGCGTACCTGCAAAGTTCAAATCGACTATCTCAATACCCAGTGCCCGCAATCTATCTTCTGTCACCTGTGAGCTTGCAACTGCGCCAGCAAGCTTGAGTGTCGGCAACAACTCGATCAAACAGTTGACCGTACTACCCGTCCCTACGCCAAGTATCATATCATCTTCGATATAGTTTAACGCGGCTTTGGCGGCGGCTTGCTTTTGGGCTTGCTGATCACTCATCATAAATCCTTGGTAAAATAAACGTATCGTCTTAAAAGAAGTAAAAGGCTAAAAGAAGTAAAATGCGCGGCTATTATAACCGATGACTTCACCGGATGTCAGCGTAATCCCTATTCTAATAGTTAGCCATCCTATCAATTTTTTAAAGTCCAGATAGATACGGCAGCCAAAATACTAAGGCGAGCAGTGTGGCGAGCAATACTGGTGGCGTAATGAGTAACCCAATTTTCATATACTGCCCCCAGCTGATTTTGTAGTCCTTTTCGGCCAATACATGCAGCCATAATAAGGTCGCAAGACTACCGATAGGCGTAAACTTTGGCCCCAAATCATTACCAATCACATTGGCATAAATCATCAGCTCTCTAGTCGCGTCGGGCACCTGTGCGCTATCGATGGCGAGTGCCCCTACCAACGTCGACGGCATATTATTCATAACAGACGCCACGATAGCAGACAAAAACCCTGTACCTAACGTTGCAATAACAATGCCCTGCTGTCCCAGCCAATTCAAGACTTGTGCGCCATACTCGGTCAGGCCAGCATTGCCCAAACCATAAACAACCAAATACATACCGATGGAAAACAAGACAATTTGCCAAGGTGCGGTACGTACCACATCAATTACAGAGACAACAGCACCGCGTCCGCCTTGCCACCAGCGACCAGCGATTGCCATGAGCAGCAACGCCGCAGCGCCAGTGACCAAAGAAATAGGAATACCTAATGACTCAGTGGAAAAATAAGCAATAAGCAATAAGCCCAATAACGGAAACGCCGCCTTAAAAACCAACGGGTCTTCGATAGCAGATGATGGCGTACTCAAATTATCCATTGAATACTGTTTTGGAATGTGGCGGGCATATACCACCCACAACACTGCCAACGTCGCGATAACAGAGACGATATTAACGGGCACCATAACCGCTGCATAACGCCCAAAGCCAATATCAAAATAGTTGGCACTGACGATATTCACCAAGTTCGACGTCACCAATGGCAGACTCGCGGTATCAGCAATGAAACCAGTGGCTATGATAAAAGCCAGCGCAGAGGGTGGTGAGAACTTAAGACGTAGCAAGATAGCAATGACAATGGGCGTCAGTAATAAGGCTGCGCCATCATTGGCAAAAAATGCCGAGATAAACGCCCCCAAAATCACAATCATAGGAAACAGTAAGCGCCCTTGCCCATTACCCAGTCTCGCCACATGCAAGGCTGACCACCCAAAAAACCCTGCTCTGTCCAAAATGAGTGAGATGATGATAAGTCCCACAAAGGTAAAGGTCGCGTCCCAAACAATATCCCAAACGACACCAATATCAGACCATTGCACCACACCAAAAGCCAAAGCAACCAATGCCCCGCCAAGTGCGCTCCAGCCAATTCCCAATCCTTTCGGCTGCCATATCACCAAAACCAACGTTACAATAAAAATAATAAATGCAAGCATTGAACACCTTTATTTGAGCAGACTCAATCTAGTCTGGCCAATCTTAACCTTCAAATGTGGCAAGGAGACTAAATCGATTTTTGATTGACGCGGTGCGAGAGTGCTTCGGCGCTTTCTACGCGTTCTGAATAACGGTCAGTCAGATAGGCAGAGCGCCCACGCGTGAGCCATGTGAACTTTACTAGCTCTTCACAGACATCAACAATACGCAGATATAAAGGAGACATATCCATACGATTGTCGTCGTTAAACTCTAAAAAAGCCTTTGGAATAGACGATTGATTGGGTATGGTAATCATGCGCATCCAACGCCCGAGAATACGCAACTGATTGACCGTATTAAAGCTCTGACTGCCGCCACTAACTTGCATCACAGCGAGCGTTTTACCTTGCGTTGGACGCACACCACCAAGTGACAAGGGTATCCAGTCAATTTGTGCTTTCATGATACTGGTCATACTGCCATGACGTTCTGGACTGACCCAAAGCATGCCCTCTGACCACTGCGCCAATTCTCGCAACTCTTGCACTTTAGGATGCTCGGCGTCTGCATCGTCAGGCAGCGGCAAACCTGAGGGATCAAATATTTTTACCTCGCAGCCATACCAACGTAGTAAACGACTGGCCTCTTGGGCCGCCAGTTTAGAAAAAGAGCGCGTACGCAAAGAACCGTACAAAACCAATATCTTGGGTGGATGACGCGGATCACTTACACCAATTAAGGATTCAATATCAATCGGTTGTATGTGATTTGGGTCAATATTGGGTAAATCATTAAAATTTATACTTTCTAACGCTACTGATTCCAAGTCAGTCAATCCAAGGTTTGCTTTTGCTATTTGATCTTTAGGGTTTGGCATGATGAATAACCTCTCCATCTTCTTTCGTAAAGCTGCTTACAGGGTTTTCTAATAACTCAAACACACGCTCTGAGGGACGGCATAATGCTGCGCCTTTGTCAGTGAGTACAATAGGACGGTTGATTAAAATCGGATGTGCAATCATCGCGTCAATGATTTGATCATCAGAAATATTGGAATCATCCAAACCCAGTTCATCATTGATCGGCTCTTTGCTGCGTAACAGCGCTCTTGGTGAGATTGCCATTTTTGCCAATAGCTCAACCAAGTACTCACGAGCTGGTGGGGTTTTAAGATATTCCACCACTTCTGGGTGCTCACCTGACGCTTTCATGATGGCTAAGGTATTACGAGAGGTACCGCAGTTAGGATTGTGAAAAATCAATGGTTTCATCATGACCTCTTTATTTTATGGATTTCGTTTGGTTTATACATTTCGTCTGTTTGATAAATATAGTTATTGGGCATGAAATTTATTTTAGTTATGTTGACCTAACTATATTGCAATTGGATGACGTGCTTTCGCATCCACTCAAACTGTCAAGCAACGACGCACGCAATTCTGGGTGTCCTGCACAGCAATCTTGTAATAAAAACTGAACCACAGCTTCCATATGGGATAGCGAGGCGCGATAGATTATCTGCCGACTGTGCCTTTTTGAGACCACCCACCCTGCTCGTGCCAACACAGACAAATGCGCTGACATCGTGTTGTGCGGCACGGACAGTTGACGCGCTATTTCACCCGCAGGCAGGCCATCAGGTTCTTGATTGACCAGCAACCGAAAGGCTTTTAGACGAGTATCTTGAGAGAGCGCAGCAAAGCTTGCGATAGCAGTAGTTATTTCCATATGTCCAATAATACAGACATATGGAAATAACTCAAGATTTTTAGACAAAACTTTTATAAGAAATTTAGCACATTTTCAATTATATAGTCGATTCTAAATAAAACAGATATATTATATTCCAACGCTGAACTGGTATAAATTTTCCTTGCTTGCTGTGCCTTCGCAGACAGAGGCTGCGAAAAATTCATACCAGTCCCGCTGACTCATTTTTATACTGAACTCACTATAGTCAGTTCAAAATAAAAGAACGTCAGCAGTAATACCGCTCATCAAACCATCAAATCACTATAAAAACTGCAATTGCATCTTGCAAGACAAGCAAAATCAGCATAGGCTAATCTATTTCATTTTTTACATTTAACTATACTTTTTAAATTCATCTACATTTTGTTTAGGAATTACTATGCTGTCACATTGGGTACGAGCCATTTTGCAAGCCACCGTCTATGACGTTGCTATTCAAACACCACTTGAAGCGGCACCCAAGTTGACCCAACGTTTTGCCAATGACATTCGCTTCAAACGTGAAGACTTACAACCCGTCAAATCCTTTAAGTTGCGCGGTGCTTATAACCGTATTAGCCAATTGAGCGATGAGCAAAAAGCACGTGGGGTGATTTGTGCCTCAGCTGGCAATCACGCGCAAGGCGTCGCTTACTCTGCCCGCAAATTATCACTCAATAATATCATTGTCATGCCAACCACCACACCTGACATCAAAGTAGATGCGGTTAGAGCCCTTGGTGGTAACGTCGATTTGCATGGTGATAGCTTTGACCAAGCCAATCGCTATGCCATCGACCGCGCTGAGCGCGAAGGCTTGACCTTCATTCCGCCTTATGATGACGAATTGGTCATTGCGGGACAAGGTACTATTGGTCTAGAGCTAACCCAGCAATGGCGTAACATGGACTATGTTTTTGTTGCAGTTGGCGGCGGTGGTCTCATCTCTGGTGTCGCAGCATTTTTGGGGGAAGTTGCCCCGCATGTCAAAGTCATTGCTGTAGAAGCAGACCAATCTGCCTGCTTAAAAGCGGCGCTTGAAGCAGGTGAGCGCGTCAAGCTTGAGCAAGTCGGACTGTTCGTTGATGGTGTGGCAGTGGCACAGATTGGCGATCTGCCTTTTGACGTGGTACGTATGCAAAAAAGCGATCACTCAGGCCCTGTGGTCGAGCCTGACGTCATTACTTGTACCAATGATGAAGTTTGTGCCGCCGTCAAAGACATCTTTGAAGAAAACCGTAGTATCGTCGAACCTGCGGGTGCCTTGTCAGTGGCTGGCATGAAAAAATATATCAAGGCGCACAATCTGCAAGGCAAAAACTGCGTCGGCATCATTTGTGGTGCCAATATGAACTTCGACCGTTTGCGTTATATCGCAGAGCGTACCGAAATTGGTGAGAAAAAAGAAGCGATCTTTGGGGTGACAATCCCTGAACAGACGGGTGCTTTTTTAAACTTCTGCCGTAGCTTACATGGCCGCAACATCACGGAATTTAACTACCGCGCTGATAGCAAAAAATCTCCTGACTCTATGGAGCCGGCGGCCATCTTCGTCGGTATTGCCTTAAAAGAAGGTGAAAAAGAGCGACAAACCATCAGCCAACAGTTAGCAGCCGACGGTTATGAAGCCCATGATCTCACCGATGATGACATCGCAAAATCGCATATTCGTCATTTGATTGGTGGTCATGCTCATATCGAAAATGAGCAATTATTGAAAGTCGTTTTTCCAGAACGCCCAGGTGCTTTATTAACTTTCTTAGAAAAACTGGGTGACGACTTTAATATCACCTTGTTCCATTATCGCAATCATGGCGCTGCTGAAGGTCGCGTGTTGGTAGGCTTGCAGGCCTCTGAAGGCAATTCTCGTCAATTACAAGACGCGCTACTCGATATTGGCTATGACTGCACCATGCTCAATGACAATATTGGCTATCAGTTGTTTTTGAAATAGGCCGCGCAAGTATAAATTATCATTAGTAGCAGTTTTTTAATCAATTAAACAACTGCTACTAATGAATTGATGACAACGGTGCGCTTTCGGCACTTATGGGCTTTCAGCATTTACCAACAGGCACTGATCAGTTATGAAAAACACATTGATTATCATAATGTTGCTAGTTTTAGTATTTGTAGGGTATAAGGTGCTTCAACCTGACAGCTCAACAAATAATGCTACCATTAATGTTGCGACTGATAACTCAACTGTTTCTGACTTCACGTCTATTGACGTTGATAATATACCACCAACATACGTTGACGTTGATTCCAATCTAGAGACAGCATCAACCTCGGTGGTAAAACCAGTAATAAGTACACAGCCAGCCGCGCCAAGCTTTGTCTGTGATGGCAGACAGCATTGCTCACAAATGACTTCTTGTGCAGAAGCCACTTATTTTAGCAACCACTGTCCTAATACCAAAATGGACGGCAACCACGACGGTGTGCCTTGTGAACAGCAGTGGTGTAACTAAACCACAATCATAAAATCTATTTGCAAATATTAAATATGCCCTAATATTATTTATTATAAAAACGAATGCAGAGTGACTCTTATGAAAAACAATATTGATGATAACAATCAAGCGTTAGCTAAAATTCGTCTTGATAAATGGCTGTGGGCAGCGCGTTTTTACCGGACGCGCACCCTTGCCAAGCAAGCCATCGAAAGTGGACGGGTACATTATGGTGGTAGCCGTGTCAAAACCAGCAAAGAGATTTCAGTCGGTGATGAGCTGACCATTCGCCAAGGCTCAGCCACCGCAATGACGGAAAAAACAGTCGTCGTCGAAGCACTAACTGCCCAACGTGGTAATGCTGACGCTGCCCAAGTGTTGTATTCAGAGACCAAGGAGAGCGAAGTGCGCCGCGCTTATTATGCCGAGCAGCGCAAACTTGCCAATCTTGCCCGCCCTGACAATAAGCCCAATAAAAAAGAACGCCGCGATTTTCAACGTTTTAAGAGTAACCAAGAGTAGCAAGAGAGACAAGTGCACGTACGATGCCTTGTAGACTGAGCGAGTTTGCCACAGCCAATCTTATTTTTTGGTATTAGCCATCAAATGACCATATTGTTCAGCCTATGCCCTTGCCATTCAAGGCGTTAACCGTTACTCTGCCATCTGATTTATTCAATCGATTGCATGCGGATAGAAGCCACACCACGCTGGTTTTTTATGGCATGTTTTTTTGTTATAAAAGGTCATGTTATGCTGATGAAAACCTGTACGCCATCGTCTGTATTATTGGTTTGTTTAGGCAATATTTGCCGATCGCCCACTGCTGAGGAAGTATTCCGTCAACAAGCAGCGATTGCTGGATTATCCATTAAAGTAGATTCAGCAGGGACAAGTGACTGGCACGTTGGGCGCGCACCTGATGATCGCTCGCAGCGTCATGCAAAATCGCACGGTTATCAAATCAATAAGCTGGTCGCACGACAAGTAAATGCCGATGACTTTCGTAATTTTGATCTCATTTTGGCAATGGATTCGCAGAATCTAGCTGACTTACAAGCCATCAAAGACAGCTTGGCAGACACAGAAGACCATTTGGCAAAACTGGCTTTGTTTAGTGAAGAAGATCCAACCTATGGCGGGGACGATGTGCCAGATCCCTATAAAGGTGATAGCGACGATTTTGAAGAAGTGATTGAGCGTATTGAGTCGAGCGCACAAGCTTGGATTGAAAGCTGGAAAGCGTGCTAATGATATAATCTATCTTTTTGCTACTTTTATATTTTGCATCCTTTATAATAAATACTGCATGATTTATTTGCCATATAGGCTATGTTATGACCTCCCCTTTACGCCTTGATTCTAGTGCTCAATCTAACATGACAACTCATTTACCCGAGCGTTTATTACCCAAGCGATTGATCGATTTAGCACATAACAATACCATGGCATTGGCTTGTGTCGCTGACGCTGTCATCACTTTAACTGATGAGGCTCAGCTTGATACTTTTATGGCAAGTCATGCAGAAGGTACAGAGTCTGATTTGCCGTTATTTGTGTTGTCTGGCGGTAGCAACGTATTATTGCCAGCCCAGTTAAAAGCGATTGTTTTGCAGCCGCAGATGCGCGGTATCAATTTAATTACGCAAACTGATGATTATGTCGATATTGAAGTAATGGCAGGCGAAAATTGGCATGACTTGGTGGTGTATACTGTCAGTCAAGGTTGGTACGGACTGGAGAACCTTGCACTGATACCCGGTCTTACTGGTGCAGCACCTGTTCAGAATATCGGCGCTTATGGTGTCCAATTAGAGGACTGTTTAGAGTATGTACGTGCCTACCATCTACCAACCAAGACGTGGCATCACTTAACCACGGCAGACTGTCAGTTTGGCTATCGCGATAGTATATTTAAACGCGCGCCTAATATATGGTTAATTAGCTGCGTGGGCTTTAGATTACATACCGATCCAAACAAAATTCTCGCCAGTTATGGTGATGTACAAACAGTAGCTCAACGCTATGCTAAAGAGAAAGGACGCCAGCAAGTCACTCCTGCCGATGTCATGCAGGCGATTATCAGTATTCGTCAGCAAAAACTGCCCGACCCCAAGCAACTTCCTAATTGTGGCAGTTTTTTCCAAAACCCTATCATTTCTCAAAAACAGTTTACGAGTCTACAAATAACGTATCCTGCTATCGTTGGTTACCCCATGCCTGATGCGATGGTGAAGGTTGCCGCAGGTTGGCTGATTGAGCAAGCGGGTTTGAAAGGTGGCGGTATAGCCCCGATTGTCACGCATCAGCAGCAAGCACTAGTACTGACCAATCACACACCTTATCAAGCCACCCAAGATGATGTGGCAAGTGCCCAACGACATATTGCTGATACTGTCTGTGAAAAATTTGGCGTTCAGTTATCGCGTGAGCCAGTTTGGGTAAATGCCGATGGCTCTATTGGACATGATGAGCATGTGGCGTAAACCGTCAAAATCACAGTCAGGGTCTAAACGACCATTATCTAGGCGACTATGGCAGTACTATTTACGGTCAGCTGAGCGCATGATGAGGGTCTTTCATATCATTAATATTACTTTTTTACTTGGCTCAACGGCTATTATTTTAGTGCTTATTAGCTTATTTACGCCGCTATTTTCTCAAGTTATTGTTTATTTATTTAGCCTCTTGCCTTTACCGCACGTGCCCGCCACAGCAATGCGTTCACCGCCTACCGCTTACGTGGTATTGGGTGGCGGACTCACCAATGATCATAACAATCAAACCATTCTCAATGATTATAGTCTCAATCGCGCCCGTACTGCTGCTAGTGCTTATCACGATCTACCACTGCCCATCGTACTAAGCGGTGCTGAAGCGCCATGGTTAAGTCAATGGCTTATAGAGCATGGTATCGACGGATTAATAAGCGAAAACGCCAGTATGAATACCTGCGAAAATGCGCGTTTCACTGCCAAACGTATTCCACTGCGTCACGTTTATCTCATTACCGATAGCTACCACATGGCGCGTGCACGTAGACAATTTGCGTTAAATGGTATCAATAGCACGCCGCTTGCAGCTCCTTTACCCGTCAGCCGTGACTGGATGAAACCTGCGCAAAACTTAAGTCATTCACGGCGTGCCGTTTATGAAATTGCCGCCTATTTACGTGATGTAATACGCCCGCAAGTAGATTGTCGTTATGCCAAAGACATCACCTCACAACAGTTGTTAACGCCTAGGGGCAATGCAGCGAAGACTCCAGATGAGTAGGATTGAATGTCATCTTGTATAGGTATATTCTACCAGTGCTTGTTACTGGGCTTTTATCGCTGCAAGCCGTTATTGCAGTGGCAATGAGTGTATAATGATAGAAGAAACTGATATTTAAGAGAGTGACCATGCTCAGTATATTTTTATTAATCCCATTAAGTCTCATGCTTTTTGTGGTGGCTATTTGGGCCGTAAGATATGCCGTAAAGTCAAACCAATTTGAAGATTTGGACAATGCGTCACAGCGTATTATATTGGATGATCGTCAAGAGCGTCGACAAAACATACAAGCTCATGAGCACTCCCCGCCCACTCCGCAGGCTGACCACATAGTGGCTACTGACATTGAAACAGTTAGCCAAGCCCGTACAGCTGACAGAGAATCCATCAATGATTCTCATGTAGATAAAAACTCAAAAATCTAGCCTTCATTAGGAGACACCCCTATGACCACAGCCTTACTCGTTGCGGCATTACTGATGGGTTTTTTTGGTTCACCGCATTGTTTGGGCATGTGCGGCGGCCTTGTAACGGCATTTGGCCTATCGATGAAAGACGTCAGTCCAGCCAAACGCCGTGCGCTCGTTGCTACCTATCATCTGGGGCGCTTGACCAGCTATGCGTTATTGGGCTTGGTCGCCGGACTTATTGGCACGACTTTGCTAGCGCCATTAATGCAAGGCAACAGTACGCCACGTATCTTATTGGGCTTGGTGTTAGTATTTGTCGGTGTGACCATGCTTGGCGCTCCATTTTTAAATAAGCTTGAGCGCTTTGGTATGCGTTTTTGGCAATATCTGAGCCCACTTCGTCAAAAAGTATTTCCATTAAATACGTTCCCACGTGCACTCACTGCTGGACTACTTTGGGGATTTTTACCTTGTGGATTGGTCTATGGCGCTTTACTGATCGCAGTGGTCGCTCATAATCCTTTAAATGGTGCGGCGCTCATGTTTGTCTTTGGCTTAGGCACGGTGCCGATGCTGGTTGCCACGCACGAAGCCGTTGGCTGGTTGCGTGATAAGATTGGGCGTTTTCGCTTAAGACAGCTTAATGGCGCTATTATGGTACTGTCTGGTTTAGCGGTTGTCGCCGTACCTATGATGATGTCTGGCATGCACAGTGGACATGGCAGTGGACAAATGGATCATAGCAGCCATTCTGCTATGATGGCAGACGAAGATACCGCTCATGATATGAACCACATGAATCACGACATGACACCAGCTATGGACAATACGATGGATCATAGTATGCACGATATGGGTGATGACACGACCTCTATGTCTCATTCTCAATAACTGTTTATAGACTCTCAGTGTAAATCCTAGATCTTCTCTTCGCAAAAAAGCCCTTAATATCATTTCTGATGTTAAGGGCTTTTATCATTTCTTCAGCTATACACTATAGTCGGTAAAAAATAATGTCGGTAAAAATTAATATCGATACAACACGTACTGCTGGTGCGACTTTAAAGTATTCTAACTATATAGCCGCACTAACGTCGTAGAAATCACTACTCTTGCCACTGCTCAAGCGTGAACTTGGTCTCTAGATGCTTCTCTAATGCGGGTAAGTTAAAGGCATCATCTTCACTAACGAAACTGATGCTAATGCCTGTCTGTCCAGCGCGACCCGTACGACCAATGCGGTGCACATAATCATCTGGCTGTTCAGGCAAAGTATAATTAACCACATGACTGATATCATCGACATGAATGCCGCGACCTGCTACATCTGTCGCCACCAAGATAGACGCATGACCATCCTTAAAACGCTGTAAGTACTTTTCACGTTTTTGTTGAATAACGTCACCTGATAACATTACAATTTTATGGGCTTGACGCAGCTTATGATAAAGACGTTTGACTTGGTCTTTACGATTGGCAAATACGATTACTTTATCCACTGCAGTATCGCTAATAATACGCTGTAGGGCTTCTAGCTTCTGATCTTCTGTCAATAAGTAAAAATGCTGATCGACCAGCTCACTGGTTTTATGCTCAGGCTCAATTTCGACAAACTGCGGCTCATGCAACCAGCGGTAAGCAAGATTCATTACATCTTGGTTAAAAGTGGCCGAAAATAGTAAGCTTTGGCGGTCTGTATTTGATGGCATTCTGCCTACTAAACGCTTGATATCTGGGATAAAACCCATGTCAAGCATGCGGTCAGCTTCATCCAATACCAGCACTTCCACTCGATCTAGATAAACCATGCCTTTATTGGCAAGATCAATCAGCCGACCCGGGGTCGCTACCAAAATATCAACATATTGGCGCTCAAGCTCGTGCTGCTGAGTTTCGTAATTGGTGCCCCCCATAATACAAACGCTATGTAGCGACGTGTATTTGGTCAGGGCAATACAATCCTCAAATATTTGCTGGGCAAGCTCACGAGTGGGTGCCATCACCACCGCACGTGGCTCACCTAAGTAGCGCTCTTCATCATCACCAAAAGGACGTTTAAGTAAGGCTTCCATAATCGTCAATAAAAACGTTGCTGTTTTGCCAGTCCCTGTTTGCGCTTGACCGATAGCGTCTTGATTTGCCAATGTGTGTGGCAATATTTGTGCTTGAATGGGGGTTAATTCTGTAAACCCTAGATCATTGACAGCACGTAAGGTCGGTGCCGAAAGTGGCAAATCAGTGAATGTCTTAAAATTACTCAAAAAAATATCCTTTTAAATAAATCGCTTATTCTTTATCGATTATGACAGAGTATTCGATACACCTTGGTATTGGCTAATCAATAAAGACAATAATATGAAATCTATATAGCTGATAAATATACAAGCATAAAAAAGCCAAACCCGACACCCACTCACCTGCTGGTTTTTACGCAACACAGGTAAGATAAGACGAGCTTGACTCGGTAGTATATCAGTAACGTATACAGACGTTATAGCTAAACCGCTCTAAGACTGGATAGATTACTCTTCTACTTTTCTGACTTCTTCAGCTTGAAGACCTTTATCGCCTTCCACAACGCTGAATTCGACTTTTTCGCCATCCTTCAAAGAACGATAACCATCACCTTGAATTGCGCGAAAATGGACAAAAATATCTTCTCCGCTGTCACGTTGAATGAAACCAAAGCCTTTTGAGTCATTAAACCACTTCACGATACCTTGCTCACGAGCTGACATAATATTACTTCCTAAAAAAGTCCGCTTAGCCCCAAATTCCTTTGCAACATTGCATACAAACGGGATCTAAGATTATGAAATCAAAAACTTAAGAGTGCTATCCTAACGAAGATTACTCATACATGACCTTTATAACAGATTACTGTTATAAGAAAACAGTCACCTTTAAAAACCCAGTTAGGTTTTTGTATATCGGTCTTTTATTGCAATAGTAACAAACTTGCAATAATTATTGCTTAAAAAATATCATAGCATGGGTTTTTAGCAACATAAAGAGTTTTAACATGGTTTTTTACGCTTAGGCTCATTTTTCATGTAATTTTTTTATAACCTTATCATCAAGCTGTTATCATATAGTTGATCTTAAAGAAAAGAGGTACAACCCTGCCTTGCCATCAAGTATATATCACCCCTATTGTTTAATACCTATAGAGATCATTATGACGACTCCTTCTCAGTCCGCATCAGCCGTAAAAACATCTACTCAAATAACTGCTAAGGCACTCACGCGCAAGGTGTTGCTGATTAATGGCGTCAATTTAAATCTACTGGGCAAACGTGAGCCTGAAATCTATGGGCATACAACCCTTATAGACATTGAAAAACGCCTCATTGCACGTGCAGCAATAAACGGTATTGAATTGATCTGTATACAATCAAATCATGAAGGTAAGCTGGTAGATGATATTCAACATTATGGACTATTGGCAGAGTCAGCCGCACAAGTAGATGCTATTATCATCAATCCTGCCGCATTCACCCATACCTCGGTTGCTTTACGTGACGCGCTATTGGCCACCCAAAAACCCTTTATAGAAGTACACTTATCCAATGTTCATGCACGTGAGTCTTTTCGCCATCATTCTTATTTGAGCGATATCGCCGTCGGTGTCATTTGTGGCTTGGGACATATGGGGTATGACATGGCATTGGGCTATTGGCTTGAGAATATTTACGCTATCAAAACGAGTGACTGACAATAGATGGTAAATCTTGACGCTGTAATTTTGAAACGACTGTTCGCTATCGGTTAAAAAATAAAAAAAACTAAATCATATAAAATATGCTTTATCATCAGCACACTAGTTAAACAGCAATCATTTGATTAAGATACTAGAATTACGGCTGAGCAAACAACCCACTATAAGGTGATATGAATGGCAAAATCGTCTGGAAAGCGCTTTATGAAACTAGCTGGCATGACAGCAAGTATTGCCGGTAAAGCTGCCAAAAACTCATTTAAACATCTCTCAAGTGACGAAGAAAAAAGGTTGAAAGCGCGCTCCGAGCTGATGCAAGACGTGGGTATTCAGATAGCCGAAACGCTGGGGGAAATGAAAGGCGCAGTGATGAAAGTGGGGCAAATTGCTTCTCAGTATAAAGATGTGTTTCCGCCTGAAGTGGCAAGCGCGTTAGAAAAGCTACAAAAAGATGCACCGCCCATGCCATACGCGCAGATACGGGCGCAAATCGAACGTGAGCTAAAAGCGCCTGTGACAGAGTTGTTCAAAGAATTTGAAGAAACACCGTTTGCCGCCGCTTCTATTGGTCAAGTGCATAAAGCCGTCTTGCTATCTGGCCAAAAAGTGGTAGTAAAAGTACAGTATCCCGATGTTGATGAAAACTGTGATAGCGACCTTAAACAAGTACGAATGGCTTTGAAAATCGCTGGCGTGCTCAATATGAACAAACAGCTACAAGAGCAATTGTTCAATGAGATTCGTCAAAGCCTGCATGATGAATTGGACTACACTAAAGAAGCGCATAACTTACGAGTGTTCGGTACGTTTCATGCAGAAGACGAAGGGCTTATCATCCCTAAAGTGATTAGCAGCCACTCTTCCAAACGAATTTTAACATTGACTGAAGAGATGGGAGAGACGCTGACCGTCGCTGCGACGTGGGACAATGAGATCAAACAAAAAATAGCAGAGCGTCTGTTTCACTTTACCGCAGGACAACTATTTGGCCTGTACCGTATGCACTGTGACCCCCATCCAGGTAACTTTGCCTTTCGCAAGGATGGCAGCGTAGTCGCTTATGATTTTGGTGGCATTCGCAGTTATAGTGACAGCGAAGTTCAACTGTTTCGGCGCTTTGCAAAACATGCTCTCAAAGGCGATGTGACCGCACTTGAGCAAGATTTGATCGCCCTAGATATTCGCCGTGATGATGATAAAAATATTCCTGGAGAGTTTTATGAAAAATGGATATCAATCGGGCTAAAACCGTTATCCATTGAGCCTTATCAAGACGGTGCTTTTGATTTTGGCAGCAGTCAGGTACATCACGAAGCCATTGCACAAATGCGTGTCTCTTTAAAATATTTTGGTCAATTTCAACCTTCTGCCACGACCATGATGCTAGATCGCACCATATCAGGACAGTATTGGAATTTGGTCAATCTGGGCGTTAAGATTGACTTGTCCCCACTCGTTGACGAGTACATTGAAGTATAAGAAGTATAAAAAATAGATGCTTGTGCCGACGAATAGCCATTAATAGCTGCTAGATGTGTAAAGCGTGCCCGCAGCGATCACAAAACTCCGCCCCTAACGCATGCCCGAACTTACCACAGTTTGGGCAAGTGACTGGATTGAGCTGTGGACGCATATTACGTGTTAACTCTGAGGTAAAAATACCCGTTGGCACAGCAATAACGGCATAACCTGTAATCATAACCATCGTTGCAATGGCCTGACCCAATGGCGTTTTTGGCGAAATATCGCCATACCCTACGGTGGTCAAGGTCACAACCGCCCAATATATAGAGATCGGAATACTGGTAAAACCATTTTCTGGCCCCTCTACCACATAGACGATTGAGCCGTAAATAGTCACTAAGAGAACCAGCGATAAGAAAAACACCGTTATCTTTTGCTGACTGGTTTTAAGGGCAGACGCCAAAAAACCCGCTTGTTGCATGTAACCTTTGAGTTTAAGGACTCGAAACACACGCAAAATCCGTAGAACACGTATCACAATGAGATATTGAACACCGCCAAATATGAGACTCAAGTAACTGGGCAATATGGATAGTAAATCTACAACGCCAAAAAAACTAAAAATATAGCGAATACGATTGGGTGCCGAAAACAGCCTTAAAACATACTCGATAGTAAATAAAATGGTAAAAAACCATTCTGCATAAAAAAATATCGTTCCATATTGCAAACGCACATACAATACACTATCTAGCATGACCACGCCTACGCTGGTCAAAATCGCGATCAGCAATACAATATCAAAAAGCTTACCCGAGCGGGTATCTGTACCTTCGATAATGATATGAATGCGGTTACGCAAGTGTGTGATGGCTTCAGCGCTTGTTTGCTTCATAGAATCCGTAACTTCATAAAATGAATGGCTTGATAGCATTCAATGACTTAAAATGCGATGAATGAGGCCAAATTGGTTAAAACACACAAAACTGGTTTATAATATTGCTCACTTACTACAGCGAACACAATCTATAATCTGCCACAGTGTAGCAAAAAAGCACTCTCAACAACATAAAAATCGTTAACGTATAGATAGCTCTATTACCTTGAGCAGACAGAGTAATTATATTATAAAAATACATGATCGCGCACTGAAGGTTGTTGTTAACGATTTTTTAAGCATAACAAATAGTACGCAAAAATTAAGGATATTATATGGCAGGCCATTCAAAATGGGCAAATATCAAACACCGCAAAGCCCGTCAGGATGCGGTAAAAGGTAAAATATTTACCAAAATTATTCGTGAAATTGTTTCTGCTGCCAAGCAAGGCGACCCAGATCCTGACAAGAACCCACGTCTTCGAGCCGTCATCGAAAAAGCATTGTCAGTCAATATGACTCGAGACACGATTAATCGTGCGGTCGATCGTGGAACGGGTGGCGGTGATACTGAAAATATGGATGAGATTAGCTACGAAGGCTATGGTATCGGCGGCGTCGCCGTACTGGTCGAAACCATGACCGACAATGTCAATCGCACCGTCAGCGAAGTACGCCACGCTTTTACTAAGAATGAGGGTAATCTTGGCACCTCAGGCTCGGTTGCTTACTTATTCAATAAGCGCGGTGAAATCACCTTCAATGATGTTAGCCTAGAAGATGACGTTATGCTTGTTGCATTAGATGCAGGCGCGCTTGATATCGAAAACGATGAGGAAACATTACTTGTCATCACTGAATGGGAAAATTTCGGTCATGTCAAAGACGCCCTCAACGCTGCTGGCCTTGTTTCTGACAATGCCGAAGTAACGATGTCACCATCAACCATTGCTGAAATCAATGATGTCGACGATGCACAACAAATCATGAAAATGATCGATATGCTAGAAGACATAGATGATGTGCAAGAAGTTTATAGCAATGTAAACTTTACAGATGAGGTGATGGCTCAGCTTGAGCAATGATTTTCATCGTTTATTCGCGACAAAAAAGACCAAGCGTTTTTAACGTTTGGTCTTTTTTATGCGTCTATTATAGTCAATTCAGAATAACAGTGGTACATACGTTCATTCTATTCTACTGGTATAAATTTTCTTCGCTTGCTGTGCCTACGCCGACAGAGGCTTCATAAAATTCACACCAGTAGAACTGTAACCTTTTTAAAGTGAATTAACTATAACGCTGTACATTTAATCTAGTATATCCTACAGGTTCTTTACACTAAGTTCTGTACTGTGCCCCTTCAAGCGCTAATAAATATTCTTTCTTATCCAGACCACCTGTATAGCCACCAAGCTTACCATCACTAGCAATAACTCGATGACAAGGGACGATAATGCTAAAAGGATTCTTACCATTAGCATTTGCAACCGCGCGAAAGCCTTTAGGATTATCCACATTTCGTGCCAGCGTTGCATAACTGATGGTTTGACCATGCTTGATGTCTTGCAATGCCTGCCATACTTGTTGCTGAAACGGCGTACCCAAAGACAGATCTAAGGCTAAGTCAAACGCTTGACGATCACCTTTAAAATACTCGTCCAACTGTTCTATAGCCTCTATTAATAGAGCCTGAGCCGGTTCATTTTTGCTTAAATTTTCTTTACTTATGAACGTAAAGCTCTTATCAACAAGATGATAGTGTTTTTTAAGTTTGGAAATAGATTTTGAGCTATGCCAAGAGTTACCTGCCAGCAGCCAGTTGACCTCAACCAGCTTAGGACTGCTATGTTGATTGATGCTCGCAATTAACGTTAACTGGTTCGATCCAAAAGCTGCGGTGGTGACTATCATGACTTTTTCCTTTTAAATCGTTAGATTTTTAAGACTTACTCATCGACTAAAACCAACTATCGAGCGATATCGCTACTCTTTATCATCCGTCTCAAACAATGCGGCGACAAACTGCTTCGGACTAAAGGCACGCAAGTCATCAATCGATTCGCCCACACCAATATAACGAATAGGTACGTCCGTTGTTTCGGCAATATTGAAGACCACGCCGCCTTTAGCAGTACCATCTAACTTAGTGATGGTAATACCTGTCAATGGTACGACTTTGTTGAACAACTCTACTTGATTAATGGCATTTTGACCCGTGCCAGCATCGAGGACGATCATCCCTTCGTGCGGTGCGCTTGGATCGGCTTTACGCATGACACGCACTACTTTTTCTAGCTCTGCCATTAAATGCGTTTTGTTTTGCAAACGCCCAGCGGTATCTGCTATCAGCACATCGATGTTTTTTGCTTTGGCAGATTGCATGGCATCGAAAATCACAGAAGCACTATCAGAACCATGACCTTGTGCCACGACTGGAATATTATTGCGCTCACCCCAAATCTGTAGCTGCTCCGTGGCAGCCGCGCGAAAAGTATCACCTGCTGCCAACATGACTGATCTACCCTCACCTTGTAAGCGCTTCGCAAGCTTACCGATGGTCGTCGTTTTACCAACCCCATTGACGCCCACCACTAGGATGACAAAGGGTTTTTTGCTGGTATCAATCACGAGTGGTGCAACTTTTGGCGTTAAAATATCAACCAGCTCACTTTGTAGTGCTTTATATAGTGAATGGGCATAAATCAAATCACCACGTGCTGTCTGTTCAGTTAGACTCTTGATAATACGGTTGGTGGCAGTGACACCAATATCAGCGACCAGCAACTGATCTTCAACTTCCTCCAGCAGCTCATCATCAATCTCTTTGCCACCGATAAGGATACTAACCATACCTTCAGCCAGATTTTTACGTGACTTACTCAGCCCCGTTTTCATACGGTTGAACCAGCTGCCTTTTTTCTGAGTCTCTTGAGACTCTTGTGATTGCATGACTGACTCATGATGATTTAAATTTTGTGTACTACTGCTGGTTGGACTGACGCTTGGCCTATCCCCTAATTGCTCTTGCAACGGCATAGGAGGAACGGCAGTGACTGTATTGGAATGAGTACTTGTATCGGCACTTTTACCGCTCGAAGCGCTTTCAGATGAATTTTCAGAGACACTTTGCTTTTCTATTACTTGAATGGGCATACCCAAAGCGATATTGTCTGAGGCATCCGTAATTAAGGCATCTTGATTAACTGTGTTGCTCTTTTGCGGCTCTGCCATTTTTTTATCAGTAGGCAGGTTTGTGTCATGGATTGCGCCAACATTTTCAGTCTCATCGATGATGGGCACAGATTGCGCTGTCAGACTGGGTAAGGTAATATCATCATCATCCAAGTCATCAAGATCGCCATCCAGATTGATGACCACACGATTGCTGTTATTTGGGTTATTCATAAGCTTGCCCTAAAAGTTATCACGATCAGTTATTTGTTTATTTTGAATAAATCTATATATCATCATATTTGAGCATCGGAATGACTGACGATTTTTAGCCTAGTTTAGCATAATTCGAGTCTTGCTTAGCCCTTAGCAAAGCAGAGTAGCGTCAAAATTTATAAGTTTGAAAGTCGATATAATGATTTGAGAAAGTTTCGCTTAAGATTTGGACACAAAAATCTGACCTTCTACATATCAAACTTCGCCTACTCTACCAAGTTCTACTTGCCAATCTATTATTTGTTCGATAACCGTATTTTGGATTATCTGATAACTACCTTTTTAGGAACACCCTATGTCAACGCTCGCCAATGATTGTAAAAAACACGATAAAAAAACAGTCGCTATGAGTGCGGCTCTACTACTAACGGTTCTATCCGTGACTGGGTGCAGCACCACGCCAGAGTTTAAGCCCACTGCCAGTGTGATGGTTGGGGCGCAGACATCTTTATAAAGCCCAATTAAACCTTTATAAATCTGATATTGCTATTGTTCAAACAGATACAGTCACTCATCCATTTATAATACCACTCTCAAAAATCAGAGTAGCAAGGAAAACAAGTACCAGCACTACGTATTGTAGGCTAAACGAGTTTGACGCCGCTAATCGTATTTTTTGGGTCTGGTAATAAGTTGTCATTTTATATAAGTAGAACCTACTATGTCATCGTCATTACCACTACCGATTATCTCACTGCGTATTGCTTGTGCGCTTGCCATGGCAACTACTCTTGTCGCCTGCCAAACCACTACGATAGATTCCAAGCCTGCAGCTACTCAAAATGCCTTAAGCCACAGTAAAATAGACCAAGATCAAACGACCAAAGAAACTCAGTCATCATCCGCATTAACAATGGATATGTCAGGTCGACACGAATATCAGTTAGAAAATGGTCTAAAAATAGTGGTAAAAGAAGACCACCGCGCCCCAGTGGTTATGACACAGATTTGGTATCGAGTTGGCTCTACCGATGAGCCCACTGATAAAGGAGGTATTTCTCATTTGCTTGAACATATGATGTTTAAGGGGACTACTGACGTTTCAAGCGCTGACTATGAGCGCTTGATTGCCAAATTTGGCGGGGTCAACAATGCTTTTACCAGCTACGACTACACCGGTTATTACGAGCTGTTCCCAGCCAATCGCCTACCGTTAGCATTAGAGCTTGAAGCAGATCGCATGAAAAACCTAACCTTCGATGATAAAGAGTTTGCTAAAGAGCATCAAGTCGTTATGGAAGAGCGTCGTCAACGTACCGACGACAATCCCCTTGCCAAAGCTTACGAATCCTTTCGCTTGCTTGCCCTGCCCGATAGTCCTAAAGGCGAATCGGTTATCGGCCCCATGAATGAGCTTGAATCTATTACCCTTCCAGACTTAAAAGACTGGTACGAGACTTGGTATGCACCCAACAATGCCACTTTGGTCATCGTGGGTGATGTCGAGCCAACAGAGGTATTGGCGCAAGTCAAACGTTACTTTGGTGAACTGTCGCCAAGTGACTTGCCCAAACGTCCTGCGGTCAGTCAAAAAGGTTTCCGTGGTTATCAGAAAGTGGACTCTGAACAAGCGGTGCAAGTCCCTGTGTTATTAATGGGCTATAACGTACCTAGCCTTGTGACAGCAGGTACAGCGGGTGAAAAACAGGCCTATGCACTCTCGCTGGCTCAAGATGTATTAGATGGCGGATTGTCTGCACGCTTAGAGAGTCGATTGATACGTGAGCAAGGTCTACTGACCACAGTAGGTACTTCTTATGACTTGTTAGATCGTGGCGATGGTCTGTTTTTGATTCAGGCGACGCCGCGTGAAGGCGTGAGTTTAGAGCAGGCACAGCAAGCGATCATCACTGAGATAGAAAAGCTTAAAACCGATCCGATTGCGCTAGATGAAATCAGTCGTGCCAAAACCAATACCGTAACGGGTCTCGTCTATGCGCAAGACAGCATGGAAGGTCAAGCGCGCATGATTGGCTCACTACAGTCTATTGGTCTTGATGACAGGCTACTTGCCGAGCTGCCAGCCAAACTCGATGGCGTGACGATCGCTGATATACAAGCTGCTAGCAAACAGTATCTGGTAAAAGACAATTTGACAGTAATGCATATCGTACCGCACAAAAATCAAGCTGATAAAAAGAAATAATGAGGCGATGTTATAGTCGATTCTAAATAAAACAGATACTTTATACCCCAACGCTGAACTGGTATAAATTTTTCTGGCTTGCTGTGCCTTCGCAGCTCGATGCTGCAAAAAATTATACCAGTCCCGCTGACTCGTTTCTATATAGTAGGTTAAACAGGTCTGACATACCATTCGTATTTTTGGGTTTGATATTACTTACTCATCAAAAGCGCCAATCATAAAGACATCATTACTAAGAAGAAAACCATGACTCAACACAGTGATTTATTGCAAACAAGAAAAAACGCTTTAAACAATACGCTCATTGCAATGCCAACAGCAAGTCCAACCTTTAAAAAGCCATCCTATCTCCATATTGGCATCTTGTTAGGTATGACAACGTTGGCAATGAACGCTCAGGCGGACACAACAAATACTGAGGAGTACCGTGGGTCTGCCGCGGCCGTTGATACGAGTACACCCATTGCTGCATTATCGAAACTGACCAGTCTTGACGATACCACACCCTTAAAAGTCACCGTACCAACGATTCAAACGTTCAAAACTCAATCTGGCGTACCAGTACGCTTTGTACAGACGACCACACTGCCCATTGTCGATATCGACTTGCGCTTTAACGCTGGTAGCGCTCGTGATAGCAGCATACGCACAGAAGGGTTCGGTATTGCCAATATGACCGCCACCATGCTCACACAAGGCGCTAAAGACTTAGATGAAAATGCGTTTACTCGGGCGGTTGAAACTTTAGGTATTAATCTAAATAGCAGTGCCTATAAGGACATGTTTATTGTCTCACTACGTAGCTTATCTGACGATAAGCATCTACTGCCTGCCATCGACTTAATGACGCAAATGCTCAGCGAACCTGCTTTTGATGACGATATTTTAGCACGCAATAAAGCGCGATTATTGGTCGGTTTGCAGCAGCAAAAACAAGATCCCAATAGTCTAGCAAGCATTGCTTTTAATCAAGCTCTGTATGGCGAGCACCCTTATGCCCACCCATCGGCTGGTACTCTTGAAAGTGTACCAAGTATCGACAAACAGCAGCTGATAGATTTTAAAAATCGTTACTTGGTCGCAGCCAATGCTTCAATCGCGATGACCGGCAATCTGACCTTAAACCAAGCAAAAAAACTTGCTGAGAATATCACCAATGAACTACCCACTGGTCAGCCCGCAGTGAATTTACCTGAGCCAAAACCATTGAATCAGGCCCAGCACATTCATATCCCGTTTCCAAGTACGCAGACAACCATCTTAATGGGTCAATTGGGTAGTAAACGCGCTACCAACCCAAAGGATCAGCAGCAGCAAACCAATTTTGCTGTGGGTAATGAGGTCATGGCTGGTGGTAATTTTAATGCTCGATTGATGACTGAGGTCAGGCAAAACCTTGGTTATACCTACGGCATATCAGGTTCTATGAATCCGATGCTAGCGCGTGGCCCCTATCAGATTGGTTTTGCAACACGTAATGACAAGGCGCGCGCTGCCATCGATGCCAGTTTGGGTATTATCAATGACACTTTAGACAAAGGCATTACCAGCACCGAGATGCGTCTGACAACAGACAATCTCAAAAATAGCTTTCCTATGGGTTTTGCGAGCAATACAGGAATTAATGGCTTATTGGGCATGATGAATTTTTATCAACTGCCAGACAACTACTTGACAGATTATATCGATCGTATTGATCAAGTAACACTAGCAGGCGTCAATCAAACCCTACGCAATACACTAAACCCTGAGGATTTTTTGATCGTCACTGTTGGTCAGGACGATCCTTGGAAGGACGAAAAAACTAAAAAATAGTGGTGATGAAATCTCTGTAAAAAGTGACTACAGTTACTATACGAATGATAAGTTCCATAAAAATAAGGGGCAATGCTCAGTAGCATTGCCCCTTATTCACTATAAGTACCATTAACAACAGAGCCAATAAATAAACGAGTCGCCGTTTAGCTAGCGACAGTTACTGCGACGTCATAAACGAGGTTTTTGGGTTTGTAAGTTACGCCTTTATAGGCCAATCGAATCACATGCTTGTCGTAAGATTCTACTTGGTAATTGCCATTAGCGAAGTCATGTAACATCGGTACTATTAGCAAGGCTTCAATTTGACTGTCATTCACGCTAACCGAAATCTGTTGACCCTCTCGCGGATATAAAAAATAATCACAATAATTATCTACCATGACTTCTGCGCTACGTTCAATAACTTGACGGCCTATTTCTTCTTGGATCAATTTTGGACAAATGTCAGAACGCTTGCCTGCCAGCCTAGCATAAGAGTTTATGATATTTTCTTCAATGTCTTTAGCATTTTGCAATCTTTTATCAAATTGGGCCGTAGACTTCTCTTCCATCAGCAAAATTTTTTCAGAAGATGGCTCTGAACTGACCGCACTGATAAATAAAAGAACCACAAAGACGGAAGCGAATAAAGCCACATAAGTGTTGTTTGATCGCAGCAACCCTTTTTTTAATTTATCAGCATTTTCTGAATACCGCTTTTTCATACATCCTACTTATCATAAACGCTATTTTTTACTTTATAAATCAAATGATATAAAGCCGAATCACAGACTTATCATTAAAACATAATTTGGCATTGCCAGAAACTTTTTGATGACTTATGCGTCAAACTGCTACGCTTGAGGAAAATTTGTATCGGTCTGGCTGTGTCTCTTTTATATTTACCTGAGTATATTCTAACTATATTATAAGGACTATGGTTTAATAACGGCAGGAAGAGCTGCTACTGGCATGATTAAAGCCCCATTTGCGATAACCATCCGTATCTAGATGAATGGCACCTGTAGAATATAGTCCCAAACCAAAATTATGAGCCTGTCCCTGATATTGCCAGAATTGACACAGACCGTCTTGCATGGTGTTAAGCCGCCATACATTGTCTTCGTACTCCGGCACCCAAATGTCTATGGCGCTACCATTCATGTGCTTACTGCTATCAGCACCGCCCGCACAATTATTTAAGCCAGGGCTGCGATACACTGAGCGTATCTCACTACTGGTAGGCAAAACGCCTTGATGCTTAAGCTCACTATACAAACGTAAGGTCGGTACTATGTTTGCCCATAACTCTTGCGGTGGTAGCTGATAAGGCTCATAGCCACATTTATCCCAGCTACGAGCAGTGGTCAGTAGTTGAGACAATGGTGGGACATTTTGTGCGCCAATTCTTGATATCAGATAACGCTGATACTCTGCCACTTGCTGAGCACGGTAGCTATTACGGTTTAACCAAGCATTAAAATCTATATTACTAACATCGCTGGCAGCGCTATTATAAGTGTTGCTCGCTGTATTGTATCTATTATTGCTGTAAGTCGTATTATAAACAGGCGTTCGTCGATTGACGTTGACCTTTTTGTTTTCTTCGATAGACAGACTGGCATCAAATGCAAAATCGCGCTGTTTTTGGGCAATCAATCCCTGCATACTATCGCCATTTTTATTATTTGCGCCGCTCAGCATCGTAACGCCTGAACTGTGATTCGAGCCACTTGTAGCAGAAGGACTGATGTAAGCATTGCTACTACTATCAGCGCTACTACCATGACGTATTTGAATACGCCGTTCACTATTATCAGTTATGATAGCGGCATGAATGGGGATACTACTGGCGCACAGGAGTAATGCAATAATAGGCTTGTGTATATGCCTATAGCTAGGGGTTTTTGTATTTATCATTGCAAGAAACTACCACTAAAAACGTTTTATCGATACTATCAAATTTTTGACAAGCAGGCTAAACTATCGCCTCTAATCGCAGGCAGAATATTCGTAATTAACACTTATCCTTATAATTTTTATAATTACGTGACTTTATTACTTATATGTTATTTTGTCTGCGACACTTCATTAGTATCGCTACCGTATCATGGTTTCTAAAATTACGGTTTCTAAAATCATGTTTTTAGACCACAATGTTCTTTTACGCCAATTGTCAGACACCCTTTGCCTATGTCCTCTAATCCGCAATACCGTTTCTCACGTCAGAGCCATCACTTAGGTCAAGGTCATGCACCGACGCTATGGCAACGTGTTCATATAGACCCGTGGTTGACCCTTCTTTTATTAACAGTCTGCTGCATTGGTTTAACCATTTTGTATAGTGCGGCCAGCCAAGACGTCGGTATGGTATTACGCCAAATGGTCAGTTATGGTGTGGCGTTTACTGTTATGTTCACCATGGCACAGATACC
This sequence comes from Psychrobacter vallis, assembly GCF_904846715.1. GTDB lineage: Bacteria > Pseudomonadota > Gammaproteobacteria > Pseudomonadales > Moraxellaceae > Psychrobacter > Psychrobacter vallis. The sequence continues at coordinate 105,298 of NZ_CAJHBU010000001.1, forward strand.
GCCCAGCATTTATCGCACTTTTACTCCGGTATTTTATGTAATGGGATTAATTCTACTCGTCTTGGTCGATATCATCGGTGAAGTACGTATGGGTGCTCAGCGCTGGATTAACTTACCAGGATTTGGCAGCGTTCAGCCTTCAGAGTTTATGAAACTTGGCATGCCAATGATGTGTGCTTGGTTCTTATCCAAACGCGATCTACCACCCACCGCTTCCAGCATCGCGATAACCTTGGCATTAATCATTGTCCCTGTCTTGCTGATTGCCAAAGAACCCGATCTTGGTACATCAATCTTGGTCGCAGCCAGTGGCCTTTTCGTGCTTTTTTTAGCCGGCCTCTCTTGGCGATTGATTTCGGCTGCTGCAATTTTGGCCGTGCCTCTTATCGCCATTGCTTGGAATTTTTTATTACACGACTATCAACGTACGCGTGTCTTAACACTGCTCAATCCTGAAGCGGACATACAAGGTGCTGGCTGGAATATTATCCAGTCAAAGACAGCCATTGGCGCAGGCGGTCTCACCGGAAAGGGCTATCTGGAAGGCACACAATCGCATCTGCACTTCCTACCAGAAGGCCATACAGACTTTATTATTGCTGCTTTTTCAGAAGAATTCGGTCTGTTAGGCGTGATGCTATTGATGTTTATTTATTCCTGTTTATTGCTGCGCGCACTATATATTGCTTTTACCCACCCTGATGTTTATAGCAGATTGTTAGCAGGCGCCATCGCCATGTCTTTCTTTGTGTATATATTCGTCAATGTCGGTATGGTTGGTGGCCTTTTACCTGTGGTTGGTGTGCCTTTGCCTTTTATCAGCTATGGTGGTACTGCCATCGTCACTTTGATGGCTGGATTTGGGCTGCTGATGTCCATTCATACTCATAAACCCAACTAATTCAAAATCTAAAAACCTCTTAAATCAACCCCTTAAATTAAACAAACAATGTTTTAAATGTAAATTACTTAAGTCACCGTTTCATATAAATAACTCAGATGTAATAAACAAAAAACGTGGAGCATTCATTATTTCAGACTAAGATATGAAGCGTCTTTGCTAAAATTAAGCCATCTTCAATTGGGACGGAAATATTTTAGTCCTTGTTATTTACAAATAATTGCGTTAACCTCGTTTTACTGTAGTTTGATACATAACCCGTACATAGCTGCTAAAAAACTTTGCATTTAATTATATTTTGGTTATAGCTTAGCCGTATAGTTAGCATCTTGTAGATTTCAGACTTTCAAATACACTACTTAATTAACGGTTTATAACAAATAAATACTTAACAGTCTTTAAAACCTTTATTGATTTAGCAATGTTAGAAAGTCTGTGAACACAATATGCAGGGGCACGCATATTTAATTTTAAATCGTGCACGCTACCAATATCATTTGAGCGTTTCATAAGTACCGCCGGTTATATTACCGTTGTTTACTTATGACAATGTAATGAAAAATTACCATATATTAAAATCTACAAAAGCCTTATTTTGATATCAATCATTATATAGATAACGGATTGATAATTGGGCTTTAGAGTACGAGACACGGTTAGATTGGTCTAATACGGTCACACTCAATCTAACATTATTAGAGTTAGGTTTTAATGTATAAGTTATAGAGGTATCTATGAATAAGCGTTTATCTGGTTTACTTACTATGTCAGCAGTATTATTTGCTGGCTCTGCAGTCGCTACTACTGCGAACGCTGCAGAAGCAAAAACCTCTCTTGCGATGATTTCACAAGATAACGCCTCCCATATTGATCGTGTCCTTGGTGAGCTTAGCCGTCAACATGATGGTGCATCAAGCTTAGTTAAATCAGCACGACAACCGACTTCATTAGCACTTAGCAGCTCGCTGTTAGCCAGTGATACCGCACAAGTTAGCAATGATGAAGATGTATTAGAACGCCTGACAGCTGTCGCCTCTAACTCAGTCAGCAAATTTAAGCAGACTGGTTTGGCTTCTTGGTATGGTCGTCAGTTTCATGGCCGCAAAACAGCCAGTGGCGAAACATTTGACATGAATGGCTTAACTGCTGCACATCGCTCACTGCCCTTGAACTGTTATGTCAAAGTCACTAACAAGACCAATGGTAAGAGCGTTGTGGTAAAAGTTAATGATCGCGGCCCATTCCATGGTAACCGTGTGTTAGATTTATCTTATGGTGCTGCCAAACGCCTAGGTATTACCAGTAAAGGCGTCGGTAACGTTGCCATTGAACGCGTATCTGGTCCTTAGTTTTAAATCAGCTATCGTGCTACCAAATTAAATAAAAAGCGCCTAACTCAACTCAGTAGTTAGGCGCTTTTTTATGGCTCAAGCTTATTCATTTGACAAAAGCATCGAGATTTTATCTCTATAAAAAACGAGAGTCGTAAGCAATTACCGTATTTTATAACTCAAAAGCGCTTTCAATCGCATCATCAAGACGTTCTACAGCAATCACATTGATACCTTTAAACTGCGGGGAGTCTTTGGCGGGCGCATTGGCTTTTGGGATAATGGCATGTTTAAATCCATGCTTCATTGCTTCTTTCAAACGCTCCTGACCATTGGGTACGGGGCGAATCTCGCCAGATAACCCGACTTCACCGAACACCGCCAATGATGATGGTAATGCTTTTTCTTTGATACTTGAGGCACAAGCGAGCAACACCGCCAAATCAGACCCTGTCTCTATGACCTTGACACCACCAACCACATTGACATATACATCCTGCCCACTGGTGTGAATTCCCCCATGCCGATGCATCACTGCCAACAGCATCGATAAACGCTGAAAATCTAACCCTAATGCCATGCGTCTTGGTTGTCCTTGTGAATCATCAACCAACGCTTGCACCTCGACCAGTAATGGCCTCGTACCTTCACGGCTGACCATAACAACAGAGCCAGCAACAGGCTTGTCATAACGGCTTAAGAATATAGCAGATGGATTGGCAACTTCTTTGAGTCCCATATCTGTCATCCCAAAAATACCTAATTCGTTAACCGCTCCAAAACGGTTTTTGACCGCGCGAATCATCCGAAAACGAGAATCAGACTGACCTTCAAAGTACAACACGGTATCAACCATGTGCTCAAGCACGCGAGGTCCTGCCAGCGTGCCTTCTTTGGTTACATGACCCACTAAAAAAAGAGCGGTGCCCGTCTGCTTGGCATAGCGAGTCAAAATCGCGGCCGACTCTCGAATTTGACTGACGCCACCTGGTGCTGAATTAATCGCGTCTGTATAAATGGTCTGAATAGAATCAATAATAGCAATGGCAGGCTGCTCTTGAGTCAACGCAGCACAAATGGTCTCTACATTAGTTTCGGCCAATACTCGAAGCCTATCAGCAGGCAAATCTAAGCGCCTAGCACGCATGGCAACTTGTGCGAGTGACTCTTCACCCGTCACATACAGCGCACTACCTGCCAAGGAATCTGCCCGCGCCATATTGGTCGCTGTCTGCAGTAAAATAGTCGACTTACCAATACCAGGATCGCCCCCTATCAACACCACCGAACCCGCTACCAATCCACCACCAAGGACGCGATCAAATTCACTGATACCTGTCGGCAAGCGCGTGTCTAGCGTTACGCTGACTGCGTTGAGCGGCATCACAGCACTATGAGTGCCTGAATAATTACCAGCTGGCGCATTAGCACCACGAGTAGCGGGTCGACTGGCATTAGGTTTGGCAGTGCTTTTATTGTGATGCGGCATACTGACATTTGGTGCTTCAACTAGGCTGTTCCACTCTCCGCAATCGGTACACTGCCCTGCCCACTTACCAAAATGCGCGCCGCAGTGTTGACAGACATAACTGCTCTTATTTTTTGCCATAACTTACGAGCCTTATTCAGGTGTTCAATCAAGGGGATTTTATAGAATATAGTGACGCCTTTATAAGCGTTAATTTGGGCGTCATTTTTAAGACAGATCACTCTTTAAGGTGACAGACCTTTTTTTATAGAAGGGATAAGAGTAAGGCTATGATCGATACTGGGTAAAATGGATACATGACATCGTGATCTGAAACTGGTACATATCAGAAAAACCAAAATCAAAGAAAGCTCATAATTGCCAGCGTGAGGATTTGATTAAAAGCCTTGTACCAGTAGCCAACGTAGATATAAGCCCGAGACATATTTTGACGTACTGGCTGTACTTAAATATTAAACTTGAAAGTCTTTACCCAAGTAGACAGACTTCACTAATTCATTTTCTAAGACTTCAGAGGCAGTGCCTTCAGCAATAATAGCGCCTTCTGAAACGATATATGCTTTTTCGCAAATGGCCAAAGTATCACGGACGTTATGGTCGGTAATCAACACACCGATGCCACGATTTTTTAGTGTTAAGATAACATCTTTAATATCGCCAACAGAGATCGGGTCAACGCCTGCAAAAGGCTCATCCAATAGTATGAACTTGGGGTCGGCGGCCAACGCACGGGCAATCTCACAACGGCGACGCTCGCCACCTGAGACACTCATACCCAGTGATTTGCGTACGTGCTCTAAATGAAATTCGCCAATCAATTTTTCAAGCTCTTGTTGCTGCTCACTTGCACTCAGTTCTTTACGAGTTTGCAAAATAGCCAAAATATTGTCTTCGATAGACAATTTACGAAAAATAGAGGCTTCTTGCGGCAAATAACCAATACCAGCACGAGCACGCTCATGCATCGCATATTTAGATAAATCCATTTTTCCTAGGGTCACACGTCCTTTATCCATATTGACCAGCCCTACCACCATATAAAAGCTGGTCGTTTTACCGGCACCATTTGGCCCTAACAAGCCAACGACTTGTCCTTGTTCCACAGAAAAAGAGACGTCTTTGACCACCCAGCGCTTGCCATAACGCTTACCTAAATTTTGCATAGATAAGCGTGCGATAGGCGAGGTCTCATTGGTGGTTACTAAGGGGTCTATATTTTTACTATCACTCATAACTGACTCATACTGTTGCAAAATTCAAGCACTGATATATTTATACGAGCCCCTTCATATCAATGTCTTCATATAAAGGGGTTTAGAGACATTCGTATACTGATAAATGAACGGTATCACCGCTTAGCGTATACCAGTTTGGCTGCTACTATTACTGGGCGGAAATACCAGCTCTACTCGCTGATTACCGCCAGCAGTGGCTTCAACATCTCCTGCTTTTAGGCTATAACGAATGACGTTACCCGCAAAACTTGCGCCGTTTTGAACCAGTTTGGCATTGCCCGTCAAAGTAACAATACCAGTCACCGCATTGTAATCAATTTTATTGGCCTGACCTTTTGCTAAGCCTTTTTCTTGCGTGACAACCTGTTGCATGGTTGCTGGGCGTCCAGTTGCGACAGCAGAATTAATACTGCGCTGCTGCGATAAATTGACCGTGATATTATCGGCGGTCATCTTAAACGTACCTTGAGTGATAATGACGCTGCCCGAGTAACTGGTGACGCCTGTACGCTCACTATAAGTGGCTTTGTCAGCCAATAGCTTGATTTCTTGATTGGCATCTGATGGTAACGCATGGCTATAAAGTGGTAACGCCAACAGCAAAACCATCGGCAACGCACGTGATTGGCGCAAGCTGTGTGGTATTAGATTTGAGCGTATCAATGATGAGCGCAAAGCAGGCAAAGATTTATATTTCATAAAAATCACTCGTTGTATAAGGGGTAATAGGATTTGCGCACTTCATGCTAGGGCGTGTCATCATGTATTTTTAGTATAATAGTCAATAAAGGCAATGCTAATCAGAATAATGCTTTATCTTGGCGTTCGGCTGGAGTAAAGGCGACTGCCACTTGGCCAAACTCATACTCACCTGTTTCAAGGTTCGCTTTCATGCTGGAGGCTTCAAAGCGATTCATACCCTGTTCAATCTTAACAGGCTCTTCGCTATATACCTGCCCTGACTTGGTATTGCCTTTGAGCGTACTCCCAGTCACCTTAATGGGTTCAATGTCAGGTGCACCTTTATTGCCTTCACTGACCAATGAAAAACCACCCGACAAACTAAGCTGGCCCGTTTGCTGACTAATAGCGGCACTACCCGCTTCGATACGATAGCGCTGCTCAGCTGACGGCTCCCAATTCATGGTAATACCTGACATCTCGTCTAAATTGGTCTCTGGGTTGTGCGTCAAAGATTCAGCGGTGAGCTCATACTCAGTCTCACCTTTCTCATTCGTCTGTACGGCCTTGATATCTGTCGCTTCATAATCGACATCAGTCGTCTCCATACTAACGGGCGGCGCAACTTCCCCTTGCTGCTGAAAAAACCAGCCAGCAATACCAGCAATAATCAGGGCGAGGACGATTAAAACACGAGTATTCACGACAAATCATCCTGATTTTTGGCTTCATCAAGCGTGTAGTGTGCGATAAAGTCTTGATAGTGACCATGACCTTTTAAAATAAGGTCACATATTTCACGTACGGCACCAGTACCGCCAGCACGCGTGGTAATCATATCACTGCGATTGATGACTTCTGCGTGCGCATTAGGCACTGTTGCAGAAAATCCCACCGTTTGCATCGCTTTGATATCTGGTAAATCATCACCCATATAGGCGCAATCAGCGGCAGTGATACCAAGTGCTGGATCAAGGATAGACAACAGCTCGTTAAAAGCCATTAACTTGTCATCGCGACCTTGTATCACATAATTGACACCCATTTCTGCGGCACGCTTATCAACCATGGCACTACTACGACCAGTTATAATTGCCGTCAAAATACCATAACGCGCTAAAGACTTGACGCCAACGCCATCATGAACTGAGAATGCTTTGGTCTCTGTACCATTGGCATCATAAATAATTTGACCATTTGATAAAATACCATCAACGTCCATTACTAATAGCTTTACTTGTCCAGCTTTTTTGATTAAGTCTTGCATCCGTGGTCTCTTCTTAAAGGCTGTTTTTTTATGCGACTATTTTACACCAGCTTGCAGCAAATCATGTACCGTAATAATAGCTTCTAAATGATTCTCGTCATCAATAATTAATAACTGATTGATGCTATTTTCATTCATGACACTCAGCGCATCTGACGCACGCATGGCCTTACTAACGTGGCGCGGATTGCGAACCATCATGTCGCGCATTGGCGTTTGCAGATCAATGCCTTTTTCTAGATTGCGTCTCAGGTCACCATCTGTAAACACGCCGACGACCTTATCATTATCATCAATCACCACTGTCATACCCAAACGTCCAGCAGACATGGTAAAGAGCGCTTCTTGCAACGGTGCGTTTTGATGAATGATAGGTAACTCATCATAATTAGTATGCATTAAGTCTTCAACTCGCGTCAGCAGCTGGCGACCCAATGCACCTGCTGGATGCGACAAAGCAAAATCTTCTGACGTAAAGTTGCGGGCATGTACCAACGCCACAGCCAAGGCGTCGCCAAGTGCTAACGTCGCTGTGGTACTAGACGTTGGCGCAAGGTTAAGTGGACAAGCCTCTTGCGACTTACCAAGTGTCAATACAATGTCTGCCGCATGGGGTAGCATGCCGCGCTTATCACGGCTAATGCTGATGAGCGGTATATTCAGACGTTTGACAACGGGCAATAACATTTTAATTTCATCTGATTCACCAGAGTTGGAGATTGCCAGCAATACATCGCCTTTTACCAACATACCCAAGTCACCATGCCCTGCTTCACCAGGATGCATAAAAAATGCAGGCGTGCCCGTAGAAGCAAATGTCGCTGCTATTTTACGGCCAATCAATCCTGATTTACCCATACCAGTGACCACGACTCGACCTTGGCAAGCCAAAATAATATCGCAAGCCTGCGCAAACCTATCATCTATCTGCTCTGTCAGTAATGACAACGCTGATATCTCTGTATTAATCGCTTCGATAGCTGTACTTATAAACTGCTCATAGGTCAAATTGATTTGGGTATTACTCATGAATCCACTCTATTTTTATAATGAATCAAGATAGTATTTTACTATACTATGCCTAATATTAATAATAATCCGTCAAAGCTATAGCAAGTAATGTGATTACAGCCGACCTGACACTTTATGTCAGCTAATGATTTTACATACATTTATTTAGACAAAAAAAACCCACTATAGAAGCAGGTCTTGATCGAATCACTCATGTCTCAACGATGCATTCTCAATCATGCAGTCTAATGTTTAATCATTGCTATCATTAGTGTCATCGTTTGACTTGTCTTCAAAGCCGGTGTTCTCTGCTGGTGTTTCAAAACCACGGTCTTGACCAAAACCACCGCGCTCAAAACCACGTTCCTGACCTTGACCAAAACTGCCGCGATCAAAACCACGCTCTTGACCTTGACTAAAGCCGCCACGATTAAAACCACTACGGTTGGCCGCAAAACCGCGCTCTTCAAAACCGCCGCCAGCAGCAGGATTGCTACCACGTTCAAAGCCACTGCCCTGATAACCTGTTGGGGCGGCACTTTGAGCTTGAGCACCAGTACTTGTTGTGCTGCTTCGCGGGTTACGAGCTGGTACAACAGTTGAAATGGCATGCTTATAAACCATTTGACTGACAGTATTTTTGAGCAGTACCACATACTGATCAAACGACTCAATCTGACCTTGCAGCTTGATACCGTTGACCAAAAAAATAGAAACAGGAATGCGATCTTTACGCAGCGAATTCAAGAACGGATCTTGTAAAGTTTGTCCTTTTGACATGAAATCTCTCCTAAATATTATATAGTTATATTTTAAGCGCCAATTATTCTAAGTGTTGATTCAATTATAATGGCTAAAGGTAGATAGAATAATAAGTTTTCTTTTTAAAATGTATCTAAATAAACACTTATCGTTGTTAAGTGACTCACTTTACCGTGAATAAATTATTATTGTCAGTCATTACGTAACTATTTATTTCATTGATTTGTTTTATAAATATTTTTTGCCAACAAATATCCATCAAGCAATAGCTATTAGGTAGAAATTGGGCTGACATTATGCCTAATGCTTTAATAGATGTAAGATTATAACAGCTATCTTCATCATCATTTGAAACTAATTGTCATTACTTATTCATGTGCTTATGAAATTTTCTTAGATTTTTGATACCGCATTTTTTATACAGAATACTTCTAATAGTATGATTTTTTATTGTAGATACCCTTTATTGCAGATACTCTCTTGCTTGAACCATGGTAGAAAAATCTCGTATCGTCAGAGTATTATTTACAGAGTTATTATTATTGCGTAAATCAGATTCCATTGGCATTACGACAGGCGTATTAGGCAATTGCATGACTTTGCGTAACCACGTGTGCTGGCGCTTCGCCAACTGCCTCGTAGCATATAATGCCTTATTTTGCATTTGCTGACAAGCAAGTGCCTCTGTCTGAGTCGCAGATCTGATAGATTCTGTCTGCAACGCGGTAATTGACTTTGTTTTTTTATTGACTGACTCATCAAGCGTGCCAAAGGCACTATAAAATTGCGCTTTATCCAAATGTGGTTGGGAAAATACTGGATGGTCAATATGAACCAAATACTCTAATACTTGCCGATAACCAACGCAGCGCATAGCAGGCAAGTTAGGTGTCAACGGATACTGCTCAAGTAAATGAACGACTTCATCCACCAAACCTTCATCCCACATGATGTCTAAACGCTGCTCGATACGCTCATGCAGCCATAGACGATCGGGCATGACCGCCAATGCGTGCCATTGCTGGTTTGGATTGTGAGCCAATGCTTGTTTGGGCTGGCGCTGCCAGTCACTTATTGGCATGTCTGTTTGCAGATACACTTCCACAGCGCGGGTGATGCGCTGGGTATCGGTGGCATTGAGTCGCTGATGACTGATTGAATCTACTTTACCGAGATAGTCGTATAATGTACCAATGCCCTCCTCTTGTCGCCACTGCTCAACTCGCGCGCGCACGCTGTCATCACTATCAGGCACAGGAGACAATCCATCCAGTAGCGCCATGTAGTACATCATGGTGCCACCCACGAGCAAGGGTATTTTGCCATTCTGGTGACAACGGTCAATCAAGCGTGCAACGTCACTGACAAACTCAGCAACACTATAGCTTTGCATTGGATCAATGATATCTACTAAATAATGGGGATAACGAATGAGCTCAGCAGCAGACGGTTTGGCTGTACCAATATTCATATCGCGATATATCAGCGCTGAATCTACTGAAATTAGCTCATAACGTCCGGTATCGTATAGCTCATAAGCCAGCGCTGTTTTGCCACTGGCCGTTGGTGCCATCAAACACACCACACTATTATCTGCCAATTTATGAGATGAGTTATGAGATAAGCGATCGGACGAATGTCTCATGGAATTGCCTTTAGTAATGATGAATAGTTGTTAATAATTGTGAGTAACCAAAACCTAACGTAGTATTTTTAAAGTTCAGATGAAAGCATCCACGTTACCAATCGATGATTATCGATGATTGCCATTGCATGCTTAGTCAATAATGCTTCGACATCTGTTGTAAACACTGTCAAATCTTGCTTGGACATTTGCGTGCTTGCAGTCGTCAGTTGCTGATTGATAGCACTGGCACTGCACAGTGTTTCTTCGTTTTGGCATACACCATCATTCTTAAACACATTCGATTCAAACAACCATGCTAACTTTGACCACCAGTCATTTGCACTAATAAGTAAATATTGGCCTTGATGATAAAAGAGGAGCCAAGGCAACGCTTTACGATCGCTGTGTTTAATAAGAGAAGGCTCAAGTATTGAATCATTCAAGCGAGTGATGACATCTAAACAGTGTGGTAAGTGTGTTTTTTCTGCAAATGAATCACCTAAAAAAATGTCCGTCTCCACTGAAACAATGCTTGAAGTTTTGACCTTCTGGTCCAAAGGCTCATCAATGTGGAATTCTGCTGAATATTTAGATAACTCTTTGTTTACCAGCAGTTTAGGAGACAGCTGATATGACTGTTTAGGAGATTGCACTTGTCTATTGAGTACCGGCTCATTGCTAGATGAAATCTTGGACGAATCAAATGATTTTCTAGTAGAAATATGACGGCCTGATACTTCTCTGTCTTGTTGACTGGTCATTTCTATCGCACTGACCATTTTGAGCTTTGTCCGAAGCGCATGGCTTAAATGCGCCATGATATTGTTGAGTGGACTGATTTTGATGCGCTGTTTGGAGGGATGTACATTGATATTTAGCCATTCAGTAGGCAAATCAAAATAGAGCGCATAACCGATGCCTGCAAGCTGTGCTTCTTGAGCCAATTGGCGCAGCTGATTACTAATCAACGCCTCTTTTACCAGCCGGCCATTCACATAGATAAGCTTTGGCAAAGTATGCTTTTGATCACGCATAGGCCATAACCAGCCACTGATACCTGCATGGCTGCTAACGGTTCTATGGTATTCTTTTGCGTGCTCTATCAGGCTAGATAGATCTACCACCACTTCAATGGCCGTCTCTGTCAACGAGGTGCCAATGGCTTGCTCAAGGCGTGATAAGGACAGACGATTATTGTTACTACTGTCGCTTGCGCTTGCAGATAATGAGAGCCTTTTCTTATGATCGTGAAAGAGCGTGAGCGTGATATCTGCCCGCGCTAAGGCTACTTCACGAACAATGGTTTCAATATGCCCAAATTCGGTTGCAATCGACTTTAAATTGCCTCGGCGAGCAGGCACGTTAAAGTATAAATCTCTGACCGTAATTGTCGTACCACGATTGTGCACAACAGGTAATAGTTTCGGCGTATCATCCAATATACCTGCGACCTGTAATTGGCGGCCGATACCACTATGGTCATGACTGCTGGTCAATGTCAGACGCGAAACAGCAGCCGTCGCTGCCAATGCCTCTCCACGAAAACCCAACGTCATAATGCCATGAAGATTGGCCACATCAGCGACTTTACTGGTCGCATGACGAGTAATCGCCATCACCATATCATCGCGGTGAATACCAGCACCGTTGTCCACCACTTCAATCATGCCCATACCGCCTTGAGCAATATGTACCGCGATAGTGGTAGCCCCTGCATCAATGGCATTCTCAAGCAACTCTTTGACCACCGCTGCAGGACGCGTTACGACCTCACCAGCAGCTAATTGATTGATTAGCAACGGTGACAGTTTTTTAATACGTGTATTAGAATAATTATCGGACATTAATGAGCATCATATATTTCGAAGTGCACGTCAGGTATTCATCATATGTTACAGTCAGTTCAATATAAACGAGAGTCAGCGAGACTGGGATAAATTTTTTGTAGCATCGAGCTGCAACGGCACAGCAAGCAAGAAAAAATTGTACCAGTTTCGCTTTATAATATCGCGTACCCGTTTTATTCGGTATCAACTATTAACCTAAAACCTAAATATTAAGTACTGATAAATCTATCCCTTGCGCTTGGCCTACTTTCGATAGGCGCAAATCAACTTGACGAGCATCTTTATTATTATCGTCACTACCTTGGGTCATATCAATAAACAGCGATGGTGCTGGCAAATAACTATCGGCACGATTGGCCCATTCGATAATGACCAGTGCATTTGGTTCATCCAGATACTCATCAAAACCTATAAATGACAACTCTTCTGGATCTTGTAAACGATACAGATCCGCATGATAAACAGGTTTATTTGTCCCATCACTTTGTCGAATACTATAAGGCTCAACCAACGTATAAGTCGGGCTTTTCACCGCGCCTTGATGCCCTAACGCTTGTAACCAATAGCGAGTCAATGTGGTTTTGCCTGCACCCAAATCCCCTGCCAGCCAAACGCTTCCTGTCAATGACAAAGCAGCCAGTTGCTTGGCTAAAGCTTGCGTATCCTCTTCAGAGTGCAGTATCAATGTCTTCACATTTTTGTTGTCTGTTATATTATTAGACATCTGGCTTAATCTGCCTTTACTTGCGTATGCACCTGCATAGTGACTGACGGATTGACAAAACGCTCCCCGCGAATCAACTTGGCATACAGCTCAGGATCATGCCATTCAGCACAAACTTGCTCGCTGAACTCAAACGCTTCTAAATCAAGTTTGCCCATTTGCTCATTAGCCACATCATCAGCAAAACACTGCGCATAACCAGTCGCGGTTTCGTGGGCAATCACCGAGTAAATGCTGACATCTGTCTCACCATTTTGCATTTGGGTTTGTTGTAAAATCTCTTGCGCCCAAAAAAATATCACGCGCGAGAACTGCTCCGCCGACGGTGATACTGGCAAACTGATCCAACGCGCACTGAATTTTTTGCAAGCAGCGATATAGTCAGGATCGTCTTTATTCCAAAAACAGATGGCATGATCAAAACTGTCAATGATGTCTTTGATCGAAGATTTCAGCAGACCAAAATCATAAACCATCTGTCCATGATCCAAGCGCTTGGCCTCAAGAATCAATTCAATCTGATAGCTATGGCCATGAATAGAATGTTTACAACGCTCAGAGCTACAATTGCGAACAATATGAGCGTTTTCAAATTTAAACAGTTTACGGATACGCATGATAATCAACCAAAACAGTAAGCATCTTTGTGCTAAATAGGAGTTTGCCGCGTCTAGTCATCGGCTTGTCACTCATTATAGCAAATTGCCATGTATCCGTAAGTAAGCACTTATCAATACTCGTATTGATTGAACGAATCAATTGCACCTAAGCGTTCCAAAAAGAGTATTAAATCGTAGTGGAATTGTTCAAGCGCTATCAATTGCTCACCCTTACGCTTATACTCGAATCAAAGTATAGTGTTTGTATTAACTGTCATGGTGTCATTATTAAGTCAGTTTACTCTCACTTAGAAAACCGTATATTTATTAACCCCAAAGGAAAGAGCCATGAGCAAAGGTCAAGACAGTAAAAAGAACGTCAAAAAGAAACCGCTTTTGACAGCAAAAGAGAAAAAAGCCGCCAAACAAGCAAAGAAAGATGACAATGGCAGTATCTTAGGCAAACATTAATATTAGTGCGTTGCTATGCCAATTGAATCTATGCCAATCAACTTCACCGTTTGATTGGCATTTTTATGTCATGTACTGCGCGGCGCAAACATAATAATCGCCATTCCCAATAGTGCCACCGCAGAACCTAATATATCCCATGTAGTCGGCCGAATGCCGTCCACTGTCCAAAGCCAAATGATTGCCATAACGACATACACTCCACCGTAAGCGGCATAGACTCGACCTACCGCCGTTGGATGTAATGTCAGCAACCACACAAAAGCCGCCAAACTGAGCACCGCAGGAATAAGCAACCAAATGGACTTGCCTTCTCGTAGCCAAAGATAAGGCAAATAACATCCAACAATCTCTGCAAGGGCTGTCAATGCAAAAAGCCCAACCGTCTTTAATTCAGTCAAAAAACATTACCCCTCAACTGTAATAAAGCCCGTCAAATACTGCACGGCATTACCAGAAACAAGCACTCTATCATTTGCCACGGTGCAGTTAAGCACGCCGCCTCTCTTAGACGCTTGATAAGCAACCAATTCATTTTTACCCAAACGCTCCGCCCATAAAGGGGCAAGACCAGTATGGATCGAACCAGTTACTGGGTCTTCATCACCACCATTTGCTGGCCAAAAGTATCTAGAGACAAAATCATAATACTTTTCTGAGGTTGCCTGACAAGTTACAACCACATCATAAGGCGCTAGCTGCTTCAATTTCTCATTATCACGCACAACATTCAATACATCCGATTCAGAGTCATATATGACGAAATACGCTTGAGTATTACGGTAGACTTCAGCAGGCGCAATGGAAAGCCCTGCTGATAGACTCTCTGGAATTTCATCAACTTTTTCAGGCATTCTATTAGGGAAGTCCATTTGTATCTTGCCTGCTTCTGTTTGGACAATGGTCATTACGCCAACAGCTTTGGCTGAAAATTTAATCGACTGTACGTTTAGGTTTTTATTAAACAGTACAAAGGCAGACGCTAATGTCGCATGACCACAGAAGTCAATTTCAGTTAACGGTGAAAACCAGCGAATATGATAGATACCTTTATCATCAACAACGATAAAAGCCGTTTCAGACAAGTTATTTTCAGACGCAATAGACTGCATCAAAGTATCATCTAACCATTCATATGTCACAATAACCGCAGCGGAATTGCCTTTAAAAACAGTGTCAGTAAACGCATCGATCACATTAATTTCTAATTGCATTTGATATTCTCTTTTTAGTTATACGAATGACTATTGAATTATTGATAAGCTTGTCGATAAAAACTTATCTCAATCTCGCTAACTCTCTTTTATATTGACCTAACTATATAACGACCGATAGTAGCAAAAACACCCTAGTGCTGCTAGCTTGAATAGTAGCACTAGGATGTAATGTCGCCGCACTTAAACCATCAAAGGTATTGTTATTTATCAAAATAACGCCATTTACATAGAATCAAAATATATAAATAACTGCTTACTAAAGGGTTTTATCCTAAAGTTGCACTTAAATTTTAATTAGGAAATTAGCGTCATGATGCGTATTGGATTGTTCTTATTAACCAACTTAGCGGTGATTGTGGTATTTAGCATCGTGTTTGGTATTTTATCCAGATTTTTTGGGATTGGAGGCGTACATGGTGCGGGCGGGCTAAACTACACCAGTCTGGCGATTATGTGCGGCATATACGGCATGGTTGGTTCGATGGTATCACTATTTATCTCGAAATGGATGGCCAAGAGATCAACAGGTACGGTTGTGATTAAAACACCCAGCAATGCCACTGAACAATGGCTCGTAGATACCGTTGCCAAACAAGCACAAGCTGTGAATATCGGTATGCCTGAAGTGGGTATTTTTAATAACTCACAGCCAAACGCTTTTGCTACCGGCTGGAACAAAAATAAAGCGCTGGTGGCGGTTTCATCCGGTCTATTGCAGAACATGAATCAAGATGAAGTAGAAGCGGTACTCGCACATGAGATTGGCCATGTGGCAAACGGTGATATGGTCACACTTGCGCTCATTCAAGGGGTGGTGAACGCCTTTGTGATGTTCTTTGCGCGTATTATTGGTAGTTTCGTAGACCGTACTGTGTTCAAAAATACCAGCGATAGCCCTGGTATTGGATACTTTGTGACCAGTATTGTGATGGATATTTTGCTCGGTTTCTTAGCATCTGCCATTGTTATGTGGTTCTCACGTCTACGCGAATTCCGTGCTGATGAGATGGGTGCAAAACTTGCCAGCAAAGACAAGATGATTAGTGCGCTTGATGCGCTGCGTCCTTCTGCACAGCGCCCAGATCAAATGCCTGAGAGTATGAAAGCATTTGCGATCTCATCAGGACAAACACAAGGCTTTAGTATCGCCAACCTGTTTCGCTCACACCCGACTCTCGATGACCGTATTGCGGCATTGAGAAATTATAATCCTAGTCAGGTTTAATCGGTTGATTGTATTGTATTTTAGTTATAGGGTGCGCTGGGCGCACCCTGTTGGGCTGATTTAATTTTAAAAGTTCTTAGTTATCTTTTAATACAATGATATCTATTCAATTAATAAAAGACTCTTAGGTAAGCGGCCCACCAAAGGCCACAAGACTTGTTCCCAGCGCTTGAATAACATCAATTACTGAAGCTGCAAAACATTTTGAAATTGCTACTTTTCCCATATAATTATCCTCCTTTTCAGAATTATAGTCTGAATCTAAAGTTGTCAACATACGATTTTTTAAATAAGACAAAATCATCAACATGAGACAGATAACTAGGAACAAAACAAGAGCTGGAGGATTTGAACCTCCACCGCTAACCGCTGACCTAAAAATCCTATAGGCGGCTGCAAACGTTATATTTAATGCCTATAATGCCAACTGCCGCTGACATCATAGGACTTTTCAAAGATTGAAATAAATCATAGCAATTGTAAGAAAAAACCCACTAATGGCTGTAATTACTGCTGCTACATTTACTTTAATCTCTATATTGGTTGATATTTTCATGGCATTGATCCATTCAAACGACTCAACCGGTTGAATCATTAAAGATTCGCATTTATATACCGCGTTGCCACGCGGTTGGGCTGACTTTGACTAGTATAAGCTTACCCGATCAGACGACTTCTGCTGGCACAACCAGCCCAAATTTCGAGACTACTCTAGATAAGGGATCGCCCTTTAGCCGCTTATCAGGCGACATTCGGAGTTGATGGCTCCGAAACTTTTAAATGCTTAACATATTATACAATCGAAAATATTGAATACTAAGTGTAGATAATTCAAGCCACGATAGATAGTAGCAAGAACATAATATCACTCTATACCCCAACTATAGCGTCTGTCCTGTCCAAAACTCCCTATAGACCCAGACATAAAAAAGCCTATCTATAACAGATAGGCTTTTGATTGAATCACATTCGCTAACTAAATATCAAACTCAAGCGCTCTATCGCCTTCACTGTCTTTGATACGCGTTGGCAAACCAATCTTGTTCAATAGATTAATAAATGGCTTGGCATCCAGCTCTTCGACGTTGACCATCTTGCCTGCATCCCATTCACCAGTCGCGACTAGCATGGCAGCCGCAACAGGTGGTACGCCAGCAGTATAAGAAATACCTTGGCTACCGACTTCATTATAAGCGTCTTTATGGTCGGAGATATTATAGATAAATACCTCGGTATCGACGCCATCAATCTTACCTTTTACCTTGTCACCAATACAGGTTTTGCCAGTATAATTCGGTGCCAGCGAGCTTGGGTCTGGTAGCACGGCTTTGACGACTTTTAACGGAATCACTTCTTGGCCTTCAGCGGTCATCACAGGCTGCTCAGACAGCAAACCTAGGTTTTGCAGCACAGTAAAGACATTCATATAGTGCTCACCAAAACCCATCCAAAAGCGGATATTGGGGACATCTAAGTTAGCAGATAACGAGTGAACCTCATCATGACCGCTTAAATAGCTGTTTTGTACACCAACGACTGGCAAATCATCGGTACGCTTCACTTCAAACATTTTATTAGATTGCCACTTACTATCCTGCCAAGAGTAAACCGTCCCAGTAAATTCACGGAAGTTAATCTCAGGATCAAAGTTAGTAGCAAAATATTTGCCGTGGCTGCCTGCATTAATATCGATAATATCAATGTCAGTAACCGAGCCTGTATCCATCATGTCATAGCCAAGACGTGCATAAGCATTGACCATACCAGGATCAAACCCTGCGCCTAAAATCGCGGTAACATTATTGTCCGCACAGCGCTGTTTACGCTTCCACTCATAGTTGTCATACCATGGCGGCGTCTCGCAAATCTTGCTGGGATCTTCATGGATGGCAGTATCGATGTAAGCCACACCTGTCTCAATACAAGCTTCGAGCACCGTCATATTGACAAATGCGGAGCCGACATTAATGATAATCTGCACACCAGTGGCTTGTATGAGATCGATTAATGCTTGAGTATCCATGGCATCGACTTGATGCGTATGCAATACCGCATGCGTTTTAAAGCTGTTTTTTTCTATGACGCTTTGAGCGATAGCGTTGCACTTGTCTAAAGTACGCGAGGCGATATGAATCTCGCCAAGTACGTCATTATGCATGGCACATTTATGTGCAACCACTTGAGCGACGCCGCCTGCCCCAATGATAAGTACGTTTTTTTTGCTGGGCTTAACTTGTTGGTTTGTGTTCAATGAACAATCCTCCTTTGTGTCCCTGTCGATACCATTGATCGCGGCTATGCAAAACAGAAACGAGTGAATGATATGCGTGAATTAAAAAGGAAGACCGAGGAAAACCCACGCACCCGTCGGGCAAATAATACTCTCGTATTTGCCCGACGCGATTATAACAATTTTTACATGCTTTTCGGCAATAATTAATAAATAAGATAACTAATAGTTGTGTATATCACAAACCAGCAGATTTAAAATTAAGACAAGCTTGCTTTGTAGTCTTGATAATCGAACTCGCGCTGAATATCGATACTGCCATCCAGACGACGAATAATAATGGCTGGCATATTCACACCATTAAACCAATTTTTCTTTACCATGGTATAACCTGCGGCATTACCAAAAGCAATCTTGTCCCCTACCTTTAAAGTACTCGGTAATTCATATTCACCAAAGATATCACCCGCCAAACAAGAACGACCATAGATGATCGTGTTATCTGACATATCCGCGGATTTATCAGTATTAACAGGCAAGATATTTATTGCTTCTTCGTTAATAGCATTGATGGGCGCTGACTCACGATAAATCAGCAAATCCAGCATATGCGCTTCAATGGAGGCGTCGACGACCGCCAAGTTTTTTTCATTGTGCATGGTATCTAATACGGTCGTGACCAATGAACCTGCGCCATGAATACTCGCCTCCCCCGGCTCAAGATACACTTGTACGCCATAAGTCTCGCTGAACCCTTTTAATCTTTCGGCAAGCTTTTCTAATGGATAATCAGGCGCAATAAAATGAATGCCGCCGCCCAAACTCACCCACTCTAGCTGCTCTAAAATGTCTCCAAATCGAGCTTCTATATCTGCTAAGCTCTCACTAAAAGCCTCAAAGCTGTCATTTTCACAGTTGTTATGAATCATCACACCCGTAATATCATCAAGCACTGCTGCAATTTTGTCTCTATCATGCTCACCAAGACGACTAAAAGGACGAGCAGGATCTGCAATAATAAACGATGAATTGCTCGTTTTTGGGTTCAAGCGCAATCCGACTGGAACACCTTGCGCCGCTGCTTGATCTTTAAACGCGTTGAGTTGCGAGATTGAGTTAAAAATAATCTTATCCGCATAGCTGAGTACTTCAGGGATTTCATCAGCGCTATAGGCCACGCTATAAGCATGCGTTTCTTTTTTATCTTTGCTATTAACATCGGCATTATTACCAAAGGTTTCATAGCCCAAACGCACCTCATTCAATGATGACGAGGTCGTGCCATGTAAATACGGCTGCATCACATCAAACACACCCCATGTTGCAAAGCATTTGAGCGCCAGTAACGCCTTAGCACCTGATAACTCACACAGCCGAGCGATAATCTGCATATTGGCAACGATTGCCGCTTCATCAAGTAGGTAATAAGGCGTTGATGGCAAAGAGGCGTCGGGATTTTTTACTGAGTTTTTTGCGTTCATAAAGGTTACCTAATAGCCGCTGTTGGCATCATGACAGAGATAAATATTTGCGCTATAGTAGACTAAATTCATCATAATTAGAATATCTTATGTCATTATCCACCGATTATTCCTCTTCTACCAACCGCACCAATGTATCGGCAGTTGATCCAAAAAACATCAATTTAGAGTATCTCAATGTTGATGCCCGTGCGGTCTTGGATTTTTGGTTTGACAAAGACAACGAGCAATATTGGTTTGCCAAAAACGATCCATTTGATCAGCAGATAAATGATAAATTTGGCACAATTTGGCAGGCGGCAAAGCAGGGAGAATGTGTGACATGGCGCATCACAATAGCACCAGCAGACAGTAACAGTTCAATCACCGCTTTGGCTGGACGTTTGGCAGAAATTATTGTCTTAGATCAGTTTTCACGTAATCTATGTCGCGGGCGAGCGTGTGCTTTTTCGCAAGACAGTATGGCCTTGGTATTGGCACAAGAGGCCATTCAGCATCCGCATTTTGATACGCTACCAGTAGATTGGCGTAAATTTATGATTATACCTTTTATGCATTCAGAATCATTAATGATTCACGAGCATTATCTGCCACTGTTTGAACAGCTAGGCGATGCTGAAACCTTGGATTTTGAGCACCGTCACAAAGATATTATTGAGCAGTTTGGTCGTTATCCCCATCGTAATGACACGTTAGATCGCGAGTCAACGGACGAAGAAGAAGCCTTTTTGCAGCAGCCGAACTCGTCTTTTTAATATCGATGTTTTTTAGATCTTTTATCGTTCGCTAACCCCGAAAAAAGTTATCTTATAAAAAAGGGCTGAACCAGTTTTCTGATTCAGCCCTTTTTTATATAGATTGAGCAGTTTTTAGTAGTTTACTTCACCAGTGGTAAAGGTGAACGACTGCTTTTCTAAAGCTCTGTTGTCAACCAAGACATCAAAGCTTACTTGATATTGAGTATTACCATAAAGCCCGCATTGCTGACTTTGATTGATACTGCGTTCGGATTCACAACTGTCTAAATCATCAGTTATTGGTAGGATAAAAGCTTCGTTCGCTGGTAGAGCGTACTCGGTATTGAGATACGGATCATTATCAAAATCAAGTAACTGGATTGGCACATCCTGAGCGCGCTGTAGATCTCGGAATTTGATGTTGCTGATCTTGATCCTGTTTGCTGTTGGCATGCTAATGTAAACGGGCTGGCCGATAGGATCAGTACTCAAATCACGTCCCGTATTTCTAACTGGGTTTGGCGATTCGTTGTATAATGCAGTCACTGTGCCAGTCACACCTTGACAAGGATAGGTAAAGATACCTGAAACTGTGTTGTCTCTGGTCGTTTGTGTTGCAGACGCATGACTGACTAAGACATAGCCTTGGCTGGTAGCTGGATTTTCACCATTGGGTTTATATGAAACCATTCCAGTGCCCACCAAACTTGAGGCTGGTAACATCAAAGAACGCAAATGATAAGGTGCTGCCAATAATGATCTGGCCATTAGGCTTGCTACCACATCATTACTCAAAAAATTTCCGGCTGAAGAAAAGTAAGTAGATTGAGCAATATTTTCAGTCACACCATATCGCGCATTAGAATAATTTGCATTTATCAAGCGATTTGAAAAGCTCAAACCACTAAAAAACGGGTTATTCGTGCCGGTAACTTCAGCAGCCCCACTGATCGTATCTTCGACGTGCGCATTATATCTGGCTAGGGATGGTGAGCCATTAGCAAATGCATACTTGATATAGTTTGCATGCTGAATAGCAATATCATCAAGCTCAGTATCTAAAGACAAACCCCCTAAGCCACAACTGGTTCTTGCAAGGCTAAAATGATTGCTGGCGCTCAATGCTCCTTGAGGATCATTCTCAGTTGGCTCGCTACCGGTACCCACAGGTATATCAGTGGGTTCTTCAGGTTGATCATCAGGTGTTGATATTACTGGTGGCGAAGTTATTGGTGACGCAGAGGTATTATCAGAGCCCCCTTCGCCGCAAGCCGTTAGAAGCGTTGTCAAAAAGAGCATTGCAACAAGGTGTGATCGAGAAGTATTAACTGTCATCTCTTATCCTATTAAATAGTAATATATATGAATAATAGCGAAAATAAAATTCAACTATTAAAGCGTTAGTCTTTTGATTTAACAGCAATTTACATGTCGTAGTAACATTGTATTACATTACACAAAGTTTTTGTTATTATTTTAAAAAAACCATCTACCTATTATTAATAGGTAGATGGTCTTTATTTTCTAGTCATAATTGATATGTATACTTAGGCTATTTACCAAACGAGCTACTTTCTATTTGTGTCAGTTCTCTAGGGCTCTTCGCACTGGCGCAAAGCTGCGTCTATGCGCGGCTAACACCCCATACGTTTCAATCGCCTCCATATGGGCGCGCGTCGGATAACCTTTATGCTTGGCAATACCATATTCTGGGTGCTTGGCATCAAGGGCATACATGGTTTTATCACGACTGACTTTTGCCAATATACTGGCGGCGGCTATACTGGTATGACGCGCATCACCCTTCACCCAAGCTTGGCAATCAATCAATGATCTTGTTATGCCTATTTCATCAAGCATTGCATAATCTAGATCAGGACAGCGATTACCATCAAACAATATCTGAACTTGCTGATAAGCTCTCATTTGAGAAGCTGCATGACTTGCTTCAATCACATCGTTAACAAGATGTTTGGCGATCGCCGCTAGCAATACCTCTGTACATAAACGCATGCCAAGCATCGTTGCTTGCAAAATATTGACCTGATCGATGACTGCTGCTGGTACATCAGCGATGACATGACCAATGGCATACTGCAAAACTTGCGGATAAAGCACGTCACGTTTCTTTTCGCTTAGCTGCTTTGAGTCCGTCAATAGTGACAATGGCGTATCCTTGAGTGGCTGATTCTCAATCAGTCCTGACCAAGCCACCGGTAATATCGCAGCCGCCACATTGACACTGCCCAGTAAGGGGCCACGCCCTGCTTCATCAACGCCAATTTGTAGTGAAGACTGTGCTAAATCCTCTCTTTTATTTATCGCATATTGAGTGAGCAGCTCGGAGACATTCAATTGACCTGATAAATGGATGGGCGCTGCAAGTTGAATATACTGACCTTTAACATCCACTTGCTCAATAATCATATCAATTGGTGTCATATTATTTCCTACAGAATGCTGATTACTCATAGCGTTATGATGTCTTTTTATTAATAGGATGAGAATGGGTTACGAGCGATTGTAAATTAGGCGTTGTGGCTATCGTGCATAAACCACTGCTCAATCACACTATTAGCAGGGTCATGATTGCTCTGCTGTTGCAATGATTGCTTGGTATCTACAAGGTCTCTTAATTGCTCGGCATAGGCACGTGGCTGCATGAGGCGCATGACTGTACGGCAAATATTATCGCCACTCGCCTGCTCTTGGATAAGCTCAGGAACAATCATCGTACCCGCTAAAATATTGGGCAATGCCACATAAGGCACTTTTACCAACCGCTTGGCAATTTGATAGGTTAGCTGATTTAGTTGATAAATAACCACCATTGGTCGCTCAAGCAGCATCGCCTCTAACGTTGCCGTACCAGATGCCAGCATGACAACATCCGATGCCGCCATTGCCTGCTGACTAAAAGCTGGCTGGCTATCATCATAGACCACAACGATAGCCGCGCGCAGTTGCTCTGAGCGTCGATCAATGACATCTTGGACGATATATTGATGATTTTGATCGACAGTTGGAATGATAAAACACAGCTTGGGATCTAACAATATCAGCTTTTGGATACCGTCCAGCATCAATGGCAAAATGGCGGTAATCTCGCCGCGCCGTGAGCCCGGCATCACACAAATAAGCTGACTGACATCATCAAATCGTTCAATAAAAAACTGCTGCAACCCATCGTTATGCCAGACCAGCTCGCTACGGCGCTGATTGATAGGCGTGTCCAATAACGCTTGATCGATGGTACGTAGCAGCGGATGACCGACACAGATTGCTGGATGGTCGTGGCGCTCATAGACTGGTAGCTCAAACGGAAATAGACACAACACCAGATTGGTGGCAGCTTTAATATTGTGGATGCGCGACTCACGCCATGCCCAAATAGAGGGACTGACGTACTGCACACAGAACACACCTTGCGGCTTTAACTTTTTAGACACTCTCAGATTAAAGTCAGGCGCATCAATGCCAATGAACCAATCAATATTAGCTGCTTTAAACGCCGTCAGTAACTCACGGCGGGCTTTGAGCAAATCAGGCAACTGTGACATCACCTCCACCAGCCCCATCACCGCCAAACGTACCAATGGAAAAATACTTTGCAGCCCTTGCGCTTGCATTTTGGAGCCACCAACGCCCACCCAAATGATATCATCACGCAGGTTATTCATTTGCTGCATGAAATCAGCCCCCAAACTGTCACCTGACACTTCACCAGCGACAATCCCTATGACGAGTGGTGTCGTCTTTATTGTCGCTACGTATTGATCAGACACTGTCTGAGCGATGGCAGCAGTATGTTCATTATGAGGCGTAGCAGAATCTGTCATGACAAGCTCTCGATATTCAAAATTACAATTAATACAAAAATGACTATTATAAAAGATAATCCATAAAATGAGCGATAAGATGACCAAACCAAATGGGCATTCGTGTCATCTATCGTATTTGGATTCAGTCGTTTATGTCGTCATCATACGTGACGATGGCATAAATAGCTAAAATCGCGTATAAATTCTATAAAAAATCAACCACTCTGAAGTGTCAACAATTTTTAGCTATAACTAAGTTTTGGTTTCCTCATTCCAGTTATCAGTCAATTAACTGCGCGACTACCCTTGTCAACCAACACTTTTGTCCGCATAATGAATATTCCTATAAATCAGCTAGATGATATATAACCATGACAACATCAGTTACCCATAATGCAGATATTGACGACGTGAATATTGAAAAATTTATTCCTTTGATTACTCCCGCTGAGCTAAAAACTGAGCTGCCTCTATCAGATGAAGCCTATAAAACCGTACTAAACGGTCGAAACACTATCCAAAATATCTTGGATGGTAAAGATAAGCGTCTGTTTGTGGTCATTGGCCCCTGCTCTATTCATGACATCAAAGCCGCTCACGA
Organism: Psychrobacter vallis; assembly: GCF_904846715.1. Classification (GTDB taxonomy): domain Bacteria; phylum Pseudomonadota; class Gammaproteobacteria; order Pseudomonadales; family Moraxellaceae; genus Psychrobacter; species Psychrobacter vallis. The sequence goes on from NZ_CAJHBU010000001.1 coordinate 130,555, forward strand.
ATATGCCGATCGTTTGGCCGTATTGGCCAAAGAAATCGAGGACAGCGTGTTTGTCGTGATGCGTGTTTATTTTGAAAAACCGCGTACTACCGTCGGCTGGAAGGGCATGATTAATGACCCTGATATGAATGACAGCTTTGATATCGAAAAAGGTTTACGTACTGCTCGCAAGCTACTGCTTGATTTGAATGAAAAAGGTTTGCCTTGTGCGACCGAAGCATTGGATCCAAATACCCCGCAATACATGCAGGATTTGATCAGTTGGTCAGCCATTGGCGCACGTACCACCGAAAGCCAAACGCACCGTGAAATGAGCTCTGGCTTATCATGCCCCGTTGGTTTTAAAAATGGTACTGACGGCGGAATGACAGTTGCTGTCAACGCCATGCAAGCAGTAAAAGCGGGTCACAGCTTTTTAGGTCTGTCATCAGATGGCAAAGTCTGTATTATCAAATCTAAAGGCAATCCTTACGCCCATGTGGTACTACGCGGTGGTAACGGAAAACCTAACTATGACGAAACGGCTGTCGCTCAGGTTGAAAATGAGCTGGCAAAAGGCAAAACCAATAGTAAGATTATGATTGATTCAAGCCATGCCAACTCAGGTAAAGATCCTTATTTACAGCCAATGGTCATCAATAATGTCGCTGAACAAATCAAAAACGGTAATAAGTCTATTATTGGCATGATGATTGAGAGTCATCTAAAAGGTGGTCGTCAAGAGTTAACTGCTGATTTAGACGCACTCGAATACGGCGTGTCGATCACTGATGGTTGTCTAGATTGGGAAAGCACGGTTACTGCTCTACATAGTTTGCGTGATATGGTAAAAGACGTATTGCCTAACCGCTAATAGTTACGAGCGGTTATCTATCATGAGTTGATGCTAAGCCAATTGAAAAAATCCCGCCTAACATTTATCATGTCAGGCGGGATTCTTTTATCTACTCATCTATAAGCCAATCTGTCTACCATTAACTATTTTCGGCCTTTAGTACGCTATCTAAACTTTCAAGTACATGCTTAGAAGCGGCATGCTTTTGCAGATCTAAAAGACTATCATGCGCCATTTGACGACGTGGTTCAGCCAATGTGTTCCATCGTGCCAGCACTTGCACTAAGCGTGAGGCCAATACAGGATTGGCATCATCCAGCTTTTTAATCACACCAGTATAGATATCGAGGCCTTCTTGTGTCCATAATACTGTCGGCTGTGAGCTAAAGGCGCTGATCACTGAGCGCACACGATTTGGCGTATTCCAATCAAAACCTTCATGATTAAGCAATGACTGGATAGCGTCAACACTCACATTATCAGCAGATGCTTGCACACTGAACCATAAATCAATGACCAAATCATTCGCTTGAAAACGCTCATAAAAATCTGTCAAATAACCATTAGCATTTGCCACTTGATGATTGACCATGGCTTTTAATGCACCAAAACGCTCAGTCATACAGCTGGCATTTTCATACTGCTGCTCGGCCCATTCTACTGCATCATCAATATTAGCAGTCAATGCCATGTCTAGTATCACATTACGCAAGGCGCGTTTGCCGCGAGCCTCAGCACTATCCTCATAAGAGTGCATGGGCAGCTTTTTATAAAGCGTTGCCCACTGATCTTTTAGTGTATTTGCTACTTGTTGATACAATCCTTCACGCTGTACTTTAACCAACTCTGGATCATAATCTTTAGGAATGGCAGAAGCCAGCTCCTGCGCTGATGGAATATCAAGCAAGCGCGCGGCCAACATGGCGTCATCGACCGCCAATGCTGGTAACGTCTGTGCCAATGCTTCTAAATATACTTCAGGGCTGCTCTTTGAGCCTTGAGATTGCAGTAAAATACGATTTACCAGCATTTGTGTCACTTGCCAGCGGTTAAAACCATTGGTTTCATGTTTGAGTAAAAATGCCAAATCTTCATCTTGATAATCATAGTTAAGCTGTACGGGTGCGCTAAAGTCACGTAATAAAGACACCACAGGCTCACCAGCGATACCTTCAAAAACAAAAGTTTGCGTCGCTTGGTCTAACAACAACATACGCTCAGCGACAATATTACCCGAGTCTTTATCAAATAATGCAGTCGCTACCGGAATTGGTAAAGGTTTTGGTGCATCGAAACCGCTGACGTGACGTGTCTGCTGACGCAACGTAATGGTAAGCGTTTGTGCTGCGCTATCATAATCTTGATGCCCCGAAACGACTGGCGTACCCGGTTGGCGATACCAATCGATAAAGTCTTCGATTTTAGCATCAGTGATACTGAGTGCCGATAAAAAATCCTCAACGGTGACGGCTTGCCCATCATAACGGCGGAAGTATTCGTCTGTGCCTTTACGGAAATCCTCTGACCCTAAGGTATTAGCAATCATACGTACGATTTCTGCGCCCTTCTCATAAACCGTCGTGGTATAAAAATTATTAATTTCAACAAAGCTCTCAGGACGCACAGGATGCGCCAGTGGCCCTGCATCTTCGCTAAACTGATGCGCACGCAAGGTCGCTACATCATCGATACGCTGTACCGCACTCGATTGCTGATCCGCTGAAAACGATTGATCACGGTAGACAGTAAAACCCTCTTTTAGACATAGCTGAAACCAATCACGACAGGTGATGCGATTGCCTGTCCAATTATGGAAATACTCATGAGCGATGATGGCTTTCACACTAAAACTACGGCTATCTGTTGTGGTTTCAGGGCTAGATAACACGCAGGCGGTATTGAAAATATTAAGACCTTTATTCTCCATGGCTCCCATATTAAATTGACTGACCGCGACGATCATATAACGATCCAAATCGTAGGCTCGGCCATAATTGACCTCATCCCATTTCATGGAATCTTTTAGCGCCTGCATGCCAACATCACATTTATCGATGTCAGCAGACTTTGCGTATATCTCGAGTAAGACATCTCGACCCTCACTGGTTTTATAAGAATCGGTCAATACGTCTAAATCAGCGACCACACAGGCAAATAGATAGCTTGGCTTATTAGTCGGATCATGCCAAATAGCATAATGACGGCTTGGTTCGTCTGCCACCTCACCCGCTTCAACTAAGTTACCATTGGCCAATAGCGTCGGATAGCGCTTATCAGCCTCAAGACGCGTTGTAAATATCGCCAACACATCAGGACGATCTGGATAAAACGTAATTTTACGAAAGCCTTCTGGCTCACACTGAGTGACAAACATGGTATCGTCGCCGCTACCTGCCATATAAAGCCCTTCAAGCGCTGTATTGGTTTGCGGGCAGATACGTACTTGAATATCCAACGTTGCCTCATCAGGCGCATTAAAAATCATCAACTTTCCTGCTTGTTGCTGATAGTCGTCAGCAGCCAGTTGACTGCCATTCATCGTAATCGCTAGTAGCTCTAAGTCTTCGCCAAATAAGACAAGCTCCCCTGCAGTTTGGCGCACCATTTTTAGCGTACTATCTACCTGTGCATACGTTTCAAACAACTTAATATCTAAGCTAACGGTTTCAACATCGAAGCTTGGTTTTTTATAATCTTTTAAGTTGATTTTGCTAGGCGCATGCGGCGGTACATCAGGCATACTTGGATTGATGATTTGAGCATCAGCTTCAGCGGTAGACATATGAATTCCTATTATTATTTATGATATGAATAAACGGATGATAATGGAGAGATTGATAGTGATTACGGCAATAAACCAAATATTATGCAAATTCTTGAGACAATTTATTTTTAATAAATTTATAACTACATTGAACTAAACTGTCAGTTTTCAAGTACAAGCCTCAAAATTACTACGTTTATAATCCATAAAGGAGGTCGAAACAGTGATCAATATAGTGAGTAGTATAGAAATACGGTTGTCATATAGTCGATCCACTATAAAGTAGATACAGTGCTACTGGGGTAAATTTTGTGTAGCCTCTGTCTGCGTAGGCACAGCAAGCAAAGAAAATTTACCCCAGTAGCGCGGGATAATAGTTGTATCTCTTTTATTTAGGACTGACTATAGCGACAGTGATGGCAATCTACCAAAGATTTCAAATCAAATAATCCGTATAAATCATCCATTGGATAATGTTCATTAAGATGATTTAATAGACGTACTGATGACCCACATTTTATAAACGGCCCATTATATGACAAAGCACATTACCAGTCGCTCAGATATTACTTTACCACTACTCAGAGACTATGTTGATGCTCTACTACCATCGCTAGCGAATGGTGATGCTGCGGTGTTATGGATTGTACAAGACGACAGTGCTTACGCGGCCTTAAAAACACAGCTAAACAACCATATACCTAAGACAGACAATGATGCAGCAGTGAGCGCAACTGAGAAACTACAAGTATCAACTTTATCAGAGCTTACGCAACAACAGACATCTACACGCTATGATCTGGCCTGCTTTTGGCTCCCTACATTATCATCAGAGCTGTTACCACAATATATCCCAATACTCATGCGTTATCGCGATCTTTATGCTGCACATCTGCTAATCACTCTGGATAGCACCATAGACTTAAAAGCTTATGGCTTTACCCCATTTGACATCTTAAATGAGCATGGGTTAAAAGTAGATGAGAGTAATCAAACAATATTACCTTCATCACTCACTTCATCAGCATCAACCACCCTATGGCAATTTAACTTATATGATTATAAAAAACTACCAAATTGGCTCAATGCTGACTACTGGGCAAATCCTGAAAACTGGGGAAAGCGTCGTTGGTAAGATATTGCATATCTAACTGTAAATTCTAGAATTATTTACAGTAATAGTACTTACATAAAGTAACATTTAGTATATGATAGATAGCAATTGCCTAAGTTTTATCGTAAGCAGTTTAAAAAAACAAATTTAATTAAAATTTTAGGAGCTCACTATGTCAACCAGTTTTTCTAAGATCGCAGTTCTCGCTGTATTATCAAGCGCAGTTGCACTAACCACAGGTTGTGCTACCAAACGTTCTACTTCTGAAGTGGTGGTTGCCCCACTAGGTATTCCAGGCGGTCAAGCTGGATACACTGGCGCTGTTATCGTAGATAACTCAAATGCGGTCATTTCTGGTGCTGAGAATTTGCAAGCGGTTGTCTATTTTGCCTTTGATAGCAGTGCGATTACGACACAAGCAGCAAATGTCCTAAATCAACATGCAAGCTTGCTAAGCTCGAACCCAGCCGCTGGTGTGGTCATCGCAGGTCACACTGATGAGCGTGGCAGCCGTGAATACAATATCGCCTTGGGTGAGCGCCGTGCCCAAGCCGCACGTGATTATCTTGCTGCCCAAGGTGTCGCTGTCAATAACATCCGTGTCATCAGCTATGGCGAAGAACGTCCTGCGGTTGCTGGTAACACAGAAGACGCTTATGCCCAAAATCGCCGTGCTGAACTGTCTTACTAAGACTGGTAAGACCGATAAAAGTAAATAAAGCTTAATGTTCTTTATAAAAGCCCAGCGATACCATATTGCTGGGCTTTTTACGTTTTACTCTGTCAACCAACATCAATCGACACACTCAATGATGCCAACCTTAACTCATACCCAATATACTCAGCTCACCCCTACGACATGGTGCGCCACGGCACAAGTGAATGACTCTCTATCTCCAAGCTTTGAAGAGTTCTGGGGGCAATCATCATGGTTACTCGCCTCTCACATATCACCGCTAAGTTTCTATAGGCATGATAATCTCAATTGGCAGAACTACCTTTCACCAGTAGCTTTGTCAGTGCGTGATATGAATCACAATCAACGCCAGCTACAGCGTAAAGGCGTTCGATTATTACTGCAACATTTGCTTGATCAGCTAGAAATTAACGATGCTTTGGATGAGTCTGCTTTTCCTTATCGATTGATCGATAACAACCACTATGTCTGCTTTAGTCATACAGGCTCTAAAAATAAAAATGACGTGCATAACCACGCTGATCAAGCGACTCATCAGCCTCTAAACAATAAAGTTGCCGTGATTATTAGCCGTGATCGTCCTGTGGGGATTGATATAGAAAATAACGATGTTGCATGGCAAGTGGCTCAGCGTTTTTACTCAGCCAATGAGATTGTCGCCATGCAAGCACTGCCGATGATTCAACGTAATATTATCGCTAAACTGCTATGGCAAATAAAAGAAAGTTTTATCAAGATACATCAGTATACGTTGGCACAAGGCTTAGGTGAGGACTACGCTTATCTCATTGCTGGTTTACTGAGTGCCCTAAGAGAGCAATCTCCTTTAATCGTCATTGCCGACAGTCAGTCTCATTACCATATTGCAGTGTTGCCCACTCAACAAACTATCGTCATATTTTAGAGATTTTATAAATGTATAGTCGGGGCAGTTTAAAGCGGGTACAAGGCAACCGAGTGCAAATAGTATTGGTATACAGTAAGCAAGGTTAACACCGTATCCATTTATAGATGCCTTGACTATACTTGTCGAAAACGACAGTCATTACTTTATTACAGACAAAAAAAACGACCCTAATTAGGATCGTTTTTTATTTTGCTCTTATTCTAACAACAGTACTTAGACTGTGATTAGATTAGAAACGGTAAGTTGCACCAACTTTAGCGATTGGCATCCACTCTAACCAGTTTTTATCTTCTAAATCCTTTTCAGCTTGGTCTGCAGCAATATTAGCAGCAGGGTTAAGATTTCCAGCTACACGGTTAATGGTAGCATCAACTTTACCCATATATGCAGCACCAACTTCACCGAATAAACCAAAGTTATTAGTGATGTTAGGACGGAAGCCAATAGTAGCATAAGGAGCTAGCTTGTTACGATGCTCGATAGTACCTTCTAGGTTACCGATATTTTCACCACCAAAGTCGCCATCAGCTCTCTCATCAACAGAAGCAGTACCTGCATAGAATTTCTCACCATTGATACGGTAGAAACCAGTACCTTCAGCGTTAGCACGAACATCGATATCGTTATCAGGAACAATGATACCAGCGCCCATTGTGAACCAGTTACCAGCAGGACGTAGTTGTACGCCTAGGTACGGGTTACTGAAATCTGTATCAACATCATAGTTTACATCGTTTGCGTCAAAGTCGCCGCCGAATAGGTCAGCAACATCGCCACCTGCCCAACCAGCTTGTAGTTCAGTTTTCTCGTTTAGTGACCAACCAAGGTTAGCACCATAACCTAGCGTACCCACTTCAGCACTAACAGATGCTGGGTTGATAGCGGTTTGGAAAAAAGTCTTAGTGCCACCAACGACAGCGCCTGTAGTATTGCGTACTACACCAGCATCAGCATTGTAGCCATAAGAAGCAGGTTGTGCTTCATAAGCGACAGCAACTGGCTCAGCTTCATAAACAACAGCATCATTACCGTCAACAACGATAACAGGTTCAGCTGCTAGTGCGGCAGTTGATGCTAATACAGCAGCAGAAATTGCTGTTAATTTAATAAGTCTCATAAATACTCTCCTAAAGTGTGGAATAAATCGCCCAAAAAAATGATAATTTAATGTCTTTTTAAATCAATCATTTTGTTGAGCAGATTAAAACAATTTTGACTGGAAAAGTCACCCCTATAGGTGCGCTTTTTATTTGCCATTATGTAAAGATTGCATAGGTATTGTAATAATTGCTACACCAACCCGCAAAACTCCGCCTTTCTGTTACACAATACTCTCAAAGTAACTAAACTGCATAGACATGAATATTGGCTAGCTTAATGTTCATGTGAGGGTATTACAAAATATGTCATCATAATGACCTACCTCACTATTTAATACAATGACAGTTATATAGGTTATTACTACAGTTTGTTGTGTTTTGTGAGTGAGCGTATCTAGTATTGCTACTATATAAAAACCATGACATGCAAATGAGTCATATAAATATTGCTATATAGCATGACTGGTTGTCGTATAAGCTTGATATTATGCTAAATTAGAAACTATGACGACATAGCACAAGGCTTCCGATTTGCTACCGTCTGTTCTATTTATGAAAATGTTGTGATGTTTTTATTTTATTCTTTTTATTATCATTGAGTCATTCATATGCCTAAAGTATCGTCGATTACCCGTGTGCTAGAGATAATAGAGGCCGTATCTTACGCCTCTAAGCCGCTCTCACCACTTGAGCTATCGCAAGAGCTGGATATCCCTAAACCAACCATGCATAGATTGATTCAAAATTTGGTGGATGATGGATTTTTGACCGTCGATATTGGTGGCGGTATTATTCCTGGTAAGCGGGTACGTAACTTAAGCGTCGAGCTTTGGCAGCAGCGGTTATTTTTTAACGAGCGGCAAATGATTTTGCAAAAACTGGTTGATGAAATCACAGAAACCTGTGGTATTGGTGTTCCCTACCACATGCATATGATTTATACCAATCGGGCACAAACAACTTTGCCGCTACAGATTTATTTACCAGTAGGTGCAAAGTCACCCATGTGGTGTACTGCCACGGGCAAGCTATATCTCAGCCAATTATCTGCCGCGAGTCGCCATAAGATATTGCAGGGTCTGCCACTAGACAAATTTACCAAAAACACCATTACGAATATCGATGCGTTAAATGCTGAGCTTGATCGTATTGCTGAAACTGGCATCGGCATCGATAATGAGGAATTCATCTCTGAGATGGTGGCAGTGGCCGTACCCATATTGGACAAAAAATCACGCTATCTGGCGTCGTTATATGTGCATGCGCCAACCATACGAGTCTCGCTTGATGAACTATTGACTCATGTACCTCGCTTACAAAAAGCGGCGCAGGATATTCAAACCCTCGTATACGATCTGCAAAGCTAAAGATCCTAATGAGCAAACGCGAAAAAGGCCTGTCTCATTATAATGAGACAGGCCTTTTTTAGTTTTACTTCTAGAGGCGGCGAAAAATTCATACCAGTCCCGCTGGCTCGTTTTTGTACTGAACTCACTATACCAATAGCTAGTAGACTAGACTAAGCGAGCTGGACGCTGCTAATCCTATTTTTTGAAATTAACATTAAGACAGCACTGAGCTATCGTGGCGACCCATAATGCTGGAGAAGTCTTTATCACCGTTTTCTACTGCATGCGCCTCATACAGCTCGGTCGCTTTGGCGCCCATTGGCGTTTCAACATGGGTATCTTGAGCCGTTTGCATGGCAAGATTGAGATCTTTTTGCATCAGCTTGCTCATAAATCCGCCCTGATAACCGTTGCTAGAAGGCACGTTTTCCATGACTTGTGGATAAGGGTTGTAGACTTCTAATGTCCAGTTGCGACCTGAACTTTGCAACATGATATCCGATAAGACTTTAGGGTCTAGGCCATTTTTGACACCCAAATTGATGGCTTCTGCTGTTCCTGCCATAAGTATACCAAGCAGCATGTTGTTGCAAATCTTGGCAACTTGGCCAGCACCATGATCGCCTGCATGAAAAATGTTTTTGCCCATAACCGCCAATATTGGCTCAGCTTTGGCAAAGACATCGTCGCTGCCACCAACAATGAATGTCAAACTACCAGCGATTGCACCACCTGTACCACCAGACACTGGCGCGTCTAAGAAGTCTATACCAAGCTTGACTGCTGCCTCTGCGACCTTCATGGCATCAGCCGCCGCTATCGTACTACTGTCGATGACCAGCGTGCCTTTCGGCAACGCGGCAAGTAAACCGTCGTCACCATTTTCACCCAAATAAACAGAATGAACGTGCTTGCCAGCAGGTAGCATACTAATGACTACTTGGGCATTACTGACAGCATCTTTAGGACTATCGGCGACCCTTGCCCCTGCTTGTTGTAAGCGCTGAGTCGCTGATTCAGACAAATCATAGACTGACAGTACATATCCTGCCTTTAATAAGTTTTCTGCCATCGGTGCGCCCATATTACCAAGGCCAATAAAGGCGATACTTGGCTTGTCAGCGTTTTGCTCCGTCGTCCTGATATCATTTGTACCCATCTCATCGCTCCTTGATGACTGCTTATGTAGATAATGCTACATATAGTCTGTCATTATTTTTTGAGTCTAATTTTTATCTAAAGGTTATGCTGAACTGGTAAATCAAGTATTTAGCGAACAAGCTGATTACTTAAAGCGTTGGCGCTCAACCAATTCTCTAAAGGGTGCTCACCTTGCGGGTAAGGATTCACAAAATGCTGTTGGATGTAGGCTTGCCCATCGAGGCTTAAACAATCGGCTAATGAACGTGACCACTGCGGGCTGCGATCTTTATCAATCAGTAGCGCACGCACGCCTTCTTTAAAATCAGGATTGGCGGCGCAGTGTACTGCTACATTTGTCTCTAAATATAAAACTTGTTCTATCGATAAACCCGCAACTCTGTGATACAGCGCATAAGTCAAAGCGGCAGTCACTGGGCAACCATGACGATAAGTAGCAACGGCGCGCTGTGTCCAGCTATCCTCAGCAAAGACTGCATCCAACTGTGCCAGTGCCTCATCACTTTGTAGTAATGCATCAATGTCACTCAAGCCGCCACTATTCATCAGCTGTGCGATAGGTTGCCAGTAGGTCGCCAACTTACTATCAGGTAAATCAGCCACTGGTTGTGCAGCAAGTGCGCGGCTGACGATACTGTAAGCACTATTGTTATGACATTTATCTATATTATGAGCTGCCACTTGCCAATCGCTCTGTTTTAAACGCTGGATGATGGCATCATAATCACTACTGGTGACGGCATATTCTGCAAGATTGGCCAATAGCGCATCATTACCATTACACATCGCCCCTGTAAGCCCCAAGAACAATCCTGTTTTGGCTGGCATCCGCTGCAAAAACCAACTACCAGAAGCATCAGGGAACAATCCAATGGTAATCTCAGGCATAGCAAAACGCGTGCGCTCGGTGACCAAACGATGACTGCACGCTGCCATGAGTCCCATACCGCCACCCATGATGATGCCATCACCCCACAGTATTAATGGTTTGGTATAAAAATGCATTTGTCGGTAAAGGTTGTACTCATTACCAAAAAATTCTGTCGCATAAGGGTTCGGGAGTGGCGCACTGGTAGACATGCTGTCATATAATTTACGGATATCACCGCCAGCACAAAACGCCTTATCCCCAGCTCCTTTTAGAACCAATGCCACTATCTGATTGTCATCTTGCCACCGCTCTAATTGTGCTGATAACAATTGGCACATCTCAACACTCAAGGCATTCAGAGATTTGGGCGTGTTTAATGTCATTATCCCGAGCAGATGGCCGCACTCTGTCGGCTCAGTATCGAACAGAACAGGCGACTCTATCGCTAGCGTTTCTTTATTACTACTATCATCCGTCACTGTCATATCTGTTTTTATCATAAAAAGCACCTACGAAAATTAGAAAAATACGTTCGTTCAGTCTTATACCAATCCCAAAGATTAGAGTAGCAAGGAAAACGCGTGCAAGTACTACCTGTTGTAGGCTAAACGCATTTGACGCAGCTAATCGTATTTTTTGGGTTTGGTATTATTTATTTATTTTGCCAATTGGATTGTCGCTTCTCTAAAAATGCTTGAACACCTTCACGCTGGTCCTTGGTATCGAATAATTTAACAAATGCTTCACGCTCGTGTATGAGATTTTGCGCAGGTGGTGTATATCGGGCAGCTTGGATAAGTTTTTTAGAGTAACTGACGGCCACAGGTGACTGTTTGGCGACTTTTTGTGCTAGCGCATGAGCAGCAGCGAGACCTTCGCCTTTGGCCGCAACCTCTTCAACCAAACCAATACGCAATGCCGTCGCTGCATCGACGCGCTCACCGCACAATATCATCCGCTTCGCCCAACCTTCACCCACGAGCCAAGGTAAGTTTTGTGTACCGCCCGCGCATGGCAATAAGCCCACACCCGTCTCAGGCAACGCCATCTGTGCGTGTGCTTCGGCGATACGAATATCACAGGCCAGCGCACATTCAAGCCCGCCGCCCATCGCGTAACCGTTGATGACCGCGATACTAACGCCGTGGTAAGCGGATAACGCTTCAAACGCCTCACCAAAAGCAATGGCCATGCTGATGGCTTGACCTTTATCCCCATCTACAAAATTATTAAGATCTGCACCTGCTGAAAAAAACTTTTCGCCATCGCCATGAATGATTAAGGCATAGACATCGTCATTCGCATTTAGGTCAGTGACAAGCTGTTTCAATGCTTGCAAGCTATCCATCGTCCACGTATGAGCAGGCGGATTATGCAGTGTTACGATGGCAGTATGATTGTCAATTGACAATTTAAGATTGGTATACTCTGTCATAGAACATCCTTGTTTTAGTATGGCTACATATATGATGCTTGGTTGGTGAATACGTTACTTTTCCAATTAGCATTAGCGTAATTGGCTTAGCGCATCGTCCTGTAATAGTTGACGCGAGACAATCACTCGCATGATTTCATTGGTGCCTTCCAAAATCTGATGCACACGCAAATCTCGCACGTGGCGCTCAAGTGGATACTCATTCAGATAGCCGTAGCCGCCATGCAACTGTAACGCTTCATTCGCAACATCGAAGCAAAGGTCTGTCGACAAACGTTTCGCCATCGCGCAGTAAGTAGACGCTTGCGAATCGTTGTTATCAACTTTGTGCGCTGCTAAATAGAGCATTTGCCGTGCAGCTATCGTTTGCGTAAGCATATCAGCAAGTTTAAATTGTACTGACTGTAAACTGGCAATTGGACTGCCAAATTGACTGCGTTCTTGAACGTAATTGGTCGCCGTCTCCAATGCTGACTGCGCTGTACCAACGGCACAAATGCCAATGTTAATACGGCCGCCATCTAAGCCTTTCATCGCGATACGAAAGCCCTGACCTTCCTCGCCTATCAGATTGTCTACGGGTACTTTTACATCCTTAAAGCTAATCGTTCGCGTTGGCTGTGCTTTCCAGCCCATCTTATGCTCATTTTTACCATATTCGATACCAGCGCTATTGGCATCAACGACAAACGCTGACACGCCTTTTGGCCCTGCACCGCCCGTCCTTGCCATCACCACCAATACATCTGTCGAGCCTGCACCTGATATAAAGGTTTTTTCGCCATTGAGTACATAATAGTCGCCCTGCTTGTCTGCTTTGGTACGCAAAGAGGCAGCATCAGAACCAGCGTTTGGTTCTGTTAAACAATAACTGCCAAGCCATTCACCGCTGACCATATTCGGCAGATACTGCTGACATAATGTATCGCTACCATATTCACCGATCATCCATGCGGTCATATTGTGGATGCTCATATAAGATGCCACAGCCGTATCGCCCCATGCCAGCTCTTCGAATACCATCGCTGAGTCGAGCCTTGGTAAACCCAAACCGTCATACTCTGGATTGGTATAAAGTCCCAAAAAGCCAAGCTCACCAGATTTTTTTATCACATCGACTGGGAAATGCGAGGTGCGATCCCATTCCGCCGCGTTTGGCTTAAGCTCTTTTTGGGCAAACTGTCGGGCAGTTTGGCGAAAGGCCATCTGGTCATCGGTCAATGAAAAATCCATGAGATCATCCTTGTGCGTACATAGCAAATATGGTGGATAAGATTTGATACGTCATTACTTCATCATGAAAGCGATATGACGATAATAAAATCCTACTGCAAAATAAAAGTCAGAACAATTAACGTATACCGCGTGACTTGGACAAATTTTCTGTCTTGCTGTGCCTACGCAGATTACGAAAAATGTATCCCAGACCCGTTATACCTCTTTTGTATTGACCTAACTATACAGTAGATCAATAATTAAATTGAAATAGTGGTATTCACACCACGGCTCGCTTCATCATCGAACCAGCGCGCCGTGACGGTCTTGGTTTGAGTATAGAACTGTACGGCTTGTTTGCCATAAGGACCAAGAGCGCCAAGCTTACTGGCACGTGAGCCTGAGAATGAGAACATTGGTAGCGGCACAGGAATCGGCAAATTGATACCGATTTGCCCGACCTGAATGTCTTGTTGGAATTTGTGTGCCGCTGCTCCCGATTGAGTAAAGATTGCCGTGCCATTACCATGTGGATTGGCATTGAGCATCTCTATCGCCTCATCCAAGCTCGCAGCACGCATGATGCAAAGCACAGGGCCAAAGATTTCTTGTTGATAAATTTGCATGTCGGCGGTGACATGGTCAAAAATAGTGGGTCCAACGAAATTGCCTTTTTCAAACCCTTCAACCGTGATACCGCGACCATCAAGTAATAAGCTCGCCCCTTCTTCTACGCCAGTGCCAATCAAATGCTCAACCCGAGCTTTTGCGGCTGGAGAAATCAGTGGGCCTAAGTCTTTATCATTTTTACCTGCTGATACCACCAAGTTTTCTGCTTTGGCTTTGATGTCATCGATCCATTCCCCTGCTGCACCAACCAGAACCACCACTGACAATGCCATACAACGTTGGCCAGCGGCACCAAAGGCGGCACCCGCTAGCTGATTGAGCGTTTGCTCTTTATTGGCATCCGGTAGGATTACACCATGGTTTTTGGCACCCATCATACACTGGGCACGCTTGCCTGATTTGCTAGCGCGTTCATAGACATGATGACCAACGGCAGTAGAACCGACAAATGATACGGCCTTGATATCGGGATGATCACAGATAGCATCGACCGTCGCTTTACCGCCATGCACGACGTTTAGCACGCCTTCAGGAACGCCCGCTTCTACGGCAAGCTCCACCAAACGCATGGTGACCATTGGATCTTGTTCAGAAGGTTTTAAAATAAAGGTGTTACCCGTAGCGATGGCCATCGGGAACATCCATAGAGGAATCATCGCTGGGAAGTTAAAGGGTGTGATGCCCGCACAAACGCCCAATGGCTGCCAAATACTATAAGTATCAACACCAGATGCAACATTTTCAACGAAGTCTCCAATTTGTAAATTGGCAATGCCTGCTGCATGCTCCACCACTTCTAAACCACGGAAGACATCACCGCGCGCATCGGCAATGGTTTTGCCTTGTTCGGCGGTTAAAATTTCTGCCAGCTCATCCATGTGGTCACGAATCAACTCCTGATATTTTAAAAAAATACGGGCACGGGTGGTGATGGGTGTCTTGCGCCATGTCTGAAAAGCCGTTTGGGCAGCAGCGACCGCTTGGTTAATTTCGTCGTTCGTAGTTTGTGGGACTTTTGCGATGACTTCTTGAGTTGCTGGATCGGTGATATCAATCCACTCATCTGTCTTTGATTGAGTAAACTGACCATTGATAAGCTGCTGAACGTGATGCATAAGATATCCTTATCTTGTTTGCGAGACTACCGTTTTGTGAGGTTTTTAACTGTTTAAAGAAATTTATGAGTTATAAAATTTTATAAAAACCATCAATTTAAAATGATTTATTTTGTATCGTTATTGACTATAACAATAAAACAATTTTAGGGTCAAGTGCTTTATCGAATTTTTATTTATGGGTTAAATAATCAGGTTAATTGTAGCAAAGTGCAAAAATAAAAAAGCCCATGATGTCTCATGAGCTTATCGTTTATAGTCGGTGAAAAGTAATATCGATACAAAACATACTGCTGGTGCAATTTTAAAGTATTTCAACTACAGCATTGGCTGTGTATAACAATAACAATCCCGCCTGACTTGCGTTTTAATAGTCCTTCATAGACTGCTTAATGGCATCAATCGCTGCTGGATTGTCAAGCGTCGACATATCGCCTGTGGCTTTATCTTCTGCCAATGCTCGAATCGCTCGGCGCAGGATTTTACCTGAGCGAGTCTTTGGCAGTGCTTGCGGGAAATAAATGGCCGCTGGTCGTGCGATACCGCCCAATGATTTCACAACAGCCCCAATCACTTGCTGCTCAATACGAAAGCGATTCTCAGTGGTCGCAACTTGCTCCTGATCTCTTAACACACAAAAGGCAATGGGTAGCTCACCTTTTAATTCATCTTGGATGCCCACCACGGCACACTCTGCCATCTCTGGATGCGTACTAATGGCCTCTTCGATCTCTTGCGTGCCTATTCGATGACCAGCAACGTTAATCACATCATCGGTACGTCCCAAGATATAGAAATAACCCTCTTTATCCGTTACCGCGTAATCTGAAGTAGAATACTGCTGACCATCAAACAGACCAAAATAACTACTGACAAAGCGTTCATCGTTACGCCATACCGTGGTTAGACAACCCGGTGGCAAAGGCGCTTTGATGGCGAGCAATCCTTTTTCACCAGCTACGCAAGGTTTTCCTGTTTCTTCATTAATAACATGCGCATCGTAGCCGTACATCGGATAGCCCGGTGATCCTTGTTTGTGCGGTTTATGATTGAATTTGGGCGTATTGCTCAAAATTGGCCAACCAGACTCTGTTTGCCAATAATGATCTAAAATAGGAACGCCTAAATGCTTGGTCAACCAATTGGCTGTTGACTCGTCCAGTGGCTCACCTGCCAAAAAGAATGATTTGACGCTTGATACATCATAGCGCGTCATCCACGTCTCATCTTGTTTTTTGAGCATACGCACACCTGTAGGTGCGGTGAACAAAATATTAACCTTATTCGCTTCGACAATACGCCACCAGATACCCGGATTTGGGCGATGTGGCAAGCCTTCATACATGACACTGGTCATGCCAGCGAGCAATGGCGCATAGATCGTATAAGAATGCCCAACAGCCCAGCCGATATCTGATATTGCCCAAAAGGTCTCGCCCGCTTTACCATCATAGATATAATCCATCGAAGTCGTAAGTGCGACCGCATGACCGCCCGTATCGCGCTGCACCCCTTTTGGTGTACCCGTCGTCCCAGAAGTGTAGAGCAAATACGATGGCGTATTGGATTCAAGCCAAACAGGCTCTACCACGGCATTGGCCTCACAGCTACGGCGACGTTCCGTGGCATAATCCACGTCTATATCTTGTGGTTTAAATGGCAGCACGCCGCGATTCACGACGAGCACATGCTCAGGTTTTATGTTTGCTTGCTCAACTCCTTGATTGACCAAGTTTTTATAATTGATGACCTTACCACCGCGAAGGCCGGCATCTACCGTAATGACCATTTTTGCCTCAGCATCATCCATGCGAATAGCTAAGTTGTGGGCAGCAAACCCGCCAAATACAACCGAATGAACCGCACCAATACGAGCACAGGCCAGCATCGCGTAAGCCGCCTCTAAAATCATCGGCATGTAAATGATGACACGATCGCCCTTCTCAATACCGTGTCGCTGTAGCACATCGGCAAAATAATTTACTTCTTTGTATAAATCATTGTAAGTCAGGCGACGCTTGGTATAGTCCGTATAAAACTCAACACTATTACCCAAATCTTTAAAAGCATCCGTAATACCCGGAAAAGTCTCGATCAATTCTTGATTAATCTCGGACGATAGCCAGATAAATGCGTCTTGCTCTGCGCGTTCCTTTAAGTGGCGATCCACACAGTTATAGCAAAGATTGGTCTCGCCGCCGACGAACCATTTGGCAAAAGGCAAACGACTGTCATCAAGGATTTTTTCAGGCGCTTTATGCCAATAGATACGTTTTGCTTGCTCTGCCCAAAACTGCTCACGATTATTGATTGAATCATGATAGATATCAGCAAACGTTTGAATAGAAGCTTGGTCAGTGATTGGATGGGTGGCTTGTTCGCTCATAGTGGCTGTCCTTAGCGTAAACGATGGTGATGCGATACGATTGTATCAGATAACAATATAGTCCAAGATTGGCTATCCCTGCCAGAACTAAAAAAACCGATACATAATGTATCGGTTTAAAATGTAGCAGAGCGCACGATAAAGGTCAACTACTAAGCAGGTGATTAGCCACTCATTTCGACTGATCTAGCATTTTGTTAGTTGGCAATCTGACGCAACTACACTTCTGTTTGATTGGTATACATCTCACGCATGACTTTTTTGTCATGCTTGCCTACCGACGTTTTTGGTAACTCATCAACAAACTTAAACTGACTTGGTACGGCATACTCAGGAATGATGCCACGCTCGACTGCTTTTTCGGCAATGGCTTTGATATCCTCAATATTGGTGTCTTGGCAAGCCGGCTTGAGGACGATTAGTGCCAATGGACGTTCGCCCCACTGTTTATCACGAACCCCAATCACTGACACGTCAGCCACTGATGGATGCAGCGATAAAATCGTCTCAATCTCAAGCGATGAAATCCATTCGCCGCCTGATTTGATCACATCCTTTAAGCGATCCGTAATTCTAATATAACCGTCAGGGCGTATATAGGCGATGTCTTGAGTATGCATGTAGCCATTTTCCCACAGCTCTTTGCCTGCATCATCATTCTTTAAGTAGCTTTGGGTCAACCAAGGGGCACGTAGAACCAGCTCACCAGTATGATCTTTACCCTTGCCCACTGATTGATTATTTTCGCCCCATACCTGCGCATCTACCATTAGTACAGGCTTGCCAGTCATACAACGACGAGCAATGTCTTCATCCTCTGTCATCTCGGGTTCATTTAGACTGAATTCTGTCAAGCTAATAAGCGGCGCGGTCTCTGACATACCGTAGCCTGTATAAACCTCGATACCTTGTGCCATTGCCGTTTTTGCCAAACCTTCTGTCAATCGTGAACCCCCGATGATCATTTTTAGACCATTAAAACTGGCGTCACGATCTTGTGCTTCTTTGAGTACCATCTGTAAGATCGTAGGCACACAATGAGTGATACTCACTTTTTCATTGATAATCAAATCCATTAAGGCATCAGGCGCATAGCGTCCCGGATAGACCTGCTTTAGACCTACCATAGTGGCTGTAAATGGAAAACCCCACGCATGTACATGGAACATCGGGGTCATTGGCATATACACATCACCATAACTGACGCCTTGCTTATTGGGCAACATACCGAGCGTGGCAGCTTCTGCTAAGCTGTGCAATACCAATTGGCGATGACTAAAGAACACGCCCTTTGGATCACCTGTCGTGCCTGAGGTATAAAAGGTAGTGGCAATGGTATTTTCATCAAAATCTGGAAAGTTAAACTCGCTATCAGCGGCTTTTAGCAATGCTTCATATTCACCAATGACACGGTTTTGATTGCCACCAAACACGCCTTCAAACGTCACCCCATTATCATCTAGCCAAATAATATGCTCGATGCTAGAATTTTCGAACTGATAGTTTTTGACCAATGGCGCAAACTCAGAGTTGAGTAATAGCACTTTTGGCTTCGCATGATTGATGGTATAAAGGATTTTTTCTGGTGACAAACGAATATTCACGGTTTGCAGGATGTATTCTGACATCGGTATGGCAAAGTAAGATTCAAGATAACGATGACTGTCCCAATCCATCACTGCGACCACGTCACCTGCGTCAAGATTCAGGTCAGCTAAGACATTGGCTAAGCGATTAATACGGTTAAACAAATCTTTATACGTAAAGCGCTTTTTATCCGCATAAACAATTTCTTGATCTTGCGATACCGCCTTGGCTCGGTTTAGTAGCTGCTTTACCAATAATGGATAATCATAAGCAGAAGGCGCGCTTTGATAGATATTTGACATAAATGTGACTTCCTTGTTGTCAGGTATGCAAGTAAATTATAAATAAATAATAGCGTAAAAGGCATTCTCTTTCACTGATAGTAAGAAAAAACCGATGCTATGTAAAGCGGCCTTACATAAGTATCGTAGGCTCCATGGTTTCTTAAACTCTTTGCAAAAAGCAGATTAAGCGGTACGTGATTTCGTTTTAATCATGCCAAAACTGGCAACGAGCAATGCCAATACTTGAACAAACAATAGCAACCATACGGTGAGCGACCACTGCCCACGCGCATAAGCCATGCCGCACAGCCACGCCCCTAGCGTACCACCAGCATAGTAGCCCATGTAGTACAAACCAGAAGCCAATGAGCGGCCTTTATTCACATTGACAGCGATATAACTGATGGTCGCGGCTTGGGTGATAAAGACACCCGACGACATAATCGCCAGTCCAATAATAACGCCCCATAATGGCGTCACCAAGGTCAATAACACGCCAAACATTGACACCATCACTGCAACTCGAACCGTCCGCGCCGATCCAAATCGGCGCAACAACGTGGTCGATAATGGTGTAATAATCACGCCAATCAGATAAACGGCAAAAATGTTGGCAAGCGCACCTGTACTCAAATTGTAGGGCGATTTAGCAAGATGCAAATTGATAAAGGTGAAACAACCGACTAGCGAGAATAAAACACAGGCGCCAAGCAAGCACGCTGTCACGACATAGCGATTGGTCAAATGCTCACCCAATGTCTGTACCGCTGATCCCACATTCGGATTGGCTTCAAAACAGCGCGACGTCGGTAGCATTTTCCATGCCCATAACGCACCCACAAGTGTCAGCATTGCCATTAAATAATAGCCAAGCCGCCAACCGATAAGCTCATGTAAATGGCCAAGTAAAAAACGTCCCAAAAAGCCACCAAGCACATTGCCTGAGACATAAAATGACATCAGCTCAGTGAGTGCTCTTCCTTTAAATTCCTCACCAATATAAGCGATGGTCACAACCGTGATACCAGGAACAGATAAGCCTTGCATAAACCGGAAAAATCCCAACCAACCAATGCTAGGACTTTGGGCAATCAATGCGGTAGGTATTGCTAAGAATAATAACGCGCCAACGATAAAGGACTTGCGCCCCAACGCATCAGATAGCATCCCTAAGAACGGTGACATGATGGCAATCGCCATCACTGTCGCCCCAACAACCATACCGACTTGTACCTCAGTAGCAGAAAAATCTGCCATCATTACAGGTAGCACGGCTTGGATAGAGTACACTTGCAAAAAAGCAAACATCCCAATTAAACCAATCGTAATTTTCAATATCCATGAGGGTGAATCAACTGACGGATGATACGCAGAAACCGATGGCGTGTCTGTGTGAGGAGCTTGGCTCTTTTTATTTATATGATCATTCAAAATAATACTGACTATATTGGAGCCATTTAGCAAAAGCTATAGGCGTAGGTGATAGAAATAAAACGAGACATCTGGACTGTTAATCACAATAGGATTAAGTATTCATGATCAAGCAGTCTATGCGTTACCTCATCATATCGAATAACAGATTCAAGTTTCAGAGTATTGCTCGATTTTTTATTCATTTAGTATAAGGCCGTGTTGGATATTAAGCGCGTTCTACTACATTTACCTAACAACTCTTTTGCATTTTTACACATCTACAGTGCTTCTATCTTTTTTATTACAGACTTTGCGCGCTCAAAAAACCATACTTGTAAGTTGTTATATTAAGACATTATTTATTAATAATTTATATTAACAAATAGAAAGTTCTGAGAAAATCAGCCTTAAGGAACAATAATAATGAACGATGAGATTTATGATTTAGGCCACGGATTTTGGAGTATAAGAGGTTCATTTATTAAAAATGGCATACTCGATATAGGGGTTCAATCTGCTCTGATAAAGCTGGCTTCAGGACGATTTATTTTCTTAGACAGTTATACGTTGACAGGCGATATTCATCAGAAAGTCATGTATTTGACCAATGATGGTCACGATGTCGAAGCGGTATTAAACGTGCATCCTTTTCATACCATTCACTGTGCTCAAATGGCGCAGGATTTTCCGCAAGCGACCTTTTATGGTAGTAGTCGCCATCATAAGCAAATACCAAGCGTGAGCTGGGCAGATGATTTGGTCGAAAGCGACGCTGTCACAGAGCGCTATGCTGAGCTTGATTTTTCGCTTCCTAAGGGTATTTACTACATCTCGCCCAATGACGCCGTCCATGCCAGCTCTTTATTGGTTTATCATGCAGCTAGCCAAAGTATTTATGTTGACGATACTTTTGAGATTCCTCCTTCTAAGCTATTCAATGCGGTACAGCCCAATTTGGGTTTGCATCCCACCACCAAACAAGCACTTAGAGATGAGCCGAACGCTGGTAAGCAGTATTGCGATTGGGCAACGGAGCTGGCACACAAGTGGCGTGATACTCGATATTTTTGCGGCGCACACTCAGGATTGGTTGAATTTGGTGAAAGCTCATTTGAGGCAGCACTACTGTCTGCCATTGAGAATGCTCGTTCTGAGCTTCAGTCGTCATAAGCTACTGCGACAATGGTTTACGTAAGACCAGCATCTAGTAGCATCCATTTTTTTAAAACTTACTCACAGTTTGAGTGACTCTCTATCAATCATTTTTCAAAAATCAAATAAGGAGAACCATAAATGTCAGATAAAATACATGATTTAGGAGCAGGATTTTGGAACATACGCGGATCATTTCGCATTGGCGGTGTCTTAAATATTGGCACCCAATGCTCACTCATTAAGCTCGAATCAGGGCGTTTTATTTTTTTAGACAGTTACGCCTTAACAGGTGAGGTACGCGATGAGGTAATGGCGCTGACCAATGATGGCCGCGATGTTGAAGCTGTATTAAACGTCCATCCCTTTCATACCGTACATTGTGCACAAATGGCCAAAGACTTTCCGAAAGCAACGTTCTATGGCAGCAGCCGACATCCGAAACAAGTACCAGAAGTGATATGGGCAGATGATTTGGTTGAAAGCGATGCTGTGGCTGAGCGCTACTCTGAGCTTCAGTTTTCCATCTCAGAAGGTATCTACTATATTTCGCCAAATGAGATGATTCACGCTGGTTCTTTATTGGCCTATCATCCTGCAAGCAAAAGCTTGCATGTGGATGACACTTTTATGAGTCCACCGATGAAATTGTTAGAAGCGGTATTACCAGAACTGATACTGCATCCCACAACTAAAAAAGCGCTAAAAGATAAACCCGATGCTGGCAAGCAGTATTGCGATTGGGCGACCAATCTGGCACACGAATGGCGTGACGTTCGTAACTTCTGTGCGGCGCACTCATATCTGGTTAATTTCAAAGAGGGTGAGTTCGAAAAAGCATTGTTGAAGGCAATTGATAAAGCCCGTCCAAAGTTAGAAAATGCTTAACAGACTACCTATTTTAAAGCTGTAAAAATACAAAAAGGGCTGCCAAAATGGTTGCCCTATTTTTAAAATTAGGACACGCCATAAACAAATTCGATATCGCTACTCATATTTTTGTGTATTGTGTAGTCAGCATTTCTTAGCCAGTACTTCTTAGTAAGCACCTTTCGACATTCTTTATTGAACATTGTCACCACTTATAACTGAGCCACTGCAACCATTAATGCAAAAACCACAATCAAAGTGACATATTTTCTGACTTTAAAATACTCATGACTGATAATCTGCGCTTGATGAAGACCATAATCAATCATTAACAAACTCACAAAACCAAGGATAAGTAGCCAAATAAACTCCGCGTTTGATAAGACCAAAAATCCGAGCCACAAGCCAAGTGCAATAATATTACTCAGCACAGGAAGCTTGAATGCCCATGCATTGTCATCAGCCAAGCTAAGATGATTACCCTAATGCGCGCCTGCCATGAATGAGGCAATCACCAAACCATAAATAGATAGAACATACTCGGTTTTCCCCAAAACCGGTATCGCTGTAACACCCACAGTCATCAAAAAAGCACAGATGACGAAAGGAATAGCGCCAGCAAAGGTTAAATAAGGACTGGGTTTTTTCATTTTTTATACCTATCTTGTATGTAGTTTATAGTGACTTGACTATACCTCACCTTGCCATTTACGGATAAACTCGCCATTTGGATCGTATTGCTCAGTTTGTTTGTTGAGATTAAATTGCCTGCACCCTCTCGGATCAGCGCCAACCCCTGCTAAATACTGCCAATTACCCCAATTGCTGGCGACATCATAATCGATAAGATGCTGCTCAAAGTAAGTCGCACCGTAACGCCAATCAAGACCCAGCTCATGAACCAAGCAGCTAGCGACCAATTGTCTGCCACGATTCGACATGTATCCTGTACTTTTTAGCTGATGCATACAGGCGTTAACGATAGAATATGGTGTTTGTCCATGTTTCCACTGCGCTAAACGCTTTTGATTAAACTGGGTCGATGGTGAGTGCTGCGCAATGCCTTTAAGCCAAAATAGCTTTTGCTGATGAGCAGCGGCATACCAATAAAAATACTCACGCCAGAGCAGCTCGAACCATATCCAGTAAGTAGAATCATTTGCCATGATATCGCGCTCATAACGGCGCAGACGATTCAATACCATGTTCACAGACAGCGAACCATTGGCCAGCCAAGCGGAAAATTTCGTAGAGTGGGTCCAGTCATCAAGCACATTCCGCGTGGTTTTGTAAGTACTCGGCGCATCGGAGTCAAAATAACCCTTTAAGTGCTTTAGGCCACTTGACTCACCCCCTTTAAAATTGGGCTGTTGTTGTATGTGCTCATTAAGCACTTGTGTATCAGACCTATCTATTTTAAAAAAGTATCCTTCTCTATTAAACATGCTTTCAGGCAATGGCGAGAGTGATTTCGGTGTTAAGCAAATGACACTGTCTTTTTCTGCATGCAATAAATCATGATTAGATTCAATTTTTTTGCGAAACTGCGTAAAACTTTTAGGTAGATGCTCTAACGGTAACTCATCAAATAAAGTCGCCGTTGTCTGTACATGCCAGCTTATTTGCGGATACTGCTTCTGTAAAAGCTCGTATACTTGGTTTTGATTATAATCTGCCGTTTTACTGACACAAATATCTGTGACGTATTGCTGCTCGATAAGCTCACTCAGCTGGGTGAACGAATCTGATGTTGCAGAGCTATTGGGCAAATACAATAGCCGGTTTCCAAGCTGCATTAGTGATGCATTTAAGTCAGCCAAACTCTCGAACAAAAACTGCTTACGGGCATGACTCAGGCTGTCATAATGATAAGTATGACTGTCTTTATTTTTTAGTCTGTCAGTCAACGATGAGGCATAAACGAGCAATAACCGTCCATTGCTGGATAGCGCTGCCGCCTTTAACAAAGTCGCGTTGTCCGCTACTCGCAAATCGTTATGAAATAAAACCAACGTCACTTTTTTATTTGATGGCTGATTTGACATCTCGCAAACCTCTTACTATTTAGATGCTATTGTTGAACCACTACTCTTACTTTTCAATGCTTTAAAATACTATATTCTTTTAATGATAGGTTTGGTATTCGACCACGGCGCTCAATCTTAAAAACCTTTCATAAGCATTGACTCTCAGGAGCTTGACTGCTTAAATGGCTTACCTCTAGGAGAATACCATGACCCAAAATAATACTACGACTGAAGAGAACAAGTCAGACGAAAAGCGTAAGCTCATTAATAAGTTTTTGATGAGACTGACGAAGGAGCAGCCGCAAATGTATTATGCTACGACTGGTGAGATATCTCGAAGCATCCATACCATGATAAAAGAACATACCAATCGCTTGTCCGTAGAAGAGCAAGCGCTGGTTAGACGTATGAGCATCGAAGAAATCGAAGGATTGCTGGGTTTTCATGCCAGATGAGTAGTTATTAAATGACGATCAGATAAAATACTATCAATGAAAATCAAAAATCTCGCATAAAAAAAAGACCGCCATAAAGGCAGTCTTTTTTTGTATATATCACTCTAAGGTAATACTTTTAGAACGGTTAATACGCTTAGAGCGGTGAACACTATTAGAAAGGATAGTCACGAGGCTCGTTTTGCATTGAGATCCAATGCGTTCTGGTAAATTCTTCAAGTACCCACTCGCCATTGAAGCGTCCAATACCTGAGTTTTTCTCACCACCAAATGGTGTATTGCTTTCATCATTCACTGAGATATCGTTGATGTGCGTCATGCCTGCTCTGATACCGCGAGCGAAGCGCAGACCTTTTTGCATATCAGCGGTAAATACAGCGCTAGACAAGCCATACATAGAATCATTGGCTATCGACAATGCATCGTCTTCATCTTTGGCACGGATAATACCGACCAACGGTCCAAACACTTCATTGCGTGATAGATCCATTTCGCGAGTTACTTCAGTAAAGATATGCGGTGGTACTACTTGGCCGTCAATCTCGCCACTTAGTATCATCTTTGCGCCTTCTTCCTGTGCTTTAGCAATTTTTTCTTTGAGCGATTTGACTTGTTTTTCATTGATGATAGGGCCAACAGCAGTGTCCTGTTTGCTAGGATCTCCCACGTTCAATGTTTTGACATGTGCCAAGAAGCGCTCTACAAACTCGTCATATATGTCATCTTCGACGATCACTCTGTTAATGGCGATACAGATTTGACCTTGGTGTAAAAACTTACCAAAAGCAGCGGCTTTTACTGCTTGTTCAATATCAGCATCTTTCAATACCACAAACGGACTATTACCACCCAGCTCAAGTGCTACTTGCTTGATATACTCACCGCCATTGGCCAGCTCACCAATGTGCTTGCCTACTGAGGTTGAGCCTGTGAACGATATTAGGCTTGGGGCTTTGTGCTCGACGATGGCATCGCCTATCTCGCTACCTGAGCCGACAACCACATTTAACAGACCCTTTGGCAGACCTGCTTCTTCAAACACTTTTGCAAGCAGTAAACCACCAGTCACCGGCGTATCGCTAGCAGGCTTTAACACAACAGCATTACCAAGCGCTAAAGCTGGTGCGATAGAGCGCTGTGTCAGATGTAGTGGAAAATTCCATGGGCTAATAACAGCGACGATGCCAATAGGCTCACGGTAGATGAAGTTTTCTTTACCAGGAGTGTTCGATGGGCGAATCTCACCATGTACACGGTTAGGGAAAGTCGCTGCCTCAAGAGTGATCGCACGCGTCGCACTAAATTCGACCATGGCCTTAATACGCGTACTGCCCGACTCTTTAATCAGCCAATCGACGATTTCGTCTTGGCGCTGCTCCAATATATGAACAGCCTTATATAGCACAGCAGCACGAGTTGCAGGTGTCTGCTTCGCCCATTCGGCTTGAGCTTGGTCGGCGGCATCGTATGCTTCATTGAGTTGATCTTTAGTCGCTTGCTGAATTTCTACAAGCGTATCGCCATTATAGGGATTAGTATTGGTATTAATGCTATCATCTTTGCCTTTTTGCCATTCACCTGCGATGAACTGCAAATGAAAATCACTGTAGGCACTATTGTTATCGTTACTTGACATGGTTGTCCTTATTTTTACTTTGTTATGTGGCAGATTGATTTTCAATAAATTGATTGAATCGATTAAATTAAAGCGATCTTACCAGTAATAGGTTTGAACTATTATTAAATCATCACCTAAAAAACCATAGGATAACTGATATAAACAAAACCTGTCTTGATAGACGACTGGTCTAATGCTATCATAGCTGTCAATAAAACGAGTCTATTTTGTCTGTAAACATTGTTGATGAAATGTAATATATAGGCATATATGCCACTAAAATATACCATCAATATGATATACAAATGACAGCCAATTACTCTATATGTACTATTATTAAAGGAGGCACTCCTACTTATGTCTAACACTAAAGAGGCTACCACCACTTCACTAGACACCAAGGCTCACTTACTTGCTACCGGCTACCAATTGATAGCCAAAAAAGGCTTTACCGCTGTTGGTCTAAAACAGATTTTGGACACAGCAGGTGTACCTAAGGGTTCTTTTTATCATTACTTTGCTTCTAAAGAAGCCTTTGGTGAAGCCATCATCAATCATTACTTTAGCTTATATAAAACTCGTTTAAATATCATAGACGCACAAGACGTCAGCGCACAGCAAAAATTATATAACTACTTTCAAAACTGGTATGATACTCAACAAAACGGCTGTGACGATGGCAAATGCTTAGTGGTCAAACTCAGTGCAGAGGTGGCCGATATGTCAGAAACCATGCGTAAAGCGCTCGATACTGGGTATCAACAAACGACCATGTGGCTCGCTGACCAGATCAAAGCTGGCTGGCTAGATGGGTCCGTACCACGCCAAGATAACATTTCAGCTGAAAGTATGGCCAAGCGCTGGTATTTTGCGTGGCTGGGAGCAAGTCTGATTGCCAAGATCAGTCAAACAAACACACCTTTGGCAGAAATTTGGCACATGACCACCACTCAAATGGGTCGTTAATAGCGTAGCCACCTTTGACGCTCTAATCAAAGGTGGCTTTTTTTGTACCTAATCACTAGTCTAATAATAACGTTTAGAATTATGATGGGTGGTTATCCTGTTTCATGAGAGTTTTGTAAACATTACTAGACGACTGGTCTAATTGATGTACAATGCGCATCAATCTTAGAGTATATGCACAAACACGCATTGCTGACCATTCATTGTTTAACGTCAAAATATTTGACTGATATATTTTTATCACACTAGGAATTTTATGAATAACTTTCAATATTACAACCCCGTCCGTATCGTTTTTGGTGAAGGCCAAATCGAACAATTATCAGATCTCGTCCCTACTGATGCACGTGTTCTTATCACTTATGGTGGTGGTTCAGCGCAGCGTACAGGTACGTTAGACGAAGTTAAAGATGCGTTATCAGCGAGCGGTAACCGTACGGTATTTGAGTTTGGCGGTATCGAAGCCAATCCAGAATTCACAACCCTATTGAAAGCGGCGGACATGGTCAATGAGCACAACATTGACTTTTTACTAGCCGTTGGTGGCGGCTCTGTCATTGATGGCAGTAAATTTGTCGCGTTGGTGTCTTCACTGACCGAAGAAGACGGCACTGTCTCACGTGATAAGGCGTGGGATGCGCTCACTGGCTATTGCAAAGACATGGACTCGGCCATTGATTTGGGTGCTGTATTGACTATCCCAGCCACTGGTTCTGAGATGAATTCAGGCGGCGTGATCAACTATAGTGAACGTCAAGCAAAACTACCATTTGGTAACCCACTTGCTTTCCCTAAATTCTCAATTCTAGACCCAGTCAAAACGTTGACTCTACCTGAGCGTCAGGTAATGAATGGCGTTGCTGATGCATTCGTCCATGTGATGGAACAGTATCTAACTTATCCTGTGAATGCTAAAGTCCAAGACGCTTTCGCTGAGAGCTTGCTTAAAATTCTTATTGACGAAGGCTTAGTGGTCAAGCAAGATCCAAAAAACATGGAAACGCGTAAGAACATTATGTGGACGGCGACCATGGCGTTGAATGGTCTGATCGGTACTGGTGTGCCACAAGATTGGACCACTCATATGGTCGGTCATGAGCTTACGTCCTTACACGCTATTGATCATGCACGCACGCTTACCATCCTTTTACCATCAGTGATGCGTGAACTTAAAGAAAGCAAAAAAGAAAAACTGCTTCAGTATGCTCGTAACGTTTGGAACATCACTGACACTGACCAAGATGACGATGCCATCATTGAAACTGCCATCACCTATACCGAAAACTTCTTCCGCGAGCTTGGTTTGCCAGTCAGCTTAGAAGACGTTGACTTAACTGAATCAGCGATTGACCCGATCGTCAAGCAGCTTGACGCCCATAAGATGGTCAAACTTGGTGAGCACGGCAAAAATGATTTAGAGGTATCACGTCGTATCCTACAACGTGCAGTGACCAGTAAAGCCTCATAATAAAAACGGTAACAGTCACAATAAGTACATAGGGTTATGCTATCTATTGTGACTACTCAATCGGTAATAACGACTCAGAGCTGAGTCGTTATTACCATTAATGTTACTATAATAATTACAATGAATAATTCTAAAGGAGTCTTAAAATGAGCTTCGATAAACAACAAAGCCAAGATACAAACCGTCAAATCAAACTGGCCAGCCGCCCAACAGGTGAGCCGAAAGCTGAAAACTTTGATATGGTGACTAGCGATATCCCAACGCCAAAAGACAATGAGATGCTACTGCGCACCGTCTATCTATCATTAGATCCTTACATGCGTGGACGTATGAGCGATGCGAAAAGCTACGCGGATCCATTAGAAGTGGGCGATGTCATGTTAGGTGGAACCGTTGCCCAAGTGGTTGAATCCAATATTGATACATTTGCCGTGGGTGATTTGGTCGTCTCAAACTCAGGCTGGCAGGACTATAGCGTCAGTAATGGCGAAGGCGTTCTAAAGCTTGATAAAGATATGGCAAATCCCTCTTATGGTTTAGGCGTCTTAGGTATGCCAGGATTTACTGGTTACATGGGTCTAACTGATATCGGTAAACCACAAAAAGGCGAAACCTTAGTCGTCGCGGCTGCCACGGGTCCAGTTGGCGCCACGGTCGGTCAAGTTGGTAATCAGTACGGTGTGCGTACGGTTGGTGTCGCTGGTGGCAAAGAAAAATGCGACTTTGCGGTTAATGAGCTGGGCTTTGATATCTGTATCGATCATAAAGCTGACGATTTTGCTGAGCAGTTAAAAACAGCATGTCCAGATGGTATCGATATTTACTACGAAAATGTCGGCGGTCACGTATTTGATGCCGTAATGCCGCTATTGAATGCGCATGCGCGTATCCCAGTTTGTGGTCTGGTCGCACAATACAACGCCACCGAACTGCCTGAAGGCAAAGATCGTTTGAGCGTATTGACAGGACTGGTCTTAAGCCGCCGCCTCACCATTAAAGGCTTTATCATTTTTGAAGAGTATGGCGATCACTACCCAGAGTTCTTAAAAACGATGAGCAAATGGGTAGCGTCAGGCGATGTTAAAACCAAAGAATACATTGCTGACGGTCTGGATAATGCCCCAAGTACTTTTGTAGATATGCTGAATGGCGATAACTTTGGTAAGACAGTGGTCAAAGTCGCTGATATTAAGTAATTCATGACAGCATGAGACTGTTGTAAATAACTACTTAACAACACAACTCGTTAAGATCACTACTGAAAATGATGTTTGAAGCAGGAATAATATTAGCAGTCACCATTTGTACCAATAGGGCTTCGTTGTTTGAAAGCAATAACGCAAATCATATCGGTACCACTTAAGAAGCGTGACTGTTAACGATCTGCTTTACGCAAACATAAACAATAAATAAGGACAATTATGAATATTTTAATGGTACTAACTTCACATGACCGTTTAGGCGATACTGGTAAGAAAACAGGCTTTTGGCTAGAAGAATTTGCCGCGCCTTACTATGCGTTTTTGGATGCGGGCGTCAATGTCACCCTAGCCTCTCCTGCTGGCGGTCAGCCACCACTAGATCCTGGTAGCGACACTAAAGACACGCAAACCAAAGATACCAAGCGTTTTAAAGACGATAAAGAGGCCCAAGAGCACTTGGCCAATACTAAAAAACTTGCTGATATGAAAGCTGAAGATTTTGACTCAGTCTTTTATCCTGGTGGTCATGGTCCATTATGGGATTTGGCCGTGGATGAGAATTCTATCAACCTGATCGAGACTTTCGTCAAGCAAGACAAGCCTGTCGCCTTTGTTTGTCACTCTCCTGCAGCCCTCAAAAATGTGAAAGTTGATGGCGAGTACTTAGTGAAAGGCAAAACAGTCACTGGTTTTACCAACTCTGAAGAAGAAGCCGTTGGCCTAACCGACGTCGTGCCTTTCTTAGTAGAAGATGCATTAAAAGCCAATGGCGGCAATTATGAAAAAGCCGCTGATTGGGAATCGTTTGTCGTTGAAGATGGTTTGTTAATCACCGGACAAAACCCAGCATCATCAGAAGAGGCTGCTAAGCGTCTGATAACGAAGCTTAAAGGTTAATATCATGATTCGCTTACATCATCTCAATCAATCACGTTCATTACGGATTTTGTGGCTGTTAGAAGAGCTAGATGTCCCTTATGAAATTGTCAGTCATCAGCGTGATGCCAAAACTCATTTGGCACCAGAGTCTCTAAAGGCGGTACATCCACTCGGTAAGTCTCCGGTTATCGAAATAGATGGTCAACTCTATGCAGAGTCAGGTGCGATCACTGAGTTATTGATTGAACGATTTGCACCAGAGCGCTTGCGTCCTGCGACAGACAGCTCAGACTATGGCTATTATCTACAGTGGAACGACTTTGCAGAAAGCTCGCTTATGTTGCCATTAATGCTGGAGCTATTTAGCAAAAAAGCAGGCGTTAATGACAATGAGTTTTTGAATGGTTACATTGATACTGAAAAAGCCAGATTGTTTAAGTATTTGGATGCGGCCGTTGAAGGTAAATCGTTTATTGTTGGTGATAAGCTGAGTGGTGCTGACTTTATGCTATCATTTGATTTGATCATTCTGGCCAAGCGTCAAAAACTCGACGCTTATCCGAATATCAGAAAATATGCTGAAGCGCTGGCTGAACTTGATAGCCACAAGCGCGCCATGCAGCTAGAGGCAAAGTACGACGAAACCCTTTAGCATCAAGTATTAACCACACGCTTAATACTTGATAGACAAAAACAGCTCTGTATAGAGCTGTTTTTTATGCGTGCTTTAGCTTAATAACCATCTCGTATAAAATATCATATAACATAATTGAACTTTTAATACTAGCGGTCAATAAAATTGCACAGTAGTCCATGAATGTCGTGCAAATGACAAAAGCGCTATAAAGATTATGATAAAATCTTCGCCATATTTCTTAGGTTGTCTCTCTAGTTCTACCAGTGTATTGAATGGCTTTTATGTCATGACCGTCAATTGCACTGACGCGATCTTCCGTCTGGAATCTGTTCTATGTCATCGTATTTTCTTATACAGATTGTGGTACGTCCATGAGTAACGAATACCAGTTTAAAGCCCACGAGCAACCGATTATGGTGGGCTCTCCCTCCAATCCTGACCATCCTACACGCCGTAAACTGTTCTATTTACTCATCGGCATTTTTATTGGGATAACCGCCAGTTTTCAGAACGGCCTATTGGTTGCGAATTTGACTCAAATCCAAGGCGAAATGGGACTCACGCCAGTCGAAGGCGGTTGGATATCGGTCAGTTATAATATGACCAATGCTTGTATCACTGTCCTATTATATAAAATTCGCCAGCAGTTTGGCATGTCACTTTTTAGTAAAATTACGCTATTTTTTCTATTAGCTGCCACGAGTCTACAGTGGTTGGTCAGCAGCCATCTATTAAACGACCTCTCTATTAATATTGATTCTTACGATCTAGAAATTATCGCTAGAGGGTTAAGTGGCATGGTGGCTAGTGGGATGACCATCCTAGGCGTTTTTTATTGCTTACAAGGTATGCCAACCGTTAAACGTACTAGTGGGTTGATCTTAGGTTTTGGTTTGGTGCAGTTCGGTATTCCATTATCACGAATTATTTCGCCCTATCTTGCTATCGATGGTCAGATTGAAAACTTATTTTTATTTCAATTTGGATTGGCACTGATTTGCTTTGGACTCATTAATATATTAGAACTACCACCCGGCAAAACCGAAAAAGTCTTTGAAAAACTTGATTTTTTGAGCTTTGCTTTTTTTGCCAGTGGTCTTGCCGCCTTGGCGGTATTTTTGGTACAGGGCCGTATTCAGTGGTGGACAACGCCTTGGCTGATCTACGCACTCATTATTGCCGCCGTCAATATTAGCATAGCGCTGTGGATTGAAACGCATCGCGAAAACCCCATGCTACAAGTTCGCTGGATGCGTAGTCGGAATATTATTGCTTTTACAGTCACTGGTGCCGTTATGCGTATTTTGCTGTCTGAGCAAAATGTAGGCGCCGCAGGATTGCTTGCCAACCTTGGCTACGGCAACGAGCAGCTGATTACTTTTTATGCGGTCATACTAGCCGCCAGCGTCTTGGCGTTGGTAATTAGTGTTTTTAGCACCGTTGCGACGGAGTTGCGTCGTCCTGTTATTTTTGCAGTGGCGTTAATTGCATTAGGCGCTTGGATGGATACGGGTATCTCTATCAATTCCGCGCCTTACATGTTTTATTTCAGTCAATTTTTAATTGCTTTTGCTGCTGTATACTTTATGGGACCGCTGGTTTTCGAAGGGTTTTTACGTGCTATTGCCAGTGGCCCTGCCTATATCATTAGTTTTTCGGTGATTTTTGGCATTTCACAAACGGTTGGCGGGCTGGCAGGTGCTGCTGGCATTCAGGCCTTTACCACCATTCGCACCCAAACCCATTATGCAGATATGGTCAGCTCACTCAACTTAGGCGATCCTACGTTCAGCGCCCAAATTGCTAACAACCGTAATATATTATCGAGTCAAACTACAGATGCAGCACAAGCAAATGTGGCAGCCGTCGGTCAAGTATTGCAAGGTATCCAGCGACAAGCGACTGTCGCAGCGTATAACGACTTATTTTTTCTCATGGCGATGCTGGCGACCGTGACCACCATTTTATTGCTGATTAATTACCTCTACTATCGCTACCACAAACGCAACCCACTTGCCAAAGAACTCGCCGTCATTGCCAAAATGCGTGAAACAAAGTAATCCTGCTTATTTCACTACTCGTGTTCAAACTAATTAAATAAAAGTTAAACTTTTAAATATTTATTCAAAATTCAGGAGCGCGTCATGAGCCAAGAAAAACCCAGTGAGCTTGATCAAACACCTCAGACGTCAACTGGTGCTCCCATAAAAGACACACGTATAGAATCAGATAACAATACTGTAGAGACGACTACAAACTCTGTGCAAGAAACCATTGATACACCACAGCAAAAAGCGACTGTTGACAATCTGGAGGGGTCACGTGTGGATAGCTCTATAGATAGTGACGAGACGCCTATGCCACCAAAAGAGCCTATTCCTGACTCAACGGGCTGGTCACCGAAGAAAAAATCCTATTTAAATTTAGGTTTCTTGATTCTTATGATTGTGGTTGGCGTGGCCTTGATTTTATATGCATGGAAGCTACCTCCTTTTACTCCGTCGGTACAACAAACCAATAATGCCTTTGTTAAAGGTCAGACCACCATCATTAGTCCGCAAGTATCTGGTTACGTCACTGAAGTGGCAGTACAAGACTTTGCGAATGTCAAAGCTGGTGACCTCCTGATAAAAATAGACGATCGCACTTTCCAGCAGCAGCTTGAGCAGGCACAAGCTGCTATCGAAGTGGCTGTGACCAACCGCTCTAGTAACACGCAAGATACACAGACCAGTCAAGCGCAAATAGAAGCACGCAAGGCCGATTTATACAGTGCCAAGATCAATGTAGAGAGTGCTCGTGAAGATGTAAACCGCTACCAAGGGTTAGATTCTATTGGCGCTGTATCAAAAGCAGAAGTTGCCCATATCAAAGCGCAACTCGCTCAAGCACAGGCGAGCGTGCAACAAGCAGAAGCAAATTTACAAGCTGCTCAACAAAATCGTGAGAAAACCAGTGGCAATCGATCTTCTTTGGACGCCAATATCAAAAATGCTCAAGCCGGTGTCAAACAAGCCCAAATTAATCTCGACAACACCCACATCACCGCACCTGAATCTGGTCAGTTGAGCCAAGTCAGCGTCAAAGAAGGTCAGTACGTTAGCGCCGGTACTCAGCTTATGTACATCGTACCAAAAGGCATCTGGATCATTGCAAACTTTAAAGAAACGCAAATAACCGACATAGCCGTTGGTGAGGCGGCAACTATTCGTGTAGATGCGCTTGGCGGCGCCGAATTTACGGGCCATGTCAGTAATATTTCGCCAGCAACGGGTAGTGAATTTAGTGCAGGCGCAGCCAATCCTGCGACAGGCAACTATATAAAAGTTGCGCAGCGTATACCCGTACGAATCGACTTAGACCCAAATCAGCCAGAGATTGTGAGGCTCCGTCCTGGTATGTCAGTCTCAGCTGGTATCGACACTGATGGCACAATAAAAAATTAGCATAAAAAAGCCACTCTAAATGCTCGTATAATTGGATTTAGAGTGGCTCTAATACATGTTCAAACAACATGGATTTTTAAATTAATCTAAACGCTATGGTAGTAGACGTTTGGTTGTCCAACTTGCCGTACTTTCACTGTTACCGCTGTCTTGTGTATACACAATGCGGTCATGCATACGACTGGCACGACCTTGCCAAAATTCAATCTTTTCAACCGTAAGCTCATACCCACCCCAAAACTCTGGTGTTGGCACGGTAGTGTTGTCTGGATATTTTGCTTGGAGCTGCTCAAACGTTTGCTCCATTACGTCACGATTATCCACTTCACCACTTTGTGGTTGACTGACCCAAGCGCCTACTTGGCTATCATGAGGACGTTTTTGGAAGTAACTGGCAGATTTATCAGCATCAATTTTAGCAATACTACCGCTAATACGAACTTGACGCTCAAGCTCATGCCAAAAAAACAGTGCCTCAGCATTGGGATTTTCTACAATGTCTTGTCCTTTCGCACTTTCGTAATTGGTATAAAAAACAATACCGGTATCCGTCATTTCACGCAGCAAGACGATACGCACACTGGGCTTATTATCTGCGCCGCAGGTTGCCAAGCTCATCGCATATGGTTCTTGCACGTTTTGCTCTATGGCTTCATTCATCCAAGCATTTAATAGCTCAAATGGTGACTCTGGTACTGACTGTTGGTCAAGCTCGCCTTTTTCATAGGAGAGGCGCTGATCGCTAAAGTCCATGCTCATCGTAATTCCTTATTTTAATATTGATATCGTTAAGGCGTGCCGTCGAGAACGATTAACCTAATACCGCTTTAATATGATCGGCTAATTCATTCGCCATCACATCGCACTCTATGACATCATCTGACTCGACCATCACCCGAATCATCGGCTCTGTCCCTGATTGACGAATGAGTAAACGACCTCGCCCTTCTAACGTAGCCTGCGCTTTATCAAAAGCCGCGACCAGTTCTGGATAATGAAAAGGATCTTGCATTTGAGACAAACGCACATTGACCAGTTTTTGTGGGAGCACGTCAAAACCTTCGACGAGATCGCTAAGCGCACGACCTCGCGCCTGCATGACTGCCAGCACTTGTAAGCCAGCGATGATGGCATCGCCTGTACGGCTTTTATCGAGACATAAAATGTGGCCAGAAGGCTCTCCGCCCAATATCCAACCGTTGGCCTCAAGCTCGTGCATGACATAACGGTCACCCACTTTTGCCCGAGCAAACTCAATTCCTGCTTCTTTGAGTGCCAGCTCTAAACCCATATTACTCATGAGTGTGCCCACCACACCTTTAGCCTTAGTATGACCTTGGGTAGCAAGCAAGTATAAGATACCATCGCCGTCAATGAGTTTGCCCGTTTCATCAACCATCACGATACGATCACCGTCACCATCTAGAGCGATACCAACATCTGCTTCGTGCTCGAGTACTGCCTTTTGTAAACCTTCAGGATGTGTCGAACCGCAATCAGCATTGATATTGACACCATCAGGCGTATTGTTAATGGCAATTACGTTTGCACCCAGCTCACGCATGACTCTTGGTGCCACGCTGTAGCCTGCCCCATTGGCACTATCGACTACTATGGTCAGATGGCTCAAATCATACTGATAAGGGAAACTGCCTTTACAAAACTCGATATAACGGCCTTTGGCATCGTTGATTCGATTATTTTTGCCTAGCTGTGCCGGATCAAGAATAGGCATAATGACATTATTATCAGCCTCAGAGGCATTCATAATGGCTTTTAACTTATCATTGATAGAGTTTTGCATCTCATCTGTCAGCTTTTTACCATCCGCCGAAAACAGCTTGATACCATTATCATAATATGGATTGTGTGAAGCTGAGATCACCACACCAGCATCCGCATTAAAACTACGGGTCAAGTGCGCAATAGCAGGCGTGGGTAATGGGCCGAGCATATGAACATCGACGCCAGCAGCATTGAAGCCTGCTTGTAATGCGCCTTCGATGACATAGCCTGATAGGCGGGTATCTTTACCAATAACCACACTTGGCTTGCGAGCAGGGTTGTCATTATTCTCTATTAATACTTGTCCTGTCACATAACCTAATTTTAAAATAAAATCAGGCGTAATCGGTAACTCACCAAATTTGCCGCGAATACCATCGGTGCCAAAGTAACTCATTATGTATATTCCTCAAGTCTAGAAATGAAAGGCCAGACGTATATGTAGGCAGTGTTGTAGTTATAATAATCTGTTATGTATTTTACAAAAAAAACAGCCAACAATAACAGAGCATTGTTGGCTGTTTGTATCTCAAAGTCACGACATTACTGTCAATCGTTACTATTAATACACTTTAGGACAATTAAATACCGTTTAACTCACTCGGTAGTTTGGTGCTTCTTTAGTGATTTGCACATCGTGAACATGCGATTCTTTCATACCTGCTGACGTCACTTTGATAAACTGCGGGTTGGTACGCATGTCTTCAATCGTCGCAGAGCCTGTATAGCCCATTGATGAGCGCAATCCGCCAACCAACTGATTGACAATACCAGCGACTGGGCCTTTATAAGGAACGCGGCCTTCGATGCCTTCTGGTACGAGTTTTTCTACGCCATCTTTGGCATCTTGGAAATAACGGTCTGACGAACCATTGGAGCCTGACATCGCACCAAGGCTACCCATACCGCGATACGCTTTATAGTAACGACCTTGGAACAACTCAACTTCGCCTGGTGCTTCTTCGGTACCAGCCATCAGCGAGCCTACCATGATGCATGATGCACCAGCAGCGATTGCTTTTGCCATATCACCAGAATAACGAATACCACCATCAGCAATCAAGGGAATGCTGTCTTGTAAAGCGCTGGCAACATTATCAATAGCAGAGATTTGCGGTACACCAATACCTGCGATGATACGCGTGGTACAGATAGAACCGGGGCCGATACCAACTTTTACAGCATCCGCACCAGCATCACGCAATGCTTTTGCTGCATCACCCGTGGCAATGTTGCCACCGATGACTTGCACATTCGGGTAGTTTTTTTTAATCCAAGAAACCTTGTCAATCACCCCTTTTGAGTGACCATGTGCTGTATCCACAACGATAATATCGACATCAGCGGCGATTAGTGCTTCAACGCGCGCTTGCGTGTCTGCCCCTGTACCAACAGCAGCGCCAACCCGAAGGCGGCCTTTCTCATCTTTACAGGCATTTGGATTATTTTCTGCTTTGGCAAAGTCATTGACTGTGATCAAACCACGCAAACGGAATTGATCATCAATAACGATGACTTTTTCGATACGATGCTCATGGAGCAGTCTTTTGATATTTTCGTTGCTTTCACCTTCATGCACCGTTACTAACTGATCTTTTGGTGTCATGATTTGACTGACTGGCAACGATAAATTGGTTTCAAAACGCCAATCTCTGTGGGTTACGATGCCCACAACATTGTCTGTGCCTCTTTCTACCACAGGTACGCCCGAGATATTATTGTCTTGAGTCAATTTTAGTAACTCACCAATGGTCATTTCAGGATGTACAGTAATCGGGTCGACAACCGTACCCGCTTCAAATTTTTTGACGCGACGCACTTGTGTGGCTTGCTTGACGATATCCATACTCTTATGCAAAATACCCATACCACCCAGCTGTGCCATCGTAATGGCCATCTCAGATTCAGTCACCGTATCCATGGCCGCAGAAATCAACGGTAGATTCAGTGTGATGCTTTTGGTCAAACGGGTAGACAGATCAGCAGTTTTTGGCAAGACTTCAGAATAGGCTGGCAATAATAAAACGTCATCAAAGGTTAAAGCTTCATCGACAATTCGCAACATACAGACCCCTAGTGGTGGTTATTTTGATGGGTGGGATTTTTGCATTTATCCCTTAAAAATAACGCCACATTATAACAAATAAGCAGACGAACCGCATGCTTATTTATCAGCTTATTTCACACAAGCGCGTCTTGGTCTAACGATAGGCATGGCAAGCTTTGCATGATTGGTGATTTTTTTTAGTGACTCTCTTTTACTCCTAATGGTCTTGTCTTAATGCAAAACGCTCTGTTGGTAAATACTTATTTTGCTGCTCATGCAAGTAGCTAAGCATCTGTTCACGTATCTCACAGGCAAGCGTCCACGCTTCTATGGGACCTATCGCCGATACAGCGCCGCGCAGTTGAATGGTTTTTTCGGTCACCTCAACGACAAATATTTCAGGCTCATTTTTGTTATCCCAAAGCTTGTGGTCTTTGACCATCGATATAAAATGCTGACGGATGGCGCCAATATCTGCGCCATAATCGATATATAAAAACACAGGACAGGTCTGATGAACCTCTGTATGTGACCAGTTTTCTACGGTTTCCGTAATTAACTCGCGCATCGGCACAATCAAGCGACGTTCATCCCATGTTTTTAGGACGGCATACGTATAACGCAAGTCTTCAACGGTACTAAAATTGCCATCCATTATTACACTGTCGCCAATCCGTACAGGCTGCGTCACCGCTACTTGTACACCAGCGATAATATTGCCCAAGATAGGCTGCGCCGCTATACCGATGACCACGCCTGCAATACCCGCCGAAGTTAACATCGTCTTGCCAAGGCCTTCCATGTTGGCAAACTCACTCAAACCTATCCAGATGCTGCCGAGAATCATAACAAAGATAAAAACCCGGCGAAATATCGATACATAAGTACGGCGACGTCGTTCTTTATCAAAATGTTCTTCAGCCAAATTTTCAATCTGCATGTTTTGATAACGATTGGCAAAAAAGTTAATGATGCGGATGCCCAACCACATGGTACTAAAGACCAGACCGATCCAAATCAGTGGCCGTGTCGATGAAGCAACGGCATCTAAGTAAGGAAATCCACCAGACACTAAGGTAAATACCAGTAAAAAACTGATGGCAAAGGTTAGAGGTACTGTCAGCTTACCGACCAAGTCTGCCACGCCATTACTACTACCAACATACATACTGTATTTTTCATCATCGATATAATAACTGATGATCTTTTCGGTTCCTTTACTCAGCAGCCAACCCACACCCATCGTCAGTAAAAAAAACGAGATTAACGCCAAAAACTCCCACAATGCGATACCAAAGACTTTAAACTTCATCCACGTGGGTAAATAACGCTCAAATTCTGCTGGATGATATTGCTCATATAGATTGTCAATATTTCCAACTGTTTGAGCTGAAAACACCCAGACAGGCGCACTGTCCTCTACCCGTACTCGCTGCAAATAAATAGGGACACGGCGCTCACGATAATCAATGTAGCCAAGTTGGATAGAGCGTCTGGCAATGCCCATTACGCTGCTGGTATTACCGAGTGGCGGCTCTATCAGACCATCAGGTCGATCTGGCAAATCATCAAATACGTAAAGCTTTCTTTCGGACAATAAAAAATCAAGACGTCGCGTTAGCTCAAGAGCACGACTACGCTGAACGTCATCCTCAATCAAATTCATATTCAGCGCGTAAGCAGCCAAATCATACTGCTGCTTCATCACTGCTGATTGAAAAAACTCTAAGGTGGCCAGTGGTGTGGTTAGATTCGGGGGTTTAGATAAAGGTGGCAGGCCTGCATTGAGTCGATCTAATACATAATAACTTTCATGATACTCCCCCGTTAGCCCCGCATCACCTTGCAACGTCCCTGCCTGCTCTACCGCGGTACGCTCGTTAGGATCAAACATTTCTTCTACGACACTAGAAGTGGTTATTTCTTTGTCTTTAATCGCATTAATCTTTTGAGCGGCATACTCAGTAAAGGTATCAGGGTTGCTTGCTGCTGATGGAGTGCTGGACGTGTCGGTTGTATTTTCCTCACTACTGCTTGGTGTATCGGTAGTGCTTGCCGCGTGCGCAGAAATAACGGGAATACCAATGGCACTGATGACAATAAATAGAGAAGCCAATAGCAACGAT
This sequence comes from Psychrobacter vallis, assembly GCF_904846715.1. GTDB lineage: Bacteria > Pseudomonadota > Gammaproteobacteria > Pseudomonadales > Moraxellaceae > Psychrobacter > Psychrobacter vallis. The sequence goes on from NZ_CAJHBU010000001.1 coordinate 172,096, forward strand.
AATCGATGAAAATATTGACCTATAGAGTGGCTATGGCCTTCGACCTCAATTGTCTTACTGTTGGTGGTCATAATGCGGCCCTTGAAAGTATTCATATATGTAAAAGCCACCCATTCGTGTGAGGTTTGAGGTAAAAAATGGTTGTTATAATTAACTTAACTAGGGCGTGTCATCAATTAGATTATAAGCATTAAAATTAATAAATGTGCCAGTTGATGACATACCCTAAATATAGTCTACAAAAAAAGCCAGCATAAGGCTGACTTAATTTATGACTATCTGTATGTGTGTTTTGTAAACTTGTGCTTTATGCACGCCGCCATGTCGTACCAGCACGGCTGTCTTCAAGCTCAATGCCAGCCTCTTTTAACTGCTCACGTATCTCATCGGCACGCGCAAAGTTTTTACTGATTTTGGCGTCTGCGCGCTCAGTGATGAGGCCATCAATAACAGCATCGGTTAAGCCGCTATCTGTCTGCTCACCAATCACTGCTTGCAAAAATTGCTGTACTGGCTGCTGTAAAATATTCAACACTTGTGCCAATGCTTTGAGTTGCTGCGCCAATTGCCAAGCCGTCTCCACGTCCTCAGCTTTAATCGCTTTATTGATATCACGCGCCAGCCCGAACAACACACTAATAGCCGTAGAGCTGTTAAAATCATCGTTCATCGCTTTGATAAAATCTTGCCCAGTTGCGCTAACATAGGCATCATTTATCAACGCCTCATCAATTGTTAAGGTCTGCTCTTTTTGCTGTTCCGCCAATTTGAGCGCGTTGTATAATCTGCTTAGGCTATTATGTGCTTCATCCAATGCGCTATCAGAGAAGTTTACTTGGCTGCGATAATGGCTCGATAATAAGAAAAATCGCACGGTTTCAGGCAAGTACTTCGCCATCACGTCGCGAATAGTTGCAAAATTGCCTAGTGACTTAGACATTTTTTCGCCATCGACATTGATAAAGCCGACGTGCATCCAGTTACGTGCGTATTCACAACCAGTCGCGGCTTCAGACTGAGCGATCTCGTTTTCATGATGCGGGAATTGTAAATCATGACCACCACCATGAATATCAAAGGTGTTGCCTAGGCACTTAGTTGACATCGCCGAACATTCAATATGCCAACCCGGACGCCCTTGTCCCCACGGTGATGCCCACTGCGGCTCATCAGGTTTTGCCGCTTTCCACAAGACAAAGTCAAACGGATTGCGTTTATTGTTTTCGACATCGACTCTCGAACCTGCCTGCATATCGTCTAAATTGCGCTTTGATAATTTGCCATAATCGGCAAAACTATCGACCGCATAATAGACATCGCCATTGTCTCCTGCATACGCATAGTTACCCGTGACTAGCGTCCCAATCATTTGTTGCATCTCGTTGATGTGATCGGTCGCACGTGGCTCGGCATCAGGCGATAAGCAGCCAAGCGCAGAAAAATCTTCGTGCATCGCGTCAATAAAGCGCTGCGTTAATGCGCCAATTTCCTCACCATTTTCGTTCGCACGGGCGATGATTTTGTCATCGATATCGGTAATATTACGCACATAATTGACGTCATAACCCAATTGTGTCAGCCAGCGTACTGCCATATCAAAGCCAATCATCATCCGAGCATGACCAATATGACAATAATCATAGACAGTCATGCCGCACACATACATGCCAACCTGTCCTGCTTTGAGTGGTACAAACTGACGCTTGCCGCCAGTCATTGAATCATAGATGGCAAGCTGAGACATCGCATCGGCAAAGGGTGTGGTCATAGTGGAAAAGCCTTTTTATTAAAAGTATAAAGAACAAAATGAAATATTAAGGAGCTACAGTTGTCCATAAACAAAAAATTTACAACCATTGTATAGGGCGTGTTCGATTATTCGACTATTCGACTATGGCACTGACAGTACCTATTTGTGAATATCAAACACGCCCTAGTCAATATAAAAGAGAGCCAGCCAAAATTTAACCCATTATCTTAGCGAAAACAGCCATAAAATACTACAATGGGCGCGCAACTAATATCATTCAATCATAAAAATAGTTAAGGAATCGCTATGGGCAATCGTTTAAGCAAAATATACACTCGTACTGGAGATGATGGTAGTACGGGTATGGCAGATGGCAGCCGCCTCAGTAAAACAGACACGATATTCAACGTCATGGGTGATATCGACGAGCTCAACTCACATATCGGTTTGGTACGCGCCCATTTGGCACAAGCCGTAAAAGACAACGAGACACCAAATAAAAAACAACTCCCTGAACATTTGCAATCCCAACCAGCGTTAGATTTTGCACAAGCCTTGGTCATCATTCAGCATTTGTTGTTTAATATTGGTGGTGAGCTGGCGATGCCAGAATATGAAGGCGTGAATGCCACTCATATTGATTGGTTAGAGCAGCAGATTGATGCCATGAATACTTTTCTACCACCATTAAAAGATTTTATCTTACCGACAGGTTCGGTATTGGTCAGTCAGTTACATGTGGCGCGTAGCGTGTGCCGTCGGGCTGAGCGCCAAGCCGTTCTGTTACAGCAGCAACAGCCTCAAGCAATTCGTCCGACTGCGGTGAGCCTTATCAACCGCTTATCCGATTGGCTGTTTGTTGCTGCTCGCTTTTGCACTGATCCCAAGCAAGTTGCTGAAGTACTTTGGGACAGCCAAGTGTTACAAAAACTCGCTAATGATAAATAGCTGTATTTAATAATGCTACGATATCGAGCCGTCGTCATAAGTTAAAAAAGCCCGCAACGTTGACGCTGCGGGCTTTTTATTGACTTGGTATTACTGCTTAACTATTTATAAGCAGTATTGGTATTAACCCAACTTATTAATAAGTAGCGCTTTCATCTTCAATAATAACCATGTCGATGCTTTCATCATTAGGCACGACTTTTGGTACGGCAGGCGTTTTAGGATTGGAGGTTGCCCCATTGCTTTCGTTAGAACTGCTTTGATTGTTATTCACAGTTGGCGGCGTAGCAGGACGAGTCGGCTCAACTGGGTTGGTTACTCTAGGCTGACGAACGGGTGCTGACTCACTGTCATTGTCTTGTGCAGATTCACGGCGCTCCGCGGCACGTTCTGCACGCTCCTCATCCATAGCTGACTGGAATACAGACCCTGCCATCACATCCGCCACAACGGTAATCAATGCTGGCTGTCCAGCAATACGTGTACGTACTTGACCACCTTGAGTGCCAACAACATAGGTAAAGGCGTCATCAACGAGCATATTGTTATTGATACGAATATTGTTTTGCGCCAAACGCGATTGCAGGCTTGGCTGGTTATTTGCCGCTTGTACTTGGCTGGCTTGATACAAATCTTCGCTCGGCAACGTCATACTAACGCTAGCCTGACAAGTCGTCATACCATTGTTATTGGTGTCTTGTAAGATCGCCGCATTTTGTACATCAATGACAACGCTATTGGTCTTGTCAGTAATGCTGCCACTACTTAGATCGATTTCTGCCTCATTTGCATAGTCGGCAGCCAGCGATTGTGCTTGCTGATTGAGCGTATTTCTTAGCGCTGCTTTGAGACGATCTTGCACCATTGGGTCATCACAACTGACCGCAGTAGCAGCAGTATCCTCAGTGTCTACTGAGTCTTGTTCTGTTAATTCCGCTGTCTCAGTGGTATCTTCTTTCTCTGAGCGATCGCAGCCTGTCAGCACCAAACCACATACTATGCCAATTCCAGCAACTTTCTGCCACTTGCTCAAACTCTTATTTGCTACGCTCATGTTTATCTTGCTCCCAATTTACTATTCGTACCGCCACTGATGGTCAGTGTTTAACGTTCAAACCACAACCTTAAAGATTATCGGTTTAAAAACCACATTATTATACGGTGTTTAGATTAAATGGTCATTAGTGTAGCCTATGGATATACAAATAACGCCCCCATTGTGAACAAAACCTGCAATTGGTTGCAAAAACATAACAAACCCGCCTCTATAAAGCTGCTTAAAAAATACTCTTAAGCTGTCATCATCGAAAAATACGCTATACAAATGATATAAAATCCACAAATCTACACCAAAATAATGGCTTGTATGCGCTCTAGCCTTAGTGAAAAAGTTACAGAAAATTTTTTTTGAATCGGCAAATTTCATTAGACGAGCTAAGTATGACGATATATGCTTACGGCTAAAAACAGGCTAGAGCCGATACATATGATAAATCTTGGAAATACGCGATTATTGGGTCATCGCGGTGCTCGTGGCGAGGCGTTAGAAAACACATTTGCAGGCTTTCAATATGCCCAGCGTCTTAAGCCACAAGGCTTGACGGGGGTGGAGTTCGATGTGCAATTAAGCGGCGATGGCCGTTTGGTCGTGTTTCATGATGATGATTTGGCGCGCATGTGTGGTCAGCAATCACGCGTTGATCAATTAAGTATGATTGAGATCCAGCGTCATTTGCAATTCAAGCATCGAATTATTGCATTGGCCGATATAGCGCCCATATTGGCTGACTTTAGTTACATTGAGCTGGAAATTAAGACCCACTGCCGTACTGATTACAGCAAACTCATTAAGGCTTTGACACACGATCTAACTGACAGCCCATTTGCCAGCCTTCCCATTGTTCTGACCAGCTTTGATGTGGAGCTACATACGCGGCTGCAAAGCAACAAACTATTGAGGCATATTCCACGTGGCTTGTTGATTCGCACACCTGAGACATTGATACTTGCACCGAATACGGCCTTGCAACTTGACTGTGTGCAGCTGGGCATCCACTACCCTCTCCTGAGTCAAGCTGTCATTAAAAATAGCCACCGTTATGGCTTGCCAGTGAGTGCGTGGACAGTCAACGATATCGACACCATTAAACAGCTAATAAAATGGCAAACTGACGTCATTATCACGGACTTCCCAAGTCATTTATTACTAAAATAATAAATCTATCCTACATTGCATTTGTCTAACACAGCCTACATATCTATCGTGTTTCTTACACTTTTACCCCATGCCTGATAAGTCACCGATTATTTTTGTGAATACATTCTATAATTGATACAAGTTATTGTTATTTAGCAATATTTTTATAGTGTATAAGTGTTCACTTTATTAGTTATTTAAGGTACTATAGAGGCTTAAATTAATACCGCTAGGGATATTATATGATTGCAAAAAAAGCACTTGGCTTCCCGCTTAAAGGCTTACGTTTCGCTATCAAATCTGGTGACACGCTTGTCAAAGCTGCCAGCATTCAAGTCACACGTTTTAAGACGCGTTTTGACGAGAATAAAACGAAAAACTCACTCGATGAGCAGCCTGTTGCCAAACGCAACTACGCTGATACTGCCGATCAAATCGATACTTCTAGTAAAGAAGCATCCATCGATATGCGTGAGTTTGAGTTTACAAAAGCACCGATCAACTGGATTCCAGCGACTATCTTGGTAGCCACGCCTATTGCTGCCGCTATTATCACGCCATGGTATTTGTTTACTCATGACGTTAGCGCGCCAGTTTGGGGGGTGTTTGGTGCCTTTATGGTGTGGACAGGTATCAGTATTACTGCTGGTTATCATCGTCTATTGTCGCATCGTGCTTATAAAGCACATCCAGTGGTAAAGAACTTTTTATTACTTGGTTCTACCCTAGCGGTGCAAGGCTCTGCGTTTGACTGGGTCTCTGGTCACCGTACCCATCATCGTCATGTTGATGACCGTTTAGACGATCCTTATTCAGCGAAACGCGGATTTTGGTTTAGTCACATGGGTTGGATGCTGCGCAATTATCCTAGTGGTAAGTTTGACTACAAAAACATTCCTGATCTAACCAAAGACAAAACCCTACGTATTCAGCATAAGTATTATGGTCTGTGGGTAGTCGCATTGAACGTCGGTATGGTCGCTGCTATTGGCTGGCTACTTGGTGATGTATGGGGCACATTGGTCATCGTTGGTTTGTTGCGTTTGGTATTGACCCATCACTTTACCTTTTTCATCAACTCTTTATGTCATATGTTTGGTACGCGCCCATATACTGACACCAATAGTGCTCGTGATAACTTCTTCTTAGCACTTGTGACTTGGGGTGAGGGTTATCATAACTATCATCATTTCTTCCAATACGACTATCGTAACGGCGTAAAATGGTGGCAATATGATCCAACCAAATGGTTGATTGCTGGCTTATCAAAACTTGGCTTAACCACCGAGCTACGTACGGTTGATGATACGACCATTAAACATGCTGAAGTACAGATGCAGTTTAAGAAAGCTCAACAACAGATTGATACGGCAGCAGTGAGTGGCCTTGATCTTCCTCATGCGATGAAAACATTCCAAGATCGCATTAAGTTTGAATACGATGCTTTCACGCAAACGGTTGAAGAGTGGCAAGCACTAAAAGCCAAAACTATCGAGCTAAAAAAGACAGAGTTTGCTGATCGTTTGCATGAAGTTGACGATAAATTGAAGCATGATTATGCTAAGATTGAACAGAAAATACTTGAGCACAATAGCAATCTAAAAACAGCGTTTCGCTCTATTGGTCAAAACACCAAAGCTGCTTAAATGCTAATCATCAGACACTCTATTTGACGTTTCTCCTTCCCTCTATCTGCAACAGATAGAGGGATTTTTTTGTATATGATTTTATAATTCTTTAATAAAAACAGATGAATCATTATAGATTACAAGAGATGGACAGAGTGAAACGCCGCTCTATCAAGGCTATGCTATAGTAAGTTTCTGACTTTATAATTCGATTTTATACTTCAATAGGAACGGCTTTTATGCGTTATCAAAACAGCTATATCCACTTGGACACGCGCCTTTATCATGAGCAGCCGCCTACGCCATTAGACAATCCGCGCGCTGGTCATTTCAACGTGCAGGTTGCAGAGCAGTTGGGTTGGACGGGCGATGATGTGTTAATGTCGCGCTGGGTGGAAATCCTTGCTGGTCAATATGTTCCAGCTGAATTTAAACCGCTGGCCATGGCCTATGCGGGTCATCAATTTGGTCAATGGGCTGGCCAATTGGGTGATGGACGCGGTTTATTAATGGCACAAGTGCTGGATAATGACGGTCAGCCACAAGACTTGCATCTCAAAGGCATTGGTTTGACACCCTACTCACGAATGGGTGATGGGCGCGCGGTGCTGCGTAGCACTATTCGGGAGTATCTGTGTGGTCATGCCCTTACTCAGCTTGGTATTCCATCATCTAACGCCTTAGGTTTTGTGGTATCGGATACAAGAGTACGGCGCGAGCGTATGGAGGCGGGAGCCGCACTGATGCGGGTGGCTGACAGCCATATTCGCCTTGGTCATGTCGAGTGGATTGCCAGCTTTGCGCCTGATTTGCTCGCTGAATTTACTGATTATATGATTGACACTTACTATCCAGAATGCCGTGATAGCGATACACCCGTACTGGCATTTTTGACAGCAGTGGTTGAGCGTACCGCGAAGATGATAGCGGACTGGCAGCTGATCGGCTTTGCCCATGGCGTCATGAATACTGATAACTTATCTATTACAGGCAGTACCTTAGATTTCGGGCCCTTTGGTTTTATGGAACGGTTCAATCCAGCGTGGATCAACAATCACTCTGATCATACAGGGCGCTATGCTTATCAAAACCAGCCCGCTATCGGTCATTGGAATCTCAATGTTTGGCTGCCCCATTTTATGCGCTTAGAAGGTGTCAATCGTGAAACGCTAGCAGATTGCTTGGCACCTTACGAGGCAACCTTTATGCAGCATTATCAGCAAGGACTGTGCCGTAAGCTTGGATTGCCACATGAAAAGGAAAGCTTAACCTTGGCGTTTGAATGGTTGACCCTATTAGAAGACAACTTGCTTGATTATACCAATAGCTTTAGGGCGCTATTGGGTCTTGTGGCGCCAGACGAACACCCTTACGAGCAGCATCTGCTGGCAACACTGACAACGGAGCTCAATCAGGAAGCACAAAAAGTTTGGCAAGACTGGTCAATAAATTATTTGGCACAAATAGAGCTTGTGTCTTTTGAACAAGCCATCAATGACATGCGAACCAACAATCCGGTTTATGTCTTGCGCAATAGTATGGCGCAGCGGGCTATCACAGCAGCAGAACAAGGTCAGTTTGAAGAGGTCAATCGAGTGTTCGATTTACTCGCCACTCCTTATACCGTCCAAAGTATTGCCACCGAGCTTGATATCATACCGCCTGCACCAGATGCACCGCAAATGCCAATCAGTTGCTCATCCTAATTGCTAATAGGGCGTGATAATAATAACAATAATATCGAGATTATGGTTGATATAAACCCACAGTCTTTAGTATTATCAACTGGCGAAATGTTGAATATCATTTTAGTATATTATTCGTTTAATTCAACGCTATTGACTAGGCGATAAATTGCCAATAATGCTCAAACAGCGGTTTATGCTAACGTGTTTTTGACCTAATATTCAATCGCCACTATTTATTTTTTACTGTCTTTATGCCCTTCAACTTTTATCATTCCATGATAGTTAAAGGGTGAGACATATTTTTGGCACCATTTACATTATTCCAATTTATTCCAACCATGGCAATTATTATGAATGACGATACCATTTTGAATACGGACAACCACAGTACAGAAAAAGAGCAGTTTGAACAAGCTGCCTTACATTATCATGAGTTCCCACGCCCGGGTAAAATCTCAGTTACTCCTATTAAACAGCTCGCCAACCAGCGCGATCTAGCACTGGCCTATTCCCCTGGTGTGGCAGTGCCTTGTCTTGAGATTCAAAGAGATCCGACGTTAGCAGCTAAATATACAGCACGCAGCAACTTGGTTGGTGTCATCACCAACGGTACGGCGGTACTGGGTTTGGGTAATATCGGCCCATTGGCATCAAAACCTGTCATGGAAGGTAAAGGCGTTCTATTCAAAAAATTCGCAGGTATCGACGTTTTTGATATTGAAATTGCCCAAAACGATCCAGATAAGTTCATCGAGGCGGTTGCTTCTCTTGAACCTACCTTTGGTGGTATTAACTTAGAAGACATCAAAGCGCCAGAGTGTTTCAAAATCGAGCGTGAATTGCGTAAACGCATGAACATTCCAGTGTTCCATGATGACCAACATGGTACGTCAATCATTGTTGCAGCAGCGATGCTCAACGCTTTGTTGATTACTGGCAAAAAAATCGAAGAGATCAAAATTGTTTGTTCAGGCGCAGGCGCGGCAGCCATTTCTTGCCTAGACATTATTTGTGCACTTGGCGTGAATAAAAACAATGTCTTTGTTTCGGACTCACGCGGTATCATCAGCACCAGCCGCGAAAACCTTGACGAAACCAAACAGCGCTATGCTCGTGAGACGACTGCGACCACTATCGAAGAAGTCATGGACGATGTTGATATGTTCCTAGGGCTATCTATGCCAGGTACATTATCAGAAGATATGGTTCGCCGTATGGCAAAAGATCCTATCGTCTTTGCACTCGCCAACCCAACCCCTGAAATCATGCCAGAATTGGCGCACGCTGTGCGTCCAGACGTTATCATGGCAACAGGTCGCTCAGACTATCCAAACCAAGTAAACAACGCACTATGCTTCCCTTATATTTTCCGCGGCGCATTAGATGTTGGTGCCACGACCGTTAATGAAGAGATGAAAGTGGCTTGTGTTAAAGCCATCGCTGCCATGGCACACGTCGAGGCCACACCAACCACCAGCGCCAGAAATATTGAAAAAATGCAACGTTTCGGTCGCGACTACTTAATCCCAGGCCCTCTAGAACCAAACTTAATCATTGAGATTGCTTCTGCTGTCGCTAAAGCAGCAATGGATTCAGGCGTTGCAACCTTACCTATCGATGACATTCAAGCGTATCGTCAGCGTTTGTCTGAGTTTGTTTATAACTCAGCGTTTGTGATGAAGCCTATTTTTGCTCGTGCCAAGTCAGCGCCAAAGCGTATTGTTTATTGTGAAGGTGAAGACAACAATGTACTGCTTGCTGTGCAAGTCGTCGTTGACGAACAACTGGCGAAACCGATTTTGGTTGGTCGCCCTGCCGTCATTGAAGCCAATATCGAAAAACTGGGTCTACGTTTAAAGGATGGCGAGAACATCACTATTATTAATCAAGATGATGATCCGCGCTACAAAGATTACTGGCAGGGTTATTACGAGAAAAACAAACGCCGCGGTGTCAGCATCGAGCTTGCACGTCGTGATGTCCGTCGCAAAACCACCTTAATTGGTTCACTACTGGTTGACAATGGCGATGCAGATGGCATGATTTGTGGTACGTTCAGCCATTATCAACTGCACCTAGAATACGTTCAAAGTGTCATTGATAAAAAAGAAGGCGTTAATGACTTTTATGCGATGAATGCCATCTTAATGCAAGATCGCAATATCTTTATCGCTGATACTTATGTGCATGAAGATCCAACAGCTGAACAGTTGGCTGAAATGACGGTATTAGCGGTCGATCAATTACGTCGCTTCGGTATCACCCCACGTGTCGCGCTGGTTTCACATTCTAACTTTGGTGCTTCGAACCGTGCCAGCGCTGTCAAAATGCGTAAAGTGTACCAGTTACTAACTGATATGAAAGTAGACTTTGATTTTGAAGGTGAAATGCAAGGCGATGCGGCGCTTAACGAAATTATTCGTTCAAACCACATGCCATCAAGTCCACTAAAAGGTGCGGCAAACCTACTGATTTTACCAACGCTTGACGCATCAAATATTGCCTTTAACCTACTTAAGACGGCAACCAGCAGCGCTTCTATTGGTCCAATTCTGTTAGGCACCAGCAAACCAGTACATATTCTAACGCCATCAGCCACCGCACGTGGTGTCGTCAATATGACAGCCCTTGCAGTCACTGAAGCTCAAGACTTAGAAAACGAAAACCAGTAATATATGACACACATCATAAAAGTGTGCGCATATTATTAAAAGGGTCTCTATAACTTATTAATAGAGACCCTCTGCTATACTAAAACCAGTCAATGCTATCAAGGCATCGACTGGTTTTTTTTGATCAGTTTTCATGGCATGACTTAATATCAGCAATAACTTATTCAATAAGAAGAGAACAGTATGCAAATTTACCTTGTTGGCGGTGCGGTGCGCGATCAGCTGTTAGGTCGCCCTATCAAAGATAAAGACTTCGTCGTCGTCGGTGCTACCGTTGAGGCCATGCTGGATGCTGGATTCCAGCAAGTGGGCACAGACTTTCCCGTGTTTTTGCATCCTACCAGCCATGAAGAATACGCCTTGGCTCGCACTGAACGCAAGCAAGGCGTAGGCTATCAAGGTTTTTGTGTCCATGCCAGCTCTGACGTGAGCTTAGAAGACGATCTGCAGCGTCGCGACTTGACGATTAATGCCATGGCAATAGAAGTCACCAGCCTAAACGATGACACTCCCATCAATGGTCAGGTAATCGATTATTATGGCGGACTGGCGGACATAGAGACTAAAACCTTGCGCCATGTCTCAAGTGCATTCAGTGAAGACCCGCTAAGGGTATTACGCACTGCTCGTTTTTATAGCCGTTATTATGATTTGGGATTTACTATTGCTGCTGAAACCTTAACGTTGATGCGCCAGTTGGTTCACTCTGGAGAACTTGCGCATTTGAGTGCAGAGCGCATTTGGCAAGAATCAAGCCGCGCAACCATGCAGCTCTCCCCTCATATATATTGGCAGCAACTGTTCGAAATCGGTGCGCTTACAGCGTATTTTGCGCCATTGCATCAGGCTTGGACTGATGATCATGTACGAGAAACGGTGCAAACAGCTCTATATTTTTCCGGTCAAATGCAGTTGAATCTATCACAGCGTTGGGCACTATTGATGAGCAGTGTTAATCCCGCTTTATTGAATTTGCAATCAAACGCTCTCGGCTTCAGTGCCTCAACGATAGAAAAAGAAATTAATGAAATAGGTAATATTGCTAAAATTCCAAAAGCTCAAACCCAATTTGCCAAGTTATTCGTGCAACAGGCCAAAAATTTAAGCGTCATAAACAGTCTTAATGCGGCTGAAAAAATTGACCTTATACAAGCTTGCAGTGCTCACAAAGAGCCTGATAAGCTCTCACAATTGCTGGTAACCAGTCATGTCTTGCAGTTGGCAATACAGCACCGCCAAATGATGATAGCCTTAAATAGCTTCCATGCCATAAGCATACAAGACATTGCGCCAGACCTAAAAGGCCCAGCGATTGGTGAAGCATTGCGTCAAGCTAGAATTGAGCATTTGCAAACGCAAATTACTGCTAAAACAGATCTTAGAAAATAAAACCTTTAATGGCGATGACTCAAAAGCTTAATACGAGCTCGCTCAATCACATTGATACACGAGTTTTGACATAAAAATAGACAATCATAAAAAATATCTTTATTACTGGCTATCTTTTACTTGAAAAATCGAAAAAATCAGGTATCATTGTGCGTCTAACGTTAGGGCCCATAGCTCAGTTGGTTAGAGCAGAGGACTCATAATCCTTTGGTCGTAGGTTCAAGTCCTACTGGGCCCACCATATATAAGCTATACTATTAAAGACTTTCAAGTGATTGAAGGTCTTTTTTATTGTCTACTGTTTTCTATCACTTACTATTTAGTACCCATATAGTACCTAGTATTAAATAATTTAAACCAGTTACCGAGTAATCCTCGCAGACTCAGTTATTCGATAAATTCGAACAATCACTCAAAAATCCCTATAGTATATTTTACGCCTTTAATGAACGTTTATATGGCTGATCCTCGATAAATACCTTATATTGAAGGTGCTATTTGATGACTTTTTATAACCTGTCTTCAACACCCAAACCCGCTTTATTTTGATCGCTGTTCCAATAAAAATACGTCAAATATCTTCCTTTATCTATCTTCAAATAGACATCTTCCTTATTGATTGGCTGTATAACTTATGATTAAAAAAATAGCCTTAGTATTGGCCGTATCGCTGTTGATTATTAGCTTTTTTTACTTTGATCTCAATGAGTTATTGACGCTTGATGGGTTAAAAAGCTCGATGGGTCAATTCGATCAATATAAAGCACAGTCACCATGGCTCGTCATTGGTGGCTTTTTTTTCGTCTATATATTAGTGACAGCCTTATCATTGCCTGGTGCGACCATTATGACGTTGGCAGCTGGCGCATTATTTGGCTTGTTTCAAGGCTTACTCATCGCCTCATTTGCCTCTAGCATTGGCGCAACATTGGCATTTTTGGTGTCTCGCTACTTATTACGTGATTCTATCAAGCAACGCTTTCCTGAACGCCTACACTCGATTGACTCTGGAATAAAAAAAGAAGGTGCCTTTTATCTATTTACCTTACGTCTGGTACCCATATTCCCCTTCTTTTTAATCAATTTATTGATGGGTGTCACGGCTATTAAGGTCAAGACTTTTTATTGGGTAAGCCAACTCGGTATGCTCGCTGGCACTTTGGTTTACGTCAATGCAGGTACGCAGCTGGCGCAAATTGAAAGCCTATCAAACATTTTCTCTTTTAATTTACTTGCCTCATTTGCCTTGTTAGGGCTTTTTCCATTACTCGCTAAAGGAATATTAAATATATTAAAAAAACGTCGCGTCTATAAAAACTATACCAAGCCTAAAACATTCGATCGCAATATGATTGTCATTGGCGCCGGTGCTGGTGGCCTCGTCACTAGTTATATTGCTGCTACTGTTAAGGCAAAAGTCACACTTATTGAAGCCGGAGAAATGGGCGGTGACTGCCTAAATTACGGTTGTGTCCCTAGTAAAGCGCTCATTAAAAGTGCTAAAGTTGTAGAACAAATGCGTAATGGCGAGCGCTATGGTCTAAATAATAGCCAACCAGAATTTTCATTTAACAACGTCATGAGCCGTATCCATAAGGTCATTGCTGATATCGCGCCAAATGATAGTGTTGAGCGCTATAGCAACTTGGGGGTTGAAGTATTAAAAGGTTACGCTAAATTTGTCGATCCGTGGACGATTGAGATTGCACTTAATGATGGTGGAACACAAAGACTCACTGCCCGCTCAATTGTCATTGCTACTGGCGCACGTCCTTTTGTACCAAATTTGCCAGGTCTAGAAGAAACGGGCTATGTGACTAGCGACACTCTTTGGAATACGTTCTCTAAGCTTGAAAAACCTCCTAGCAAGCTTGTGGTACTTGGCGGTGGACCTATCGGCTCAGAGCTGGCGCAAGCTTTTGCCCGCTTAGGATCAAATGTGACACAGATTGAAAGCGGCGAGCGACTCCTCAAAAAAGAAGATGTAGAAGTTTCAGCATTTGCCCAACAAGCACTCATCGAAAGTGGCGTTGATGTTTTAACCTCACATCAAGCGATTCGTTGTGAGACTCGTGATGATAAAAAATACCTTATCGTTGAGCGGTACAGCGAAAGCACAGATAAGCAAGAAATAGCCATTGAATACGACGAATTAATCTGTGCCGTTGGCCGTAGCGCACGTTTGGAAGGCTACGGTCTTGAATCCTTAGGTATCGAAACTGAACGCACTATCAACACCGATGAATACTTAGAAACACTCTACCCTAATATCTATGCCGCTGGCGATATCGTTGGCCCTTACCAATTTACCCATATGGCTGCCCACCAAGCATGGTATGCCGCGGTAAATAGTTTGTTTGGCAATCTAAAGAAATTTAAAGTAGATTACCGAGTGGTTCCTTGGACAACTTTTCTTGATCCAGAAATCGCCCGTGTGGGTCTAAACGAGCAAGAAGCTATCGACAAAGGGATTGATTTTGAAATTACTCGTTACGATTTTAAAGACTTGGACCGTGCGGTAACTGAAAGCGCAAATCATGGCTTTATTAAGGTCATTACCCCAAAAGGCAAAGACAAAATACTAGGCGTAACTATCGTAGCTGAGCATGCTGGAGATTTGATGGCTGAATTTATACTGGCAATGAAACATGGTTTAGGTCTTAATAAAATACTTGGCACCATTCATATATATCCAACATGGACCGAAGGCAACAAATATGCTGCTGGTGAATGGAAGCGCAATCATGCGCCTGAAAAGATATTAAACCTACTTGAAAAGTACCATACGTGGCGGCGGAGCTAATTAGAGACACGCTATAGACAAACCACCATCCAAATAAAGCTGATGGTAGCTAAACTGATATCAATGAGACAGTCGACGAGGTAAATGATGGCCAATGAAGTATGGTGGCGGCTGGGCTTCTTTTTGAGCATATTGGTCATGATGATGCTACTGGAATACCGATATCCGGCACGTCAGTCCCCCATTAAAAGTAGCACGCGCTGGTTTGCTAACTTTGGGTTAGTATTTGCCGCTTCGGTAACTGCTCGATTGGTGGTTCCTATTGGGTTAACCGCTGTGGCAATTTACAGTCAACAAAACGGTATTGGTTTATTTAACCTAATCGATTTACCCCATGTGGTCACCATTATTCTTAGTTTATTATTACTCGATATCATCATTTATTGGCAACATCGATTGTTCCACCAAGTGCCTCTACTTTGGCGCTTACACCGCGTCCATCATGCCGATGCGCATATCGATGCCAGCACCGGACTTAGATTCCATCCCATTGAGATTGTGTTAAGCATATTGATTAAGCTTGTTTCTGTCATTGTATTGGGTGTACCTGCTATAGCCATACTCATATTTGAAATTATATTAAATGGTTTGGCCATGTTTAATCATGCCAATATTCGCTTGCCAGCAGCAGTTGAAAAACCATTACGTCTAGTGTTAATAACACAAGTGTTGCATCGTATTCACCACAGCCAAGTCGTATCTGAGACCAATTCAAATTACGGGTTTAGCGTTGTTTGGTGGGATAAGTTGTTTGGCAGTTATAAACGTGAAGCCGCCAAATCAGATCAAAAGTTAAATATTGGGCTAAAAGAATATCCTGAACCCGAACAAAATGCTTCTTTATGGATTTTATTGCTCTTACCTTTTAAAGGCAAAGCCTTTGCAAACAAACCAGTAAAAGAAAAATAAATGCTTTAATCATCAGCCACATATTTTGATAGGCTGTAATCGATAAGCACCATGCTAGACTACTAAAATAAAGATAGCCTATTTTAAAATAAGTAAAAAAGCCGAATGCTACTTTTTACAGTAATATTCGGCTTTTTTATATGTACTTTCTAGTTACTTTTTAGCTACTTTCTAGCAGTTAGAAAGAAGTACGACGATAGCTGCGGTACCTAGGCAACCAAAAATTGGCTTTTAATCGACGTTCTAAATTTTCTGCTGTTACAGGCAAGGCCAGTTTGTCTTCAATCGCTTGTAGTGCCACTGCATAGGCGATCTTTTCACTGATCTCTCTAATGAATTGAATTGAAGGTAATATTGCCCCTGCTTCTTTTTCATATTCCAATGATATGTCTGCCAATGCTTGGCTGGCAGCCATCAACATATTATCGCTGATACCTTTGGCATGTGATGCTAAAACACCTAACCCAATACCGGGGAAAATATAGCTGTTATTACACTGAGAGACCTCAAAAGTCTGACCTTCAAAAGTGGTATTAGGAAAAGGACTGCCTGTTGCAATAATTGCCTTACCTTTACTCCAGTTCGTCACTTCCTGCGGTGTCGCTTCAACACGAGACGTTGGATTAGATAGCGGCAATACGATTGGATGTTCAGTATTCGCACATAACGTTTCGATTACTTCTTGTGTAAATAGACCTTTTTGTCCACTGACGCCAAATAACACCGTTACTTTTGCTTGCTTAACCACTTGTGCCAAACCGAGTTTTTGGCTCTTATCCCAGTGGGCAATAGCGGATTCTTTTTGTACTAAAGGTACTTGGAATTTTTGTAGCTCTGTCATGCTATCCGTTAATAGGCCATAACGATCAACCATAAACACCTGACTGCGAGCTTGCTCTTCTGTTAAACCCTCACGCTGCATTTGGCGAATAATATGTTCAGCGATACCGCAACCTGCTGATCCTGCACCTAAGAATGCGATTCTTTGCTGACTCAGTTTTTGACCTTTATTTAAGCACGCTGCAATCAATGTACCGACTGAGACAGCCGCAGTGCCTTGAATATCATCATTAAAGCAGCATAGCTGGTCGCGATATCTATTCAATAATGGTGTCGCGTTTTCCTGCGCAAAATCTTCAAATTGTAACAACACTTCTGGCCAACGACGTTTGACGGCTTGAATAAATAAATCAACAAATTCATTATATTCATCACCAGAGATGCGTGGATTTCTCCAACCCATATACATAGGATCATCAAGCAACTGCTGGTTGTTGGTACCTACATCTAATAAAATTGGTAGGCAGTAAGCTGGGCTAATACCGCCGCAAGCGGTATATAAAGACAATTTACCAATGGGAATGCCCATGCCGCCAATACCTTGATCGCCTAAGCCCAAGATACGTTCACCATCAGTGACAACGATGACTTTTACTTTTTGTTTGGTTGCATTTTGCAGCATATCGTCGATGTTATGACGCTCAGGATAAGAGATGAACAAACCGCGTTTACGGCGATAAATTTGCGAGAATTTTTCACAAGCTTGGCCAACGGTTGGCGTATAGATAAGAGGCATTACCTCTTCGATATGTTGCTCAACCAAATGATGAAATAACGTCTCATTGGTGTCTTGTATATTACGCAGATAAATGTGCTTATCCATATCACTCGTAAATGAGCGAAGTTGATGATAAGCGCGTAATGACTGCTCTTCAATTGTCTCAATGTTATGAGGTAATAAGCCTGTTAAATTGAAGTTACTCCGTTCTTCTGATGAAAAAGCGCTCCCCTTATTCAATAAAGAGGTTTCTAATAGGGCTGGTCCAGCAAAAGGAATATATAACGGACGTTTGGTTTGCATAATAAAATCTTCTTAGTAAAAGTGTATGGTAGTACAAAGTATACAATTGGCAGAACAAAATCACCCAAAGCAAGCTTGTCGGCACAGAGCCATATTATACTGAAATAATGGCCGCTCTTGAAAAAATTAATTGACTTAAATAATAATTAAGAATAGATAAAGAAACGAGACATATTAGGCAAATAAAAAATTCGATCATTTTTTATGAGCAGATTTTTTTACTCAGTGGAGATGGCGGGAGTTGAACCCGCGTCTTCAAAATTCGTTGCCTTCTATATTAGGCCATGTTGAACATTCTTAATTACTTGAGAGGTTATTTTACATGACCACTATAAACCTTTAACCAACGTAAATCATTAACTAACGTAGGTCATCAACCACTGCCAACATGGCAATCAGCGAGGCTTCACCTAATTTAGCAGAACGCTCTGGTGACCACCCTCTAGCTGAATCAGGTACATTGTCATTGTCTTTAAACGGCATCTCTAAAGTATTGGCAAGGCAATCAAAATGTTCAGCCACCCAGTTAGTGGCGAGCGTCATATTTGCTGCACCCGGTGCATCAACGTCATAACCAAATTCAGACTGAAAATCGGCACTCGCTAATTTTAATACTTCTGAAAATGTATCACGTAAACCCGCAAGGCGTTCACTATAACTTGGCGTACCTTGAGAACCAGCAAGGAACACATAAGGCAAGGCTTCATCACCGTGCACATCATAAAATAGGTCAACACCGGTCTCTTCCATTTTGTTGATCACATGAAAGACTTCAGGGCTTTTCTCTAGACTTGGGTTTGACCATTCACGATTTAAATTAGTCCCGACTGCGTTAGTACGTAGATGTCCGCGCACACTACCATCAGGGTTCATATTAGGCACGATATAAAAATTCGCTTTATCTAATAGCAATCTACTGTTGGCATTATCACTGTCTAACAAACTGTCTATTAGCCCTTCGACTAGCCATTCCGCCATGGTTTCACCCGGATGCTGACGCGCTGTAATCCAAATATTGCGTTTATTCACATCAGTACTGCTGTCGCCATCACCAATTTTGACTAAGGTTAAATCACGCTTGTCGAGCGTTTCACCTAAATGCTCTACACTTACTAACGGGTGCATTTGTACGGCGGCTAATAAATCTTGATGACGCTCATAACTGTAAGGCGCAAAATAAGCAATCTGAATGGTCTCATACGCGAGCTCTGCCATGATGGTTAAAACGCCATTTTTATAAGAAGTTGGCAAACGGAACCAATGCTGACGATCATACGACGCAACCGCTTGGTAATTCTCCCACCCTTCAAGATATGATGCCTCCCCCGCATTTAAGATATTAAGAACATATTGTTCTCCAATCTGACCGGATAGTCGAAAGTTAAACCACTGAAAAAACTCGCCACCAACGTCTGGACGGATAGCCAATTGAATGTCTTTTTTATCCTCTAAACTGATAACGTCAATATTACCTGCATCGAAATTGGCAGTGATATACATAATCGTTCCTTAATTGATTTTATGGTCGTGTTTCAAAAATAGCCGTCATGGCGATACTGATGTTCTTTCTCTTAAAAATATGCTAACACGCCACTTTATAAATAAAAATGAAAATCATTTGCATTATTACGTGGTTTTTATTTAGAATGCTTCATTTACTTTTAGACTGCTCGCTATGGTGCATATCAATCATTTAGGCTTATTACGCAAAGATAAGGTATTGCTCAGGCGTTGTGTCGCCTTATGCTCAAGCATTTTGCTAAGCAGTTGCCAATTATCTGATGCCACAGCACCGCCCATGCCGCCTCAAAACGAGCAGATATCTCCTAAAGTCATGACCCCTGACTGGGGTATTGCCGCAACATTAACGGCGATGGGATATCCACCTGTTGCGATGGGTGATAAAACCTTTTATAAAGAATGGGTCGGCAAGCCTATTATACCCGCCACGACATCTGATGTGGGGACACGCTATCAACCCAATCCCGAGATGTTCTCACAATTAGACGTAGATGTGGTGATAGACAGTGCGTTTTATGAGCATTTGCGCCCCATGTACGGTGATCTGCCCGTTCATTCTCTTGCCTTAAGTAGCTCCAATAAAGTCGCTGCTTGGGAGGATTTTATAACGCCGACTCTAGAATTGGGAGCGTATATTCACCAACCTCAAGCTGCGCAGGATTATCTAGACAACAGTAAAAATCAAATCGCGCAAGCGGGACAGACGTTCCGTACGCGCTATCCACATATTAAAAAGCTGGCCATCGTACAATTTGCCGACACCAACAATTTGCGTATGTTTTCATACAACAGTTTGTTTCAGCCTGCTTTAGAGACCATGGATCTAGAGCTGGTGGCGTTTGCAGATGGTAATGAATGGGGTTTTGCACCCATCATGCTTGGGGATTTGGCGCAACTTGATGACGATACTTGTCTTGCGGTCATCGAACCGATCAGTGATCTTCTCAAATTGGAATTAAAAGACAGCTTGGTATGGCAACGACTGGGCTATTCCTTTGACAACACTGATAATGGGCGCTGCGTGACATTATTACCAGCGACATGGAACAATAGTGGTGTGGCTTCTATGAACGTCTTAGCTGATCGCCTAATGAACGCCACTTTTGTAGGCAATACCGATTTATGATGATTAAAAACAATTTTTTGTCGGCCAACCCCATTTATATGATGGTTCTGGTATTAATAGTGATGGCTGTAGTCAGCAGTTACGCGGTTATACAGCAACTATGGAACTTGCCTTTCATCGACCTGTTTACGCCTTCGTTTGACTTGTCACTTGCCGACATGAGTCTTCAATTGCAAATCGTACCCACTATGGTGGTGGCATTGACGTCTGGTGGTCTTTTAGGATTGGTCAGCGTCTTGTTGCAACAGTTGGTCAAAAACACGTTGGCCTCAGACACGACATTGGCAGTCGGTAGCGGCGCAAACATGGCATTGCTACTTGTCACTTTATTCCTGCCCAGTTTGGCACTCGGCGGCAGCTTTTGGGTCGCTTTTGTCGGCGCGCTCAGCAGTATGGCCATTGTTTTTATTCTAGCCGCGCCCAGTCGCATGAATCCTTTGGTGTTGGTGCTTGGTGGATTGGTCACCAATATTTTATTGGGTGCTATCACTGCCTTACTGTTAATTTATTATGCTGAAGAATCCTTAAACGTCATGGTATGGGCGGCGGGCAGTCTCACGCAAAACAACTGGCAGGTGTCTGTCATATTGACCATTGCTAGTGTGGTCGCTGTTGTCTGCTTGATGCCGTTGCTAAAACCCCTAGAAATTATGAGCTTAGACGATAGGCAAGCAAAAAGCTTGGGCGTACCCATCAATCTTATTCGTGGTTTGGTCGTGGGATTGGTGGCCATACTGACGGCACTTGTGGTGAGTCGTGTGGGGCCTATTGGTTTTATTGGTTTGGGTGCCGCTACCCTCGTGAATGTGTTTTCTGTCAAACACATCGCATATCGGTTGCTATTGGGTTATGGGTTTGGGGCGCTTTTGTTGTGGGTTACCAGTAATATCACGACGATACTACAGCATTACCTGAGCCTAAACATACCTGCTGATGCGATGACCGCCATACTTGGCGCGCCATTGGTCATATGGCTGATAGTGACTCAAAGTCGCCAGCATGTCGATGAGATTACGCCGACGCTTGTCTCAAAACGTCGTGATACTCACTTACTGCGCTGGAGTGTCGCCTTAGTTCTGCTCATAGCCAGCATACTTATCTTCACCGCCACAGCAAATGGTTGGCAACTAAATGCCATATGGCATCTAATCGTTGATTTTAGATTGCCTCGCACCCTAAGCGCTGCTGCAACGGGCGTGATGTTGGCGACTGCAGGCGTGTTGCTACAGACCTTAACGCGTAATCCCATGGCGAGTCCCGAAGTATTGGGAATCAGCTCAGGTTCAGCCATAGGCGTGGTGTTAGCCTTTGTATTCTTACCCAGTTTTGGCTACACGGGCATTGTACTCTCAGGGTTACTCGGCGCTTCTATCGTGCTTGGTTTGATATTATGGCTCGCGCGCAGAGTAAATCCAGCCTATCTATTGCTGGTAGGCGTGGCCATTGCGGCATTGATGGGCGGTCTGTTAAGTTTGGTCAAAATATCTGGCGATCAACGACTACAAGCAGTCCTCAGCTGGTTGTCAGGCTCCACGTATCTTGCCAGCCCCGAGACAGCATGGCTGCTAGTGATATTTGCAGTATTGCTTTTTATATTGAGTTTTATGGTGATAAAGCCACTAGAGATATTAAGCTTAGGTGGCGGAATAGCCCGTGAGCTTGGCGTGTCTTTGAGATTGTTTCAAAGCTTGGTATTAATCCTTGTAGCAGCACTTAGTACGATATCGACGTTGGCAGTGGGGCCACTCAGTTTTGTAGGTCTGATGGTGCCTCACCTTGCCACCACGTTGGGCGCCGTTCAACTCAAGCGCCAATTGCAACTGGCCGCTATCTTGGGGGCAGCTCTCATGGTGTTCGCTGACTGGCTTGGTCGTTATATTATATTCCCTTACGAGATACCGGCTGGCACCATTGCCGCTATTATTGGCGGCGCATATTTCTTATACCTGATGCGCCGTATCAGAGCGTAAAAATAGCTGATCCTAAATAAAAAATTTCAGCCATTATCACCTATAGCTAGAGCATATCACCTCAAAAATGCTCTAAGCATACCACTCGTTTTATTTTCTTAGATTCATAAGCCTCCGATATCAATCGGTAGGTAAATGTGTCAAAAATATTTCTATATTGTATTGCTAATAATAACAATTATCATTATCATGTCTGAAATATTTGGTAGCGCCTTCCAAAGATGCCATGACAGGATTGTTCTTTATCAATTTTATTGACAGGCAATTCCACTCTTTATCGAGATAATGTCTAACCAATCAAACTTTTACTTTACTCGAGATCTCACTTAATGTTTACCATGACACAAAACACCACGCGGCATAAATTCAGTACTTTAAGTTGGTTCGTCAAACAGACCATGCATTTCTCAGCCATCGCTTCGTTGGCCTTAAGCTCCTCCATGATTCATGCTGAAACTTCACAGCAAAACCAAGCCAATGACACTGGTATCCAAATCAAGGATACAGGGGACGCAGCAGAACCAAGTACCACACTACCGACCATCGTGGTCACGGCAGATACGCCCACCCAAGTCACTGAAAATACTGATAGCTACACCATACCCGTCGCCAGTAGTGCCACAGGAATGGCGCTATCAGCGAAAGAAACGCCGCAAGCCGTCAGCGTGGTCACCAATCAGCAAATCAAAGATCAAAACTCAAACAACTTGATAGATGTACTCAAACGCGCGCCTGGTATTCAAGTAGGCAGTATCGATGGCGCGCGCAGTGGGTTTTCGGCAAGAGGTTTTGGCATTACTGGCTTCCAAATTGACGGCTTGAATACCGACTTTGTCCAGCAAGCCGCAATGGGTGAATATAACGCTAATACCGCTATGTTTGATCATGTTGAAATCGTACGAGGCGCCACGGGCTTGATGAGTGGCTCAGGCGATCCTTCTGCCAATGTTAACTTGATACGTAAACGTGCTGATAGCAAAGTACCTGCTACAGAGCTGTCTGCCAACGTCGATCGTTATGGCAATTATGGCGTTAGCGTTGACCGTAGCCAGTCATTGAGCGAGAGCGGTGCTGTACGAGGCCGCGTCGTCGCAAGTTATCAAGATGGTGATACTTTTATCGACCGTCAAGAATTGGGTCAAAGACTGCTCTATGCCACCGTTGATGCCGATGTGAGCGACAACACCACTGTCAGCGTGGGAGCCAGCCGTCAACACAACAAATCAAAATCGACCATGTGGGGCGGTTTGCCAAGTTACTTAAGTGATGGCTCAAAAGCAGATTGGGATACCAGCAAAAATGGCAGTGCAGATTGGGCAAACTGGGACTCTGACAACGTCTATTACTTTGCTGACATCAATCATGATTTCAATGAAGACTGGAACCTAACCACCAACGCCAGTTATAACGAGAGCGAGAGCAGTCCGAAACTTCTTTATATGTATGCCAATGGCAGTCAGGTTATTGACCCTAACGTTGGACTGGTCTATAACTTAAATCCATTCCATGCCGATACCGAACGCAAACAAATCAATGTTAAGACCAAATTGACGGGTAATTTTGATGCTCTAGGCAGAACGCATCAACTCATCGTGGGTGGCTCATATAACAAAAGCGAGCTTGATACCTTTACCTATAAAGCGCCGCCCGATGGACTTTTGCCAGTGTCTGAATTTTTTGACTGGGATGGCAGCTATCCTGAACCAGTGTGGGGAGAGAAAACTCAAAGCTCTGATGTCACGATTAAGGAAAAAGCCATCTTTGCGGCAACTCAGCTTAAGCTGACGGATCCTTTGTCAGTGATTTTAGGGACTCGTGTGTCTGATTACGAGCGATCGGGTGTACAGTATGGTAGTAATGTAGATACCAAATCTGATCACATTTGGACGCCTTACGCTGGTATTACTTATGATATCAATAACAATCATAGCGTTTATACCAGCTATAGCGACATCTTTAAGCCGCAATCTCGACGCGACATTAATGGTCGTTATCTTGATCCTATCGAAGGCAAAAACTACGAGATTGGTCTAAAGAGTGAATCAGATAATGGGGCGCTACAAAGCCAAGTTAGTATCTTTAGAATCGAGCAAGACAACCTTGCGCAACTTGATGGCGGTCAAAAAATTCCAGGAACCATTGAAGACGCTTATGTTGGAGCAGAAGGTGCCAACAGTCAGGGCGTCGAAGTGGAAGTCACTGGTCAGTTTAGTGACAAGCTAAAAGCAACTATTGGCTACACGCATTTTAATGCTGAAGACAAGGATGGCAAAGCCATCAATACTGGCTACGCCGATACTACGCTTAATCTGTTTGCCACCTATGATCTTGATCACGTCATTCCTAATTTAACCGTTGGTGGCGGTATTGATTGGTCAAATGGATACTATGGCATTGTCACAAACCCTGTGACTGGACAATCCGAAAAGTACGGTCAAGATGATGTGACACTTGCTAGCATCATGGCAAAATATGCCTTTAATGACAATCTAGAGGCACAGGTTAACGTCAACAACTTATTCAATCAGAAATATCTTGCTGGTGAAAACTTCTTTGGGTTAACTTATGGCGAGCCTATAAATGTGGTAGGTAGACTGACCTATCGCTTTTAATGTTGATACTGGTTTGACCATTTACCGTAATAGACAGGTCGTCACATGAGTAAACGCCATAGCAGTCAAGGTTTTTATCTGCCTGACTTCACAGTTTTTAGTCGTATTGTGTTAGCGATTGGTGGTAGCTATGGCGTGGCGGTGCTCACTGACCTTGTGTTTTTGTCCTTACCAATGGAGACAATTTCTGCCATCTATTGGGGACAGATTGCTAGCATCGTGGTATGTGCAGTCATGATTATTTTAGTATTTTCGCTGCGACGTCTATGGCTGGCATGGACGGTAGTCACTGTCATTGCAGGAATATTGGGAATGATATGTTATGCCACTATTTAGACTTTTATTACCATCAGGTCATCTTTGATGTCAGACTCTGCTAAACGCCAAACCGTACCAATGACCGAAATTAAGACAAGAGACAAAACCAAGACAAAAGGTTATCGGCTGATCATGTCTGATGTTCATACTTGGTTTGGGCTGCTACTTGGTTGGTTGTTATTTACCATTTTTCTTATGGGTACGGTCAGTTATTTTAATAATGAGCTGACGGCATGGATGCAACCTGAAATTCCCCCTATTTCGCAACAAATAACAGCAACGTCCTCACAACCTCAAAACGCGGTAAGCAACATAGATAGTCTAGAGCCTTTTGGTACGGCGATTACGCATCTGCAAGCAACCCAAACCGATGCCAAAAACTGGTTTATCACCAACGGTCCTACTAGCACTAGTAGCGAGCAGCGTTTACATATTACGACCAGTGCTGAGAATGAAAGACTAAGTTATCAAATTGATACACAAACTCAAGCCATTTATACGCCAAGAGATACAGCTGGTGGCAACTTTTTTTATCGTATGCATTTTGATTTGCATTATATGAATGTGATATGGGCAAGGATCATCGTCGGTATTGCCTCCATGATGATGCTGATGGCTATCATTACTGGCATCATTGTCCACAAAAAAATCTTTATCGATTTTTTTACTTTTCGTTGGGGCAAAGGACAACGCTCATGGCTTGATGCGCACAATGCTTTTTCTGTACTACCACTGCCCTTTCATATCATGATTACTTTCACTGGCATCATTACCTTAATCACGTTGTATATGCCGTGGGGTGGTATGATCGCTAACATTGATACCCAGCAGTTTTTTGAAGAAATTTATTCTTATAGGGCAGCCGATGCGACTGAGTTGCAACCTGCACCGATGATAAGTATTGCCCCACTGCTGGCGACCACTCAAGCAGATTGGCAAAAGCTCAACCCCAATTATAAAATTACCAGTGTCAGTATCAATCATCCCAATACTGATCATAGCCAGATTATCATTGATGGCAAAGCCGACCGTCAGATATCAACCATAGGCGTGTTTCGCATTTATGACGGGCAAACAGGAAAAACCCTGAAACAAAGCAAACCACCACCGCTCGCTGTGACGACTCATACGGTCATGATTGGCTTGCATGCAGGGCGCTTTGCCGATTATTGGCTGCGCTGGCTGTATTTTTTATTGGGCGCAGCAGGTTGCGGTATGATTGCAACGGGTTTGGTGCTTTGGACAGTAAAACGCCGCCGCCAATTGCTCACTATGGACAAACCCTATGTGGGATTTTGGCTGGTGGAAAAACTTAATATTGCTACGCTGGCTGGATTGCCTTTGGCTATGGTAGGATTTTTATGGCTCAACCGTTTGCTACCCTTAAATATGACGGCACGTGCAAAGTGGGAAGTCGATGGATTTTTTATTATATGGGCATGTAGCTTTGTGCTGACGTTATTGCTCTCGAATCGTAACGCATGGCGCATATTACTGTCGTTGGTCACGCTATCGCTCTTATTCACGCCGCTACTCAATAGCTTGACTACCGAACGCGGGTTTCTACACAGTGTCTTTAGTCGCGATGTACTGTTTATCAGCTTCGATGTCATACTTTTTATTCTAGCACTGCTGTTTGCTTATATCACTTATGCTGCTGGCTTTAAAAAACCGTCGCCTGAGCAAAAGATGAAATCAAAATATCGCGTGGCATCTCAGACAGGAAACCCATAGTATGTCTAACTTGGTCATATCTGACTCAATGCTGTCTATTCTGCTATTTTTACTGAATCTGCTGGGCCTGATTGCCTTGATGATAAGCAGTAAAAGACATGTGGATACGTTTCAGCACAAATTACCTCTTTTTTTAAGTCGTCATCGGCTACGCTGGCTAGGGCTGCTACTGTTAGCGATTGCATTTTTATTGACGTATTTTTCACACCAAACAGGCTATTTCGTCGTGGTATGGTTTGCCAGTTTGACAGTAACAGCAGGATTGGTTTATTTAGCCATGATGATATATAGTCGATTTTACATAAAATAGATACATTATCTTCCAGTCCCGCTGACTTGTTTTTATACTGAACTCACCATATGAGCAGTGATAAGCAGCTCGACATACAATCGATACGTGACATTATAATGTATAAAGCGCCGCTATGAAAAATTGGTCATCCTGTCATTAAACTTTTCTATAATGATATTGGCACATGGTTCAGGTACTTCCATGGGCAAAAGATGTCCATTGTCAGATAGCTCGATAACGTGCGTCGTTGGGACAAGACTTTTCCAGATTTTACGGACTTTATTGCTAATAAAAATGGAGGGTTTGCCCATAATAATGGTATACGGAAAATCCATGTTATTGAGTTTTTTTAATGCGTCATTGACGAAAGGCGTGTCAAAGTAGCTTGCCAACTCTTGCTTGGGCGTAAATAACAGGCTATACGCCGCTTCCTCATTTTGAATGAGACTGTTTTTCGCAAAGATATAAAGATGGTCATCGCCAATGCGCTTGAATGCGCGATGTGCCCGCAGATATTCGTAGTATGCCTCAATACTTTGCCACTCCGCTTGCTTAGCGAGCGTACTTTTGAAAGGTTCTTGACTGATCTTTATGCTGTCAGGGATCAGATCAGTAATGAGTTTTTGTGATTTGGTAAATGTCACTGGCTCTATCAAATACAACTGCGAAAACAATTCTGGGCATTTAGCAGCGGCAATGACGGTGGCTGTCGCGCCTTGTGAATGACCGATACCGACCACAGGCTTATCTTGCGTTCTCTCCAAAAAATCAATCAGTGCGTCGGCGTCTTGCTCACGAGTCAGCTTTTTCATAGAAGGTAAATCTTGCCAATATCCGCGCATGGCCAGACTGCTCAGATTGAATCGCTCACTGAGTTTGGTCAATAGCGGTATATAAACACCCGTCGCAAATCCATTACCGCCATAAAAATGCGCAGGTGATGATTCAGTGTTTTTATCCCTTTCAACCAAGGCTGATAGATCGTAATATCTGGCATTTTTGCCATCTAGAGTCATCGTACGTTCGAATGTTTGCATAACATGGGTCTTATTATTATTGAGGAATAGGCAAAGCCGTTTTAAGTGGTAAAGTATTCATGAAACGCCAAGGTAAGAATGTAATTACAACAATACGATTATAAACCTCTGCACACTACGCAATACTCGACCACATCTCTCATTTGGCGCTACTAGACGTCAAATATTAAACAAGTCGTGGTGGCATGAGCATATAGTTTGCCATCAGGCCCTACAATCCGTCCCTCAGCGGTCGCGGTTTTTCGACCTACATGAATGACGGTGCCTTCGGCGCGCACAAGTGGTGTTGCATCGCTCAAAGCCCGTATCATATTTACCTTGATCTCTAGGGTGGTATAAGCTTTACCCGCTGGTAAGGTAGACTGAATGGCGCACGCGACAGCGGAGTCTAACAGCGTACAAAACCAACCCCCGTGGACACTGCCTAAAGGATTGTAATGTTGCTGACCCGGTCGACCTTGAAAAATGGCGGTGCCAGACTCAATGCGAATGGGCATAAAATCAAGCGTCACGCCAATAGGCGGCTGCGGCAATTCGCCTGCAAACATCGCTTTAAACATTTCCATACCACTCAAACCAGCCAACTCCGCAGGCGGGGTCACCCCAGCAGGTCCCAACTTCTCCTGTACTTGTAATGCTTCTGCTTCCCACGTTTCGATTACATTTGCTACATCCATCTTACTGTCCTTGTGCATTAGAAGTGTGCCTTGTCCCAGCATTGCGCGCTATCAACTGGTTAAGCAATGACTATTTAGATAACGATAACCCGTTTTTATGACGTGATTATTCATCAAAACCTGCTTAGAAATATAGCATAAAAGAAATCGGCAACTACTTATAAGTCCAGATTATTACTCACGCGTGCAAAAATCTGCTTGAAATTTGTTCACAATAATATATGATTCGTATACGTTTCATATATTAGAGGTATTCCGATGGGCATCGTAAAAATTGATGATGCGCTGCACGAAGAGATTCGTAAGGCAAGTACGGTAATGGTGCGCTCTATTAACGCACAAGCTGAGTATTGGATGAAGATAGGCATGCTTGCTGAGGCCAATCCTACTATGACTTATAGCCAAATTATTAATGAGCAGATGAAAAAAGCTGATGTCAAAAATACTCTTGAGACAGGGAATCTTATCGATGGCTGAGATCACGCTAAAAACGCCCGAAGAACTCAAGGTAATACGCAAGTCTGGACGCCTACTCGCCTCAGTTTTTAATTATCTTGATAAAAATATCACCATCGGCACCTCTACGATGGAAATCAACGATCTCGCTGAGCGTCATATCGTCGATCAGCTCGCTGCACGTCCAGCGAGCAAAGGTCAATATGGTTATGAGTATGCGCTCAACACGTCAGTCAATAACGTGGTCTGTCATGGCATTCCCTCAGACAGTCAAATACTCAAATCAGGCGATATTGTGAATGTGGATATTACCTTAGAGCAAGGTGGTTTTATCGCCGATTCGAGTAAAATGTATATGATCGGTGAGGTGCTACCACTCGCCAAACTCTTGGTGGATAAGACATATAAGGCCATGTGGGAAGGCATACGTGTGGTAAAACCGGGAGCGACACTCGGTGATGTTGGTCACGCCATTCAAACCTATGCTGAAAAGAATGGCTACTCTATCGTACGAGAGTATTGTGGTCACGGGATTGGACGTGAGATGCATGAAGCGCCAGAAGTGCTGCATTACGGTATTCAGGGGAAAGGTTTAATGCTAAAAGAAGGCATGACATTCACGATTGAACCAATGATCAATCAAGGTAAGGCCAAAGTCAAAACGAAAAACGATGGCTGGACAGTCGTCACCAGTGATAAAAAACTGTCTGCCCAGTGGGAGCACACCATTGCCGTCACATCAGATGGTTATGAAGTGTTGACACTTCGAGAAGACGAAAGTGTGTAAAGAATGATTCATATAGACAGTTAGATTATAGATCCCTTGCAAAAGCGCCCTCTCTCGGCTTCACACTGAGGAGGTTTAGCAATGGCCTATACAAGAGATCTACTTATTGATTGTTAAAATTTATAGACCTGCCCATCATTAGGGACGAGGGTGCGTTGCTTGTCTAAGTGCTTTTCTTCTATAAAACGACGTAGCTCTGCTCTTGTTAGCGTTGCATGATTGACCGTATCCATGTGTACGCTAATTATTTGAGCATTAGGAGAGAATTTATACGCACGGTATACATTCTCTTTACCCATGATAATAGAGTCATCAAAAGAAGTCAGCTTCGCATAGCCTGCATTAAGGACGACCGCATCAGGCTGGTAGCGAGTGAGCGCACCTTCTACTTCTTTATCCCAAATCGTATCACCTGCGACATAGACTGTTTTGTAGTTTGGTTTTTGGAACACAATCCCCATCGTTTTGCCAAGTGACTGAGCAAGTGCTGGAACCTTGTACATCTCATCAGTACCATGCTGTCCGATGGTTTTATTGATTCTAGTGCCTTTAAACACAATCCCTTGCTCTGTCAGTACTCTGACATCGGTGAAACCATCTTTACGTACGATTGCCGCATCGGCTGCATATTGGGTAAAAATTGGCATATTACGAGGCACGAGGTTATGTGCGGCATCATCCCAATGGTCAGCATGTAAATGCGTCAAGATAATGGCATCTGCTTTAAGCACTTCTGCAACAGACATCGGCAAATCTACCATTGGATAGCGAATCTCGCTATTTACAGTATCTGCAAATCCTGGGTAGGCGTTTTTAGGCGCAAGCATAGGGTCTACTAAAAAGTAGTGCCAGCATAATCGAGCATAATCGTGGCGTTGCGGATTTGCTGAAAGATAACGGTATTGGTCGCTGTCTGTTTTACAGCGTTAGAATTTGCTGCTGGACTGGCAAAGGTGGTACATGCGGTTGAAAATATCACGCCACTTAATAGTGTGGTGCCGGTCAGCGATTTTACTATATTCATAATAGTTACCTTATTGATAATAATTTGGTTTAAGAGTCTATTTCATGACTAAATCATGAGCGGATTAAAAAATCTGGATTAACGCGCAATCCAAATTTGGGTATCAATCACTTCGCCATATAGAAACTCAATCGCTGCCATGATAGTGGCGTGAGCCTGCGCTGCGGGTACCGTCGTCCCGTTAAATTCAAGATCAAGCGTGGCACAGGCATCATGAACCGTGGTCGTGGTATAACCAAAGTCCACTGCCGCACGAACGGTGGCATCCACGCACATGTGACTCATAGCACCAATCACGGTAACCTCTTTGATGCCTTCTTTATCGAGCAACTCTTTAAGAGCAGTCTCACGGAATGAATTGGGGTAATGCTTTGTGATGACAGTCTCACCCTCTATCGGTTTTACCTTCTCATTGATCTCTACACCATCGCTACCCGGCGTAAAGATCGATGCGTCAGCAGAGGGCATCTCATGACGAATATGAATAATGGTATGGCCTTTTTGTCTAGCAGACGCAATAACCAAAGCTGCATTATCAGCAGCTTCGTTGATACCTACCAGTGATAACTTACCTTCTGGGAAATACTCATTTTGAATGTCGACAACGATCAGTGCTTGTTTGTTCATAATAATGCCTCTTTGTTTATGGGAGCGGCTGTATAGGCGTATATTTTACAAGCACCGTGCTACACTAACGAGTGGCCACATCGACACATTAGAGGCTAATAACGACATATGAATCAAAAAAACACTATTGAAATCGGCTTGGTCGTCTATGAGAAAGCACAAATGGCGGCCATCCTTGGTCTGACTGATTTGTTCGTCATTGCCAGTAAAATCTCTGCCAAGCGCCAAGATACAACTGATCTTCCTTTACAAGTGAGTCAATGGGAGATTAAAGATACTAATCTGCTGCCTACCTGCGCTTTTTCTAGTAATCCCGATAGTGTAGGAAAATTAGCGGCTGTCATTATCCCGCCAACGTTAGAGGCGCCAATTACAAAGCAAGCAGCAGCGCCTTGGCTAGAATGGCTGAGAGATCAGCATTCATCAGGTGTGATAATGTCATCTGTCTGCGCCGGTGCTTTTTTACTGGGTGAGACGGGACTACTATCCAAGCGCAAGGCAACCACACATTGGTGTTATGTAGAGCAGTTCGAGAAGCGTTTCCCTGATATCGATCTTGATGTGGATCGCATTATTATCGAAGACGGTGATATTGTGACAGCTGGTGGTGCGATGGCTTGGACGGATTTGGGGCTTAGGATGGTTGATCGGTTTCTTGGCTCACAGGTGATGAATGAGACCGCTCGTATGTTGTTAGTCGACCCCTCAAGACGCGAGCAATGCTATTACAGTGCGTTTTCACCGGTATTAACACATGGTGATGCAGCCATACTAAAGGTGCAACATTGGCTGCAAAGAACGGAGGCACAGAATATTGATTTGTCCACACTAGCCAATTATGCACAGTTAGAAGAACGTACTTTTCTGCGTCGTTTCCATAAAGCCACAGGCATGACATCAACGGAATACTGTCAAAGATTACGCATCGGAGAAGCAAAAGATTTTCTACAGTTCTCTATGCTGGCAGTTGAGCAAATTGCATGGAAGGTAGGTTATAGTGATGTCAGCGCGTTTCGTAAAATATTTAAGCGCATTGTTGGGTTGACACCGAGCGAGTATCGGCGGAGATTTAATACGAATTAAAAAATGGCATCTGCATCGCATCTGTAATCTACTCCAAATGAGACCAACTCCATTACAGTCAAGACTTTAGTGGCATAATTAAATTGGACAGTGTTTAAGAGGCTATGGTCAGTATTTAACACGGCTCAATTTTCGGTGTATTCACAATGTGAGTATGCCGTTTTTTTTCAACAATATCGTCAATTTACCTAAGAACCAACACAGCGTTAAGAAGGAAAAATCACCACATCATCGTCTTCTTGCCATGGTTGAAACTTAGTCATGGCCTGTATAAATAAGGGATGCGCGAGCCAATATTTTAGCCACTGTTGCAGTTTTGGATACGGTAAACCATAAAAGACATCGCGATTCACATGAGCAAATTGGCGTACAAAAGGCATGATACCAATATCGGCAATGGTCACACTGTCTCCCAATAGATAAGCATTTTTATTCAGCAACTGCTCCAAAATCTGCAAAAACACCTCGCCTCGCTGTCGATACTCGGTCTGGGTCATCTCTAAATGACGATCGGCATACTTGTAGCGATCTAGCCAATGTTTAAACTCATTGTCGTTTTGCTCAATCAAAGCATTGGCCTGAGATAAAACCCTTTCATCAAGCAGTCCTTGCGAATCTCTCTGCTCAAGCGCCCACATCATTATCTCTATACTCTCTTCAATCACTGACCCATCCAAAAGCTGTAAAACGGGCACAGTGCCTTTTGGACTGATTGCTAGCATTTGCTCTGGTTTGTTCTTTAGGGTGATTTCCCGCAGCTCCACTGGCAACTCGGCAAACAAGAGACCGAGACGTGCACGCATGGCATAGGGACAGCGACGAAAAGAGTACAGACGATGAAGCGGTGAAGTCATGGTTGTTTCCAAATTTAATCGAGGTTAAGTGCCACAAAAAATTTATCCCAGCACTATCGTATTTTTTAATTAGAAGTGAGTTTATATTTAAACTGCCACGCCAAATAAGCGACCAATCAATGAGGTTGCCAGCATGGCGAGCACGCCCCAAACCACTACCCTAGTCGTCGCAGCAACAACAGGCGCACCGCCCAATCGAGCAGAGATAATCCCCAGCAGCATTAAACCCATTACAGTTAAAGAGGCCAGTGACCAGACCAATGTTTGTGCTGGCAATAGCAGTATTCCGATAATTGGTAGTATCGCTCCAGCCACAAATGACAAACCCGAGGCGACTGATGCCTGAATTGGCTTTGCTTGGCTAAGATCTGTCAAGCCTATCTCATCACGAGCATGCGCCTCTAGTGCATTGTGTTCAGTTAATCCTACGGCAACTTGATACGCCAAATCATGATCGAGTCCTCGCGCCTCATAAATTTTGGTCAGCTCTAACAGCTCACGCTCAGCATTATGCGTCAGCTCATGTCTCTCTTTATCGAGATCCGCCTTTTCGGTATCTGCTTGCGATGAGACCGAAATATACTCGCCAGCCGCCATCGACAACGCACCTGCGGTTAACGCCGCCATGCCTGTCAGCAACAATGTCTGACTGCTTGTGCTGGCCGCCGCTACCCCAACCAATAAACTGGCTGTCGAAATCAAACCATCGTTCGCGCCCAACACTGCCGCTCTCAACCAATGATTGCGATTGCTCAAATGTGCTTCGTCATGAATAGAGTGATGCATAAAATCCTCGAACGCTATGGACAGAAAAGTGGCGTATCCTAGTGATGATACTGTATTCCTTTTGAATGGAGTCTGCTATAGCATCTTTATATCAATCAACCATCAGTCAATGGATTTTTAGGCCAAAAGTACGCCTTTAGCCATAAGACAGTGACATACATACGGATTAACATAATAAAATTTAGATGGTAATGGTTATCAATAACATCTATAATTCACGCCATTCTCAATGCTTAGCACCGCATGTATCTATATTACGCTTATCAGTCATTGGCTCATTTTTCACCTTTAATTTTTATCGGTACTCTTCACTACTTTACATTTTTAGATGCCAGTTACTTAGTGACTTAAAGGTTGCTTAACAGTGATTTAACGGTTATTTGATTTTGGCTTGGATGAAATTTTATGGCGCAACCGCTTGCTCAGCACCTTAGTAAAACACCGTTAGCCATGGTTGATAAAGACCAATTTATTAGTCATGTGAATGAAGAGCATCAAGATGAGCTTGCTATGTTCGTCAATGCATTTACTGACAGATTAATCAGTGAATATGACGTGACATCGGTAAAAGAAATCTATGCCGATGGCCTATTGCTAGATGTTGCAACCATTTATTACACTGAAATTGCGGGCGATGCGCATCGAGATAAAAACCTTGTCAGTGACCACACTGTCCAAAAATCCGACGCCCTCATCAGTCAGTATTTTATTCACTTTATAGCACGTATCAGTGATTCAACCACGCTACAAGAACAATATATAACGTTATTACAAATGTCCGCCCGTAAGCTTGGTAAGCGCACGGTCACACTTCAAGAGCAACGTTTTACCGTGATTGACGGTTATTATGCCAGCCCTAATCTATACCGACTGGTCGTCACCGCACCCGAGCATACTCCGCTGAATCATGCAGGATATGCCTATCTGTTTGAGCTGAATCCAACCGTCTTATCGGCCTCAACCGAACCATCAGAAAACCATGATAAGCCATTGCAGCGTTATTACACGTTACGAAAAGCATGGCAAGATTCAGACAGCGCCTCTGTCCAAGCGTGGATAGATGTCTATATTCATGGTGATACGCCAGGCGGTAACTGGGCGCGTTCTCTCAGTCCTGACATGCAAATCAAGAGCATGCGTGAGTATCCCGAAAATACAGAACACCTCACTGACGGTCAATGTTTACTCATCTGTGATGAAACGTCTTTGCCTACCGTGGCTCATTTATTAGAGAATTGGCAAAACCCACTACCGCCCCTTGTCATTGCCATCACAAACGATCCAGAGGATATAAGTTATCTACAGGAGCTA
This sequence comes from Psychrobacter vallis, assembly GCF_904846715.1. Taxonomy (GTDB): domain Bacteria; phylum Pseudomonadota; class Gammaproteobacteria; order Pseudomonadales; family Moraxellaceae; genus Psychrobacter; species Psychrobacter vallis. The sequence continues at coordinate 208,156 of NZ_CAJHBU010000001.1, forward strand.
AGACTGAGCGACCCATTACACCATGATGCGCATTTTTTACAAAACAATTTACTACATATAGTTAATACGCCAACGGCCAACCTTGCTGAACAAATATCCGCCCTATTAAATACCTCATTAACAATATTGCCACTCAAAATCGGCAAAGTATGGGGCGCGCTTGAAGCCACAGAGGTCAAATTATTAAGAAAACAACTAAAGACAACCTTAGACTTATCGCGTCAGGATATGGTGTTAAAAGTCTATTGGCGCGCGCAATGACCGTCGGTTTTTCATATGTAGTTGAAAAACCTTAAAGTTGCGACAGTGCTGCTGGTATAAATTTTTTGTAGCATCGAGCTGCGCAGGCACAGTAAGCGAAAAAAACTTGCACCAGCAGTACGTGTTGTACCGATATTATTTTTCACCGACTATATTTTGCAGACTATACCCTGAGCAAAGCTGCAATCTGCATGACACTCTGTATTCTTGACAGATAGGTTCACACTTAATGTGGCAATGTTATTGAAATGAAAACAATTATCATTATAATAAGCATTTAAATCAAACATGCTGGAAACATTCATGCAACTGTCTCGCTTATACTCTGCTTTATTCCGCCGTGATGCTTCCACTGTATCCCGTCAGCAACGCTCATTCAAATCCTTGTGCTCATCCTACTTATCCACCTCGGTAGTGATACTTGGGGCAAGCCAAGCGGCATGGGCACAAACAGATATCTATACCGATAGCCAGTCAGCTGAGCCTAGTGTTGTGCTGGATACTATTGTGGTGACCAGTAGTGCAGATGCGTCAGCAGATGGCTTACCGAGTGCCTACGCAGGCGAGCAAGTCGCAACAGGAAGCCGTGTTGGGCTCTTGGGCAATCAAGATATTATGGATACGCCCTTCTCTACCGTCTCATACACCAATGAATACATCACCAACCAGCAAGCACAAAGCGTGGGCGATCTGCTCAAAAAAGATCCCACTGTGCGTGTCGCTAGAGGTTATGGTAACTTTCAAGAAGCCTATTTTATGCGCGGCTTTATCACGACCTCCGATGACACCATGTTCAATGGTCTATACGGTATATTACCGAGACAGTATATCGCGACTGAACTGTTCGAGCGTGTGGAAGTGCAGCGCGGCGCCTCTGCCATGCTAAATGGTGCGGCACCCAGCGGTGGTAACGCTGGCGGTACGATTAATCTGCTACCAAAACGCGCTGGTAATGAGCCATTGCGTGAGGTGACTCTCGGTTATGGTCAAGGCGATCAAGGCAAAGTGGCGGTAGATGTTAGTGATCGGTTCGGTGCAGAGGATGCTTTTGGTGTGCGCTTCAATGCCGCTTATCAAGATGGCGACAGCGCAATCGATGACGAATCCTCAACCTTGGGTCTAGCGGCTTTTGGTCTGGACTATAGAGGCGATCAGTATCGACTATCAGCAGATTTGGGTTGGCAGGATAATAAGCTGAAAGAAACTCGTCCTAGTGTCACGCTTGCAGGTGTTGCTGGAGTGCCCAATGCTCCGAAAGGATCAAAAAACTGGGCGCAGCCTTGGACGTATTCAAACGAAGAAGATGTGTTTGGTACGATTAGAGGCGAATATGACTTAAATGATAATATCACCGCTTATGGTGCTTATGGAGCTAGAATTAGCGACGAAGACAACTCTTTAGCGAATCTTACGGTATCTAATACCAATGGCACTGGATCTGTTTATCGATTTGATAATATCCGAGAAGATAAAGTACAGAGTGCCGAGCTCGGTCTGCGTGGTCAATGGCAAACGGGTGTAGTGGATCATGATTGGGTAATAGCAGCGGACCTTTATGATCAAGAAGAAAAAGGCGCTTATGCTTTTGACTTTAATAACCAGCTTGCGACTAATTTATATGACCCCACTGACTATCGCGATAACAGCTGGTCGAATACCGCAACTTTTGCCGGTGACTCAGACAACCCGACATTAACTAATAAAAAGCAACTACAAAGCTTTGCCTTAGCGGATACCTTTTCTTTGTTTGATGACAAACTAAAAACCACCTTGGGTGTGCGTCATCAGAATATAGAAACAGCCAGCTATGACCCTAATACTCAGGCGCAAACCGCTAATTATGATGAAAGCAAATGGACACCAAGTGTTGGAATCGTCTATCAACCAAGTATGGACTGGTCTATTTATGGCAACTATATCGAAAGCCTAACTTCAGGATCAAGAGCACCTCTAGAGAATGGCGGTAATCCAGTCACCAATGCAGGACAAGACTTAGCCCCTTATGTCAGTGAGCAAACGGAAGTAGGCGTGAAGTACGACAATGGGACGATTGGCAGTAGCCTAGCTGTATTCCGTATTGATTCAGCACGTGCTTATATTGATGACACCAATACCTTTGCGGCAGATGGTAAAAATCGTCATCAAGGCGCTGAATTATCAGTCTTTGGTAGCCCAAGCGAAAACATGCGCCTAATCGCGGGTGTCAGTTATCTAAGCGCCAAACAAAAAGACACCGGTAATACCTTGTTAGACGGCAATCGAGTCATTGGCTTACCTACACTACAAAGCAACGTCAACCTAGAGTATGATTTAGCAGCAGTCGAAGGACTAACATTAACAGGCGACGTTATACATACAGGCGCTCGTTATGCGGATAATGCCAACACCTTAAAGGTTGATGGTTATACCACGTTAGACCTTGGTGCTCGCTACAAAACTATGCTAGCAGGACAAGATGTCACATTGAAAGGCATGGTGACTAATGTCACTGGTGAAGATTACTGGCAATCAGTGGGCGGTTATGCAGATGCTGGTTATTTAAATTCAGGTGAACCCACTGCCTTAAAAGTGTCAGCGACTTTCGACTTTTAAGACGCATGGTTTTTAAAACCCACAGCTCTTGAGACGTACAGCTTTTAAGACGTACGGTTGAACCATACTTATACGATTTTAATAAAAGGGATTAGGCGCGACCTACTCCCTTTTATGCCATAAAAAATACGTAAAATTCATTCTATTACTGAGTCACTATGTCCTCTCGCGCTACAGCTTCTTTATATCATATGATTTGGGCACACTATCGTCTGCCTTTTCTTAAAGTCATCTTACTTAATTTGGTGAATGCCGCGGTTAGTGTGGGCATCATCGCTTATATCAACCACACCTTTATTAGCCAACCTGTTTTCAACACTTTATCATGGGTAAGTTTGGGCTACTTTGCCGCCTTGGTGGTGATGCTACTGGTCACGACTTTTATATCACAGTATGCATTGACACGTTTGGGGCACAAGTTTGTCTATGAGCTGAGAACCAAACTGGTCAAACAAATCATCGATACCAGCGTGCCGCAGATAGACCATTTGGGTAGTGCACGGTTACTCGCCAGCCTGTCCTCAGACATCCAGTCCATCACAGTGGCTTTTGTGCGTATGCCAGAGCTGGTACAAGGTGTTATCTTATCGGTGGGTGTCGCCCTTTATCTGGGTTGGCTATCGCTACCATTGCTCTTGATTGTCATGTTTTGGATTGCTATGACGATTTGGATCAGTACCATTTTAGTCAAGCATGTTTATGCGCATTTGACAGAACTGCGAGACATTAACGATCTTTTGTATCAAGACTATGAGTCCATCATAGAAGGCCGCAAGGAACTAGCACTTAATCAGCACCGCGCTGAAAAGTTATACAAAACCGATTTTTTGACCCATGCTAAATCGTACGAAAATACTGTGGTCAAGTCTGATACGTTTCATTTATCAGCAGTGAATTGGTCAAACATCATGATGTTTGCAGCGATTGGCGTGGTGTTTGCGGTGTCCAATTATCTTGATATACCTATTGCGGTCGCCACTACTTTTTCCTTAACGATTTTGTTCGTGCAATCACCGCTGCTGCATGCCGTAGGTGCTTACCCAACCCTACAAACAGCGCAAGTGGCACTAGATAAAATCCAATCTTTAGCACTAGCGGATTATCAAGCAGAGTTTGCCACGGATGTTGCGGTAAAAAACTGGCAATCTATTTCTTTGACCGATATTCACTACCGTTACGAAAACAATCACTCTGATACACCTGTTTCAGGGACAAAAAATACAACTCATGCCAACCATATATTAAAAGACGTCAATCTGACCTTAAGACGTGGCGATGTGGTGTTTTTGATCGGTGCAAATGGTAGCGGCAAATCCACCCTTGCAAAAATCATGACGGGGCTTTTTACGCCTACCACGGGTTCTGTACACATAGACAAACAACTGATTGACTCACAGAACAATGCCGATTATCGACAGTTGTTTTCTGCCATTTTTAGCGATCAGCATTTGTTTAAACAGCTCATCGGCAATCATGGTAATGATCCTGATATGACGCTGGTGAACACGTGGTTGCACAAGTTAAACCTACAAGACAAAGTCAGTGTGACCGACCATCGTTTGTCTACCGACAAGTTATCGCAAGGACAACGTAAACGATTGGCCATGCTGATTTCCGTAGCGGAACATAAAGACATACTGTTACTGGATGAATGGGCAGCTGACCAAGATCCTGCTTTTCGTAGAGTATTCTATCAAACACTGATTCCCGAGCTCAAAGCCCTAGGCAAAACCTTATTCATCATTAGTCATGATGACAGCTACTTTGAGCATGCTGATCGATTGTTACTCATGAAAGAAGGCAAGCTCATCGAGTTAAACGCTGAAGAACGACAGCGTGCCAGTGCCGATGCAATCTCGATGCTAAAGTAATAACAGTGCCAAAAATAATGCAATGATGATAGCAAAAAAGGGGCATCTGTTAGACAGATGCCCCTTCTTACATTCAAAAACAAAATACTGATTCAATGCACTCTTCTATTTTAACAGCTTTTGCAAAAACCCAATCCGAGATATCAACACAAAATCCAATAACCCGATGACGACAATAGCGATGATGGCGGTTGGGAAAATGACAGCGACTGCCAATAAAACAAGAGCAAACGGCCACCATATAGACAATCGCTGACCACGTGCTGGTGGATTTAAGCCGCGTCTTTCATTAATACCACGAGGGCGACGTTGCCACCACATGACATAACCACTCACACAAATGGCAATGACAGACAGACAAAACAAGACATTGGCTAGCACACTCCACCACCCAAGTGTGCCCATATGAATCGCAGCGCCTGCTGCCATGAACTTACCAAAAGCATTGTAATCATCAAAGCGAATATCAGCTAACACGTTGCCTGAATAGCGATCGATGTGCACCGTGCGATCAGCCGTTGGGCTACTCATATCATAGCTCATGGAGTCTTGACTGACTGTCCAAACACCCGTACTGCCTTGTGGTAAATTCAATTGATAACGACCGATAAAACCAATTTCACGAGCATATCGGTCTACCGTATCAATCATAATAGGGATATTTGGCGCAATACCCTGCTCACCCATGGTCGTCCCTGATACTGGCATCGGTGTCAATTCAAGCACCCAAGGCACTTCTTTGGCCTTACCCGTATTTAGTGCATCGCCATGTGTTGATGCAATCGCTGGTGTTGCTCCATGAACGTGTGGCGCGGCGTCAGTCATATCCATACCAGCGTGATGTTGGCTGTGGTCAATAGACACAGGCATAGGTGCAACGCCCCACTTGCCCGCCGGAAACTGACTCCACGCTTGCACCACTCTCTCGCCCCACACGCCCGCCCATGCCATACCCGAAATACAAAAAAACAGCAGCAACACAGAGATCCAACTGCCTAGAGTCGCATGAATGGTACGAAATAATGAGCGTTTTGTCTGACCATTGGTATGGTCATCGGGAATCAACATGCCTTTGAGTGACTTGCGTTTTTGCCACCATAAATACCAACCTGTTAGAATCATTAATATCGTCAATGATGCGGCGGTTTCTAGGAGATAATCCCCAACTTTGCCGAGCAGCAAGTCACTGTGAATACTATCAAAAGTGTAATATAAATTATCATTAGTCGGTGTACTGTCAACGACAGCAGCCGTATAAGGATTCACCGCCACCATCGTGTCCTGATCTGCGGATTTGACCTGAAACAAAGTCACTGTGTCTGTATCACGAGGCGCGATATATTTGACAAGCGTACTGTCAGGTAAAGTAGTAAGCGCACTTTTGGCTTGGGTAGAAATAGGCGCTGGTACAGTCGATTCTGGAACCACAATGGTTAAGCGATCATGATCTCGGCCTGCGGTGTTGGACATAAACAACATGCCAAGCGCGGTACACGCTAAAACAATCAAAAAAGGTGTGACAAACATTCCAGCATAAAAATGCCAACGCCATACCGTAAAATAGCGTTGATTGTCAGTGTATTGACGTGCTTGCCTGTTCATAAATTTGACCTTTATAGCCACACCAATCTCGAAAATCAGAGTAGCAAAGAAAACGAGTATAAGTACTACGCATGGTAGGCGAAACGAGTTTAACGCGATGAACCGTATTTCTTGGGATTGGTATCTATTTAAAATAAAAGCAACATGCCTTGAATAACTCTTAGGCCAACAAGCTGCCTATAATAGCGATTGCATCATACGAGAAAACCTATTTGAACACCACTCTCAATCACTAGTGATTTTTATGATATCAAATACTTTTGATCTAATTATATGGTTTTAAATGATATTAATTTTGTCACTTCTCTGCGCTGTCTCATTATAAAAACCTCATTGTTCCGTATTTTTTATTCTTTTTAAAATCTTCTCAATATATTTTTTAAATGATAAAGATAATCATTAATGTTAATATTACTCAGTTCTTAAACTCATTTGTAAAACTATAAAAAAGGAAATCACAATATGGCAAAACCCAATCCAAGATTACTTGAAGTCATTCAGACCAAATATATCACGCCAAATATGTGCCGTGTCACGCTTGGTGGTGATGATTTACTAGACTTTCCAATCGATCAAGAAAGTGCTTATATCAAACTCATATTTCCTCAGGGCGAAGAAGCTCGACCACTAATGCGCACGTATACGATCAGCGTCCAACGTGATAATGAAATAGACGTTGATTTCGCTTTGCATGATGCTGAAGGCCCTGCCTCAACATGGGCGCGCAACGCCCAAATGGGCGATCAAATTTTAGTGGGCGGCCCTGGACCAAAAAAGCTCATCAACAACGATGAAGATTGGTTCTTATTGATTGGCGATATGACTGCCCTGCCAGCGATTACCGTCAACCTTGCCCAGCTGCCTAATGACGCACGCGGTTATGCAGTTATTGAAATCACGACTGAGGCAGATCGTCAAACCCTCCAAAAGCCAGAAAACGTTGAAATCCATTGGGTCATTAATGCCACGCCAAATGCTGACAGCAGCCCATTACTTGCGCACACTAAAACCCTGACTTGGCTGACAGGACAACCTGCGGTTTGGGCCGCTTGTGAATTCCATAGTATGCGGGCCTTACGTCAATACTTTAAAGTAGATCGTCCAATCCCAAAAACGCATTTATACATATCGAGTTATTGGAAAGTCGACAACACCGAAGATCAGCATAAAATCGAGAAGCGCAACGATGCAGAAAGCGTCGACTAATAGGGTCGATTCACTTTAAAAAGAATACAGCGATGCTGGGATGAATTTTTCGATGCCTCTGGAGTGCAAAGCGCACAGCAAGCGAGGAAAGTTTATACCAGCAGAGCACCATATTTATCGTATCTTTTTTATATTGAACGGACTATACGCGACGTGCATTTATGATTTTGACAGTCTTAGAAACCATTTAAAACCATATATGACTGCAATAAAATGGCACATTCATTTTCATACACCGATTGGTTGTGTTAAATGACCCGTTTTGAGATATATCGTTGCGCCTTCTAATCCTGACTTTATCGGTGGAGAATCGCCTACGGGCAGACGTATCCACCCATCTCGCTTATAAACCTGCTTATCGTCTATCAGCTCGCCTTCTAACACCAGAATTTCTGCGCCACCTGTGATGGTTTCATCCGTAAATAGTGCCTCACCTGCCGATAGACGTTGTAAGCTCACCTGTTCAGTACCATCGGCAAACGGCGGACAGACATCGCGGTGGTTTTGGCGTTGCCAGTTGGTGTTATCTCGGGTATCGATGGCCACATGACGAGACTCAGTGGCCACCATCTGCCTTAGCTTAACAAAAATGACCGCGCCCTCATCGCTATAAGGTTGATGACCAGATGTTGGCGGATTGCGCAGATACCAGCCTACGGGATAATGCTGATCATCTGCAGAAAACGTCCCTGACAATACCAAAATCTCTTCGCCTTCAGGGTACAAGTGATGAGGGAAATAAGACTGAGGTGCATAGCGCACAAGGCTGGTGGCGCGCGCTTTTTCTGCGCCAACGCGATCAAACATCAGGCGCTCCACTCCTTGTTGCGGTGACTTGACCCATTGATGTTGCTCAGGCGTGAGGGCTGCGCGGCGAGAGAAGTCTGCATTAATAAGCATAAATATTGTCCAACACTGGTTATGATCGTTTGATTCGGCAGTCGGTTTAGGTATTCATCTTATAACGCTATGGTTTGACTGTATTCCACATTTTGAAAGTTTATAAACCAAGGCGTCAGCGCACCAAAATCACAGGTGATAACGTGCTGGCGATGATTTCCGTCGTGGTACTGCCCAAAAACAATTGCTGCAACTTAGAGTGACCATAAGCACCCACCACCATCATATCAATGCGATTATCTACTTGAAATTCTAGCAACCCATCAACGGCATCGGCAGCCGATAAGTGATGCGCGTCTACCATAAAACCAGCGGCCTCTAATTGTGCAGCGGCTGCACTTAAGCTTTGTTTGGCGGTATCATTATGGTTACCTATCATGACGATATGGCCTTGCATGCCTTTTAATACAGGGCTTCTCGCTACCATCCATGCCGCCTTAATAGCCGTTTTGCTGCCATCAAAAGCTATCATATATGAGCGCGGCTCTTTAAAGGTCTCTGAGCAAATTAACACCGGAACCTCTGAGGCACGCGCCACCGTTTCGATTTGACTACCAATATTAATACGACTGTCTTTATGATCCTCACCGCGCCGTCCCATAACGATGGCACGGTTTTCTGCTTTAAAGTGATTAATGGCTGGTAGCAATTTACCGTGACGTTGATAAATATGGATTTCAACCTGCTCAAAGTTTTCTCGAATATAACTTTTTGCATCTTGTACTAAGGCGTTGCTATAACTGTTTACAACCTTTGCTCTTTGTTCGTCCAGCTGGGTCAATTCTTCTAACAAAAACTCACGGCTATTGATGCCTATTGCACCCGATAAATCACGTCTGATCGAAGCAGGAACGTCACTAACATGCAACAATCCAACTGGTAAATTCAGTTTGCTAGCATACCATGCTGCATAATCACAAACCGATTCAGTCACTGCTGAGCCGTCAATACAGGCCAAAATGTGCTGTGATGGTGTCATAATTCATCCTTAAATTTAGTTGGTGAATCCTGTAGTTGAAATACTTTAAAGTCGCTACCGATGTCTGACCAAGCTATCTCTTAGCCCGAAGCATGTCCTAAATACGACAAAAAAAACGTATCTATTGACTCGATAATAACCAATTTAAGTCGCTTCTTCCAGTGACAACGCATTATTCTGCTTTACCGTTAGTATCGCTATCACAATCACTCAGCATAGTTTGCTACAATGTCTTTTTTAGCATTTACGATTTAGCATTCACAATAAAAGTATCGTTATTTAGGTGAGAGAATTATGGCAAAGAATGCCCTACAGGCTCAGTTATTAAAGGCAGGATTGGTGGATAGCAAAAAAGCCAATAAAATCAGCAAGCAAGCTCAGCATGCCAAGCGCACTGGCGATTCAGAAAGCATGGAAGCCAAAAAAGCATTGGCAGAAGCGCAAGCAAAAAAGCTAGAAAAAGATCAAAAGCTCAATCAAGAAAAACAACGTGTTTTAGAAGAGAAGATGCTCAAAGCCAATATTGTGCAAATGATTAAGCAGCATCAGATCACGGACACCAGTGGTGAGGTCACCTATCAGTTTGTAGATGATTCTAAGGTTAAAAAAATCGCTATCACTCAAAAGCTCTATGACCAAATCGTCGTCGGTCATGTGGTGATTGCGCGATTGGAAGCAGGCTATGCGCTGCTCCCTCGCCCGTTGGCAGATCGTATCGATACAAAAATGGAAGGATTTATGGTCGTGTCTAACGATACCTCAGAAGAGGCGTTAGCAGAAGACGATCCTTACGCTGCTTATGTGATTCCAGATGATTTAATGTGGTAATAACTTACCTTTATAATGATCGTTAAATCAGAAACCCTTTATAGAATTGTATGTCTATAAAGGGTTTTTTTGTACTTCTTTCATTTAGGATCGACTATATTTACATCATACCGCTACTGGTACGTCTTGATGTTTTAGGCCAATGGTTCTTAACTTGCCTTGCTCATCTACCTCTTTAATAATCAATGACCACTCATCATTGATCTCAACCGTATCGCCTGAGACTGGAGCCGTATCTAAGCTACCCACCACATACTCAGCGACCGTTTGTTCCCACATACTTTTTGAGCCGTCCTCGCCTTTCGATTTCAAATCGTCTACAAGCGAGTCGGATTCCATAATTCCAGTAAAAAACGGCAAATCACCAAGCTTCACACTCGGTGACAGCAGCCAATCACCATAAAAGTCATCGATAACTTTACGGTCGAGCGTCGTGTCATTAAAGATCTTGGCGATTTTACTAGCATGGTTGCCGCGCATGGCGTACCAGACGCTATCGCCATATTTTAGCTTGGTATCTTCATCAACCACCACGATCTGTTGAGCACGTACCAACGCAAAAACACTGATTTCGTCAGGGCTGATGCGCCGAGAGATGTCCATTGGATGGCGGCCAATAGCAAACGCGCCTGATTGAACTTCAAACTCATACAAGGTAATACTCGCCTTGTCCGACACCCAAACTTCGTTTTCTTCTTTTGGGTCTTTGTTATTAGGAATGCGTACTTTAAATAGATTGGCCATAAACGGAATGGTCGTTCCTTGCAAAATTAACGACAAGACCACCACACCAAAAGCGATATCGAACAGCATAAAGGCGTTATCTATCCCTGCCATTACTGGCAACATGGCAAGGGTAATCGGCACGGCCCCGCGTAAGCCAACCCAAGAAATAAACCCAATCTCTCTATCTTTAAACTTAAATGGCTTGACACTGGTATAGACGGCGATAGGACGGGCGACCAAAATCATAAAGGCAGCAATCGCTACAGAATAATGCCAAACATTGATGACGTTCGATGGCGTGACCAATAGTCCAAGTACCACAAAGAGCACCGCTTGTGATAACCACGCAAAGCTATCCATCACGCGCATAACATGCTCAGTAGAGCGCACCTTATGATTGCCAATCAGCACACCCGTGAGATAAACGGCCAAAAAGCCACTGCCGCCCAGCAAGTTGGTGGCCGCAAAAACCGCCAAGCCAGCAGACAGTATCAAAATAGCATACATACCCTCTGCCAAATGCAATTTGGGCAATAATCGCGCCAGCAGATAGCCGAAAAGCACGCCCATCCCTAGACCAACACCCAGCTGCTGCAACAGCAAAATTAAAAAACCAAGCGCTGTCTGACCTGCGGGATCAACATTTAACGCAATCAGTCCCGTAACCAATAAAATAGCCAATGGATCGTTGCCACCCGATTCTAATTCGAGTGTGGCTTGGACGCGGTCATTGAGCTTGACGCCACCATTGCGCAATAGCGAAAATACCGCAGCTGCGTCAGTCGAACCTACAATGGCCGCCATCAACAAACCAAAACGCCAATCGACATCGAGCAACCAAGTAACGAACACGCCAAGCACCATTACCGTGACCAATACACCCCAAGTTGCTAGAGTTATTGCTGGTTTCAAACCGACTCGAAACGACTTAAAAGACGTACGCAAACCACCGTCTAACAAGATACAAGCTAAGGCTGCTTGACCGACAAAATTGGCAAGCGCATATTGGGAAAACTCAATACCCAAGATACCCTGTTCGCCTGCCAACATCCCCACCATCAAAAACAATAGTAATAATGGTACGCCCAGTCGCGCTGATAATGTACTTGCCATGATACTGGCAAAAATCAACAATGCCCCTACCAGATACAGGATATTTAAGGTATCCATCTTTTTTAAGCCCTATTTTTATCAATTATAATGAGTAAAATGATTGCAAGCATTTTTGTTTTATATTAGGGCATGTTAGTCGAGATATGACCGTCAAAATACGAAAATACAAGCAAATTGCGCCAAAGTGACAGTATTGTTTATTGGTTAGTTTCTCGCCTACTATCAAAAGTCTTATTATTATTTTAAAACCGACCTTAAGAATAACACTTGCCACCAAATTTGCAGAAATTAACTGTAAATAATCTGCTTTAAAAAACAGTATTTTAGAAAGACTTATTTATTCTATCATTAGATTTACACAGCCAAGTTAAGCCTGAATATATTGCCATGTCATTACCAAAATAGCGGCGGCTATGATCCAAGCAATTACCCCTAGCATCAATGCTTTGTATAAACTGACATAGCTGATACCAACAAAGACCACAAGTGTATAAACAAGATGTGGTATGACACCCAATATGCTAAATATCAAGGCAACTTTTAAGTCAGCATGGCTACGCTCAGTACCGACAATGAAATGACTGATTAAAGCAAAAGTGGGGAAAAGTGGTGCAAGCGCTGCCAGATAAAAAAATCGAGTTTGCGCCAATAATTGAATGGCCAATACCATCAAAGCACCAATAAGCATTTTTAGCCAAATCATGGTGGATTATCTCCTTTTAAGTGCTAGCGGCTAAACTTCGTCCAACTCACCATAATACTAGAGTATGCAAACTGACATAAGAGGCATATCTGTTTAGTTACGCCCCTTTTCAAAATTGTTCAAAAAAACCCCATGCAGTCATGAAACTGGATGGGGTTTTTCTTGCGGTGATGCAAACCTATTATATTCTTAATCCGCTTTTGGCTTTAGTGCAGCAGCGATATCGGCCAGTAATGGCGGAATATCTTGTTTGTCTGCTATCACTTCTATGAGCACCATTTTATCTTTTGTCGCAGCGGCTTTTAGCAAGGCAGCTTTTAACTCGCCAGCAGTTTCAACCTTGAGTAGCAACGTATTGTCATCGTTGCCACCAAATGCTTTTGGCATCGACTGCCAATCACATTTGGGGATATCATTGTAGCGTTGGTTTTCACCATGAATCGCGCGCTCAACGGTGTATCCATCATTATTAACAAGGACAATCACAGGGTTGATGCGCTCTTGGAACATCACCGCCAATTCTTGAATGGTCAATAAAGCTGAGCCATCGCCAATCAGGAGCACACTCCGCTTGTGCGGCGACGCAATGGCCGCACCCAAACTGGCAGGCAAAGTATAGCCGATTGAACCCCACATCGGCTGTCCATAGCAGGTCACGCCTTCTGGCAGACGAACATCACTGATACCAAAATAGGCCGTCCCTTGCTCAGCAAACACCAGATTATTATGATCTAGACGATCCGCAATAATATGCCAAAGGTCATCCTGTCTGATCGCTTCATCATCTTTGCCATTTTGCTCGTGCGGCTTCACTTCTTTACAGAATTGTTTAGGTAAGATTTTGATACCTGAGGTCAGCACTTCATGTAAGGTCTGCAAGGCATCTTTTAGGGAAATGGGTGCAAAGTTCTGCCCACTGATAGACGCACGCTCGTAATGCAAATCAACCACGACATCGTCATCGATATCTTGGCTAAAACCTGCGGTGGTGGTATCGGTATATTGCACGCCGATTTTTATCAAGCATTCGCAATTTTCTACCGCGTCTTTGACGATTGGACGTGACGCCACACCAGCATAAGTTCCTGCCCAGCGCTCACTGTTTTCATCGAGTAACGTTTTGCCCCATGACAGCGTTGTATAAGGAATTTCAGTATCAGCAATGAGTAATTTGAGCTGATTTTGTAGCCCCAAACGATGCACCATTAAGTCTGCCATCAAGGTCGTGGTTTTGTTTGGCAAAAATTCGATCAGCGCCTGTTTGAAATCAGCCAAAGCGGCTTGGCTGGTGATATTTTCTTCACTATCAATCAGTTTGGTAGACGGCGGATAAATGGGCTGGCGTGCCACATCAGGTGATAACATCAAGTAACCAGGGCGGTGTTTTTTGAGAATCAAGCGAATGACTCTATCAATTTCTGATGCGGCATTTTCCGGTGTGATTTGTGCACGGGCAACAGTCACTGGCTCGACCATTTTGATAAAATGATTGAATACGCCATCACCCAATGAATGATGGATTCGACGTTTGGCATCTTGTAATGCGGTACTGGGTGCGCCTACGATATGCAATACTGGCGCATACTCAGCAAAAGAGCCTGCCGTCGCATTGATTGCTGATAGCTCACCTACCCCAAAAGTCGTCACCATCGCTGCGAACCCGCGCTCGCGCGCATAACCGTCTGCTGCGTATCCTGCATTTAACTCATTGGTGTTACCCACCCAGCGTAATTTGTCAGAGGCAATAATATTATCTAAAAAAGACAAATTAAAATCGCCAGGCACGCCAAATATCTCAGAGGCACCTGCTTCTGCGACACGATCAAACAAGTAATCGGCGATGGTATATTGTTGACTCATTTTTTATCCTTGTAACTTATCTTTGTAAGTATTGAAAATTGTGAATGTGATTAAGGTTAAATTATAAAGTGCATCCCTGCTTATTCATGTAATACAAATATTTTGGAATACATATCATAATAAACCGTTATAACATAAATTCATGGCTAGAAGACATGCCTATTTTATTAACTTTATTTTTTTTCATCATGAGTGTTGACACACCAAAAAAACTGCGTATAATACGCCTTCATCATCTGATGTTACTTAAATGATGATTCAGCGGGAATAGCTCAGTGGTAGAGCATAACCTTGCCAAGGTTGGGGTCGAGAGTTCGAATCTCTTTTCCCGCTCCAAATATGGATTGAAAAAGCACTAAAAACCTCACTTCTTAATATAAGAAGTGAGGTTTTTTTTGTCGAATTTTTGGGGTTTGGAGATGAAAAGTGGTTTAATATTATGATGAAGAGGTCTTAAATTAGTGAACCCCTACTATGATAAGTTTACCAAGTTTGCTTGTACGATTTTTTTAATATAGATTAATACAGGTTATCAGCACTCTTAAAGTGCCAAATATAGTAACAAACACACATTAATGATTAGGAAAAATCTTATGGCAAAATTAGAATCAAACATCGAATTAGAAGCCGCGGCATTTCGTCGCTTATTGGCTCATTTAGACGAGCGTAAAGATGTACAAAATATTGACCTAATGAACCTTGCTGATTTTTGTCGTAACTGTTTATCCAAATGGTATAAAGCTGCTGGTGAGGAACGTGGTATTGAAATCGAGTACGAAGATGCGCGCGAGCTTGTTTATGGTATGCCTTATGCTGAGTGGAAAGAGAAGTATCAACAAAAAGCCACACCAGAGCAATTAGCGCGTTTTAGCGAGATTGAAGCTGCCAAAAACGAGCCTGATAAAGGACAAGACTGATTAAGAATAATAAGAGTTGCCCAAACTCCATAAGCAACACTCAGAGCAAACTATAAAAGATATTACAAAAACCCCAAGATAAAACTAGGGCGTGTCTTCATTTTAAAAATGGTGCCAATATAAGAACAATAATGAGATAAGTTGTAGTCAAACAAGGAAAATAGCGTAAATAATATCGAGATATTAACCAGCTATTTGACGCAGTTTGGCAAAATTTAGCCATTTTTAGCCATTTTTAGCCCATTTAGATTACCATCGATTGAATTGAAGACATGCCTTAAACATTGCCGCTCATTTAGCGGCTTTCTAAAGACTTGAGCATGCTATTAAAGACTATCGTACCTTGTTTCTGCATTTTACGATCAAACAAACGCCCGACCAATGGCACAACCAATCGGCCTTCAGATATCCAAGTCACATGTGTGCTTCCATCCCCTAAATCTTTTAAATCAATAATGCCCTTATAGTGCTCCATTTTTATAGGGTTAGCTTTTTCGATTTGATATTGCATATGCGTAGGACGCTCAAACGCAGTAATTCGCTCCCAGACTTTAAAGGCTCCGGTTTGTACCGTTCGTAAAGCGCCTACTCCATTGCGCTCTTCATCACCTTCAGTCACCAACTTAGCCACACCTACAGATTTGAATAACCCATAACTGGCATGATCACTTAGTGCCTCAAATACCTCATCAATTGGTTTTTTGACAATGCGTTCTACTTTTATTTTAAACATAACATTATCTCACTAAGGTTAAAGTTATTTAGCTTACTGCCATTTCAGAAATAAATAAAGCAGTCACACTTTAAAAACTTATTACCGTGAAGAGCCTCGACCTTTTGCAGGACGCTTGCCATTTGTAGCAGGTTTGCCATTGCCCCCAGACTTTTTGCCATCACCAAAAGGACGTCTATTTCTACCTTTCGAACCTGCTGGTTTTTTAGCATCATCCTTGGCGTATTTATTACGCCCCTTTGCTGAACTCGCTGATTTTGAAGACGACCTCTCTTTTGACGAGGCATCAGTACGAGGTTTTTTGCGTGCTGCATTGCCAGATTTCTTGCCCGAATGATTGTCTTGCGAAGAAGAGTCTTCTACAGATTTAAGCAAGACAGACAACTCTGTTGGGGTTAGGTCTCGCCAGTCTCCAACGGGAGTACCTTTGAGACTCACATTCATAATCCGCGTACGCTCAAGCTTTACGACTTCGTAGCCAAAGTGCTCACACATACGTCGAATTTGACGGTTCAAACCCTGCACGAGCGTGATGTTAAATACGTTGGGCGCCACTTTAGTAACAGGACATTTTTTCGTCATCTTGCCAAGCATAGGCACACCGCCCGCTAAACCCTCAATAAAACTATCTGTTATCGGCTTATTCACCGTCACCAAATACTCTTTCTCGTGATTATTACCAGCACGCAATACTTTATTCACCAAATCGCCATTGTTGGTCAAAAAGATTAGACCTTGAGAGTCTTTATCCAAACGACCAATCGGGAAAATACGTACCGAATGTCTCACAAAATCGACAATGTTATTTTTCTCGGAGCTTTCCGTGGTGCTGACAATGCCCACTGGCTTATTCAAGGCAATAAAAATAAAATCATCAGGCTCGCGTGGCTCAATCAGCTGTCCGTTGACTTTTACTACATCTCCAACAGCCACTTGATCACCAACCGATGCACGCTTGCCATTGATGTATACATTACCTTGTTCAACAAAGCGGTCAGCATCGCGCCTGGAACAAATCCCACTTTCGCTGATGTATTTATTGAGACGAGTCGAGGAAGCGTTGAACATAAAGCACCGTTTTACCTGATAAGAAGCATTTTTTGCTAAGAAAAAAGCCTAAATTGAATGGATTATCAATAACGAAACAGCTCACATTATATAGGAAATTGAGGGACTCTTTGAGGAGAGATGGTCAAAAACCTAGAAATATATGCAGGGTCGTATAATTTTAGATGGCGTTGAAAGAGTTTCTTACAACCTTTGTAAACATTAGATTTAACATCAGCATCATGCTTTCAATCTGATACTCTATAAGTTTCTACCAACTTCCTATAGTCAATCCACTGTAAAATAAATACAGTACTGCTAGAATAATATTTTCTTGTTCTCTGTCAGCAACAACACAGTAAACAAAAAAGCTTGCCTCAGTACCGTATCATAAGGTAGCGTGTTCATTTCATTTCATTTAGTATCGACTATATGGGAATAGGATTTTATAGTGTCCATTGTTTTAGATTTATTACAAACCATCCCAACTTGGCACTTAGTAGGCTTGTTTGTGGCTGGCATGCTTGCTTTTATTATCTCTATAATATCGGGTGGTGGCGGTGCCATATTACTGATACCTGTCACTTCTTGGATGCTCGGGGCAACAGCTGCAGCTCCTGTGATCAATTTGGCCACTTTTGTTAGTAACGGCTCGCGGATGTATCTATTCTGGCATGATATTGATTGGTCATTGACCAAATATTACGTGCCAAGTGCTCTCGTCGGGGCATGGCTGGCAGCATTGATATTTAGTCGCTTGGAAGCAGGCTGGATTCAGTTATTGATTGGCGTATTTTTAGTGTCTACCATCTTCCAATATAAGTTCGGCAAAGTCAGTAAAACCTTTGATATGCCCAAAGTAGGCTTTATACCGTTAGGCTTTGTCATTGCCTTTATGAGCACATTGGTGGGTGGTCTCGGTCCTATACTGAACCCCTTTTATATGAATTCTGGACTAGAAAAAGAAAACCTTATCGCCACCAAAACGGCCAATTCTTTTTTTGTGGGTATTATACAAATCGCTAGCTACGCTTTTTTTGGCTTACTCACTGCCAAGCTTTGGGTCTATGGTCTTGTGTTAGGATTGGGTGCGGTTATTGGCAATATCATTGGCAAACGCTTTTTGGCGGGAATGAGCATTAGTCAGTTTAGAATTATGCTACTCATACTCATGGTCATCAGTGGTTTAATCATGATAATAAGAAATATCAATGTAATTTTCTAATCCGTTTTTATTAACACTGTTTTATTTTTTGCCGTGGGCCAAACTCTCAACAGCCAAAAGGCTGTCCTAGACTATTTTATCTAGAGCAACCCTACAGACTGAACCACCCTACTATTCCGCATCATCTAATAGTTTGTTAAGCGCCTCTACCATGGCATCATCTATGATGTTATTTTCTACATAGCTTACTATCTCATCGATGGTCGTCAGATCCATTTCTCGAATACCTAAGCTCGCTAGCTGCTCATTAATAGAGTCTAAACTGTCATTACTCTCAGCATCATCCAATAGATTTTCTTCGAATCTTCCTCTGACGAACCAATACATTTTTTCTAGCACGGTTTCTTTTTTGGTCAACGTAGAATAACCATCGCCATAAATGAATAAATTAAAATGATACGGTATCTCTACATCGTTAATGAAAAAAGTACGCTGACATTCTAACGTATAGGCTTGAAGCTCTTCATTTTCGACATCTTTATCTTCTTGAACGCCTGCCTCTTCTTTATTGTCTTCATCATATTCAATCGCTTCTTCTATCAATCCGCCTAGTATTTGATAGTCGCCTACTTTGATTTTATGATTGTAAATGATACTAGAGTCCGCTATCGCATCGAAAATAATGGCACTGACATCCAAGGTATGATTATCAATGTCGTAAAACGCTTTTAGCGCGGGCAAAAACTCTGTCAGCTTTTCTTCAGGTACTGGAATAAGAAACTGCTGCTCGTATATTTTAATCATGTCTTCAGGCGCATAGGTATTGGCACTATCAGTCTCGTTTCTACCTGTAGGCTGCAGCGGTAAAAAATTATACGGGTTATTAACGGTCATTTGAAACGGCCTTTTTATTTGGGTTAGCTTTGTTGAATATCTATTGTCTACTATCTATGGGCGTATTGTCTCTTATTCAGACGCTTTTGGATATACCGTTATAAAAATACCAGTTCAATCAGTCTTATCCAGTGACTAGCCATTACAAGTATCTACGCTTGTAAATTTACCTTAAAAAACAATAATTTTTTACCAAATTCACGCCACTTCTTGTATTGTTTGACTCAATCAAAAATAAGGCAAGCCCTTGATTTTGTAACTGAACATTCCATAACAGAATCGCGTTAAAAGATGTTCGTCAAGTTACAGAACTTACGCCAAAGTAAACACTCTTCTTATCAAAAATTGATTGGGTCTATGGCAAACTCATGATAAGGCTTGGTTGATTATTGGTTATTTCTCTATAAACCACGACTTAACGACCTGTTGTCTTTTTGCACATAGATCATCTCGAACTTGGGTTAAATAAGGCCAAAACATAATGCCGCTCTATTCCAAAAGAAAAAATGTGACTTCAGCAAGGATGCCCCGCTTGAATTTATCACCTATATATATCAGGCCAAATAACTTTGCCGATTACTTATCCCATCAGCAGAACTATTATTTGTTTTTAGATATAGATGGCACGCTTGCAGACTTTACGCTCAATCCAAAAGACAGTGTTATCCCAGATGCAACATTAACGCTTTTACAAAAAATCCAAAGTCACGGTGTCAAAATCGCTGCCATCACAGGACGCAGCCTGATAGAAGCAAAGCAGATGCTCTTCCCTATGACATTACCCATTGCAGCGACTCACGGATTAGAAATAGCGTTTGATGATGAGACAGACAATGACGGTATCACTATTGATATCACCGAGCTGTCTACCATTAGGCAAGCCATAATCGACTCTTGCACACCTTATAGTGACTTCATTATAGAAACCAAACCCTATTCTGTCGCCTTACACTATCGGCAAAACCCTACTCTAGCCGATGTGGCTGATAGCATTGTGTCAACCGTTCTGGACAGTCACGCTGATTGGACAGTAAAGCTAGGAAAATATGTGTTTGAAATTGTGCCAAAGGGGATAAATAAAGGCGCCGCCATTTTGAGTTTACTAGAAAAAATGCAAACCAGTGAGACGTCTTGTGCGATTTTTATCGGTGATGATGTCACTGACGAGGCAGGATTTATAGCAATACAAGAGGGAGACGGGGCAATAGAAAACGCCTTCTCGCCAACAACTAGCATGGGCATTAAAGTGGGTACTGAACCAACCTGCGCCCATTATTATGTAAATGACATTTCTGAAGTAACGGTTCTACTTCAAAGCTTTTTAAGCTTTTGCCAAAAACACGGTAGTCGCTCTGTCAACTCAGTAGACAGCAATCCTTTGTCATCAAAAAAAGTAACGAGGCCTATTATATGAGTCGCTTAGTAGTCTTATCGAATCGAGTTAAGCTGCCAGATAGCGGGCCAATGGCAGGTGGGCTTGCGGTCGCATTAGAAGATGTTTTAATGGGTAATTCAGTCATTTGGATGGGCTGGAATGGCGACGTTATAGACACTCATGATTGCTGTGCCTGTGCTACCAATAAGTTTGATAGTAGCAAACAAATCTCCTTAGCGAGTGCTGGCGAGCTTGGGGCTAGTACCACCATCACCTATGTAACGACTGCCCTCACCAGCCAACAGTATGCGCACTTTTACTGCGGATTTGCCAATAATGTACTGTGGCCGTTATTGCATGAGCAACCCGATTTGATCAGCCAAGCGCCAGAAGATTACGCAGGCTATCAAGCCGTTAACCGTCTTTTCGCGCGACAGCTAAAAAAAATCCTCCAGCCTGACGACGTCATTTGGGTGCATGATTACCATTTTTTAAGCGTGGCCTACTATTGCAGACAGTTAGGAATCAAAAATCGTATTGGCTTCTTTTTGCACATTCCTTTTGCCTCACTACCGTATTGGCAAACACTTGATAAAACCCCAACGCTGATTGAGCACCTTGCCCATTATGATGTGCTCGGCACGCAAACTCAGCAAGATAAAGCCAACTGCCTCGCCGTCGTCGAGCATTATTTACAAAGCCACTTTTTAAAAGAACCCTATTTAAAAGAGTCGCAAATAACGGCGTCGTATACAGAGCATGGCTTTTTCCATACGCCCAAATCAGTGCCTACACAATTAGTGCTTAATTTAGACTGGTGTAACCAGCACAGATTGACGATCAACGCTTATCCAATCGGCGTAAACGTCGCAAGAATACAGAATCAGGTCATTGATTTATCCTTTCAATCGGCAAAAAACAGTCAGAAAAAAGAGGCCATAAAACCTGCCACCCAACAAATCATTGCCGTTGATAGGATTGATTATTCTAAAGGTTTGTTAGAGCGTTTTTCGGCGTATCACGCTTTTTTGCAGCAGTATCCAATGTATCAAAACCAGCTGCAATTCTTACAAATTGCGTGCCCTAGCCGCTTAGATTTACCCATTTATCGACGACTTTATGATGATGTCACGCAAGCGGTGAATAATATCAATCAGCAGTTTTCTGCCAATGAATTTAAGACAGGAAATATTGGAGGCAGTGATATTAAAGGCCGTGCTGGTAACATTAACGGCTCTATAAACCACTGGAACGCCATCACATATAGCGAAGAGGTATTAAATCATCAAGCATTGATGACGGCATTTTGGCAAAGTGATATCGGTTGGGTGAACTCCCTAAAAGATGGCATGAACCTCGTCGCTAAAGAATATATCGCTGCCCAAAATCCTGATAACCCAGGTGTGTTGGTGTTGTCATGCTATGCAGGGGCTGCTGAGCAGATGCAAGCGGCGGTCCTGATTGACCCACTCCAACCCAGTAGCGTCATACAAGGTTTAAAAACCGCCTTGGAGATGCCCTTATCCGAGCGAAAGCGTCGTTATCAGGAATTATTGCATGGATTACAACAGAACAATTTGCACGTTTGGCAGCAAGATTTTTTAGATGATCTATATGATGATAAAAGACATCAAATGAATAACGAGCATCTAGATGTCTTTCAAATGCCTGAACCACAAGAATAATTAGGAGACGTGTATGTCATTATTAAATACCAGAAACTCTTTATTACAAAATATCAAATCTGCTATACAAGAGATCATTACCGCTGATCATCAATCCATCAGTACGTTTGTCATAACCGATACATTACGGCATGACATTATGAATATATTAGTGACTTATAGCGACAAAATACCTCACCCTGCCAGTGGCGACGCCGATAACTCACCAACCTTGATTCGTTGGCAGATTTTGGCATATATTGCAGGTATTGACCTAACGATTGCCAAATGGTTTGAGTCGCACTTAGACGCACTGAGTATTTTATATGAAGTAGGCTATAGCGAAGCGACACAAGGTTTATGGGCAGTTTGGGCAGCAGAAGGTCATCCTGACCCCATACGTTTTAAACAAGGCAAAATCAGTGGCACAAAATCATGGTGTTCAGGCGCCAATATCGTGGATCATGGTCTCATGACGTACCGAGATGAGGAGGGTCAATCACAACTGCTTGTTGTGCACATGAAGCAAGATGGGATCAATATTGATAATGGAGCATGGCAAGCGGTGGGAATGCAAGCCACTGATACGGCTACCATACAGTTCCATCAAGTAGTAGCCAGTAATGTTGGGGCGGCAAATGCGTATCTAGAACGTGTGGGATTTTGGCATGGCGCAGCAGGTGTGGCGGCTTGCTGGTATGGCGCAACGACTTCCATAGCTGACTATTTAATAAAGGCGTATCAGCAAAAACCGAATGATTATAAAGCCATGTATGTGGGGCAGATTGGTACGGCATTGGCAGTTACTCAGCAGTACTTTCATCACGTTTCTCACTTGATCGATAGTCAACCAAATCGCAGTCATGAACTTGCCATTCGCCAATTAAGAGCAAACGTCGAGCAGCTGGCGCGCGAAGTCATTGAAACCGTGGGACTGGCATTGGGAGCAGCCCCATTTTGCAGTAACGCCCATTTCGCAAGGCTATCAGCGGATTTGTCTGTGTTTATTCGACAAAGTCATGGCGCGTTCGATTTACAGAAAATTGGTGAGCTATCAAGTACTTTGGCCAGCGCTTTAACTCATGAAACAACTGATGGACAGGAAAATATATGGCAACTGTAACAACCAATATGACAGAAAATCATGCCTGTTCTGACTCATTATTTAGCGATAATGAGTCAGTGATCAGTACCAATGCTATAACAGATAACACGGCAACTTCTGAACACAATCATCCCATTGTCGGCGACCGTGTGATTGAGGGCGCTGGCACCAGTCAAGACGCGTGGCAAAATTGGCAAGGATTGCAAGACTTACCTCGATTGAATATTGCACGAAAATTCTTAGCAAACCAGCGCGTGTGTGTCTTTGCTCCGCATCCTGATGATGAAATTTTGGGCTGCGGCGGTATGCTGCAACAACTGGCGGCAAATGGCAATCCTATCATACTCGTTCACGTGACCAATGGCACGCAAAGCCATCCAGACTCGCAAATTTATCCACCGCAAACACTTGATGTCATTCGTCCACAAGAAAGCCTTGCGGCACTAGACGTATTGGGCATCTCTCATCAGGTGACGATTATTTCTTTAGATTTACCTGATGGTGATGTATTCGCCCAGCAGGACCAGTTTAATGAAAAACTGGCCACCATTATCCAGCCTGATGATGTTTTGGTGACGCCCTTTATCCATGATGGGCATCCTGACCATGAAGCAACAGGGCAAGTGGTCGCGGCCTTTGCCAAACAGCATAATCTCGCCTGTTATCAAGTATTAATTTGGGCGTGGCATTGGGCCAAGCCTGCCGATAGCCGCATTCCTTGGCACTCAGCCGTTAGATTGGACTTAACGGCTGAACAGCTACAGCGCAAAACTCAAGCCATTGCTTGCTTTGCAAGCCAAATCACCGTTGATGAAAGTACGGGTAATCCGCCTATTTTGTCGGCTCAAACCATCGCTAGAATTAGCCAGCTCTGGGAAGTTTATTTATATGAATCCTCTCTCTAAATCTACAACGAAAACCCATACCGATGGTTTAAAGGTATCCAAAGCCATGTGGGCAGACAGCGCCAATACTAAGGCTCACTCTAACACTTATTCAGAAACCTATTTTGATGCTTTATACAGTGACAGTACCGATCCGTGGCAATATCAGACCCGCTGGTACGAAAAACGCAAACGTGATATGTGTCTGGCGGTACTGCCCCACGCTCAATATGGTAATGCCATCGAATTGGGCTGTGGTAATGGGGTGTTTAGTGAATTACTTGCCCACCGTTGTCAGGCATTGGTCAGTATCGATGGTAATAAAAATGCGGTAGAACTTGCCAAACAACGCTTGGCGCAATCCTCTCATGTAAGGGTGATACAAGGAGTCATCCCTAATGGAT
Source organism: Psychrobacter vallis (assembly GCF_904846715.1). Taxonomy (GTDB): domain Bacteria; phylum Pseudomonadota; class Gammaproteobacteria; order Pseudomonadales; family Moraxellaceae; genus Psychrobacter; species Psychrobacter vallis. The sequence continues at coordinate 232,985 of NZ_CAJHBU010000001.1, forward strand.
TATTGACGCTAAACGAGACATTGTTAGGCGCTGATTCTTTATCAGATTCTTTATCAAACTGCCCGCCTCCCGATCAATCGCCCTTTGATTTGATTATTATTAGCGAAATTTTATATTATTTATCGCCCGCTGATATTGATAAGGTAGTCATTTGGATCGAACAAAACCTTGCTATAGGTGGCACATTACTATGCTGTCATTGGCGCTACCCTATCGATGGCTTTGAGATGACAGGTGAGACGGTGCACCAACGCTTATATCAAGCGTTTAATTTGACCGACGATGTAACAAGTAATGAGGCATTGAATGAAAAGGAGCAGCAAAAGCAACATCAAGGGACTTTTACGCATCAAAGTAAAATGGTAGATACCGATTTTTTATTGGATGTTTGGCAAAATTCTCCGAAGTCGGTCGCCATGCAAGAAAACTTAACATAATGGATATGACAATCAGTAAAATAATGCGAGGAAGATGAAGTCATGGCTGCTATAAAAATCGGTATTGTTATTCCCGCTCATAATGAGGCGATGACGATCAGCGATTGCTTAGCGTCGGTTCAGACCGCCATTGAGCAACTGCCCTCAAACATTTCGGCGTATCCGCTTGTGGTGCTTGATGGCTGTACCGATAATACACTGGCATTGGTCGAAAGCGCAGGTGTTGATTATATAGCGTGTGATTATCACTGTGTGGGACGAGTGCGAGATGTGGGCATTCGCCATGCTATAAAAAACGGTGCAAATTGGATTGCCTGTACAGATGCAGATTCAATCGTGATGCCAGATTGGCTGGTGGAGCAAGTTACTCATATTAAGCAGCAGCCTACCGATATGATTTGCGGCGTAGTAGACGTTGATAACTGGGCGCATCTGACATCACAAACGCGAGAAGCTTATATCGCGCATTATCAAGATATGATGGGACATCGTCATATTCATGGGGCAAATTTGAGCTTTAGGGATGAGGCCTATCTTGCTGTTGGCGGCTTTGCTCCCCTACGATGTCATGAAGACGTGGATTTGGTGAAAAATTTTGAAGATCAAGGCTATGATATTACTTGGAGCAACAGTGTCCGTGTGATTACCAGCAGCCGTTTAGAAGCGCGAGCGAGTGAAGGGTTTGCTACGTTTTTAGGGAATTTAGAAAAAAGCAATTTGTAAAGCATTAGGTGTTAGATATAAGGAATAGGCAACTTGCCAATAATATAGAACTCAGAAAACTACCTTGACATGGGAGAGGTCGCTAATTCACTTTATATAAGTCCAAACGTTCTATCGCTACTCTTCATGTAGTACCTAAACCTTATTGAAAATAACGACGTATACAAACAAAAAAAGCTACGATACGTATGCTCTTGCATCGCAGCTTTTAGGTGATTCAAATGTTTTATCGTTGCTGGCTATCAGACCCAGCCAGCTTCCAAAAGGTTCTCGGTATTACTGACTTTAAATTCATGATATAAATTAAAAAATACCATTGGGTCTTCAACATTATCGAGCAACTCGCGTTTATTCAGCGCGACAAACATAGCGAGCGCATAAGCGGCAGAGTGGATAGATTTCTTTGGATTAAACTCCAAATCAGTAAAAGCCTGATATTGCATCACTTCTTCATGCAGCTGAGTATTTTGTTTTAGGGCATTCACATACAGCCAATCATAAAAGGTGGTTAATGGCTCGACACTCCATTCCATACCAAAATAGTTATAGCCAATCAGTTCACCCGAGGTTATTAATCGCTCGTCCTTTTTGGCTTGTCTTGGCGGCGCACTTAGCAAATCAGTATAAGGGCCACCGTCCTCAAAAATCATACTACTTTGAAAGGCATTTTCGACACTATACTGACTACCGTCATCACTCGTAAGCTTTAAGCTCAATGGACTTAGCGGAAAACTTAACTTGTTGCCAGACTTACTGGACAGCTCTAAAACGTGACTGAACCCATATTTTTTGCGAATGACTTGATGCATATCATTGATGGATTTTTTCTTTTGTCGACTCGCAAACCCTACATGCCGCTCGAACCGAACCATGTCCGTTTTTACCAGATTGTCACTGGTGACTCTCGGCATAAATACAGGTCTGTGTTCTACAGCGTCTGGTGTTTGTTGCATAGGGTTCTGTCTTTGTTCCATAGCGATGTGCCTTATATCAGTATTCAATGGTCTTGTATAAATGTTCTTTCATAACGGGTTTGGCATAAATATAATCGGTATCAAATAAAATAAATACGCAGCGTTATGATGCGAAAGAGGCGCTGATCGGTTTCAATGAAAGCATACTGGCGCATTTTTTTGGTCACGAAAAAAGTCTGTTAGTATACTGAATTTACCAAGTTTATCCCTACTGTTTCTTCAGAATAACGCAATTTTCTGCCATCTTATTGAATCAGTTATGGTTGATCCAATTTGAAAGTGGTACAAGGCAACCGAGTACAGGTGTATATGTAATACTTCAAGCGAGGTTAACGCTGTAACTCTTTTATAGTGTATTGACTATATCAAATTATCCAGCGGATCAATCGTCCGAGAACACCTCGCTTTTGTCTGCCATCTTTAACAAAATCTCGGCAGGTGCAAAACGTTCACCGTATTGAGCCGCAAGCGCACGACTGCGCAAGATAAATGCCTCCAAACCCATGGCATTGATAAACTGTAACGTACCGCCGTGATGAGGCGCAAAGCCCCAACCAAAGATAGAGCCAATATTGGCATCAGCGACAGAGCGTACGACGTTTTCTCCATAACACTTGGCAGATTCATTGGCTTGAATAAACATTAACCGATCAACCAAATCCTGCTGGGGTGGTTGCTCAGCATTTGGTGGATATAGCGTTATCAGTTCAGGCCATAAATGTTTGTCACCATTGTCCAAATATTCATAAAAGCCTTTGCCGCTCTTTTTGCCTTCGCGCTTATACTCATTGACCAGCGTTTTGAGTATTTCATAAGAAGGACGCACCTCAACAGGCTTGCCCTCAGCTGCTAGATCAAGCTGCTGCTGTTCGCTGACGTGCAATGCCAAACTCAATGACACTTCATCTTGTAGCGCCAGTGGTGGCATGGGCATCCCTGTTTTCATGCCAGCAACCTCGATGCTGCGCGGATGAACGCCCTCGCCCAACATAGCAATGCCCTCTGTGACATAAGTGCCAAATACGCGCGAGGTATAAAACCCGCGACTGTCATTAACCACGATAGGCGTTTTGCCAATTTGCAGCACATAATCAAAAGCTTTGGCTAAAGTTGCATCGTCAGTTTGCTCACCCATGATGATCTCAACCAATGACATCTTATCAACTGGCGAAAAAAAGTGCAGGCCGATAAATTGGTTCGGGCGCATGCTGGCTTTTGCCAGTCCAGTGATGGGTAGTGTTGAGGTATTAGAGGCATAGATAGCCGTGTTAGCAATCACCGCTTCACTCTGTTCGGTACACTTGGCTTTAATCTTACGATTCTCAAACACCGCTTCGATAATAAGATCGCAGTCTGCCAAATCATCGTAGGAAATGGTCGGTTTGATGCGATCTAATAGCCCTTGTTTTTTCTCTTCAGTCGATTGCTGACGACTGATTGCTTTATCAAGAATTTTAGCAGAGTAGTCTCTGCCTTTTTCAGCTCCTGCTATTTCGGTATCCAATAAAATGACGTCTATGCCCGCTTTGGCAGTGACATAAGCAATGCCCGCGCCCATCATGCCAGCACCCAAAATACCAACTTTTTTGGTTTGCGTCTGCGCAAACCCTTGAGGACGAGATTGACCTTTTTTAATGCTATTGAGCTGAGTCCATAGCGTGTTAATCATGTTTTTCGATTCAGAAGACAGCACGCAAGCCGCAAAGTAACGCGACTCAATCTCAAGTCCAGTATCAATGTCCACTAAGCATCCTTCAAACACGCAAGACATGATATGGGTAATCGCTGGATGATTGCCATGTGATTTTTGATTTGCCACAGCTGGCGCAACTGAAAAAACGGGCACGACTTTCGAATGCTTACTATCGCCACCAGGGATTTTGAAGCCTTTTTTATCCCACGGCTGCTGTGCGTGAGGATTATTATGAATCCAGTCCTTGGCTTGTTTTAGCATATCTGCTTTATCAGTGGCAACGGCATCTATTAGACCCAAATCTCTCGCAGCGGCTGGATGCGCCGCTTTACCCTGAGTCATTAGCATCAATGCCGATTCAATACCTATTAAACGTGGTAAACGCTGAGTACCACCGCCGCCCGGCAACAAGCCCAGTTTGACTTCAGGCAGGCCTAGTTTGGTTTTAGGTAAGTCAATAGCAATACGATAGTGACATGCTAGCGCCAGCTCTAAACCACCGCCCAGCGCTGTTCCCGTTATGGCCGCAACGACAGGTTTTCCTGACTGCTCAAGCTTACGTAAACTGCGTTTGAGGTCTTGGGTCAATGCAAACGCTTGCTCAGCCGTTTCAATATGAGCCAGTTGATCGATATCTGCACCAACGACAAACGTTTCTTTACCTGATGTGAGAATTAATCCTTTGGCAGCGTCATCGCTGATAAAGCTGTTTGCTATCGTTGATAAAGCCTCTGTAAAGCCATCACCGATGACATTCATTTTACGATTCGCTTGATCGATAATGACGGTGACAATGCCATCAGCGTCACGCTGAACAGAGAAGTTTTTCAGCGTGTTAATTGAATCAATACTGTCTTTCGCGCTATCTATTCCATTATTATTTATAGTCATTTTTCGTTCCTTGAATAATCCTTTAGATAATACCCTGCTTCCAATATACAGACGCTTAGCTGTCTAAACACGTTCAATGATGGTCGCAATACCCATGCCACCACCCACACAAAGCGTAATCATAGCCGTCTTTAGATCACGGCGCTCTAACTCATCAAGGACAGTTGTCATCAGCATCGCACCCGTTGCCCCAAGCGGATGACCCATGGCGATAGCTCCGCCATTGACATTCACGATATCGAGCGAGAGTCCAAAATCATCGGCAGTATTCAGTGGTATGGCGGCGAAGGCCTCATTGATCTCCCATAGATCGATATCAGCGGCTTGCATGCGCGCTTTTTTGAGGGCTTTTTGACAGGCAGGCGTGGGACCTGTCAGCATAATGGCAGGTTCTGAGCCAATAACTGAGGCCATTGTGATTTTGGCGCGTGGTTTTAACCCTGCTTTTTTACCAGCGGCAGCACTACCGATCAAACAGATAGCAGCACCATCGACGATGCCCGAAGAGTTGCCCGCATGATGCACGTGATTGACGGCTTCAATGGTGGTATATCTGTCTAATATCACGCTATCAAAGCCCATTTTTCCGAGCTTAATAAAAGAAGGGTTAAGACCAGCCAAAGTTTCGACAGTGGTATTGGGAAGGATGGTTTCATCTTTAGCCAATAGCATCATGCCATTGAGATCCGTAACAGGGACAACGGATTTGTCATAATAACCCTGCTCCCAAGCGTGGGTGGCACGGCGATGCGATTCCGTGGCAAAGGCATCGACATCAGTACGACTAAAGCCTTTGAGCGTCGCGATAGTGTCCGCGCCAACCCCTTGCGGCACATAGTGCGTGGCTTCATTGACGCGTGGATCCATATACCAAGCACCGCCGTCAGAGCCCATCGGTACGCGGCTCATGGATTCTACGCCACCTGCCACCACCATATCCTCCATACCTGACATGACTTTGGCAGCGGCCAGATTGATGGACTCTAGGCCAGATGCACAAAATCGAGACAAGGTCAGACCTGCCACACTTTGCGCCCAGCCCGCATCAATGACAGCGAGACGCGCAATATCCGAGCCTTGCTCACCAACAGGTGTCACGCAGCCAAGCACCACGTCATCAACCAAGCTGGTATCCAAATTATGGCGCTGCTGCATCTCTTTTAATAAAGTACGAACCAGCCAAATCGGTGATGCCTGATACAAAGAGCCATCCTTTTTTCCTTTACCACGCGGCGTGCGAATAGCCTCATAAATGTACGCAAACTCAGTCATAAAAATCCCTTTTTTATGGTTCAAATAAATAACAATCGTAATTTAGTCAGCTTACTTACTGAATACTCGTTTGGTTATCCATATCTAAAATCAGAGTAGCAAGAAACACCAGTGCAAGTACTATATTTTATAGACTATGCAGGTTTAACATCACTCTTCATATTTTTTGACATATAGGGGCTGTATAAAAAAGATACAGCAGGACTGGGAAGAATTTTTTGCAGCCTCTGTCGGCGCAGGCACAGCACGCAAGAAAAATTTGTAGCAGTCCTACGTCATGATGTCGTGTATTCACTTTATTTAGGATTGATTATAGCTATAAAAATATTTGTCTTCTCCAAAAAACAAAAACCCCACGATAAAGTGGGGTTTGGTTCATCTGAATCTGCATGTTGCTAGGGCGTGTCATTAATATGAAGGAAAATGGTTAAATATTCGTATATCGAAGCTTCTACACGCTACTGGATTTTGGCAAACTGTACTTTAAGCTATTGATCACCTTGTTATTCTGTTCAGTCATCAGCTCGTAGCCTTTAATCATTCCGTCAAAAGGCAAACCACCTTCGTAACGCTGGTAATGCTCACAAATACTTTCTTTCACAATCAAATGACGCTCTGCTTCCTCTAATTCGGCAAAGTCGTCCGGCAAACGTATATAAGCCAAACGCGAGGCGCTACTACGCGCCAGCCAATTTGCACCATCAAACTCAAATGCTATTTTCGCTTGCAAGCTGTAGCTTGGTAAAGACTGAGAACCATGCGCCAAATCGTATTTGATTTTGGCAATATCTTCTGAAAATGGCGTATAAGGTATCTCAAGCACCATAAACAATTTGGTTAAAAATTCGTCAGCCGTAAAGTGTTTGTCAATATAGCTACCATCAAGCCCAAGATGTTTGTTCGACAGCACATGTCGCAGCCGCTCACAGGCAGGTATGGTATGTTTTAAAGGATAACCCATGGCTTTGACGATATCTTGCGAACACAGTTTCAGCGTGTCTATTTGATTGACCGCGTATTGTGCCAGAGGGTGACGGGGATGATAACGACGGGTATATTTGGATGGGTTGGCAATGTGGCTCATGATATTAAACACCTTATACTCCTGTAACTCCGACGAAAAAGGTTGAAATACGCCCAAATAGGCAAATAAAATCAGGCACAAATGAGGATGTCGGAGTACAGGCTCATGCGCTTTACCAGAAGTGTTTTATATCGTGCTGGAAGTTGCAAGGTTTGTACGCCATTATTTTATTGCAATAATAATTGATAATTGGCAGACAAAACTGTTAAACCCACGATAGAGCATTCAATAATGATAGCACATCAAATGATAAGAAATAAATACTGATACAAGCGCTCGTTATCAAAAAAACCCTTTAACTGTGACCATTAGCTTGGTATCTTGCCACCCTATCCCTATATCACCTAATATTTCGACCTCACTTTTGGCTAATTCCTTTATGGTATTGGCACCTGATTTGTATTGGATTTTATGACACATAACCTTGAGACGAGCACAAGCTCGCGCCGAACTCAGTATTTTCAAGTATTTTTGATGGGCGTTAGTGCGTTCATTATGAATACCACCGAATTTGTCCCTGTTGCCTTATTAAGTGACATTGCCCAAGATTTTTCTATCACGACGGCAGAGACTGGTTGGATGTTGACGCTTTATGCGTGGATCGTCGCTGCCATGTCATTGCCACTGATGCTGCTGACCAGTCGGTTTGAGCGCAAGCGTTTGCTTTTGGCATTGTTTGCGGTATTTATCGTGAGCCATGCTCTGTCAGTATTTGCGTGGAGCTTTAACGTGTTGCTCATTAGCCGCGTTGGGATTGCCTTGTCTCATGCGATATTTTGGTCAATCACAGCGGCGATAGCCATACGTGTGGCGCCTGAAGGCAAAAAAGCACTGGCACTTAGTGTGCTGGCAACGGGTACGTCATTGGCGATGGTACTGGGCGTGCCACTAGGACGACTGGTGGGACAATGGTTTGGCTGGCGCGCAACATTTGGCGGCATTGGCGTGATTGCTTTGGTTGTCTTTGTGCTGCAAGCGAGGCTCTTGCCCACCCTGCCCAGCATGTTTGAAGGATCTTTTAGAAAAATCCCAGAGTTGCTCAAAAACCCTATGCTGGTCTGTCTATACTTGCTTATTTTGCTCGTCTTTACAGCACACTATACCGCTTACTCTTATATCGAGCCGTTCATGCGTCAAGTTGGCTCAATCAGTGAAAACTCAGCCACTTTTATCCTGTTATTATTCGGTGTGGCAGGCATTGCGGGCAGTGTGATATTTAGTCGCTGGGGTGACAGATTCAATACTAGGTTGATGCTGATATCGACGATACTGATGCTGGCGTCCATGCTCGTGTTGTTGTTTGCCGTGACGTCTGTATGGGCGCTCAGTGTGATTGCGCTGCTTTGGGGTGCGGCACTGATGTTGCTGATTATCTCCATGCAAGCCAAGGTGCTCATGGTAGATGTCAGCGCCCAAGACATGCTGATGTCGATGTTCTCAGGCATTATTAATTTAGGAATTGGGGCTGGTGCTTTGTTCGGCGGTTATGCGGTGACGCACATTTCTCTGTCGAGCGTGGGGTATGTTGGGGCAGCTATTGCTGCTGTGGCTTTGCTACTAATGCTATTTATGATAAGGCACTTTCCTGAGTTAAGTAGAAGGCTTGGCTAATTGAACGCCATACATTTAGAAAACTATAATCAAAATGATTGCTAGCCTTCTAAAAAGTAGTTACACTCGATTGACAAACTATTACATTCACGACAAGGAAGTCGCTATGCCTCGTAATACCGCTCGCTGCATGGTCAGCCATACTACTCTCAAAACCTTTACCAAAAGCATGCTTGCTATTAGCCTATCTATTGCCGGTATTGCTCAAGCAAACGCTTATAGTAGTGTCACCTTTTTTGGCGACAGTTTAACAGATGGTGGATATTTTAGCCCACTCACTCAAGGTACGTTTGGACTTGAAGAGTCAGGTCAGTTTACTACCAATCCTGACAATACATGGGCGACGTCGTTCGCTGAACAGCTTGGCACTACTGCTGTCGCCAATACCTATGACGGTAGCCAAACGGGTAATAACTACGCTATCGGCGGTGCAAGAGCAGGCGTAGACGTCACGGCGTTTAATCTTCCAGTTGCTTCTGCCAATAGCCAAGTTAATAGTTATATCGCTAATAATCGAGTAGACCCTAATGGACTGTATGTGGTATGGGCAGGCGCAAATGATTTGCTTACGGCTTCTGCAGATCCTGCTAATGCTCAAACCACTATACTGTCCGCCGTCGCTAGCCAAACCGAAACGATTAATACTCTAAAAAATAATGGTGCAAACTATATTTTAGTGCCTAACATTCCTGATGTCGGTCTAACACCTAGGGCAATTGAACAAGGGCCTGTAGCACAAGCGCAAAGCACTTATATCACTAATTTATATAATCAATTTATGTATAATGGTGCCACTTCTACGGGCGCTAATATTATACCGTTAGATACTTTTGATTTATTACAACAAATCGCTGACAACCCTGCTGCTTATGGCTTTACTAATGTCACTACACCCGCTTGTAACACGAACAATTCACTATTATGTGGATCAAACGACTTACAAACGCCCAACGCTAACGAAACTTACTTTTTCGCGGATGGTATACACCCAACCGGTAGTGCACATCAAATGATTGCCGACTATGCAAATGCTGTCGTCACCGCCCCTAGCCTAATAGGAGTCTTACCACATATTGCCACGACAGCCGGACTGGCAACCAATGAGCGCTTACAGTCGCACATCAATCAAATCCAAAGCAGCGAGCAAAAACCTGCCCGTACACTATGGGCAATAGGCGAAGTTGAGAATCAAGACATTGCAGGATTTGAAGATGACGGTAATACACAAGTACTACTGGGCGTAGACTTTGCTCATCCTAACTCAGCAAACGCGGTAACAGGCTTATATGGCAATATCACCCAAAAAGATTTTAAAAACTCAGGCGTCGATACTGGTTTGGATAATATTGAGCTAGAAGAGGTTGGTTTCGGCGTCTATCATAGTAATACGTTAGACAATCTTGGCGGTGTACAACTCAATGGGGCAGTTGGTTTTGGTAACATGGAAGTTGATGTTACACGCGCGGTCACACTTGGCAGCAACAGACAACAATTTAAATCAAATGCTGATGGTAAGCGTTACTATGCCAATGTGCAGGCAGGATATCCAATGCAAGTAAGCAATATTGCTATCACGCCTTATATTGGTGCAACAGCTAGCCGCGTAAAAATAGATGAACTTAAAGAACAAGAAATGTCCGGCATCGCCATGCAATTCGATGAGCAAAAATATACGACGACTTATGGCAAGCTTGGGGTCAAAGCCAATCGCAACCTGATTGAAAACCTTAATTTATTTGGTGATATTCATTACCAAAAACAGCTAAGTGATAATCGCGAAGCAGCAACAGCACGCTTAAATACGTTGTCTGATATTAGCTTTAGCACGCCCATGATCGAAACTGATGATGATAATTTTGGGATGACGCTTGGCCTATCCAGAAACTTTGGCCTATTGAATGCTAATGCTGGCGTTACACACTCACAAGGCGATGATGACAAAACAACTAGCGTATTCGTTGGGCTGAGCGGCGCATTCTAAGCAAGTCTTTAATTCTAACATCACGGTATAGGCGATGATTTATCGTCTATACCTATCTAAACCTAAAAAACCGCGACACATTATCAGACTTTTTAATCTTCAATATTTTCTACTGCAAAAACTTCTTTAATAATCCACTTTACCGCGTAAGACTTTGGTTTTGCCGCGCTGGGTCTTTTGATCCACCCGTTTGCGTTTGGCATTTCTGCTCGGTTTGGTTGGCTTGCGGGTTTTATTGACGTGAGTGGCTTTTGTTATAAAGCTTTGCAGACGCTCAAATGCATCAATTTTATTACGTTCTTGCGTGCGAAATTGCTGCGCTTTAATGATGAGCACGCCTTCTTTGGTGATTCGGCTGTCTTTACTGTCTAGCAAACGCTGCTTGGTCGCATCGCTCAAACTAGAGGCCGTGATATCAAAGCGCAGATGAATGGCAGAGGAGACTTTATTGACGTTTTGTCCACCTGCCCCTTGTGCGCGTATAGCGCTGATATCGACTTCACTTTCATTGAGGCTAATATTGTTACTGATAAAAATCATAATGTGCTTTGATAGATTATTGGTAGATGTGACTTATGATAAAGCATTATCTACTCGTCTGCTACTGAGTCAATAACTGCTTCAATAATTGTCGAGCGCGGGCAATCACAGGCGCATCGACCATCTCGCCCTCTATTTTAAACACCGCCCGCCCGCTCCGCTCATACTCCTCGATCACACGCTGCGCAAACGAAAGCTCCTGATCTGTTGGTTGTAAGGATTGTTGTACGGTAGCGACTTGCTTTGGATGAATACATAGCATTCCTGACATACCCATTTGTGACCATAGCTGGACGCGGGCGCGCAACCCTGTTTCATCATTGAAATCAGGATAAACGGTATCAATGGGCGCTGATAGCTGGTGTACTTTTGAAGTCAGAATCAATTGATAGCGAATTTGATTGGCAATGATGTCTGCGGCAGGCGTGCCTACTTGTACGTGTATATCATTGCATAGGTCTAAGAAGCCATAACTGAATGCGACCAGACCAGTGGCTTTTGCCATGTTATCGATTTGATATAAACCAATAGCGTTTTCTACTAGTGCAATAACTGGCAGACCTGTACGCTGATGCACAAACTCAATATCTGCTGCTTGCTCGGCTTTGGCCAGTAGCACACCAGCCAGCTTCGGCATCTGCTGACATAATGCCAAGTCTTTGTGAAACGCATCACTACCTGCTTTATTTATACGTAGCCAAATTGGTTGATACGTTTGCTTTTGATTTTGATCGTCATAGTGGTTTTTTAACGCCTCTCGAGCTTGCGCTTTGTCTGCTTGGGCAACGGCATCTTCTAAATCCACAATCACCGCATCTGCGCCACTGGCAAAAGCTTTGGTTACTCTATCGATTCGAGTCGCTGGTACAAATAACCACGTTTTTTTCTGAGAAATAGCGCCCATTGTACTGCTTTTCACTGAACCCATGCTTGACTCCGTTTTATTACTCAATTACCTATCAGTTTGGTTATCTAAATTTATGCTACCACTATCATAGTCGATTTTTATACGGACTCAGTTGTTAATCCGCTGCCATATATCTTACGAAATTTCTCTACTTACTCAAAAAATTAAATTAGAAAAACCGCATAAAGATTGATCTTATGCGGTTTTTGGTAGTAAATGCAGCTTGTACTCTATCGCTGATTGCTTGATTAAGCCAACATGCCACCATCGACAACAATAGTAGCCCCTGTGGTATAGCTTGAAGCGTCCGACACCAGATACAATACAGTGCCAGCCATTTCATCTGGATCAGCGACACGGCCTAATGGAATTGAATGCAATGCCATCTTTAAGACTTTGTCATTGGTCGTGAGGGCAGAAGCAAACTTGGTATCGGTTAAGCCCGGCAATAACGCATTGACGCGGATATTTAATGGGCCACACTCTTTGGCAAAGGCTTTGGTCATACTAATGACCGCGGCCTTGGTGATTGAGTAAATGCCTTGCTTGTCACCCGCAACCAAACCGTTAACAGATGCTGTATTCAAAATCACCCCGCCGCCCTGCTCGCGCATCATCTTGCCAGCGGCAGTAGACATAAAGAAATAACCGCGAATATTGACTTCTACTGTCTTGTCAAAAGCAGCCAAATCCGTGTCTAAGATATGCCCATAATAAGGGTTTGCCGCTGCATTATTGACCAAAATATCGATTTGACCAAACTCACTTTTGATGTGCTCAAAGACTGCCTCAATCTGATCCATGTCTCCTACATGACAAGCAAAAGCACTGGCTTTATGACCGTCAGCGATAATGCTATCGGCAACCGCTTGGCAGGCATCAATTTTGCGACTAGAAACGATCACGTGCGCGCCTCTTGACGCCAGCAAACGAGCGATAGACTCACCAATACCGCGACTGGCACCTGTCACCAACGCAATCTTGCCCGTTAAATCAAATAAATCTTTCATGATAACTCCTTATACTTTTTTAAATTAGCGGTGCTGGAAAAAATTTCGCAGCCTCTGGAGTGCAAAGCACACAGCAAGGAAATTTTTCCCAGCACCGCCAAACTTAATATCAATTGTTTTAATAAAATATATTAAGCCAGCTAAGCCAACATGCCACCGTCCAAAGTAAAGGCATGACCATTCATAAAGCTGCTCTCGTCGCTGGCCAGCCATGCAATCGCGCCAGACACTTCATCGACTTCTCCTAATCGGCGCAATGGACTGGCTTTGATGGTGGCTTGCTGCGCGCGCTCGTTCATATTTGCCATGGTATTGCGTACCATTGGCGTATCGATAAAGCTTGGACATACGGCATTAAAGCGAATGTTTACGCGAGCGTATTCATGGGCAGCAGACTTAGTAAGACCCATCACCCCATGCTTAGCCGCACTATAAGCTGATAATAAAGGCGCTGAACGCAGACCTGCGATAGAAGCCACATTAATCACATGACCACCGCCATTGGTAGCCATACAAGTAACGGCAGCGCGCATACAGTGCCAGACACCTTTTAAATTGACAGCGATATTACGATCAAAGTCATCGTCACTCAGCTCATGCATAGGCGCAGGCTGATGGTCGACACCTGCATTGTTTATCACCACATCGAGACCACCCAGTGTCTCCATCGCAAAAGCAAACAACGCGCGCACTTCATCGCCACTAGTGACATCTACTTTTTTAAAGGTAATACTGTTGCCAGCATCTTGCCCTTGCTTGGCAACAGCGGCACCCATCTCTTCTGCCAAATCGCCAATTACAACCTTTGCGCCACGACTGGCCAGCAGTAGCGCACTGGCGGCACCAATGCCCGAAGCACCGCCAGTGATTAAAATACGCTTGCCTGTTACATTTGATGCAATTCCGTTTGTATTCAGTGTCATATTCTATCCCTCTACCTTAAGTACCAGTTTGCCGAAATTTTCACCTTTAAAAAGCATCATCAAGGTATCAGGGAAGGTCTCAATACCCTCAACAATGTGATCTTTGACTTTAATATCGCCTGACTCAATCCATTCTGCAATCTCTTTCATTGCGATTGGGTACTCTTTGATGTTATCAAACACTACGATGCCTTCCATACGCGCACGATTGACCAAGAGCGACAGATAGTTCGATGGGCCTTTTACTGCTGTGGTGTTGTTATATTGACTAATCGCACCGCAAATGACGATACGCGCGCGCAGATTAATCTGGGTAAGTACGTCATTTAAGATATCGCCGCCCACGTTGTCAAAATAGACATCGACGCCATCTGGACAGGTTTTCTTTAGAGCTTTTTTTACATCTTCATTTTTATAATCGATGGTCGCATCAAAACCAAGTTCATCGATTAAGAATTTGCATTTCTCAGCACCGCCAGCAATACCGACAACGCGGCAGCCTTTGATTTTGGCGATTTGACCGACCAAACCACCAACGGCACCCGCCGCGCCAGACACGACAACAGTCTCGCCCGCTTTTGGCTCACCGGTTTTTAGTAAGCCAAAATACCCTGTCATGCCCGGCATACCCAAGACGCCCAAGTAATAAGACAGCGGTGCTAAGTTTGGATCGACTTTATGCAGACCTGTACCATCACTAACGGCATATGACTGTACGCCATTGTGACCCGCCACATAGTCACCGACGGCAAATTTTTCATGCTTACTTTCAATCACCTCGCCCACCGTACCGGCACGCATGACATCGCCAATCTGTACAGGTTCGATGTAGGATTTAGCATCATTCAACCAACCACGCATCGCTGGATCGATAGAGATATAATCAATTCTAATCAACAACTGACCGTCGGTTATTGTCGGTAGTTCTGTCTCGGTATAATCCCAAGTATCAGCACTTGGTTCGCCAACAGGTCTTGCTTTAAGTCGCCATTGCTTATTCATCGTTGTCATTTTTCTTTCCTTAGAGTTGTCATTAGAACCACTCAGCTTGCATGTCTGTGCAAACCGAGTTGGTGTTGGTGAGTAATTCAATATCGCGGTTGATTAACGGTAATTCCCAATCGATAAAGTACTTCGCGGCTTGTATTTTGCCTTGATAGAAATTTTGCTTATCGTCATTTTGTAAACTGCTGTTTTGTGAGCCACTCTCTTTGATTTTGCCTAGCAACTGTTCTGCTTTGCTGGCCTGACGAATCCAAATCCAACCCACGACTATCGAGGCAAATATATTCATCAATGCTTGCGCGTTACCAGTAAGCGTCACGGCTTTTTCTGTTTGTAGAACTTTGCTTAAATGTACCAATACTTCATGTAAATGCGCCATATAAGGCGTCAACTTACCTGCCAATTTAGCGGTCTGCGGTGTGGTAATGTTTTCTAAATCTTGGGTGATTTCTCGTTTTAAAATCTGAATACCCAAACCCTTGTTTTGCCATAACTTACGAAATGACAAATCTAATGCCTGTACGCCATTTGTACCTTCGTGGATAGGATTGAGGCGATTGTCACGCCAAAACTGCTCGGCATGATACTCACGCGTGTAGCCAGCACCGCCCAAGACTTGAATACCTAAATCATTGGCTTTAGGGCCATATTCAGACGGCCACGCTTTTAAGACAGGCGTTAGCAAATCTAACAATTCTGACAGCTCATTTTTTAGGGTGGCATCTTCACAAGTGTTGATACGATCAAGCAGGTTTGAGCCGTATAAACACAACGAGATGCCGCCCTCAGCATAGGCTTTTTGTGCCAGCAGCATCCGCTTAACGTCGCCGTGTTGAATAATGGCAGTAGCGTCATCTTCAGGTTTGTTGTTGGGTGCGATTCGGCCTTGGGTTCGGTCTTTGGCATAATCGAGCGAATACTGATAGCCACGATAACCAATCATTGCCGCGCCAAAGCCCACGGCAATACGTGCCTCATTCATCATTTTAAACATATAGCGCAAACCAAAATGCGCTTCCCCGATCAGATAACCATGACACTCGCCAGCATCACCAAAGCTGAGTGCGGTAGAAGTCGCACCTCGATAGCCCAGCTTATGAATCAGTCCTGTCAAATGCACATCATTGCGCTCGCCAATCGATAAGTCATCGTTTAATCGGTACTTTGGCACCGCAAATAAAGAGATGCCTTTGACGCCGCCCGGACCGCCTGGGATTTTGGCCAAGACCAAATGGACGATGTTGTCAGACAGCTCATGATCGCCCCCTGAGATATAAATCTTACTACCTTTGACTCGGTACGCACCATCCGCTTGTTTGACGGCAGTGGTTTTGATATCAGCCAGCGACGAGCCTGCATGTGGCTCAGTTAATGCCATCGTTCCCGTAAACTCACCCGTTAGCATGCGCGGCATAAAGGCATTTTTAATCTCATCACTGGCAAAATGTGAGATAACATTAATCGCAGCCGTGGTCAAAAACGGATAAGCAGTGGTGGATGGATTGGCTGCCATAAAATAGCCTGCCACGGCCGTCATCACAGTCTCAGGCAGCTGCATACCGCCGTCTTCGAAACTATAACGACCCGCAATAAAACCTGATTCGCGAAAGGCATCAAAAGCGACTTTTACATCGTCTATCATGCTCACTTTTTTGCCATCGAACTGTGGCTCATTTTTATCCGCCAAGTGGTTGTGAGGTAAAAACAAATTGGTGGCGATCTTATCTGCTGTGTCTAATACCGCATCAAATGTGTCACGGCTGTGTTCTGCAAATTTTGGATGTTTCGTTAGCGCCTCGGTATCTAAAACATCATACAACTGAAAGGGTAATTCAAAGTCGTTGATCAGCGTATCTGTTGCCATAGTGTTCTCACTAGTATTATCGTTGACAAATTAAAATTGGTTATCAATAGATACTAAGCCAATTTCACGCGTTGTCGTATTGTCATTTATGACATAATTATGGTCAAATAAGACATACTATCGATTCTGAATAAAATGGATACCAGACATTATGACGCGAGACGGGGACAAAATTTTCTTGCTTGCTGTGCCTTTGCAGCTTGATGCTACAAAAAATTTATCCCAGTCTCACTGTATTTTTTTATATTAATTTAGCTATAGTATTGGCAAGCAATGAAGGAAAACAAAGACTCATGTCTCAATTAAAACCGTTTAAAGTCATTATTTTGGGTTTCAATGGTGTGCTTGGCAGTGTGCTTGCTGGTGCATTGGACTTATTTTCGTTTACTGGTGTCAGCTGGCAGCGATTTTTGGATGAGGCGGTAGCGCCTAGATTTAATGTACAGATAGCGAGCCTAGGCGGGGTTGATATTCGCTGTAGCAATCGATTAATCATGCAAGCACACTGCGATATTCGAGAGGTGACAGAATGCGACCTACTATTAATCCCAACCATTGGCGATTCAATTGATAAGGTATTGAGGCAAAACAGTGATTTGTTGCCGCATTTAAAACGACTGGCGAATACCAAAGCGGATATCGCCAGTAATTGTAGCGGGGCTTTCTTTTTGGCAAAAGCAGGACTGCTAGACGGCAAGATAGCCACGACACACTGGGGGTATGCGAGTAAGTTTAAGACAGATTTTCCACTCGTTGATTTACAGGAAAATCAATTTGTTACCCAATCGGGCAATATATTTTGTGCTGCAGGCGGGAGTGCGTTTTATGACTTGGGATTGTTATTGATAGAACGATATTGCGGGCGTGAGATTTCTACGCAAGTGGCAAAAACTCAGATTATCGATAGTAAAAGAGGCAATCAAAACAGTTATACCAACGTGACGTTGCACAAACCGCATGCAGATCAACTGGTCAAGCAAGTACAAGAATTCATTGAAGAAAATTTTAATCAGTCTATTCAAGTGAACCACTTAGCTACCATGGTCAATATCACACCGCGTACGTTAAACAGACGCTTTCAAGCCGCTGTTGCCATGCGTCCGATTGAGTATATTCAAGCGGTCAGAATCGAACAGGCAAAGCGTTTATTGGAATCAGGCGATGTGACCATTAAATCGCTGGCGGATAAGGTTGGCTACGATGACCTCTCTTCGTTTACCCGCTTGTTTAAGCGTGCCACTGAGCTGACGCCCAAAGAGTATCAAGATAAATTTTCGCGATTGGCGATTTAGGCTTTCTTTATTGCTGCTTGCTCTGATGGCTAAAGGTTTTGCCACAACCCTTCCACATGCATGGCATCCGCCTTAATAGTGGGATAATCCGTAAATGCCAATTGATAACCGCCGCTAGTATTTGGCCTTATCTGACAAGTCGCGCCCAGTGGAAAGCTATGCTTCTCCCCAATATGACCAAAGCGCATGCCACTATAAATCGGCAATCCTGTCAGCTCATGTAATTGCCGAATAACGGTGGCAACATCATAACGTTTATCATAACTGTCCTCCCCTGCACCAGACAATGCGCCAAACACAATCGCTTGCTGACCCTTAAACACGCCTGCCAGATACAAATCATACAACATGCGCTCAATACGATAAGCCTGCTCACCCACATCTTCTAAAAACACAATACCACCGTCAATGCGCGGTAAATACTCACTACCTGCCAGCGCGGATACCACGCTCAGATTGCCACCCCAGATAGTGCCTGTTAAAGTTTTTGACTCAGTATTTGATAGAATATTGGGTAAATTTGGACTGGTCAGCGATGCATCTTGTATGTTAATGGTGAGATTAGGATTGCTCAGCGCTTCAGCAAATTGTTGGCAAGTCACTTGATCTGGTTTGATTTTGCCAAACTCGCTATAAAGCATGGGCGCGGCAAGCGAGCTCATATCGCCTTTTGCCAGTAGCGCACACTGAATAGCCGTTACATCACTAAAACCTGCGAGTATCGTGCCGCGCTCCTTCATGATACGTCCAAGCGTTGGCCAATCAACCATAGGCAATAAACGCATTGCTCCATAGCCACCACGTACACCCAGCAGTACCTTAGGTGCTGCTATAGCGCCAGTAGCGATGTTTTGCAAATCACTCGCACGCTGTGAATCCGTACCTGCAAAGCGCAAATACTGCCGATTGGTAATCAACGGGTTGTCTATTTTAAAACCAGCGCAAGCCAGACGATCTAATGCCAATTGATTGCGCTCACCACTGCCCCCGACATTCGAGCTGGCAAAAATCCGTGTCTCGATGGTCGGCGTGATACAACCGGTTTGCGCGAGCGCTGTTTGCGCTGAGAACTGCTCATCCAATAATGCGGTTGGTAAATCGTCCTTGGTGACTTGTAGGTTGTTATCACTATAGTCGCTAGGGCTGGCGGCAAAAACCTGAGAAATGCCTTGCGCCGCTAATGCTGCCGTACTCGCGCTGACACCTATACGGTGCAAGAACTGCCGCCGGTTTAAACCAGTACTGATTGTCGCCTCTGTCTTTGACTGCATATTTTTGGTATTTATGGTTTGCTGTATCAATGGTGCTTTTGAACCCATGCTTTACTACTACCTATATATTTTTATATTTGTTATTGATCTGCTTTGAAACAGTGCGTTAGGCGTAAGCACATTGTCAGGTACACGCATTATTACGCACCCGTATTGTAGCGCATCTGATCACTCGCTAAGTTGCCTAACCTTTACCCATCTTTACTTTTTCGCTACCTAGACACACAATACGACGCTCTTATGTTTGTTACTCTAGATATATATTCATCGCCAAAAAGTAAGGATAATAACTATGTTTAACAAAAAAACTGATAAACACGACGAACTTGTCTCCAATTTAAAACACCTGATAGGCAAAGAAGATAAGCTCAAAGAAAAATTAGAAGACAATAGCTATCTTGAACCTTTTAGCGATGATTTGATGCTGTTTATGAGTCTTATCAAAGACTATTACAAAGGTGATTACCGTAAGGTTCCGTTTAAAACTATCTCAGCTGGCGTGGTTGGCGCGATCTATACGCTAAACCCCATTGACTTTATCCCCGACTCCATTCCATTCATTGGTTACATCGACGACGCCCTCGTACTGAAATTTTGCTTAAGGCAGGCTCGAAAAGATCTACAAAAATACAAAGCATGGAAGCAAGAGCAATCGGATGCTCAGAGTAAGTTAGAGGCTAAGGAAAACACGGATAAAATCAGTAACGAGCAGACTAACACTGATAAGAAAGAGAGTGATCAAAACACTACCGACCTCAAAAAGGCCTCGTAACTGCTAATGTATTAACCGCTCAGAAAACAGCAGTCTCGAAAAAGCCACGACCGTTCACATAAGAACTGGTCGTGGCTTTTTTGTTGCTAGTCCATCTACTAACACGCTTCAATCCGGTACATCATAACGAGCCTTTTCGGGATTAAGACCGAACGAATATACAAAGGTCGCAACGAGGCTGTTAATAACAATAAAAGGCAAATCAAGCGACGCATGCCCTAATAAATAACGACTGATTAACCAAGAGATTATCAGCATAATAATAAGAAACCCGCCTAAATACGCCAAAATAGTCGGATGCTTAAGATTATAAGGCTGCTCAGGTTCAGGTTTTTTATCCAATATATACGTTCTTATTGCCCAACCCGCTGCATAAGAAAAACCACCTAATACCACATAACTAAAAAAATTCATATTGCCTAACTCTAATAATCCAACGGTTTATAACAGCGGATATTTGATAATAAATGACGTTTTTTAAATACTCTCATTAACGTTATCAATAACAATATTGGCATGCGGATTGGCCAAAATATCAGTATTGACCTCGTCGCATTCCACACGATAGATCGTATTGGCACCGCGATAAATATGAGACAAATACTCGCTATCTAGTAGCGGATCGATATTGGCATAAACGGGTTTGACATGAGCCAGCACCAGCACTCTATCAGGACGCCCAATAACGGCATCGACATTGTCTGGATCGATAGAGAAAAACTGCGGTATTTCACTGTTCTCAATCATCTCTAATGGCTCAGGATTATCCCAGATGCGCTTGGCACTTGCGGGTTCTTTCATTTGCATCACCCACGAGCCCTCTTGTTGACTGACTTTTATTTGAGCAGGCTCATCACTACTGACCGTATAACACCCTTCAAAAACCGACAGGTCTGTCGTTTCAGCTACGACTGGATTTGTTTGCATATGACTGTCATTACAAGCGGTCAACCATAGCGCACTACTCACCACTATACCAACCAACAGCTTTGTCACTCTTTTAGAAAAAACGTTTGGGCATAAGGACATAATAGGGTTATCCTGCATTCATGCGTTAAAAGATTTGGTTAAGAACGCTGTCATCACATCGCTTATCAGCAAAACTGCTATTTAGCACTATGGTGATAGCATTGGGACGCAAGCAATGCGCCGATCTTGCTCATATTAATGACACTAAAAGACAGACATCTCTTAGTTAACTTTTAGCTGCTTGTTAGCCACCTGCTCTATTTTAACAGAAAACCAGCCCGTTACTATTGCCATATAGAAAGCGCGCAAGAGTTTTGCATTTTCGTGCGCCAAAGCTGCCCATAGCAACGACAGATTTGTTATACTCAAGCCCGCATATAAAGGGGTTGTCAGTATTAAAATCATGTTAACAAAATCCCTTTGCGCGACCTCACGTTTATCATTTATCAGGCCAATACGTTTTTATGTCAGACAATCACTCCTCAGCGCAGCCATTCAATAAAAACAACGCGATCAATCCGTTGACAGCCAAACCAAATACGACAGTTGCCTATACGGACGGTGCCTGCAAAGGCAATCCTGGTGCTGGTGGTTGGGGCGCGCATCTTATCTTTAGCGATGGTCATACGCAGGATTTGTATGGTGGTGAAAAAGAGACGACCAACAACCGTATGGAGCTGATGGGTGCGATACAAGCATTGACACACAGCCCACTGACACAAAAGCTCGAGATTTGGACTGACTCAAGTTATGTCAAAAAAGGCATCACCGAATGGATTGAGGGCTGGAAAAAAAGAGGCTGGAAAACAGCCAGTAAAAAACCCGTCGCCAATCAAGACCTGTGGCAACAATTGGATAAACTGTGTCAACAGCGTGATGTTGATTGGCACTGGGTTAAAGGTCATGCTGGACATGCTGGCAATGAAAAAGCCGACGAGCTGGCAAACTTAGGGGTGACCTCCAGCAGTGAGGGGTTATCAACGACATCTGCAC
This sequence comes from Psychrobacter vallis, assembly GCF_904846715.1. Lineage (GTDB taxonomy): Bacteria > Pseudomonadota > Gammaproteobacteria > Pseudomonadales > Moraxellaceae > Psychrobacter > Psychrobacter vallis. The sequence goes on from NZ_CAJHBU010000001.1 coordinate 255,197, forward strand.
AAGACATATCTAAAAAAAAACAGACCATAACGACTGATAAATCAGCAACCGCTAATGATGATTGGTTAAGTTTTGACCCACTAGGGCTTGACATGGATGATGATGAACCAGATGAAGACGTGTCAGAAGATGAGTTACTAGCCCATGACAGTCATGAAGAACGTATAATGAATGATGATGCTCTTGTAAAGGCCACGAACTATCAAGACAATGCACCCAAACCAGTGAGTACCCCAGATATGCTAGACGCCCACGCGCCCATGATTGAGACAATCGAAAATAGTGATACGCCAGAGATTGTCGCTGATGTCGCTAAATTCGATGGCGATACCAGCCGTGCCAATCCACATTTCAAACCAATGCTGCCTAAGCCAATACATCGTCATGAAGCCGACCGCCAACTCATTATGGATACAGAGACCACGGGGCTTGATGCCCTAAAAGGCGACCGTATTATTGAAGTTGGTATTGTCGAGATGATCGGACGCAAATTTACTGGCGAAAAGCTGCACGTCTATATCAATCCTCAGCGCGGCATGGATGATGAGGTTATTCGCATTCATGGCATCTCTGAGGCGTTTTTAACGGACAAGCCAACATTCGATCAAGTCGCTCATTTTTTGTATGACTTTATGGACGGCGCTGAAATTATCGCTCACAATGCCTCGTTCGACATGAACTTCTTAAATATGGAATTTGCCAAAGTCGGTCTAAATGACTTTGCCGAACGCGTACAAGTGACTGACTCGCTGGTCATGGCAAAACAGCAATATCCTGGACAGAAAAACACCCTAGATGCGTTAGTGCGTCGTCTAAACGTGGGTAAACAAGATCGTACCTTCCATGGTGCCTTACTTGACTCAGAGATTTTGGCTGAAGTATATTTGGCAATGACTGGTGGACAAGTCACACTTGCCATCGAAGAAGACGCACAGACGGACGGCAAACAGACCGCCCATGCCAGTTTTGCCAATCTAGCGGCTTTATTATTAGCGTCATCCGTGGATGAGGAAGCCAATCACCACTGGTACACCTCGCTTGAAGCAGATTACCCTGAGCTCAAAGCCAACCTATAGATATCCTTTGAACGGGATATCATTTAAATAGCTTATGATATGGATATTTGTATAATATAGGCTTGATTATTGCTGCAATAAGCGTTAAAACATCACTAATAAATGCTTTTTTAAACCTCATTGAAACCATCGCCATTCTCATCAGTACCTTATGGAAAAAATACCTATGGACCAACCTGCGCAAATAAAGTTAACCGCCCCAACGCTTAGTGTTACTGATTTTAATCTGCCATCACTACATTTGTTGCATGATGAAATCATAGTGACCCTAAAAGACACTGAGATTCATCTGAGCGAGTTCAATGATGATAACAGTCAAGCACCTTTATTATTAGACTCTATTATCGTATTAAAGCAGCTGTCTCGTATCTTTAAGCTGATTGCTTTGGTCGGTGCCGAGGTTTTATGTAACGCTATCGTTCATAGTCTCCAGCGCCTTTATGATAATGGTGATAATAACGATACCAAATTAATCATGGACTTATCAGAAGCTATCATGACGCTGGATCGCTATGTCGAGTTTGTCTTATTGACTGAGTCGGTCGAGCCAACCTTATTATTACCTGTTATTAACAAGCTAAATGCGCATGGACAAGAGACGCCCATCACCGCAGAGTATTTTTCTACCTTTGGCAGTAGTAGTGTCATCATTGCCAATCCTGAAAAAAACTTCGAACCACTCACGTCGCTCAATCTTGATAGTGATCTATTGACCTATGCTTATCGTAGTGGTCTTGGTGTTGCTCTGCTTCATCGAGATGGTCACATCAGCCCAGATGATCAGCAAAAACTTAATGCCATGAGTGCCGCCTGTGCTTTGATAGCGGCAAATAACAGCAGCTTATTTTGGCAGGCGGCCAATGCGGCTGTCACCGATATTGCGACTGTCCTACCGCTGAATCTTAGCCAAAAACACACTCTCATCTATTTAGAGCAGCAGTTCCAAAGCTACTTACCCGTGATGGATAAGCGTTTTGCAGATTTGGTCAGTTTTGCGTGCCAGCGTGACAACGAAGAAGCACAAAAACTGCGGGAACAATACGCAAGTAATCATTTAGAAAGTCCGCAAATTGAACAAATGAAGCGTTTCTTGTTCGGCCCTAATCGTGCGCTTACCGATACATTGCACACCATTATTCAGACCCAAATTAACGCGATAAAAGAGCACGTAGACAGCTACGCGCGTGGTGATTCACTCAATCCTATTAACATGCAGACGACACAAATTATTGAAGAGCTCACTGTCTTAAGCTCGGCAATGCGCTTACTGGGTTTGGTACATGCTGCCAACAGCCTTATCACAGCAGCAGATGCTGTCAAACGTTGGACTGCGCCATCGCCTGAGGATTTTGATCATTTGTTACTGGCATTAATGCAAGCAGAAAATGCCACCATCGCTATGGCAGAAATGCACACACCTGGGGCGATTTACTTGCCATTGAATAACCCTCATATCTCATTACATCAGCTCAATACTGCCAATGACACTTTGATACAAGAAAGTCGTACCGCCATTGCCAGTGCCGAGCAAGCGATCAACGACTATTTGGCTGAGCCAGAGCGAGATATGCTCAACATTCAAAATATACCTGAGATGATGCGCCAAGTGGCAGGAGCGGTGCGTTTCTTGCAGCTGCCAACACCAGCCAGCATGCTGAGTCAATTAGCCCACTATATTGAACAGCAAATCAAAAACGGTCGACGTATAGAAGATGATACGCTTGCCTGTATTGCAGATGTCATTATGGCTGTCGACTATCATCTAGATGGTTTTGAGAACAATCGTCCTGTTAGCAAGCAAGCACTTGATATTGGTCAGCAGAGCCTGAGCCATCTCCTCGCTGCCTAATCAGGATGCTGCTTTACCACTATGGCGCTAACGTTATTTTTGTGGTCAGCTCTTTGCTGCTATCGTTGTTAGTTTACTTATCTCACCTTTCAGCAAGTTTGTATGTTACGCACTACAAACTTGTTTTTGATGTTTTGGAATTTTATATATGACTCATGCTTTTGTATTTAGTGATGACACCCTACTATGCCGTCAAATGCCTGACGGCTGGTGGCCATTACAGGTTCAATTGCCCGAGTCCAGTTCAACCTCAGACGATAGCACCTGCCAGCAAGCTTATCAGATTGGTCATGTAACGCTACTCGAAAGCCTAGCGCCCAGTCATTGGCTATCTGACAGCTTACCAGACGTTGCCCATGACCTTACCGATAATAATGGCTTTACGGCTCAAGCTACCAGTGCTATGACCTATGATTACGCAATCGTTCATGACGTGATCCTGCCTATTATCGCTGAGACCAGCGGTAATGCCTTTGTTCCTTATCGACAACTTATCCCTCAGCTGCCTGCCGCACTGTCTACTCAAATTAGCCAAGCCATACAGTTATTGCGTTGGCAGGCAGATACGCAGTTTTGTAGTCGCTGTGCCGCGCCTGCCGTCCATGCCGAAACAGATGAGCGTGCCATGGTCTGTCCAGTATGCCGATTGCGGCAATACCCTCGTGTCCAGCCTTGCGTCATTACTGCTGTCACCCGCCCCAATCCGCAAACAGGAGAGATGCAAATTTTATTGGCACATCATCATCGTTACGGGGAGCAAAAACTGCCATTAATGTATGGTTTGATTGCCGGTTTCGTCGAAGTGGGTGAAAGCTTAGAACACGCGGTCGTGCGTGAGGTAGCAGAAGAAGTGAATATCAGTCTTAAAGATATCCGCTATGTAAGCAGTCAACCGTGGCCTTTTCCTTCGAATTTAATGCTTGGCTTTCGAGCGTCTTACGCCAGCGGTGATATCATTATTCAAGAAGATGAGCTGTCGCACGCTGACTTTTTTGACCTCTCAAACCTGCCCAAAATACCACCAAAAGGCAGTATCGCTCGAGAGTTAATCGATCAGATTGCCAAAGAGCAAGGCGTTTTATTGTGAAATCGACATGCCCTAATATCAAAACATATTAGCGCCTAATGCGGCTCATCTTAGACATTACGTACCGTCAAACGCTGCTGCTGCCATTTCACTAATTTGGGTATCAATAAGCCAGCAATTACAATAACCATGCCTAACAACTGCAAAGCCGTTAGTTGCTGACCGTAAGCAAAGGCTGTGATCGCGGCAAACACTGGCACAAAATTAAAAAACAAAGAGGCATTGGCAGCGCCCAATTGCTTAACGCCAGAAATCCAAAGTAGATAGCCGCCCACAGTCCCAAAGATGCCAATAAATATCAAGTCACCAAAGACACTGCGGCTGATAGCCAAGCTCTCCTGTAGTGGATGCACTTCTGCACTAAACAGTAGCATAATCGAGATTACTCCAAGACCTGATAGCATACCGACCAAGGTATAAGGAATCATCGGCATCCATCGACTGATTCCTTGGGTTAAATGGGTATACAGACTCCAGCACAGCATCCCTAAAAAAATCATCTGATCGCCGTGGTTGAACTTAAATCCCAGCAGTTTTGCAAATGCGCCATCAGTCAGTACCAGCAGCACCCCAGAGAGACAAACGACCAGACTAAAAAGCGCGCCCCTCGTAGGAAGTGTCCGCTGCGCCACAGAGCCAATCAAAGAAGTCACCAACGGACTGAGCGCCATAATCAACGCACCATTGTTGGCATTGGTCTGTGCCAAGCCCGTAAACAAACCCAAGTTTAAACCGCCGACACCGATAATGGACACTCCAATAGCCCACGCCCATTGTCTTTGTGTGAGATTTGGCATTGGCATATGTTTGTATTTTGCATAGAGATACAGACACACGGCGGCAATGCTAAAACGCCACACGACCAAGGTTAAGGCATGGACTTCCCCTAGGGCATGTTTGCCAACGGGGAAACTTGCGCCCCAAAAAAACGTGCATAATAGCAAACACAGTACTGCATTGGTATTTGCTGAACGGCCCATATTGCCTCCAAAAAACTTGCGAAAAGATGAGCACCAGTATATATAACTTGAATACAATATGAGCAAATAAGGCGTGTGGGTCTGGGATTTAGTTCCAATGTTGATGCGCAGCCCTTAATCGCATCAGACGATTTGCCATAGCAACTGCCTTATAATGGTTGTGCCTTTTTTATTTAGGATTCACTATAAATGTGTTAACCTTTCGCAGCACAAGGGCACTCATCATGGTTAGGTTTTTATCATTGAACGTATAACATCGATAAATAAACCTATGATATGCCTATAAAATACCCAATAAATAGTTAATTGTCTGTCTTATTATTGACAGATATAAGCAATGACCGATATTAAGGCCTGTAGTACCATGTCCCAGACCGACCACCACGTCCAAGCAGCGTCAAGTATTGAGCAAACACGCTTAGTTAATCTGCCTATATTGTTCGATACCTTACATATCGAGACACTGCCTGCTGATATACAAGCAAAAATCTCACGTATCGATGCTTGCCTACCGCAAACACAGTGCGGTCTTTGCGAGCATCCAGATGGCTGTTTGCCGTACGCCGCTGCTATTGTGCTAGATAGTGAGCCCTATAATAAGTGCGTCCCTGGTGGTCAACCAGTCACTGACGCTATCGCTCAGATTATTGAACCAAACACTAATAAAATTATACTTAAGGCGGCACCGTCACAGTGGTCAACAGATATCAGCTCTGGACGACCGACAGAAGTACGCGCTATTATCCGCGAAGATGACTGTATCGGCTGTACCAAATGTATTCCTGCTTGTCCAGTCGATGCCATCGTCGGCACTGGCAAACACATGCATACTATTTTCACTGACCTCTGTACTGGCTGTGAACTGTGCATCGCCCCCTGCCCAGTTGATTGCATCGATTTGGTTACGATAGAGCGTGAGCTTTCTGTATCTGAACGTAGCACTGAGCAAGAAGATTTAAGACAGCGCTATCACACGCATTTAAGACGTGTAACCGAGCAGCTTGCTGATAGCAGTAACAGTAGACCTGTGGTCAGCATGGTAGAGGCAAAACTGAATAATGCTGCCAGCCAATCTCTCACTATCAGTGAAGCTCAGGCAAAGAACACTATTGCGGCGGCCAAGCTGCGTACCAAAATTAAAAAACTAGAGAAGCAGTTAAGCGTTCGTGCCAACGAGCAAAAGCAAGCCGAGCTTGACGCACTACAGGCCGAGCTTTTACAGTTATAGTCATCAATATCCAAAATAATAGTAAAAATACCATGAGCAAAACTGTCAAACACAAAACAGCCGACACGCCGCCCTCCAGAAGAATGCCCAATCGTGATGTGCGGCCATTCTTTGAGAAGTTGGCGGAGACGATTAAAGAGCCTGTCACTGAACTCAATTACGCCAGTAATTTTGAGTTATTGATCGCCGTCATATTGTCTGCCCAAGCGACGGATGTGAGTGTCAATATTGCCACCCAGCAATTGTATCCAGTGGCAAATACGCCTGAGGCAATATTGGCATTGGGTGAAGACGGCCTAAAGTCTTATATCAAAAACATTGGCTTATACAATGCCAAAGCCAAAAACGTCATCAAAACCTGCCGCGATTTGATCGAAAAATTTGACAGCACTGTCCCTGACAATCGCAAAGACTTAGAGTCGCTGGCGGGCGTTGGCCGAAAAACCGCCAATGTGGTGTTAAATACCGCCTTTGGTCAACCCACCATGGCGGTCGACACCCATATCTTCCGCGTGGGCAATCGCACAGGGCTCGCCACTGGCAAAAACGTATTAATCGTCGAAAATAAGCTGGTCGAACGTATCCCAGAAGACTACATCGTTGATGCCCATCATTATCTTATTTTGCACGGACGCTATACTTGTCAAGCTCGCACACCCAAGTGCGGTGCTTGCCCCGTTTATGACGAATGTATGTTTAAGGACAAAGCCAAGTTCTTGGAGCTATAGTTTTTAGCATTATAATCAGCCAAGAGTCGTAACCCGATAATCAATCTAAGCAAGCGTTCATCAAACATTGATGTTTGACAATAGCAAATGCTTTGTTGAGCATTTCTTGTAGTAAAGCCAGTACTGCTCACTAGAGTTTTATAGCGTTTCGAGGTAGAATAACCCTATTTTATATCTAGACATTGTGACAATTACCATGACTACAATAAGGTAATGGGCATAGTGATGACGGTATTTCCGGATTCATTTTGGCTTAACGCTCTATAATCTAAGCTAATCAGTGAAGTTGATAGTCACCTATTGCGTGGCTAATTACTAGATGCCCTCTTAGCCTAATGTGTCATGATGAAAAGCAGGCTTCAGATTTATACGATTGCCCAAAATCTGAGTAGCAAGAAAAACGACTGTCAGCACTAGCAATATATTTAGTAGGCTGCGTGATTTTGACATGGCAAATGACATTTTTCAGATGGGTATTATTACCAAAATTTCGCAACACCCGTTATCTGCCGCGTGAATAATTGCACGGCCAACATTAATCCAAGCAGCGCTCAAACGTTATGCTTTTTCCTATCCTTATCGATTCAATTAAGCGATCCCATTATGCGTGAATACAATTTATTTACCTCAGAATCTGTGAGCGAAGGCCATCCTGATAAAATGGCTGACCAAATATCAGACGCCATACTTGATGCCATCTTACGTGAAGACCTACATGCGCGCGTGGCGTGTGAGACCTTGGTTAAAACAGGTGCAGTGGTCTTGGCTGGTGAAATTACCACCACAGCCAATATCGACTTTGAGCGTATTGTGCGTGATACAGTAAACGGCATTGGCTATCACCATTCAGACTTAGGCTTTGATGGCGAGACTTGTGCGGTGATTAATATGCTGGGCAAGCAATCTCCTGAGATTGCTCAAGGGGTCGATCGCAGTGATCCTGAAGAACAAGGTGCAGGCGACCAAGGCCTCATGTTCGGCTATGCCAGTAATGAAACTGAAGTGTTAATGCCCGCCCCTATCGAATTCGCTCATCGCTTGATGGAGCGTCAGTCTGAGTTACGTCGTGGAGGAGAGCTGCCTTGGTTACGTCCAGATGCAAAGGCGCAAGTGACACTAAAATATGATGGCAATAAACCAGTGGCGATTGACGCCGTTGTATTGTCTACTCAGCATGATCCCAGTATCTCGCAAAGCGATTTACAAGAAGCCATCATGGAATCTATCATCAAACAAGTACTGCCAGCGGATCTATTACATGCGGGCACTCGCTATCACATCAATCCAACAGGTAAGTTCGTCATCGGCGGTCCTGTTGGGGATGCAGGATTGACTGGTCGTAAAATCATCGTTGATACTTACGGCGGTATGGCGCGTCACGGTGGCGGCGCATTCAGTGGTAAAGATCCTTCAAAAGTGGATCGTAGTGCTGCTTATGCTGTCCGTTATGTCGCTAAGAATATCGTAGCAGCAGGACTGGCTGAGCGCTGTGAAATACAGGTCAGCTATGCTATTGGGGTCGCTGAACCAACCTCTATCTCAGTCAATACTTTCGGGACGAATAAAATCAGCAATGATGAGATTATCCGCCTGATTCGCACCCATTTTGATCTGCGTCCTTATGGCATCACTCGTATGCTCAACTTGCTGCAACCAATGTATCAGCAAACCGCTACTTTTGGCCATTTTGGGCGTATAGGGTCAGAAACTGCCTTTACGTGGGAAAAAACAGACAAAGCTGAGATCTTAAAAGCAGATGCTGGTTTATAAGAGACATACTTTTAGATTTTTACAAATCCTCTTTATACATAGAAAATTACTGACACTTATTAGGAGTCGCTTATGTCTCAAGACAATATTCAAGACAACAATGTTGATACAAGCATTGAGATTACCCCTGAAATGCAGGCATTTTATCAACGTGCTGATGCCATCATTGGTATCGCAAACAGTCAGTTAGGTTCTGACGCCCATTCAGGACAAGTAGGGGCTTCTTTATTGTATGCCGCCGCTCGTTATAGCGCATCAGTTGCTTCTATTGGTTTTATCAAAGGCGACGATTTTGCCAAAGAAAAAGACGATATCGTTGAGTTTTATGTCAAACAATATCGTCAAATGCTGAGTGATAACTTAACTGATTATGCGCAAAATTTTGATAAGTATGTAGACCTAAATCAAGAAGGTAAAAATGCTGAATAATAGCTATTTTTAACTTATAAAAAAATGATACTGTAAAACCCAAGTTTTAATATGAGACTTGGGTTTTTTGTTGACTGCGATTCAATGGGTAGATGACTGCCTACGAATAGTCTACTATGAGCTTTAGACCACTTGATGACTGACAGAGTTGAAAAGGGTTGAAACCACTGGTCGATAATGGGAATTTATCGGATTGTATCTATAAGGAGATATTATTATGCACAACGCTTTAATCAAATCATGGCTTTTTTTACTCAAACACTCATTGTTTAAACCATTTTTATTAGGACTACCATTAACCATGGCCTTGGCAAGCTGTAGTAGTATGGTCAATGTTCCCACTCCAGACACCACGCCTATTCAAACAGAACATGCCACCGCTACTAAAAATCAAAAAACGGATGCGGGTATTTTTACCCAATGTGCTCCTAGTAGCTCAGAAAAAACCATGTGTACCATGCAATATGATCCTGTCTGCGTCAAAGTCAAAACGCCAACAGGATTAAGTACCCAAACGGTAGGCAATGCCTGTTCCGCTTGTAATGTCACCGGAGCAGTCAGCTATACAAAAGGCGAATGCCAGTAATACTATGTTGGTAACATAGATAAACAAGTATCAATACTACATCTATCTAATAGAGTCAATGAAAGCGTCATAAAAAATCCTAAGATGTCTCTGCATCTTAGGATTTTTTGTTTTCATTTTTTATTCATCATCTTGCATGTAGACGCAGGATGCTTAGTCGCCTTTGACTATCTTAGGCGGGCCTTTGAGTAAATGCTCATCAACGAATTCGTTGGCCGAATTATGATCGGCTGACTCATCAGTAATAAAGTCCTGCTGCGCCCGATATAAGATCAGACGATCACGACTCAGACCACGTAATAATGCGTACATCATCACAAAAATAACTAAAGCAAATGGCAGTCCTGCGACAATGGCCGCTGCCTGTAGCGCAGATAACCCGCCAGCTGCCAGCAAAATAGCAGCAATCACCCCTTCAGTCGTTGCCCAAAACAAGCGCTGAATCTTTGGTGGGTTGGTATCACCACCAGCGGTCAGCATATCAATGACAAAACTGGCTGAGTCTGACGATGTCACAAACCAAAGCATAATCATCACCACAATCAACAGCGTGATCGGTTTTGCCAATGGATAGTATTCCACCAGTTTAAAAATTGCACTACCAGTATCTGCTTGTACTGCTTCCACCAGTCCTGGGCTAATACCGGTTACTGCAGAGGCAAGCTCCATATGAATGGCAACACCACCAAACGTCGTGAACCAGAAAAATAAAATCAGCATGGGAATAAGCAATACCCCGAGCGTAAACTCGCGAATAGTACGGCCACGAGAGATACGAGCAATAAAGATACCGACGAATGGTGCCCAACTAACCCACCATGCCCAATAAAATATCGTCCAACCGCTCTGCCAATCTGTCCCACTATAAGACTCGCCCCACGTCCCTAGAGATACAATCACTGTCAGATAATTACCAATGTTTTCAATAAAGCTATCAAAGATAAAAAGTGTCGGACCCAAAACGACCATGAACGCTAATAAAACAATCGTAAAGCCAATATTAATATCACTAAGTCGTTTAATGCCTTTATCCAAACCCATCATAACGGAAGCCGCTGCGAGCGCTGTAATGAATGCGATTAAAGCAAATTGCACAGTGAGGCTGTTGGATATTCCAAACAGCTTCTCAAGCCCAGAGTTAATTTGCATCACCCCAAGCCCAAGTGAGGTGACCACACCAAACATCGTACCAAATACTGCTAAGATGTCGACAGTGTGCCCCCATCGACCGTAGATTCTTTTGCCGATCAACGGATAAAGCGTCGATCGAATCGATAAAGGCAAACCACGGCGAAAATGAAAATAGGCTAACGATAAGGCTACAACAGTATAAACGGCCCAAGCATGTAAACCCCAGTGCATAAACGACAGGTTCATCGCCTGCTTGGCTGCCGCAACTGTTTCGGCGTCACCCATCGGCGGTGCCATAAAATGATACAAGGGCTCGGCTGTACCCCAGTAAACCAAGCCAATACCAATCCCTGCAGAAAACAACATACCAATCCACGAAAACAGATTGTATTGTGGCCGCTCAGTTTGATTGCCCAGCCGTATATCACCATAGCGACTCGTTGCTAAGTAAATACAAAGTGCAAGAGCCATATTCACCAAGATAATAAACAGCCAACCGAATTTATCGGTGATAAAATCTTGTAAAAAACTAAAAAGTGTCCCTGCGGTTTCAGTAAAAAATGCGCCAAAAATGATAAAACCCAAAATCAACAGCGACGATGTGATAAACACAGGCTTACTTACCCGTGGAAAAGGACCCAATCTACCTACTTTTACTTTGTCCATGTGCAAGTCCCTAAATTTAAGAAACGTCACCTTAACAAAATATGTCTTAACAATCAATTAATTACAAAATAAAACTTGATATACATATTATTTTAATATAGATAAATTAAGTTACATATGATGGGTGACGCACCGTATATAGGCGCGTCACTCAAAACAATACTAAGACTCTACTACTTAGGTAACAACTTTAACAGTCGTCCACTATCGCCATCTTCCAACACCCACACCTCACCATCCACGGCCAATACACTGCGAATGCGTTCGCCCATATCATAGCGATAACGCTCATCAGCGGTATTGTCAGCAGCAGTATCAACGACGATAAGCGCCTTGGATGACAAACCGCCGATAAGCATGTTACCTTGCCACGCTGGAAAATTGCGCTGCGCACCCACAGTATAAAGGCTCATCGATGAAGGGGATATGACAGGTGTCCACGTAATCTTGGGCGCTACAAACTCGGGGGCAGTATCATGATCTGGAATATCAAGACCCGAGTAATTACGCCCATTAGAGACCAGCGGCCAGCCATAGTTATTGCCTTTTTCGATCAGATTAAACTCATCGCCGCCTCTTGGACCCATCTCGTTCGCCCATAATTTGCCATCACCATCGAATACCATACCCAATACATTACGGTTGCCTGTGGTCCAGAACTGAGCGGCAAGATCATTGCCATTGTCCGCAAATGGATTGTCTGCTGGCACTGAACCATCAGTGTTTAATCTAATGATTTTACCCAAATTCACCGTCATGTCTTGCGCGGGGTCTTTTTGTTGACGATCACCTGAGCTGATATATAAGTACTGTCCATCAGGTGAGAAGAGCAAACGGTGACTATAATGACCCTGCCCTTTTACTTTTGGTGTTTGCTGCCAAATCGGTACAATTTCTTGCAAGCGTGGCGCATTGGTATTCAATCCTGAAAGTTTGGCTTTGACAACTTTAGCACCAAATGCATTACTCTCGCTGCCTGCGCCCGCCTCTGCATAACTGATATAAATAGCGTTAGACGTGGCAAAATCTGGCGCAATGACGACATCGCCAAGTCCGCCCTGTCCCCCATAAGCAACGTTAGGCACGCCTGTAATCGCTGTCTTAGCCCCTGTTGCTGTATCGACGATAAATAACTCACCTGTCTTTTGCGTCACAAGGAATTTTGGTGGCTCATCATTTATTTTAGGTAGCGCAGTCATCGCCCAAGGTTCAGAAAAAGTAGCCACGGCCTTGGTGGTAAATTCAGGTTTTTCAGTACCAATTGATGCAGCAGCGGCAGGAGATTTTTCTTTATACTCTGCGAGATCGGCGTTGGTATTGACTACCGCTTGATTAGAACAAGCAGCCGTACTAAACAGCAGTGCTGATATAATAATTGGTAGGGTTAACGGCGAATTCTTATATCTGGTATTGATTATTGTCATTTGTCCTCTCCATCCGTGTTAAGTTCATGTCATTAGAGCTTAAATTATTTATGGCATAATAAACGTGTTAAAAAAGTAAATAATACGAAAATGCCAAACAAAAACCCCTTACCTGCTATCGCAAGTAAAGGGTTCTTATTTATAAAAATCACTATTTAGCGTTTAATACTGGCTACTAGCTCATTCTAAGTTTTTCAAAAACCAACTTATCATCTGAGCCAACATCGACTTTGATGATGTCGCCAGCAATAAAATCACCTGCCAATAGCTTCAATGACAAGGGGTTTTCGATCTCTTGCTGAATGGCACGTTTGAGTGGACGCGCACCATACACAGGATCGTAACCAACTGCCACCAGCTTATTCATCGCATCGGCTGAGAGTTCGATATCCAACTCACGCTCATGCAAGCGCTGGCGCAAGCGATTTAACTGAATATCAGCAATGCCTGCCATCTGCGACATACCAAGCGGGTGGAAAACCACAATCTCATCGATACGGTTGACAAACTCTGGGCGGAAATGCTGACCCACAGAGTCCATGACCTCTGCTTTAATATCATCGTAGCTCTCGCCGACCATCTCTTGGATTTTATGCGAACCCAAGTTGCTGGTCATAATGATGACGGTATTTTTGAAGTCGACCACTCGGCCTTGTGAATCTGTCAAACGCCCATCATCCAACACTTGCAATAAGATATTGAACACATCAGGGTGCGCTTTCTCAACTTCATCGAACAAGATAACGCTATAAGGCTTGCGGCGTACTGCTTCCGTTAATGCGCCACCTTCTTCATAGCCGACATAACCTGGAGGCGCACCCACCAAACGACTGACGCTGTGTTTCTCCATGTATTCGCTCATGTCGATACGGACGATCGCATCTTCAGAGTCGAATAGGAAATTCGCCAGTGATTTGGTTAGCTCAGTCTTACCGACACCCGTAGGCCCTAAAAATAGGAACGAGCCTGAAGGACGGTTCGGATCAGACAAGCCCGCCCGACTACGACGTACCGCATTTGCCACGGCTTCGACCGCTTCATTCTGTCCAATAACGCGCTCATGGAGTTTTTCTTCCATAGCAAGCATTTTGTCACGCTCACCTTGCATCATTTTACTGACTGGAATGCCAGTCGCTGCTGCCACGACTTCAGCAATTTCATTGTCCGTGACTTTATTGCGTAACAGTTTTACGCCACTGCTTTCGCCGGTCTGCTCTTTTTGTTCTGCCAAGTCAGACTCATGAATACGGCGCTCTAACTGCGGAATGGTTTCGTATTGCAGCTTACTCATGGTTTCATAATCGCCTTCGCGGCTGGCTTTGTCATAAGCAATACGTGCTTTGTCCAGCTCGTCTTTTAACTGCTGGCTGCCTTTGACTAAGGCCTTTTCTGCTTGCCAAATCTCATTGAGATCAGCGTACTCTTTTTCTAGCTCTTCAATTTGCGCGTCAAGCACTTTACGCTCTGCTTGTGCGCCAGCGTCTTCTTCATTTTTGAGCACTTCGCGCTGCATTTTCAGTTGAATCAGACGGCTATCAAGCTTCCCTAATGATTCAGGCTTACTATCCATTTCCATACGCAAACGACTCGCCGCCTCATCAATCAAATCAATCGCTTTGTCCGGCAGTTTACGATCGGTAATATAGCGATGGCTCATGCGAGCGGCAGCGATGATCGCGCTGTCCTGAATATCAACCCCATGATGCAACTCATAACGCTCTTTGAGACCACGCAATATCGCGATGGTGTCCTCGACCGTTGGCTCGTCAACCAGTACTTTTTGGAATCGACGCTCAAGCGCTGCATCTTTTTCGATATATTTGCGATATTCATCCAACGTTGTCGCGCCGACGCAGTGCAGCTCACCGCGAGCGAGTGCTGGTTTTAACATATTACCAGCATCCATCGCACCATCAGCTTTACCCGCACCTACCAAGGTGTGCAACTCATCAATGAATAAGATGACATTGCCTTCTTGCTTTGATAAGTCACTGAGTACCGCTTTGAGTCGCTCTTCAAACTCACCACGGAATTTTGCGCCCGCAATCAATGAACCTAAATCTAACGACAACACTTCTTTGCGACGTAGTCCCTCTGGTACATCACCATTGATGATTTTTTGTGCCAAGCCTTCAATAATAGCCGTTTTACCAACACCCGGCTCGCCAATAAGTACAGGGTTGTTTTTGGTGCGACGTGACAATACTTGAATGGTACGACGAATCTCTTCGTCACGACCAATGACGGGATCAAGTTTGCCAAGCTCCGCCTGCTCAGTCAGGTTAATCGTATATTTATTTAACGCATCACGCTGATCTTCGGCATTTTGATTGCTTACCGTATCATCCCCGCGCAATTGCTCGATGACAGTCTTTAGTTTGCTTGCCGTCACGCCAGCACTTTCAAATATCTTCTTGGTTTCACCTTGCTCAGCGAGTGCCAACATCACCCATTCTGTCGCAATAAAATCATCGCCTTCTTTTTGGGCTTGGCGATCCGCTAAGTTTAAGATTTTTACTGAGTTTGGGTTTAGATTGACGTCGCCTGTTGGCTCCGAAATCGTTGCTTGATTATTTAATGCCTTTGCCACGCCGTTTTTTAATGCAGGAATAGAAGCACCCGCTTGTTGGCAAATAGACAAATTGGATTCATCTTGTAGCAATACGGCCAGCAGATGAACTGGATCAATACCAGTATGATCGCGTCCCAACGCTAGGCTTTGTGCTTCTTGAATGGCAGATTGCAGTTTTTGGGTAAATTTTTCGAACCTCATGATTGTGTCCTTTTATAATTAGTATTTTTAGTTGATTGACAAAAAATAAGATGCCAAAATTATGGCATTTATTATCGCTCTAATTTCGTATCCATCACTGTTAGTTGTTCTTGATATAGGGTGCAATATGTAAGATATCAACTCGTCTGAATTACTTGTCAATTATAAATAATGACTTAGTGGCAAATGACAGGAAAGTCAGGTTTTGATTCTGTCAAAAAACCTTACTGATTGTGATGATATCACCATAGAACTTTAATAGGTACATTAAGAATGTATTTCAAGAGAACAAATAAAGAATAACAAAAAGAAAGGTTTACTTCACAGAAAAGCATACGTAGAGTACTGATTTAAAAGAATTTTGATAATAGTTGATACATCATATTTGACAGACATTTTTTAATACTGACTATTAAGTATGGTTAGAATATCTACAAAACCCACTTTACTACAAGTATGAATGTTTCATTGACTTGAGTGATAGAAAGTTAAACAACATTTACTCAACTATTTCAATAGCAGTGCCTACCTTCACTACTGCCATAATCTCATCCATCTCGCTATTGGTGACCGCAATACAACCATCTGTCCAATTACGACGTTGATTAATCCAAGCCAAATGACCAAAGCCATTCATCTGTCCATGAATCATGATATTACCACCCGGATTGATGCCTAATGATTGTGCCTTTGCTTTATCAGTAGCATTGGGATAACTGATATGAATGGAGCGATGGGCAATAGAATTTTCGTTTTTATAATCTAACGTATAGTTTCCTACTGGCGTACGCTCATCGCCTTCTTGCTGCTTATGACCGATAGGATTATCGCCTAACGCAATATGATAAGTTTTAACAACCTCGCCTTGACTTAATAACTTCAACACACGTTCTGATTTATCAACGAAAACTTTATCGATAATGACCGTATTAGGAATGGGAGATTTGGTATTTGAGGCATTTTTGATGTAAGCAATGGCGCTTGCGCTAACAATAGTCGCAAGGCTCAGTCCTATCACAATGAGAAACCAGCTTGAGTATTTACGAGACTCTCTGCGAAGAAATGACATAGATTTTACTCCTTATAACTCATACTTAATAGCAATGAATCATAATATAGCAAAGCACTATGTCAATCTTTGTGCAGAATTAATGAATAAAGCCCTAATGACACTTAAAAGCACTTATACCATACGAATCGCCCCATCTAGACGAATGACCTCACCATTTAAGTACGCATTATCAATGATATGAGTGACCAGTTTGGCAAACTCATTTGGATTGCCCAAACGTTTTGGATAAGGCACACCAGCCTCCAACTGCTCGCGCGCTTTTTCGGGAATACTTTGCATCATTGGCGTCGCAAAGACTCCAGGAGCAATGGTCATGACACGAATACCATGACGCGCCAACTCACGAGCCAGCGGCAAAGTCAAACCGACCACACCCGCTTTCGACGACGCATAACTGGCTTGTCCTACTTGACCGTCAAAGGCCGCGATAGAGGCTGTATTGATAATGACACCTTGATCGATATTTTTCTCATCACTGCCATCATGAGCCACACGCTTGGCAATACTGGCCGCGACCAAACGCGCAACATTAAAAGAACCCACAAGATTGATATTGACGCCGCGACTAAAGGACTCAAGATCGGCTGGATTGTTGTCACGATCTAGCAGCTTTTGTACCACTGCGATACCCGCACAATTAATCGAACCTTGCAGACCGCCAAACGCTTTTTCTGCCATATCGACAGCCGCTTGTACTTCATCACCACTGGTTACATCACAGCGTACAAAACGTGCGTTATCACCCAACTCATCGACCAATGCTTGTCCGGCAGATTCATTGAGATCAGCGATGACGACATTACCACCTTGAGCGACGATAGCGCGAACCACTGATTCACCCAATCCAGATGCACCGCCCGTGACCAAAAAGCTGTTTTCTTTAATTTGCATGATGATTCCTTTATATAGCTATTTTTATTCAATGTTTTCATTCAATATTTTTATTGAGAAAAATGCATCCTAGTATAATGCCTTGTTTTAAACCGACTACATTTAAGCCACCGACAAGCTACGTAATAAAAAGCGCTGAATCTTACCACTGGGCGTCTTTGGTAGCGCGGCCACAAACTCAACTTCACGTGGGTATGCATGAGTTGATAAACGCTTACGTACCAATTCTTGGATTTGCTTGGCAATCTCTTCAGTCCCTTCGATGCCGTCTTTTAGCACCACATACGATTTGATGGTATGACCACGCACCTCGTCCGGCACACCAACGGCGGCTGATTCTGCAACCGCTTCGTGTTCTAGCACGGTGTTTTCAACATCGGTTGGCCCCACGCGATAACCTGCAGTGATAATAATGTCATCATCTCGTCCTGAAAACCAATAACTGCCATCGCTATGGCGCTCGACCACATCACCTGTCAGATAGTAATCATCAGCGAACGCTTGCTTTTCATTCCAGCTATAGCCACGAAAATAAAACGCTGGCGACTGACTGACCACGACTGCCAATTGCCCTTGCTCGCCATCAGGCAACACGTTCATGTCATCGTCCAATACGACAAGGGTGTGCCCCGGTAATGCCATACCCATAGAGCCGACTGGACATTCATGTGTCAACGCATGATGCTCACAGCAGGTCATGCCCGTCTCTGTCTGACCATACTGATCACAAACCTTACAATTTAAATAGGTTTCGACCCAATTGACCACTTCAGTATTTAACGTCTCCCCTGCTGAATTGGCACAGCGTAAAAATAGTTTACTGCTGTCATTAGCATCGTCATTAACGTTGTCAAACACCCCGCTGGATTTCATCATACGAAATGCCGTTGGTGAAGAAGCCAAATTGCTAATCTTGTGACGTATCATAAAGTCGCGAGTGTTGGCAGCATCAAAGCCAGCTTCATTAAAATACGTGGTAATGCCTAATAATAATGGTCCTGTGATGGCGTAATACAATCCATACGCCCAGCCCGGATCTGCCATATTCCAATAGTGATCGTCTTTGCGTAGATCGATGGCATAGTGCATATATAGATAAAAAGCGGATAGCGCTGATAACGGTACGCTGACCCCTTTAGATTTACCAACCGTACCTGAGGTAAACATCTGCAAAAATGGCGCAGCGGTATCTAATATCACAGGCTCTATTGTTTGCGGCTGCGTCGCCAATGACTTGCTATAGTTGTCGTCACCCCACGTCTGAGCGTCCGCGACACTGCCAACCAGTACCATCTTGGTTTGCTCGGCCAAATTTTCAAATTTTCCGCGATTCTCCTGATTGGTAAAGACCACTTTGGTGCCTGCTTTGTCCATTCGGTACTTAATAGAATCGTAACCAAAAGCGGTAAATAACGGTTGATAGACTGCTCCAATCCGCCATGTGGCCAATACAATGGTCAGTAGCTCTGGCGTGCGCGGTAGCATGGTCGCCACTTGATCGCCTATCTGTACACCATAAGACTGCAATAAATTGGCAACTTGGGCGCTCGCGTTATCAAGCTCCGAAAATGTCATTTGCGTCACATTACCCGCCGTGTCTTCGTGCACCAGCGCGATAGTATCGCCACGACCGTCACGCACATGGCGACCGCAGCACGCCATATAGGCATTCAAACGATCGTCTACATGCTCGCCAAATATTTCCGTCAACAATGTATTCATATCGAAGTTATCATAATAGTCACGATAATTCGTTGGTGCATTTTTAGGACTGGTATCCGTGTCTAACGATGAAGGGCTTAAAGAAGCACTTTGAGAGGAGATATTCATAAGCTAATCCTTTAGCAATAGCAGGTCACTGGTAAAATGGTTTTGATAATTGCAAGACGGTCACATCCTATAGGCCGTGTGCAATCGTATTTAACATGATCTATTAGTAACGCATTTTTATATTTATTTCAATACATAACGTATCATTTATAAAAAATCTCGTCCAGACAATTATATGGCATCAAAGCTCGACAAAATTCCTTACCGCCCTATATGGTTCGAATTCTCAGATGACCTTTAATTGGTTAATATTCATTCAGACTAAGTGGAACATAATTCCTGTTACTTTTTAAATCTTTAATTTTAAAGTAATTGGTTTTAATGAGAAAACTTAGTATTTAATTGCGAATATTTATCATTACCATTATAATCCTCAATTCAAATTTCAAGCGAACACAATAGGGTTGTTTAATATGGCTCTAACCCTATGGATTATAAAATGACTCAATCAGTCAGCGAGCGTATCATTCGTGAGCAACGAAAAATCGAGAACAAGCGCCGCCTAGTGTTGTTGGCGTTTGCGGTAGCGTGCTTAGCGGGGCTGATTTTAGATGTGATGACAGGCCCTTCGATGTTACCTATAAGGGATGTGATTGAGGCCTTATTACACCTAACGGGCGTGGAAGATACCACCCATACCATTGTTTATGATCTACGCTTGCCCGTTGCCTTGATGGCGTTAGTGGTCGGTGCATCGCTTGGTGCAGGCGGCGCTGAAATGCAAACCTTATTGAACAATCCCATGGCAAGCCCTTATACCTTGGGGCTTGCAGCAGCAGCAGGGTTTGGGGCGTCGCTCGTGATTGCGTTTGGTGGTTTTGGTTTACCTATACAGTATGCCGTACCGATCGGGGCATTTGTCATGACCATGCTAGCCTCAGCGGTGTTGTTTTTATTCGCTTCTTTAAAGCAATTTGCCGCCGCTACCTTGATACTGGTGGGCATTGCCCTTTTGTTCATTTTTCAATCGCTGTTATCGTTGGTGCAATTTATCGCATCGCCTGAAGTATCCCAGCAAGTTCTATTTTGGTTATTTGGTAACCTGAACAAAGCCACGTGGACAAATATTGCGGTGGTTGCGGTGGTCAGTACGGTTTGCATTACCTTATTGATGCGAGATGGTTGGCAATTAACGGCTTTACGTCTGGGGGAAGAGAGAGCCGCCGCCCTTGGCGTCAATTTAACAAGATTGCGTATTAGAACACTAATTTTGGTCGCTATGATGACGGCAACGGCGATCAGTTTTGTGGGCGTCATTGGGTTTATCGGCTTGGTTGCCCCGCATGTTGCCCGCCTATTGGTGGGAGAAGACCAACGCTATTTTTTACCAGCAACCATGCTCGCTGGAGCGGCTTTTTTATCCTTTTCATCGGTATTATCGAAGATTATTATTCCGGGGGCATTATTCCCTGTTGGCATTGTGACCTCATTTGTGGGCGTTCCCTTTTTGTTTTGGATTATTTGGAGTAAGCGGTGAGACAATTTATTCGTGCCACGTTGACGACAGTAGTATTAATGACAGCGATGAATGCACAAGCTGAAATCAAGACCATTCATGATGTACTAGGGCGTGACGTCAAAGTCGATGTGCCTGCCAAACGGGTGGTGTTAGGGTTTTATTATCCGGATTATATTGCGGCAACGGGGGCAGATAGTTTTGGGCAAGTGGTGGGTATTTCTCGGGAGTTTTGGGAAGAATTCAACCCTGGTAGCTGGGCATTGTATAATGAAAAATTGCCCAATTTACAGGGCATTGGCGATATTGGCAATATCGATAGAGGCACGTTTTCGCTTGAAAAAACCTTGGCGCTGAAACCTGATGTGGTGATATTGGCAAAGCAGCAATACGATACACTAAAAGCCGAAATGGCCCGTTTCGAGGCGGCAAACATCCCTGTTGTTGTGGTCGATTATAACGAACAAAGTGTCAAAAGGCATACCGAAAGCACCAAAATATTTGGGCAAATTGCAGGGACAGAACAACGGGCTAACCAAGTCGCCCAAGAGTACGCCGATGGGATTGCTGATATCCAAAAGCGGGTGCAAGCCACCGAGTCAGCCAAGCCAAAAATCTATGTTGAATTTGGTGACAAAGGACCAAAAGAGCACAGTTTTACCTTTGGCAAAAATATGTGGGGTGCGATTGCCGATACGGTGGGCGGTGATAACATCAGTAAACCGTTTGTCGAAAACTGGGGACCTATTAACCCCGAGCAACTATTGGTGAGTAAACCTGAGGTTATTATTATCTCAGGCACAGAAGTTGGTATGAAACAGACCGACTCTATGGCAATGGGTATTGATATCAGTGCCGATGAAGCCCAACGTCGGCTCAAAGGCTTTACCACACGTAACGGTTGGGAAAATCTACCGGCGGTAAAAAATAACCGTGTGTATGGCATTTATCACACAGCTTCTCGCTCGTTGTCTGACTTGGCATCGGCTCAGTTTATGGCAAAGGCTCTGTATCCTGAGGCCTTTGCCGATATAGATCCTGAAAAAACTTACATGAATTTTCATGAAAAATACTTGCCAATCAAGCCGAGCGGCACGTTTTTTATCCAGCTAGGCTGTGGCGCAAGTATTTGTAAAGACAATGTATCAACGACAGCCAAAGCACCCGAAATAGCCGACACAGGACTGACCACCGCCAACACTACGCCAACCGCTACGCCGCCTCAAACAATGTCATGGTGGGATAAACTGGTTAGTTGGATGCGTAACCTATTTGCTTAATTTTTTGCCATTAACTTTATAAAGATATAATAATGCTTGAACTTGACCATTTAACCGTACAGCGTGGCTCGCTCACTGTTGCCCAAAATATCAATGCCCAGTTCCACTCAGGCAAAATATATACGCTGCTTGGGGCAAATGGGGCAGGAAAATCAAGCTTATTAAAGGCGATTTTTGGTGAATTAGCGTTTTTGGGTAGTGTCCGCTATCGAGACACCGTGCAACGTAAAGCCCATCTGATGGCATGGCGTAAACCCATTGCTTATATGCCCCAAGATAGCCATACCGATGCCGAGCTTAACACGCTTGAGGTAGTGCTATTGGGGCGTATGGACGCGCTGGGTCGGCATATTAGCGATGACTTGATGCGTGAGGCAATTGACCTGATGGCACAATTAAATATTGCTGAGCTGGCACATCGTCCTATCAGTGCATTAAGTGGAGGACAACGTCAGCTTGCCATGTTTGCCCAAGCCTTGCTACGTCGTCCCAAAATTCTGCTACTTGATGAGCCTGTGTCGGCACTGGACATGGCGCATCAAATCAATTTATTACAAAAGGTGAGACATTATACTCAAGAAAATCACCTTATTTGCTTGATGGTATTGCATGACTTAAGTCTTGCCGCTCAGTTCTCTGATGAATTGTTGCTATTGGCAGATGGTAAAATCCAAGCACAAGGTACGCCTCACGCAGTGTTACAGCCTCAGATTTTACGCCAAGTGTATCAAGTAGACATCGAGATTTTGACCAGTAGCCGAGGGTTGCCTGTTGTGCATCCTTACCGAAAAATCGATTAAATTATTTATCATTGTTAATGCAATTTTAACCAGCTTTCTTCTCAGGAAAGCTACTAACCACCCCTGCCAAAATCACTGCTACAATACCTAAAATCTCTACTAAGCCGATGGTTTCGCCCACAAATACTACCCCATAAATGGACGCAAATACCACAGTTAAATAAGACAACGCCGCCACCGTAAATTTTTGTCCCACATGATACGCATGAGTCATTGCGAGCTGCGCCAACAATCCTGCGCCACCAATACCGGCTATATAAGGCAAGATTTCTGGCGTCAGACGATGCCACCCCACCCACGTTGCCAACACTGCCGAGATGACCGCTGCCACCGCCGAAAAGTAAAACACAATTCGCCAAGCAGGTTCGCCCATCAGCGACAACGCTCGCACTTGTAATAAGGCAAAAGCGGTAAAAATGCCGCCACTCAGTGTAATCAAGGTTTGAATCAACCTATCTGATTCAAAGGCAGGTTTCAGCATCAAACAAATACCGCCCAAACCCATTAACAGGGCTATCCACGTTTTTAACGAAGGCGTTTCTTTTAGCCAGACAATGGATAAAATGGCAATGAATACCACTGAAGTATAGTTAAGGGTCACAGAGGTTGCCAAAGGCAGTTGACTTAACCCATAAAAAGCCAGTAATAAAGCGGTTGTACCTGCGACGCTACGCTTCATGTGCCCCCAAAAAAATGGAGTCTTAAGGGTTTGCCGACGCACGAGCGTCCCACAAAAAATTATCAAGGCAGGCAAAACTGACCGCCAAAACGCCAACTCGTAAGAATTCATATCAAGCTGTGTGCCAGCATTTTTTACCAAAATGCTCATTAAAGCAAATAAAAATGCCGCCACAATCATCCATGCTGAGCCTAACGCATATTTTGTTTTTATCATTGTCAATTTATCAAATGGTGAAAAAACGCTATTGTAGCATTCTGCCTCCCTGTAATAGCGACCTGTGCTATCAATCACGGACAAAAACACTTGGTAGATTATATCAGGCAGCCTGACGGTAAAAATTTTGAAATACTTGGGTAAATGACTTAAATCCCAACCCTTTTATGTTGTTTGAAGGTTGTAAAAAATTCAATATATTTGGTTGAGTCATCAAACACGCTCTAATATAAGTGGTTCAATTATACCAGTCTGTTTTAAGTGGTCTATTAATAGGTTTGAAGAGTGAATTAATTGGTTCCGCTGGGGTATACCCTATAAAAAATTATATCACTAACGTTATTTCAGAAAAATTGATAGGTAAATAAAATGGATAATACTGATGAGCTAATTAAATTAGATGTGCTTTTTAATAAACTAAAAATAATTTTACTACAGGAGAATGAAGACAACTTTATAAGAGGAATCAACTCAATTCTAAATATGATACAGTTTTCTTTAGAATATAATGAAAATGCTAAAGCAACGATTAAAAGCGTTGGAAACACCTATTTTTTTATGAATTCTGGTAACGGCAGCTTTTCTGATTTCTTCATTTGGAGAGAGGATTTTAACGAAAGAGTTGAAGCGAATAAAATATTAACAAATTTAAGAAATGATATAACTAGTTTAATAGCGAGTGTTGACAATCATTTATTGAATAGCCGTTAGTATCCAACAGATCGATGCCTGTATAGCGTACCGAACATAGATTGATAACTCATTGAATGAATATACCACTTTGAAAATGGGTTTAGAGACTGAATAGGGATCACTCCTAAAAAGGCAGCAGCCTGAGACGCTTTAGTAAAGTTTTTATCGTGCATGAGGGACAGTGTCTGTTTTAAACGCAGGCCCGCATGCCTAGGGTCAGAATCCTAAGCTTGTCTGGTCACAGATACCGATTGGTTGACCAATTCTATGGATCCGAACGCGGTTAAGAACGCGACGCTGGACGCGTCAGATCCAACACCGATGCGGGCCATCGTGTCAGCCTCTGCCATGCCGGTCGGATCAACGAGGTGCCAGCTCCCCCCGAGATAGACTTCGGCCACGGCATGAAAGTCCTGTGGCGTTACATCGGGCGCATAAACGCTCGCGAACCTAGCCGGTATCGACGACGCGCGCGCTAGTGCCACGAGAACATGCGCGAAGTCACGGCATACGCCCTGACGTTGAACAAAACTGTCGAGCGCGGTGGTTTGTGCGTGGCTCGATCCGGGCACATAGCTAAACGCCGACTCGATCCAATCGCGCATCGCGGCAATCCGTGCGCCGCCAGCGAGATCGCCAAACTCGGCGTCCACGAAGGCTTGGAACTGGTCTGACGGGCAATAGCGAGACGGCATCAAATGCTTGATCGTCTCTCCGGGCAAAAGATGGAGGGGCGTTTGTGGCAGTGCCGATATGTCCAAAGCAGGACGGTCAACGGCAATTTCTGCGATGTAAGTGCAGCTAAAATCCCCTTCGGCGCGGATCCAAATCCGCTCTCCTATGCCATCATCGGCGGCGACCCGCGAAAAATGCGCAACGTCTGATGTCCAAATCTCGGTCGAACGCACCCGCTGATCCACAAGATCGGGGGCTTCGATCTGAAGCAAAAGGTCCATCGGCTCTGAGAGCCGATAATGGAGTTTGACGTTAAGTTTCAGGATCATGTTCGAACTCCCTAAGAGTATTGATGTGGCGGGCTGACGATCGCGTGGGGCTGAATCGTCCCCACTATATCAGAGGCTGGTTTACTTGTGTCAGGCAGCAATGCTTGACAGGGTTAAATTATCATAATACCGCTTTTCAAACTCAAAAGGTGAGACATAACCAATTGCACTATGCAGTCGGGCTTTATTCAACCTGAGAAGCGTTAAAAATCGATTCATTATCGATTTAGCTTTGCAAGACGAGAGCTATGCTCGAAGCGCCCCCCCCTATTCAAGGGTTGCCAGTTCAACATCGTTCACCCCATGCCACTGCTCTTTTAGGTACTCAATCACCTCAGACTTATATAGCTCGTTGACGGTTTCAGCCAAGGCATTATCGTATGAATCGTCTGTTGTACCAACGGAAGCCATCACGCCGCAATCAGTCATACTATAAGTATAGCGAATGGATAGATACTGAACGCCGCGATCGCTATGATGAATCACATCTTTGGGCTTGTTTCTGTCTGCTAGCGCTTGATTTAACGCTGCCATTGTTCCCATAACAGATGTTATGGCAAATTACTTTAGACTCGAAAAAAACCATTGTATCGGTTGCACTAAAATAGCGATATCCTCAGCGATAATACGTTTAACGAATACTGGATCGTATTGAACAAGATCCTAATCTCGAATTTAAGCAATGACGGTTTATGCCCACATTCTATTATTTTACTGTGTTCAGAAATCCAAGCAATGCCTTTTCTTCACAGCTTTGATAATTCTTGGTACGTCCACGGCGGGCTTGTTTATAAGGCTCAAAAAACTGACCCGCTAAGAATTTCTCAATAATAATAGGATTAATATAAGAAGAACGGCAGACAGCAGGGGTATTACCCAGTGCTTCTGCCACTTCTTTGACCATATCAGTGACCAGCTGCTGGCGATCAGAGCTTTCAGGACTACTGGATAATATGGATTTACCAGCGGATGTTTGCAGCGCATCATACAAGTGACTAGCTGCGAGGACACTGGCCATCCACGTACGGAAATCCTTTGCGCTATACAGTTGACCACTGCTGTCATTAAGGCAAGTATGTGTCCGTAGATAGTCATTAATATCAGCACTATCGACCGCTTGCTTGTCACCATTTTCGTCCAAATACTTAAAAACTTGATAACCAGGCAACTCAGAACATGCTTGTATAATCTCTATCAAACGCTCATCTTGCAATTCAATATGATGTTCCTTTGAGCTTTTACCAACAAAATCAAACGCCAAGCCTGTGTCCGTTTCGCTGACATGCTTGCTGCGTAATGTGCTGAGACCATAGCTTTTATTCAACTTAGCATAACGGCTATTGCCGATACGAATCAAGGTAGTCTCTAACAGTTTGACCACCGCCGCGAGGACATTGGCTCGTGATAAAGGTGTTGCCTCCAAGTCTGTTTCGACTTGGGCGCGCAAGTTTGGCAGCGCTTCTGCAAAGCCGATCATGGCATCAAACTTGGCTTGGTCGCGAACGCGATCCCACTCTGGATGGTACAAGTACTGTTTACGTGCTTTGTCATCACGCCCTGTTGATTGCAGATGTCCTTTATTGTCTCGGCATATCCAAACCTCTGACCACATTGGCGGTATTACCAACGCATCAAACCGCTTACGCAAGGCTTTGTCCTTTACCGTTTTGCCAGTCGCATCTCGATAAGTAAACCCTTTACCCCAACGTCTGCGTCCATATCCCGGTTCATCGTCGCTCACATAGCGCAGATTTGCCAAACCAGCTAAGTGCTCATAATCATGACGCACATCCGGCATGGTGGTCTGTTGGTCTGCCTTAGTCATAACAATACTCGCTTGATGAATGAATCGTTTTAGCATAATGAACTCAGGCTATTTTTACTGTTTATTTGCCACGGATAAAGTGTAATCCTGTGTAAAATAAAGTGGGTACAAGGGTTCTAAACGATGCGCTTTTGAGGCATAATTTAGCACTACTCACGACTTAAGTTTATTAAAATAAAATGAACCATTCATCTATAAAAATAAAACCACTAGCTCTCACTGATTACGACCTTTGGTTACACTTATGGCAAAACTATCTGACATTTTATGAGACCAGTTTGCCGTCAACTACAACGGAGACGACGTGGCGCAATCTGCTTAATGACGATGTCCCCGTTTATGGATTTGGGGCGTGGAAAGATGATATTTTGGTAGGTATTACCCATGTGGTACTGCATCCCAATACATGGAATACCACAGAGTGTTGTTATCTAGAGGACTTATACGTGAGTGAAACTGTGCGCGGTAAAGGCGTAGGACGTGCTCTGATTGAACAAGTTTATGATTTTGCCAATCAGAAAAACTGTAATCGTGTCTATTGGACGACGCAAGAAAGCAATACCGACGCGCGCCAACTTTATGACAAAATTGCGAGCTTGACCGACATGGTTCAATATCGTCACAACTTATAGTATTGGGAACCCACTTCTTTTAAAATGACCATAAAAAAACGCCAAGCGTTAAACACTTGGCGTTGGTTGTTTCAAGACAGCATTAGTCATATAAATACAGCTTTAACTCAACAAATATTATTTGCCATACACACATAAATAAGCCGTTTCGACTTCTACTTTTACCTGAAACTTTTTATTGGCGTCAACGGTAAACTGCTCGCCAGCATTAAAAGTTTGCCATTCATCACTTTCTGGTAGCTTAACCGTCAGTGCACCGCTGACCACACTCATGGTCTCAAACTCACTGGTACCAAATTCGTACTCACCAATTTCCATGACACCAACGGTGGCAGGCTTGGTTGCTGTTTGAAAGGCGATAGAAGTGACTTTATCATCAAAATAATTATTAACGCTTGGCATAATTCATCCTTAATAAGAGTTTAGGTAATGTTTCAAAGGTATTGTTACAGACCCGCTTTTAGGCTCGCCTCAATAAATTGATCGAGGTCGCCATCTAGCACAGCACCGGTGTTAAAGGTTTCAACGCCCGTACGCAAGTCTTTGATACGTGAGTCATCGAGTACATAAGAGCGAATTTGACTGCCCCAACCAACGTCAGATTTGCCATCTTCGACCGCTTGCTGTTTTTCCATGCGCTTTTGCATTTCAAGCTCATAAAGCTTGGCGCGCAGCATTTTCATGGCGGTGGCTTTGTTACCATGTTGACTACGCTCATTCTGACACGTTACGACCACCCCACTCGGCTCGTGGGTAATACGCACAGCAGAGTCCGTGGTATTGACGTGCTGACCACCCGCACCCGATGAACGATACGTATCGATGCGTAAATCTGCAGGATTGATGTCAATCTCGACATTATCATCGATTTCAGGCGAGACAAACACCGCAGCAAATGACGTATGACGTCCATTGTTACTATCAAATGGTGACTTACGTACCAGACGATGCACGCCAATTTCGGTACGAAGCCAACCAAAAGCATAATCGCCTTTAATCTCAATCGTTGCCGATTTAATCCCAGCGACACCGCCAGCGGAGACTTCGATCACATCAACCTTGAAGTCATGAGACTCAGCCCAGCGTGTATACATACGCAGTAGCATTTCTGCCCAATCTTGCGCTTCTGTACCACCACTGCCCGACTGAATATCCAAATAGCAATTATTTGGATCCATCTCACCACTGAACATGCGGCGGAACTCAAGATCTGCAACGCGTTTTTCCGCATTGTCGAGCTCGCTCTGCACATCGGCAAGCAGTGACTCATCATCTTCTTCTACCGCCAGCTCTAGCATCGCGGCGGCATCTTCTAACGTGGTTTCAAGTGAGACCACGACATCGATGACCCCATCAAGATGACTTTTTTCTTTGTTAATCTTGGTCGCACGCTCTGGGTCATTCCATAGCTCAGGGTTTTCTAATTCTAAATTGACTTCTTCTAAGCGCTCTTGCTTACCATCGAAGTCAAAGATACCTCCGCAAGTCCTGCCCACGTTCAGACAAATCTTTGATTTTTTCTTGATACGAATTGATTTCCATAAATTTTCCTGTTTTTTGAATAATGCCTGTTTTCTTTCTTGAACAGCGAGTGTATAACCAATAAAGTGCTATTTTAAAGGAGATTGACGTCAAATGGTTGGCTAATTACGATTGACCATACACTAAGCAAACTATATTGACCAATCTTCTACTGCCCAGCGATGCGCGAGCGCATGGGCATGTAATGCGTCATCAGGTGACACACAAATAGCCACATCTGCCCACTCAAGCAGTGGAATGTCGTTCTTAGAATCTGAATACGCATAGGTTTTTTTAAAATTGATACCGACGCCTTGCTGCTTATCGAGCCATTTATTGAGATGATAAATCTTACCTTCTTTGAAGTTTGGCTTGTCCATTAATTTACCAGTATAGCGCTCGTCTTTTATTTCAAGTGGGGTCGATAATACATTGGCGGCTTCGATACCGAACCGTTTAGCGATAGCAGACACCACAAAGTCGTTGGTTGCAGAAATAATCACCACATCATGTCCTTGCTCAATGTGCTGACACAATACCTCCATCGCTTTTGGACGGATGTGTGGCTCGATTTCACTTTTGATATAATCTTCTCGCAGCTCATGCAGTCTGTCCATCGGTAGACTACTCAAAAACTGCGCGACAAATTCATTATATTCAGTCGCATCAAGCGTGCCTTCGATATAATCTTGATAAAACTTTTGATTGGCCGTGCGATATTCAGCTTCATCAACAAGGTCATGCTTGACGATATATTCGCCCCACAGATAGTCGCTATCAACATCGAGTAAGGTATGATCTAAATCAAATAATGCCAATTCTTTTTGATAATTCTGTGCTTGAGTCGCCTGCATAGTGAGACCTTCTTATTGTTTGTTGAAAAATAGGATTTTTAATGTAAATTACTTCTGATATAAATGTTTCTATGAAAAAAATTTGATAAATAAGCTTGCGAAAACATTACTGTTTACCAAACAAAATCATGGTAACTTATTTTTCATAGTCCGTTTAAAAAATCTAGAGAACGCTATGAAATCGCCTAATGATAAACTTGACCTGCCTAACAGACCACGTAGACCTGCTCGCTCAATTAGAGCAATTAGGCAGCGCCAATCAGAGAATAACGATCAGTCATTCTTAGATCGTCTGATGTATGCACTCTTGAACGCGCTAATGTATGGCATTGGTGGCCTACTGATAGACTTAGCCATTGTAGTTATTCGTTCAATATTCGGTCATGGCAATGGCGACATTTTCTGGCTCTTTACCCCTTTTATGTTGATACTTGGGGCGTTAATGGGGTTCATCGTTGGTAAATCCGCTGGTGCTGAAAGTGTCAATGCGTTAAATATCGACGAAACGAGCAATCAGAACGCTTACCTAAGTGACTATTCTGTACGCCATGATATTTTTCGCGGACTAGTTATTGGTATTGTTATCTTTGCCATTATTTGGCTGGTTATGATGTTGATGGCATAAAGGCCAATCATATAAGAAGCAAAAATATAAATAGGATATAAACCGTTCAAGATAAAAGAGAGACACCAGAACTTATGACTTTATTACTTACCTACCGCTAAACTTAGTCTGGCATTGCCATTTCCTTTAAACCTGTTTTAAATTTCTGACAGCGCTCAGCATAATGCATTGCTGATAATTTTAGCATTGCTGCTTGGTCATCGGTTAACGTCTTAACCACTTTTGCTGGTGCGCCCATGACTAGCGAATTATCAGGAATTTCTTTACCTTCAGTAACCAATGCCTTGGCACCAATAATACAGTTTTTGCCAATTTTGGCATTATTCAAGACCACCGCGCCAATACCAATCAAACTGTTATCACCAACTTCGCAGCCATGTAACATTGCTAAATGACCGATGGTGACATAGTTGCCTATCTTTACTTCAATACCAGCATCGGTATGAATCACGCTGTTTTCTTGTACATTACTATAATCACCGATATGAATGCGTTCATTGTCGCCGCGCAACACGGCACCGAACCAAACGCTGGCTTGATGACCCAAATATACGTCGCCTATCACGCGTGCTGAATCAGCCACCCAACCGTTAAATGGCACAGCAAACTCAGGCGTTTTGTCTAAATACTGATAAATCATAATCCATCCTTAGTTGTTATATTTTATAAAAGACGATCTGTCGTAGAAATCCTTTCATAAAGAAATGTGACGTAAAATCTAACCGTCATAAAGACTGATAAAAACTTTGTAGTATAATGCCGCCAATAAAACCTATTTAGGCTTGCCGCAATGATCAGCAAAAAACATACAGCTACTTTTATATTGTTATCAAGTAGCATTATTGCCACTACCCCTGCTCATGCGGGCAATAGCTCTGATATTGCCAAAGCAGGAGACATTCTATCCTTTGCCATACCTGCCATTGCTTACGGTAGTACTTATCACATGGATGATAAGGAGGGTCGTCAGCAATTTTATCAATCGTTTGCAGCCAATCTTGCCGTAACTCATGCTCTAAAGTCAACCATTGATAAAGAACGCCCAGACAACAGCGATAATGATTCCTTTCCCTCAGGGCATACTTCTATGGCGTTTCAAGGCGCAAGCTTTATCCATAAACGCTATGGACTAGAATATAGTATACCTGCCTATGTTGGTGCTACTTTTGTGGGTTATAGTCGCGTTCAAGCAGACAAACATGATGTGGCTGATGTACTGGCTGGTGCAGCGTTAGGCGTTGCCAGCAGTATGTATCTGACAAAAAGCTATAACGATCAACTGGTAATCACCACCAATCTAGAACCTGACTATTATGGGCTTTCTGTCCATTATCAATTTTAATCACTGCGTTTGCCCTTAATACTAGCCATACCGACCTATTTTGTATATAATACGCAAAATCTGTGCCTAAGCGAGCGGACATGATGCAAGTTACCTATTCACTATCCAGTGAGTTTTGTAGTTTTCATCCATAATGTCTTCTCGCTTTTTTGTGGGAAATTTTTGGGTATTGCCCTTTTATCATCCTGATCTAACCAGTGGTCACGTCAGGATAACAAAGGGATGCAGACCAATATCTTAACCAACAAAACATGATGGCACTCACCAATAACAGCGGAGGCAATCCTTGAATTCATCGACAGAAACACAAGCAATTTTGGCACTAGCAGAAGGTACAATCTTTCGCGGTGTCAGTATCGGCAGCCTAGGTCATCGTGTTGGTGAAGTAGTATTTAATACAGCCATGACTGGGTATCAAGAAATCCTAACCGACCCAAGCTACGCGCGTCAGTTAGTGACCCTCACCTATCCGCACATTGGTAATACAGGAACCAACAGCGAGGACACTGAGTCTGGCAACGGTCACAAAGTGTGGGCAGACGGCCTCATCATCCGCGACGCGACTTTGGTTACCTCCAACTTCCGAAATTCTGAATCGCTTGCGGATTATCTAGAGCGCAATGATACCGTTGCTATCGCTGAAATTGACACGCGTCAATTAACTCGTCTATTGCGTGATAAAGGTGCTCAAAACGGCTGTATCATGACCGCTTCGAACGGCGAGACGATCAGCAGCGATGATGAGCAAAGAGCAATTGAGCTGGCACAAGGGTTTGCTGGACTAGAAGGCATGGACTTAGCAAAAGAGTGCTGCACGACAGAGAGTTTTGAGTGGACAGCGGGCACGTGGGATCTATCAGACACCCTACTCAATCGTGACCTAGTAGGCAGTCACGACAGTGGTACGGGCGGCTTCTTTAAGCAGCTGGGCACTCATATTGATGCAAAATACAATGTCGTCGCTTATGACTTTGGTAGCAAAACCAATATTTTACGCATGCTAGTCGACCGCGGTTGTCATGTGACGGTCGTACCAGCACAAACCCCTATTGCAGACGTTCTCGCGATGAACCCAGACGGTATTTTCTTATCAAACGGCCCTGGTGATCCTGCTGCTTGTAGTTACGCCATCGATGCCGTACGTCATATCATTGAAAAGACAGACATCCCCACTTTTGGTATCTGCTTAGGTCATCAGCTGATTGGTCTTGCCAGTGGCGCAAATACCATCAAAATGAAAACGGGCCATCATGGTGCCAATCATCCAGTACAAGATCTAGCCACAGGCACAGTCATGATTACCAGTCAAAACCATGGTTTCGCGGTGGATGAAGACACGCTACCAGACAACGTCAAATCTACGCATCGTTCATTATTTGATGGTACTAACCAAGGCATCGAGTTGACCAATAAGCCAGTATTTAGCTTCCAAGGTCACCCAGAAGCCAGCCCCGGCCCTCATGACTGCGCGCCACTCTTTGATAAGTTTGCTGAGATGATGGAAAATGCTAAATAGTGAATCTTTTTTCTAACATATTTAATAGAAAAAGTAGTAATGAAATAGAAAATGCTTTATCAGACTATAAAGCATTTTCTGAAAACATGAATAAAGAGAATAAGCAGAAGTCCAATAGGTCACGGAATATTGTATTGCAAAAATTGCAAGCGCAATATGCTCAGTATCTCTCTGATCTATCTGCTAAGCAGCGATGGAACTTTGCCTTTGCTCTACTAAATGATCTTAATACCAATCTGCCGTTTGATTTATTAAAAGATGTTATCCCTAATCTTCCAGCCATACATACCCATTCTTTAGATACAGATATTATCGCGATAATATTCGATGATATAAAAGCGGCAAAGGATGAATATGGATTTACTATTAGTGAACTAGCGGCGTTTTCTGAGATGTTGGCCAAACACACTGAACTGTCTATTGGACAGTCTTTTGATGCGATTAACCATGTATTGGAAATTGGGTTGTCTAACTATTCACAGTCAGTGCATGAATTCGACGTGTTTTTGACACGCTTTGATATCGCTACTGAAAAAACTGATCGTCATTTGTAATTTTCATAACTCATGAAACACCATTTTAAAATCCCAACCCGCCAAAATAGGACTTAAAAACATTATGCCAAAACGTACCGACATAAAAAGCATTCTTATCATTGGCGCAGGCCCCATCGTCATCGGCCAAGCATGTGAGTTTGACTACTCAGGCGCGCAGGCTTGTAAAGCACTAAAAGAAGAAGGCTACCGTGTCATCTTGGTCAATTCAAACCCTGCGACCATCATGACCGACCCTACCATGGCGGATGCAACCTATATCGAGCCAATTACGTGGCAGACGGTTGAGCAAATCATTGCTAAAGAGCGTCCTGATGCGATCTTGCCAACCATGGGCGGACAGACCGCTCTAAACTGTGCTTTGGATCTAGACAAGCATGGCGTGTTGACCAAATACAATTGTGAGTTGATTGGCGCGACCAAAGACTCGATTGAAATGGCAGAAGATCGCAACTTATTTGACAAAGCGATGAAACGTATCGGCCTTGAGTGTCCACGTGCTGAAACTGCTGAGACCATGGAAGAAGCCTTTGCCACACAAGAAAAAATGGGCTATCCATGTATTATTCGCCCATCATTTACTATGGGCGGTTCAGGCGGTGGTATCGCGTACAACCGTGATGAGTTTATCGAGATTTGTGAGCGCGGCTTTGATTTATCGCCAAACCATCAGCTGCTGATCGATGAATCATTAATCGGTTGGAAAGAGTACGAGATGGAAGTGGTTCGTGACAAAAACGACAACTGCATCATCATCTGTGCCATCGAAAACTTTGACCCTATGGGCGTGCATACAGGCGACTCAATCACGGTCGCGCCAGCACAGACATTGACCGACAAAGAATATCAAATCATGCGTAATGCCTCTTTGGCAGTACTGCGTGAAATCGGTGTGGAAACGGGTGGCTCAAACGTCCAGTTCGGTATCAACCCTGACACAGGCCGCATGGTCGTCATCGAGATGAACCCACGCGTATCACGCTCATCAGCATTGGCTTCAAAAGCCACTGGTTTCCCGATTGCCAAGATTGCGGCCAAACTGGCGATTGGCTATACCCTTGATGAATTACAAAACGATATCACTGGCGGCAAAACCCCAGCGAGTTTTGAGCCAGCGCTTGACTATGTTGTCACTAAGATACCTCGTTTTAACTTTGAAAAATTCGCGCAAGCCGATAGTGTGTTATCAACCCAAATGAAATCGGTTGGTGAAGTCATGGCGATTGGTCGTAACTTTCAAGAATCTATGCAAAAAGCCTTACGTGGTATGGAAACAGGTAATGATGGTTTTGATGAGCAAATCGACTTATCGAAAGTGCCAACTGATAAAGCACGTAGCGAAATTATCAATCGCTTGACCATCCCAACGCCTGAACGCATTTATTATATTGCGGATGCTTTCCGTGTCGGCATGAGCGTCGATGAGGTGTTTAACTTCACTAAGATTGACCCATGGTTTTTGGTGCAAATTGAAGACATCGTCAAAACAGAAGCCACGGTTAAGTCACTTGGTTTTGGTGAACTGAATGAGAAAAATCTACGTAGCTTTAAACGTAAAGGATTGTCAGATTTGCGTCTTGCTAAATTGCTTGGTGTCTCACAAAAGCAATTGCGTGAAAAACGTTGGGATTTAAACGTTTATCCAGTCTATAAGCGTGTGGATACGTGTGCAGCAGAATTTGCGACCAGCACCGCTTATATGTATTCGACGTACGATAGCGAATGTGAAGCCAATCCAACCAATAACAAGAAGATCATGGTCATTGGTGGTGGTCCTAACCGTATTGGTCAAGGTATCGAGTTTGATTACTGCTGTGTACACGCGGCCCTTGCCATGCGCGAAGACGGTTATGAGACCATCATGGTCAACTGTAACCCTGAAACGGTTTCAACCGATTATGACACGTCTGACCGTCTATACTTTGAGCCAATTACCTTAGAAGACGTCCTAGAAATTGTCCGTATCGAAAATCCTGACGGTGTGATTGTTCAGTTTGGTGGTCAAACGCCATTGAAACTTGCCCGTGCCCTTGAAGCCGCTGGTGTCAAAATCATTGGTACTAGCCCTGATGCGATTGACCGCGCTGAAGACCGCGAACGCTTCCAGCATATGATTCAGCAATTAGACCTTGTTCAACCAACCAATGCCTTGGCGACTAGCTTAGAAGATGGTTTGGTTAAAGCAAAAGACGTCGGTTATCCATTGGTGGTACGCCCCTCTTATGTTTTAGGCGGCCGCGCTATGGAAATCGTCTATAACGAAGATGAGCTAAGACATTATCTGCGCACTGCCGTGCAAGCGTCAAATGAAGCCCCTGTATTACTAGATCGTTTCTTGGATGATGCCATCGAAGTCGATGTGGACTGTGTATGTGACGGTACAGACGTCGTCATCGGCGGTATCATGCAGCATATCGAACAAGCTGGCGTTCACTCAGGTGACTCAGCATGTTCGCTACCTCCATACTCACTATCTAAAGAGCTATGTGATGTGATGCGCGCGCAAACCGTCGCCATGGCAAAAGAGCTGGGCGTCATTGGTCTGATGAACGTCCAGTTCGCAGTAAAAGGCGAAACGGTGTACATTTTAGAAGTGAACCCACGTGCCGCACGTACAGTGCCGTTTGTCTCTAAATGTATTGGCACGTCATTAGCGCAGGTTGCTGCTCGCTGTATGGCTGGCACGTCGCTTAAAGACCAAGGTTTTACGAATGAAATTGTTCCTGCATTTTTCGCAGTCAAAGAAGCAGTTTTCCCATTTGCCAAGTTCCCTGGTGTTGATCCAATCTTGAGTCCTGAGATGAAATCAACAGGCGAAGTGATGGGCGTGGGCAAAACCTTTGGCGAAGCATTCTATAAAGCCATCATCGGCAGTAACGAGCGTCTGCCAGGTCTACCGACTGAAGGCGAAACCAAAACGGTCTTTATTTCCGTTCGTGACAGTGACAAAGCGCAAATCGCTCCAATCGCTCGTCAGCTGGCAGACTTTGGCTTCAATATCGTGTCAACGACTGGCACGAAAAAAGTGCTGAGCGATGCTGGCATTGAATGCAAGCAAATCAACAAAGTCACCGAAGGCCGCCCTCATATCGTCGACGCCTTGAAAAACGGCAAAATCGACCTTATTATTAATACAACTGAAGGCAAGCAGGCACAAGAGGATTCATTCTCTATCCGCCGTAGCGCGCTGCAAGGCAAAGTATTTTATGTCACCACTTTGGGTGCGGCAGATGCGGTCTGTAAATCTTATACGATTGACTTGCCATTTGAAGTTTATAAATTACAAGATTTACATGAACAAGCAAAGACTATTGACGGGGCTGAATAATTTCAGTAGATTAGGCATAACTGTCAGACTTATATAAAAGCTGATACGACACTTGTTATTGGTTTTTATATGACAATCATGCTTTAAAAAAATAATATCTTTGTAAAGATAGACCCAAAAGCATAGTGGCTGAACGGCGACTATGCTTTTTATTACGTAAGGTTCAGTGTGTCTAATTTTAAGAATAGACACGCTCATACATGACAGTTCGTTTAATGATGACCTCATCTGAACCTCAGTCTTTTTATATTTCATACTCATTGCAACAACATTGGCACCATCTCCTTATGAGATGGTGTGGTGTTATTGGTTTAAGGAAAAAACATGCAACGTTATCCCATGACTCCGCAAGGACATGCGGCTTTAGAAGCCGAGTTAAAACAGTTAAAAAGTATTGACCGTCCACGCATCACTGCTTCTATTGCTGAAGCGCGCGAACACGGCGATCTAAAAGAAAATGCTGAATACCATGCAGCGCGCGAGCAGCAAGGCTTTTGTGAAGCTCGTATCCGTGATATCGAAGCCAAACTTGGTGGCGCACAAGTCATCGACCCTGCGACATTAACGAAAGAAGGTCGTATCGTGTTTGGCGTTAGCGTCGTCATCGAAAACATGGACACTGAAGAAGAAAAACAGTACAAAATCGTTGGTGACGATGAAGCCGATTTCAAAGCTGGCAAAATATCGGTTAACTCCCCGATTGCTCGTGGCCTTATCGGTAAGTTTGAAGGCGATGAAGTGCGTATTGAAACCCCTAAAGGCGTGGTTGAATACGAAGTCATGAAAGTCATATACGATTAATTTGAATGGCTTTCTACAGCATTTTGATAAAAAACTCTTTGATATTACAGTTAATAGAATCGCCATTAACTTAGACAATCAATCAAGAAAACAAGGCAAACCATTGTTATTTTTAGAATAGTAGTTACACAATGCTGCTTTTCTACTCAATTCGTTTTAGCGCATAATTGCTTTCATATAGGTTGCTGTACCATTTGGCTCGGCATCGGACGGAAAACAATGATGGCTGAATACAGTCAAAACCATCTACCAATGCTTTGACGATAGTAGCCAGTATTGCCTCTTATCAGTACCGATACCCTTGTTATTTGACATGCTTTGTTGTGTCATTTAACGGGGGTTTTTCTTGTCTAAACGTTGTTTATTTCTGTTTCATTTACTGTTATTTAAAGGAGTTTTTATGGTCATGCACTTTGATACACCAGCTGTTACTGCTAAAAAAACGATTGTCCAAAAAACATCACTCACCACCGCTTTGTCTGCAATGCTAGCAGGCACTGTGCTTGCTGCCACTTCAGCCTATGCCGCGCCCGAAATCACTATCAACTCATCTGCTGGCGGTAGCACGACTGTCGTTGAGCAATATTCTGACGGCAAAACAGCCACCATCACTGCGACACCAAACGGTATTACCATACAAGACGGTATGCCTTATGCGGTAACGCAAGTCACCACGGTTCCACGTTATGTCGTCCGCCAAGGTGGCACTAATAATACAGTCATTACGCAAGGCAGCACCACGGTCACCAGCGTGCCTGTGACCAATCAGATGACCAACCAAGTTACCAAAGTTGATGTTATCACCACGCCAATCAGTACTGTGACACAAGTACTGCCTGTGGCGGCGGCCACGCAATTGCCAGTCATCAATCAAATAACCACGACAACGTCTTTAGACGCACTACAATTAACACCGACGTTTAGTACACCTGATATTGTCAACGCGCAAACCAAGGTCATGAAGATTCTAAAAAATAGCGCTGGACGTGACGTCGCAGTGCCTGCCAATCATATCGCACCAGGTGATGTGATTGAGTACCATACGACTTATACCAACACCACAGCACAGCCAGTTAACGATATCAATGCGATGGTTTCCTTACCGGCTAACGTGAGACTGGTATCGTTAAACAGTCCGCTACCAACGCTTGCGACCACGGGTGGCAACAGCTATCAGACCATTCAACAAGTTGGCAATACTGTCGTCGTTCAAGAGAATTACTCTGGACTTAAATGGAATTTAGTCAATCTTAATCCTAATGCTGCCCAAACTGTCGTCATACGCGCACAGGTTCAATAAAAATAAAGCCAATTTTAAAACATCAACAGTAATTTAAAATAGCAAAAATAACCAAGCATTATTCTTTATAAAAGGTCTTGAACATTCAAGGCCTTTTTTAGTCTCAGATATCGGCGGTATGACTGGATAAGTGGGAAGCATAATGTGACATAGCTGACCATTGACTACTAACGAACTTCACCTAAAAAGCGACACTCAATGTCGTGTTGTTTTCGCAATTTTCCTATAAATACAATGCTTTAACACCAATTTTGTTAAAATAGACTTTCATTAATTCATTGGTAAATACCTGCTTATGGCCACCATCAACTATGAAAGACTACAGGGCAAGCTCAATATTTTAGCAGATGCGGCTAAATATGATGTCTCTTGCTCCTCCTCTGCTGGTACCCGAAAAAACCAAGGCGGTGGTCTTGGTGATGCTTCAGCAACTGGTATTTGCCATAGCTACACTGAAGATGGCCGCTGTGTCAGTCTGCTAAAAATCCTTTTGACCAACCATTGTATTTACGACTGTGCATATTGTACCTCTCGCAAAAGCAATGACACGCCGCGCGCCGCTTTTAGCGTTGAAGAAGTGGTCGATCTAACCATGCAGTTTTATCGTCGTAATTATATTGAAGGACTGTTTCTCAGCTCAGGTATTTTTAAAAGCGGCGATTATACGATGGAGCGACTGGTCGAAGTCGCCAAAATACTGCGTACCCGTGAGCGTTTTAATGGTTATATTCACCTAAAAACGATTCCCGGTGCGTCGAAAGAATTGTTGCTAGAAGCTGGACTATATGCCGATCGCTTAAGCGTAAATATCGAGATTCCGACCAAGTCAGGACTTGCCTTGCTCGCACCAGAAAAATCGCATGAGCAATTAAAAGCGCCAATGGAGACGGTGAAAGAAGAGATTATTACCATTCGTGAAAGCCGTAAAACCCACAAGAAAGCGCCAAAATTTACACCAGCAGGTCAAACCAGCCAAATGATCGTTGGTGCCAGTAATGAGACAGACTTGCAAGTTATTCAGCTATCCAGCCATTTTTATAAGCAATATGAGCTTAAACGCGTCTACTACTCAGGCTACGTGCCGATGCTCTCTGACAGCCGCTTGCCAGCGATTGGAACGCCTGTGCCTATGGTGCGTGAGAACCGTCTCTATCAGGCAGACTGGCTGATGCGTTTTTATGGTTTTGGCGCGCATGAAATTGTTGAACCTGAGTCGCCTTTTCTAGATTTGGACTGTGACCCAAAACTGGCTTGGGCAATACGTCATCGTGAACATTTCCCAGTCAATATCCAAACAGCGACGTATGAGATGATTGTACGGATTCCTGGTATCGGTACAAAGACCGCTAAAAAAATAGTGAAAGCACGTAAATTTAATCAGCTGACGTTATATCATCTAAAGAAGATGGGCGCAGCGGTCAATCGAGCCAAATACTTTATCGCCACAACGGGTAAAAATGAGCATCTTGCCCATTTGACTCGCGATAATTTTCGTCAATATGTACTGGCGCAAACGCAGACCAAATTTAAAGATCAACGTAGTGGACAGTTGGCATTATTTTAGAATCTGTCTTACAGACACGCTCTAAAATAAATACACTCTAAAGCAAGTTGCCACCTCGCTACTTCATGTAGGATAAAACATGTCTCAAATTGCACAAAACTATACTTATCCTATTGGTCAGTTAACGCCCAGTATCGTGCTCTACCAGCCAAGTTTTGAGGGCTGGCTGAGCGCGGTTTATTATGTTTATGAGCAAAAATTACAGCATGATCCAGCATTACAGCTGACCGCTCACGACAGTTATGTGCCCTCATTGATCGCTCAAACAGTTAGCGTTGATACCGATGAAGACAAAGCAGAGCGGGTGTTAACCAAGCTGAACACGCTATTGGGTCGCTCAGGTATGCGCAATATCTTATGGGGGTTTTTATCGGAGAAAGACGATATCGGCACCACTTTATTTCATGTGGTCAAGTATGCCATTGATTATCCTAGTCGGCACATCATGCAAGATCTTGGTCATTTAGACATACTTGAACTGGTACAGACGGTCAA
Organism: Psychrobacter vallis; assembly: GCF_904846715.1. Taxonomy (GTDB): domain Bacteria; phylum Pseudomonadota; class Gammaproteobacteria; order Pseudomonadales; family Moraxellaceae; genus Psychrobacter; species Psychrobacter vallis. The sequence goes on from NZ_CAJHBU010000001.1 coordinate 297,202, forward strand.
ATCTGTCGGGCGTGAAAAACACCGTATGGAAGCATTTGTGCGTTTTGAGCACACCACTGATGATATTTATTTTGCGCGTGTATCGCCTGATTTTAACGTGTTGCCATTGATTGGTGAGCATTTTCGCCAGCGCTATCAAGACCAACACTGGGCGATTTATGATATAACGCGCGGCTATGGTATTTATTATGACAAAAGTCAGAGTACACCCTCGCATCCAGCTAAACTACAAACCATTACTGACCTTGATGATGCCGTATTGCGCCATCCTGCCAGTATTCATAGTCCTGATGAGCAGCGTTATCAGAAATTTTGGCAAGGGTACTTTACCAATGTCAATATTAAAGAACGTAAGAACCCACGATTGCATAAACAGTACCTACCGCAGCGCTATTGGAAGTATTTGAGTGAAAAACAAGTGCTACCCACTGCCGAACATCTACAAAAACGTCGCTAAAAACTCACTGTCCAACGTTATCTTTTTATTTTGAAGGTTGAGTTTTGACCAATTTTGACTGACAATAGCAGCTTGCTATTATCTACCAGTGACTCCCGTTATTATGAAAGTTATGCGCCTGCTGTCATCCTTAAAGCATGATGAATCCGAACGCGGTATTTTTCATCTTGGGCGAGCATTGGTCAAAAACGAGCATACCTCCATCATCGTTGCTAGTGCGGATGAAGACAATGATTTGGTCAAACGTCTAAAACGTGACGGTAATCACTATCATCAGCTACACATGAATAAAAAGTCTTGGTTATCATTATTACAAGTTTCAGCCTTGCGCCAACTGATTGAAAAATATGATCCTGATGTCATTCATGTCCACTCACGCACACCTGCATGGATACTGCATTTAGCGTTGCGCCGTGCTCGCGTCAAACGTATGCCAAAGTTGGTATCAACCATGTATGGTTTTTATCCTATCAATAAGTACTCAAAGGCCTTGCTTGATGTCGACACCATTATTACGGTATCTGACAGTGTCACCAATTATCTAAAAAAAGGCCTACGCCGCGAAGACGCTGACCCCAAAACCATTAAACGTATTTATCGCGGGGTCGATACTCGCCGCTACCCTTATCGGCACAATCCTTCTGTCTATTGGTTGAGGCATACCTTTGCTGAATACCCCGAGCTTGAGCATAAAAAATGGTTGGTGTTTCCCACAGTCATCGGTCACGAATATGGTCAAGAGTGGCTCATTGATATTTTGGGTAATTTACATGAACAATTCCCCAACATTCATGTCATTATTATGGACGAAGACTATAAAGTTAACGATGTGGTGCATGAAGATTTTCGTCAGCGTACCAATGCGCTAGATCTGGCCGACCGTATCACTTATGTCGGTAGCAAACGTAATGACATGCGTGAGTGGCTCTCAGCGGCCAATATCGTTTTGGCGCTGGCGAACGAGCCTGAATCGATCGGTATTAATGCTCTACAAGCAATTCATTTAGGCACACCTGTTATTGGCTGGGATCAAGCGGCCTTTAGTGAAATTTTACAACCGCTTTATCCACAAGGGCTGGTTAAAAAATATAATGCCAATGCGTTATGCAAAGCCGTTAGAAACCAGCTAGAAAGCGTCACGCGTCCTGAAATGACAAACAAATTTACCATGCGTGAAATGATAGATGAAACCATTGCGGTCTACCAAGATTTACATAATAAAACGCTAGCAGAAGAGCAGGCCGAAGCAGATGCCGCAGCGATAAGCAGAATCCAAAAAAGCTTAAAGAAACCCTCTAAACTTAACCGTAAACTCACTAGTAGATATTCTGAGTCTCTTTATATAAAGCCTGAGCTTTCATTAGATAAAAACAGCAAAGTAGACCTGCACAAAAAAAAGCCCAAAACGACAGATATCTCAAAGACACCTGCTGCTTCAGGAATGATTCAAAACAATAAAAAAACCTAACGCTTCAACGTTAGGTTTTTTTATTGTTAAACGGATTTATTTTTTCGAGCTTGGTATAACTTAGTAAGTCATTGGTGTATGTGCACTAACAATACGAGACACACTATCCGTAGGATTAATAAAAGTATGCGGTTGATTGGTATCAATCACATAGCTGTCACCTTCATTTAACAAATACGTGGTCTCGTTGATACGAATAATGATTTTCCCTTCGATGACCGTACCAATCTCCTCACCTTCATGAGCAATTCTTTCTTCTGTTGAGCTATTCGGCTGATACGTTTCGATCAAAAACCCCAAGTTTCTCGTCGCACTACAGTTGTAGACTTGCTTTAAAGAGACTCTGCTATTAGGCTCGCTGAGCTCTAATAAATCCTTTGGCGTCACAATCACTCTCGCCTTTGGTTCCTTCCACTCATCGCTAAAAAACGTGGTCAGATCTGAGCCCAGCACACCTAAAATAGCTTTTAAGGTATTTACTGCTGGACTGACTTTGTTGCGTTCAATAGAGCTGATAGAGGTGTTGGTCAAACCTGACAACTTAGCCAGTTTACGCTGCGAGTAGCCTTTTGCTAGTCGCAGCTGATTGATCTTTTTACCAATATCTTCTTCGGACGACTCTTCTGTTTCAGAGTCTGTCAACTCATCATCATTATCGATATCATCTGTCTCAATACTGCTCTCGTCCTCAACGCTTTCATCAATACCGATTTCAGAGTGGGCAATACTTGTATTATCTTCAGTAGTACTATTCAGTGTTTTTTTTGCTGGCATAGTGAATGAATTCCGTGAATAGAAATTTGGACAAGTGATCTTGTGCATAATTTAACTCAGGATGCCATTGTACACCAATCATAAATGGATGTTGCAATAAGCTGACGGCCTCTACCAAACCATCGGGGGCTAGCGCTTCGACAAATAAACGCGCGCCTACTTTATTGGTCGCTTGCTTATGTAATGAGTTGACGTGCCACTTCTCGCCAAATTCGGCAAGTCTACCGTTAGGTTGAATGAGGACGTCATGTATTGGCTGATATTGCACCTCAAGAGGCTGCCTATTGTCCTCTAAATGTTGCTCATAAAACCCTTCAACTTCACGCCAATCAGGATGCAACGTGCCATCAAAATGCACGACCATCTCTTGCAAGCCTCGGCAAACTGCCAGTAAAGGCGTACCCATTTTGTCTGCATATGCCAATAGCTTAAAACTAAGCTCATCACGACCCAAGTCTTGCTTTGCTTCAATGTGCGTCGCGCCATAACGCGTCGGCGCCACATTACTATAGCTGCCCGTCAATAAAATACCATCTGCAATGGCCAGTAACGCCTCAAAGTTTTTACTATCAGCGGCAGTGTTTGGTAGCAATATGGGATTACCACCGTAGAAGTTCACGGCATCGATATATTTCTGATATACCGCTTGTGTCGGTTGACCATCAACCATCTTATGACAAGACACAATAGCAATGATGGGTCTAGAATTTTCCATATTATCTTCCCTAGTGGTAGCAGACAAACTTAGTAGTTTGAATGGTCTTATCCTTTATTTATCTAAAATTTAGCACATCACCTCATAAAATGTAAACTATAAACTTCAATATCATGGTTATTAGTACAATATAAGTGCTATTGACTTAATTTAGGCTAATTTTAAATAAAAATTGACAACTATAATTTTCATCAATATATTAGAAGTCATCAGGAAGACATTAAAAAACAAGTAAGCGTTATACATATCCTTTTTTCAAGGAAAATAACCAAATTTATTTTAATATAAGGCATTGATATTATTATAAATAATATCAATCGGTCTTAAAAAGATATTTATTGACCGTATTTTGATACAAATAAACGTTATTTTGAACAATTATCAGCTTCTTAAGTGTTATTTATAAACCCCACTAACCAGTTATGCATAGTCCTTATCAAAAACCGTGATTCATAGTGCCCAAAATCAATCGTAATCTAAGTGACATAATCCCAGCAACTTTAGACACTCATAGGAAGAATAGACATGACGACAACCAATGGAATGGTCGAATCTGCAAAAGATACAGAATATGTGTATGTTGCAGCAGGTGATATTAATGGCTTACTTCGTGGTAAGCGTATTCCTTTTGATCAGATGGAAAAAGCAGAAAGTGGCGGGATTCGCTTGCCTCTATCAATCTTGGGGGTCGACATCTGGGGTGCTGATGTCATCGAGTCTTCTCAGTGTAATGGTGATATAGATGCCATTGCTCGCCCTACAGGCCGAGCAGCCTATCCTCTTCTCAATACCAGTGCGCCCTCATCCTTGCTTCCTATTTGGCTTTATACTGAAAATAATGACCCTTATTACGGTGATGCCAGACACGTTTTAGATTACATCAGCAAAAAATTCAAAGCACTTGGACTCACTCCGGTTATGGCAACTGAGCTTGAGTTTTATTTGGTGGACTATACTGAAGGTGAGACGCCAAAACCGCCTATTCGCCCAAAAAGCGGCCTAAGGCTGAATAAGACCTCCATCCTAAGTATTAATGACTTACTACAGTTTGATGAGTTTTTAGATGAAGTCTATGCTCAATGTGCGAAACTCGATATTCCTGTTGATGCCGCGTTGGCTGAGAATGGCTGTGGTCAGTTTGAGATCAATTTACTACACGTAGACGACCCCTTAAAAGCGGCGGACGATGCCATTTTATTTAAGCAAGTTGTCAAGGCTGTCGCAGCTCGCCGTAAGCTCACGGCCACTTTCATGGCAAAACCGTTTGGTCTGCAATCGGGCAATGGTTTCCATGTCCATTGCAGCTTACTAGATAAAGATGGCAACAATGTTTTCGATGATGGGTCAGAGGAAGGCTCGGAAATATTACGCTATGCAGTCGCTGGATTATTAAAAACCATGTCAGACTGCACTTTGTTATTTGCCCCACATGTCAATTCTTATCGCCGCTTTACGCCGGGTACATTGGCACCAAACAATGTGTCGTGGGGTTATGAAAATCGCACGGCAGCCGTACGTATCCCGGGTGGTGATTCAAAAGCACGCCGTATTGAGCACCGTGTCTCTGGCGCAGATGCCAATCCTTATTTGGTCTGTAGCGCGGTACTGGCCGGCATGCTTTATGGCATTGAAAACAAGCTTGAAGCACCAGAACCCATTAATAGTATTACTTATAACGAAGCGGAATTGAAAACCTTACCTTTAGACTGGCTCTCAGCCATCCGCAAGTTTGAAAGCAGTGATGTCATTGATGCACTGTTCCCAAGCGAGATGATTGAACTGTTGATTGCCGTCAAAAAGCAAGAAGCCAAGCGCTTTGCTCAGCAAGTCACCAACCTTGAATACCTCACCTATTTACAGGATGTCTAATATGTCAAATAGCAATGCGACACCGCACACCGCTGCCAACCGTCCGTCCAACAACTCACGCAATATCCCGCATTATTCCGACAAGGGACACTATCCTGACAGCTATTATGCAGCCAGTCGTAATCCTAAGCCAGACAGACCGACGCTTAAAAACGACATTCAAGTAGAAATCTGTGTGGTCGGTGGCGGCTATAGTGGTCTATCCACTGCTCTGCACCTCATTGAGTCGGATCACGAAGTCGTCGTACTTGAAGGCGCACAGATTGGTTGGGGCGCGTCAGGTCGTAATGGTGGTCAAATTGTCAATGGTCTGAATGCCAGTCTACAAAAGATCAAAAAGTCTTACGGCCAACACAATGCAGACTTTGTCGGTCAGCTGGTCACTCGCGGCGGCAAGATCATTCGCCGTTTTGTCAAAGACTACGATATCAGCTGCGATCTCAAAGAAAAGAATATCTTTGCCGCATTAAACAACGGACAGCTAAAAGACTTACAAGAAACTCATGCGCTGTGGGAAAGCCATGGTATGCATGATAGAGAAATGCTGGATAAGCAAGGCATGCAAAAACATATCAAGTCAGATGCTTATGTGGGCGGCGTCATTGACCATTCAGGTGGACATATTCATCCATTGAACCTTGCACTAGGTGAAGCAGCGGCTATCGAGCAAGGCGGCGGTACTATTTATGAAAACACGCTAGTGGTTGATATTGAGTATGCCGACGATTGTATTAAAGTCATCACTGAGTTTGGCTCAGTCACTTGTAAGAAAGCGGTTCTGTGTGGCAATGCCTATTTGAACAAAGTCATCCCTAAACTGACTGATCGTGTCATGCCTGTATCGACACAGATTATTGCGACTGAACCATTAGGAGACTTAGCCGATCAGTTACTGCCGACCGATGTCTGTGTTGAAGATGTGCGCTATATTCTCGATTACTATCGCCTGTCAGCAGATAAACGCATGTTGTTCGGCGGCGGCACAGTATACGGCGGACAAGATCCTGCTGACATTACCGCCAAAATTAGACCCAACATGAACAAAATTTTCCCTGAACTACGTGATGTCAAAATTGACTACGCATGGAGCGGTAATTTTGCCTTGTCATTCTCTCGCGTACCACAAATGGGCAAGCTACACGATCGGGTATTTTTCGCTCATGGTTACAGTGGTCACGGCGTGACAGGCTCGCATCTGTTTGGACAAATCTTGGCTGATGCCATCAATGGCAACACCAGAGAATTTGACACGTTTGCACAGATTCCGTGGATACCGTTCCCTGGGGGTCGCGCGCTGCGAGTTCCTTATTCTGTTATGGGTTCATGGTGGTATGCATTAAAAGACACAACGGGTATGTGACTATAGCCAAGTCTATATAAATCCGCTACATCGTCATCCTCGCTAAGCATACTAATGTATCGCTTGCACTCGGTTTCCTTGTATCGAAATTATATTGAACTGACTATATTACACACCTTAGAGATTGAATACTTAATACTCAATAAACAAAACGTTCTCACTTTTATAACTGTTATCAAATCAACCTTTCATAGCAACAAGCTTCTGTGATAGGGCTAGGTAGAGGGTCAGTTCGCTACTGTCTATCTGACATCCACCACAGACGAGAGTTTTTCCTAAAAACAGAGTTCTACAGGGAGCGTAACTATGAATATGAAACTCAATGATGCTATCGAGGGGCAGTATCACAACAAGCGAGTATTTCTCACCGTACTAGGCGCAATCGCTATTTACTTAGTGTTTGCGTGGCTATCCACCACCCGTGGCCCAGATGAATCGTGGGGCGCCCTGTCCTTATTGCCAACATTATTGGTATTAGTAATTGCCATTGTCTCTAGGCGACCATTCGAATCTATGATCGCAGGTTGTGTCGCGGGCCTTGTGATGCTCAATCCTTTTGATCTGGTCTCCCCTTTTGCAGACAATATATCGATGGTATTGGGTAATGAAACCATTATCTGGATTGTGCTCGTCTGTGGTCTGATGGGCGGACTTATTCAATTGCTTGAGATTAGTGGCTGTCTTGATGGCTTTAGCGAATGGCTACAAAAAATCATTAAGTCGCGTCGTCAGTCACTATTGGCCACTTTCGCTTTGGGCGTGGTGGTCTTTATCGATGATTATCTAAACTGCCTTGCCGTCTCCACCTCTGTTAAAAAACTCACGGATGTGTATGGTGTCTCTCGCGAGAAGCTCGCCTATATCGTCGATTCTACCGCAGCGCCGATGTGTGTGATCGTACCTATCTCTACTTGGGCAGTGTATTTTGCAGGACTATTAGAAGAAAATGGTGTGGCCACAGAAGGCGAAGGTCTTGGCCTTTATATCAGCGCCATTCCTTTTATGGCCTATGCGTGGTTCGCTCTTTTAATCGTATTCTTGGTCGCTTATGGTATCTTAGGTGACTGGGGCCCCATGAAAAAAGCGGAAGCACGCGCCAAATCAGGCCACCCTGTTCCTGAAGCATTTGTAGAAGAACAACTGGTCTCAAACGTCCAAGCCAAACGCAAATTGTCATTCAAAGCCAATATCGCAAACTTTGCTTTTCCAATGATTTTGCTTATTGTCTCGACTATTTATTTCGAAGTTGATCTGTTGCGCGGTGCGTTGCTAACTTGTTTTGTCACGGTTGTTGTCTATTGGATGCAAGGTATTTTGAGCTTTGAGACCCAAGTAGAGTCTATTTTTAAAGGCTTCAAAGTCATGCTTTATCCACTCTCAACAGTTATTGGCGGCTTTTTCTTAAAAGCCATCAATGATGATCTTGGTATGACCACCTATGTGATTGAAGCCATCACCCCTTATATGACGATTATTATCTTTCCTGCGGTTATCTTTGCGGTCATGGCGTTCTTAACATTCGCTACGTCATCAAGCTGGGGTCTGTATGTGTTGGCCATGCCGATTGTCTTCCCAATATCACTTGCGCTTGGCGTGAGCACACCGCTTATGATTGGTGCGTTGTTGTCAGCGTCTTCATTTGGTAGTCATGCTTGCTTCTTTAGTGACTCATCATTACTGGCCGCGCAAGGCGCTGGCTGCTCACCCATGCAGCATGCCTTTACCCAGTTCCCTTATGCCATGCTGGGAGCCGTGCTATCCGTCGTTGCTTTCTTAGGATTGGGTTACATGATGGCTTAAGCCAAGCCCAATGCTAGTCGTTGTGGTCTAACCAATACTCTTTAATGGTTGGTTAGACCACAAAACCTATTATCTCTATACCGTATTACTTATCTACTATTAAAAGGATTTAGATCATGCGAAATGTTACCGTTGCCACCACGCAAATGACCTGTGGCTGGGATATCCAGCAAAATATTGCCACTGCGACTGATTTGGTCACTAAGGCGGCCAAATCTGGTGCTAATATCATCTTGCTCCAAGAATTGTTTGAGACGCCCTACTTCTGCCAAGTTCATGACTTTGATTATTTCAAACTGGCCACTACCGTTGCCGACAACGCAGCTATCAACCATTTCAAACAGTTGGCCAAAGAGCTGGAAGTGGTATTACCGATTAGCTTTTATGAAAAATCAGGCAATACCTTTTTTAATAGCGTGACCGTAATCGATGCTGATGGCGAGATACTGGGCACCTATCGCAAGACTCATATACCAGATGGCATTCCTTATGCTGAAAAATTCTACTTTACTCCCGGTGATACAGGATTTAAGGTTTGGGACACCAAATACGCCAAAATTGGGGTGGGCATCTGCTGGGATCAGTGGTTCCCTGAATGCGCTCGCAGCATGGCCTTGATGGGCGCAGAGCTATTGTTTTATCCGACTGCTATTGGTGATGAACCAACACTCGGTATCAATTCAAAAGGTCATTGGCAGCGCTGTATGCAAGGTCATGCCGCCGCCAACCTGATGCCCGTTATCGCATCTAACCGTATCGGCAAGGAGACCATCAGCCAAAATGGTCAAGACAGTACCATGCAATTCTACGGTGGCTCATTTATCACTGACGGTCGCGGCGAGATCATACAAGAAGCCTCTGCGGATAAAAACGAAGTCATTAGTACGACCTTTGATTTAGATCAACTGGCTATCGAGCGGCGTCAATGGGGTGTTTTCCGTGATCGCCGTCCATCCATGTATGGCACTTTGCTGACTCATGGCTAACTGGCTCTATTTTTAATCAATCCTCACTACTTTTATTATCGCTTGAATGCGACAAGGTGATTTTATGTCTATATTACTGACCGATACGACACCAGAGCAAGACGGCTTTCACATGCCAGCAGAATTTGAGCCGATAGAAAAGATATGGATGGTATGGCCCCATCGCGCAGACAACTGGCGACAACAAGCCACTCCTGCCAAAAAAGCGTATGCCGATGTTGCCTTAGCAATCCACGACTTTTGCAGCGTTGGTGTGTTGGTCAATCCAGATGACTATGAGCAGTGCCGCGATAGCTTGCCTACCGCTATTGACGTTATTGCGATGCCCAGCAATGATGCGTGGGCGCGAGATACGGCGCCGACATTTTTGGTCAATGATACTGGTGAGCTGCGCGCTTGTGATTGGACATTCAATGCGTGGGGCGGCGACTACGATGGTCTCTATACGCCGTGGGATGATGATGATAAATTGGCTGCGCGCCTGAGTGATCACTTAGGGATCGATCGCTATCGAACAGATGGTTTCGTTATGGAAGGCGGTGCGTTTCATGTCGATGGTGAAGGCACGGTTCTGACCACACGTATGTGTCTACTCAGCCCTGGACGTAACCCGCACCTGACCGAAGTACAGATTGAAGATAAGTTAAAAGCCTATCTCAATGTGCAAAAAGTGCTCTGGGTTGATGATGGGATTGATCCTGATGAAACCACCGGACATGTCGATGATATCGCCTGCTTTGTGCGCCCTGGTGAGGTAGTCTGCTTATACACTGACGACCCTGAGCACCTGTTCTATGACGCCACGCAAAAAGCCTTTGAGCAGCTCTCAACTATGACCGATGCAAAAGGCAGACGCTTAATCGTGCATAAGCTTTGCTGTACCCAGCAGCCAGTGACCTTACCTGATGACTATGATATTACCCAGTCTGACGATGCCAAACCACGTCTAAGCGGTGACGTTTGCATTGCCTCTTATGCCAATTTTCTCATTTGTAATGATGCGGTCATCGTACCGCAATATGATGATGTGAATGATGCACTCGCCATCGAGCAGCTTGAAAAAGTCTTCCCTCAGCATCAAGTAGTGGGAGTACGAACGAGAGAGATTGTTTTTGGTGGTGGGAATATCCACTGTATTACCCAGCAGCAACCAAAAGCATCAGCATCAGCATCAGCATCAGCATCAGCATCAGCATCAGCATCAGCATCAGCATCAGCATCAGCATAAAATTATAAGCACAAATGGATTTTAAACCTAAGAATATTGTAAAAACAAGGACATAGCTATGAGCGATTATCAAATCAATAACCCAGCCACTGGCGACCTAGAAGCCACATACCCTACCGCCACTGAACAAGATATTCAACAAGTCATCGAGCAAGCTGATAATGCCTATCAGGATTGGCGTCAGGTCTCATTGAGTGAGCGCAGTGCACTACTGCATAAAATTGCTGATAGCTATCTTGAACGTCAAGACGAGCTGGCTCGCATCGTGGCCAATGAGATGGGTAAGCCCGTCGCACAAGCCAAGGGTGAAATTGGTCTGGTGGCTGAAATCTATCGTTACTATGCAGACAACGCTGAGCAGCTACTCGCACCGAATACCATTGACGTTGATACTGGGTCAGCTTCGGTAGAAAAGCACCCTGTAGGCGCCCTACTCGGTATCATGCCGTGGAATTATCCGCATTATCAAGTGGCACGCTTTGTCGCACCAAATTTTATGGCAGGTAATACCATCATTTTAAAGCATGCGCCGCAATGTCCTAAGACAGCAGAAGTTATCGCTGATATGTTCAAAGATGCGGGCGTACCTGATGGCGTTTATAACAATATTTTCGCCACCAACGATCAGGCAGCCACCATTATTCATGACAAACGTGTACAAGGCATCTCACTAACTGGCTCTGAACGCGCTGGACAAGCAGTCGCAAAAGAAGCGGGTGGCGCACTCAAAAAGGTCGTTCTAGAGTTGGGCGGTTCAGATGCTTTCATCGTCGCTGCCGATGCCGATATCAAAAAAGCCATACAAGGCGCTATCTCTGGTCGGTTTGGTAACGCCGGTCAAGCCTGCAATGCCGCCAAACGCCTAATCGTCATTGAGTCTGTCTATGATCAATTCGTCGAAGGCTTTACCGATGCTGTACGTGCTATGACATTGGCTGACCCTCTTGATGAAAAAACCTTTATTGGCCCAATGTCTTCAAAGGCGGCCGCGGTCAATTTACAAGAGCAGTTAGACAGTGCCGTTCAAGCAGGCGCGACTGTCCTAGTAGAAGGCGGTATAGTGCAAGACAAGCCGGGCGCTTGGTTCAAACCTGCTGTACTGACAGACGTTAATGAGTCAATGGATGTCTACCGTGAAGAGCTGTTTGGTCCTGTCGCTGTCGTCTATAAAGCTCGTGACATCGACCATGCTATCAAGATTGCCAATGACGTGCCTTTCGGTCTTGGTGCTTCTATCCAAACGCAAGATGCTGAACTAGCTGCTGATATTGCTGATAAATTAGAAGTGGGCATGGTGACTATCAATGCACCTTCTGGTACTGAAGCAAATACACCCTTTGGTGGTGTTAAACGCTCAGGATTTGGTCGTGAGCTTGGTACTCTTGGTATAACAGAATTCTTAAACTATAAGCTGATTCGTGATAAGTCTTAAGAAATATGAGCCCTTAATTGGATGAAGTAAAAAAACCTAACGCTTCAACGTTAGGTTTTTTATTGTTAAACGGATTTACTCACATCAATAACGCTATTTTTTATATGGATTGTCTTTTAACCATTGCTGATTCACGATTTTTAGTTCATGCAGCTCATGATCCATGATTTCTTTACTCTTACCAGGATTTTTCATCGTGGCATAACCGTACAAGGCAGCACCTAGAACCGTCCAGCCAAGGAAGATCCACCACTCGATAGGGACAAGTGCTGATGGCATACCCGGTAGATAGAGCGTCAACATACCAAGACTGAGAATAATGGTGATAACACCAACCAATTTACCTGCTGGTACTTTAAACGGGCGTACCATATTAGGCTCACGGTAGCGCAGCACCAAGAACGAAAGAGCCACACAGGTATAAGCGATGACGATACCAAACCCGCCAGCATCGACAATCCACACAAGCATCTTGCGACCAAATAATGGTGCTAGTGTCGCCAAACCACCGATCAACAAGATAGCATTGACTGGGGTGTTGTACTTAGGATGTAGCTTGCACAAAAACTGTGGCAACATGTGTGTTTTGCCCATGGCATATAACAAGCGGCTACCACCGATAAGAAACGCGTTCCAGCTCGATAAGATACCCAGCACACCGCCAATAACCAGTAAAGTACCCGCCCATTTACCATTCCAAGCGTTAGTCATCGCATCCGCAGTGGCCAATGTTGAGTCTTGTGCTTGTAACAGTGGTAATGTCTTACCCACACTCCAAGCGACAGCCACATACCAAAGTACGGCGATGATAATAGAGACAATCAAAAATTTGCCAATATTTGGACGGGTCAGATTAATTTCTTCTGCTGCCTGCGGAATCACGTCAAAACCCACGAATAAAAACGGTACCATAACCATCACAGTCATGATGCCGCCCATACCACCAATAAAGGCTGGGGCTTGTACCGAATTCGAGGTCTCAGGATTAAACAGCACGGCACCAACGAACAGCAATATACCGACGAGGAAAATACCCACGACTGCCAGTTTTTGGAACCAAGCGCTAACTTCCATACCGCGTATATTGAGCCATGTGACAATGATGGAGCCGAGCATCCCGACAGCCACCCACGTGGCATAGACGTCCCATCCAGCAATGGTCCAAAGATAACCTTGGCTATAATTGGGAACGATATATTCGACAACGGTAGGCAATGCCACAGCCTCAAAGGCCACGACGGAAAAATAACCAAACAAAATACTCCATGAGCAAATAAAAGAGGCATTTACCCCCAGTGCTCGATGGGTATACGTATGCTCACCACCAGTAATCGGCATTGATGCGGCCAGTTCAGCGTAAGTAACACCAATCAAAATAACCACAAAACCGCCGATCAAAAAGGCGCTAACTGCGCCCCATATACCTGCCGAGATGATCCAACCACCTGCCAGTACGACCCAGCCCCAACCAACCATTGCCCCGAATGCCAGTGCAATGATATCAAACACACCTAACGTTTTCTTTAATTCAGACATAACCTACTCCTTGTCTGTGTGTCATCCGTGTGAACCTTTTACAGTTACACTATTTTTGTTTAGTGGGATAGCACCCATCATATTTACTATATATGCCGTTTCGTCCAACTACTATTTTTGCAATTTGTCTACTATGCAAATTGCAAAAACGAAAACGGCGTCTTGACTTGCAAGGCGCCGTTCAAAAACACACTCAGAATGAGTGCCATAAGGGCAGCCTTGCCATTGTCTTAAATACAAATTTTTAACCAAAATCGGTGTTTGATTAAAAGCAATCCATCGCTAAAGTAAATGACACTCAATATTTATTAAACGGTTAGGATACCTTTAATAATATCAAGACCTTCTTGTAGTACTTCGTCTTCTACCGTCAATGGCACCATCACTCGAATGGCATTGCCATACATACCACAAGATGCTAGTAGCAAGCCTTGCTCAAATGATTTTGCTTTTAGGTTGGCAGCAGCAGCGGCATCAGGTTTGCCTTCGCTATCGATTAATTCAAACGCTAGCATCGCGCCTTTATGACGGATATGACCGATCGTGCTTAGATTGAGCCCTGTTAAGAATGACTCGATTTTATCGCCAATCTCGATGCTACGTTCCAGTAAGTTCTCTTCTTCGATCACTTCCATCACAGCGAGTGCCGCCACACAAGCAAGTGGGTTACCAGAGTAAGTACCGCCCAAGCCGCCTACTTGTGGGGCATCCATGATATCAGCACGGCCGATGACCGCAGAGATAGGATAACCACCCGCCAAGCTTTTCGCGGCGGTCATCAAATCAGGCTCAACACCTAGCTGCTCAGTGGCAAACAACGTACCCGTTCTGGCAAAACCGCACTGCACTTCATCGAAAATAAGCACGATGCCATGCTCATCACAGATGGCGCGTAATGCTTTGGCAAATGATGGCGTCACCTGATGGAAACCACCCTCGCCTTGTACTGGCTCGATGATCATCGCTGCTACTTCACTAGGATCGATATCTGCTTGGAATATCATATCAAGGCTATGTAGCGCTTGTTCTTCGGTCACATTCAACTCTTCTGCAGGGAACAATGCATGGAACACAGGTCCTGGCATTGGGCCGAAGTTCTTTTTGTATGGCAATACTTTGCCTGTCAGGCTCATGCACATCATGGTGCGACCATGCCAACCACCAACAAAAGAGATAATACCTGGACGACGGGTTTTAGCACGCGCAATCTTGATGCAGTTTTCAACGGCTTCTGCGCCAGTGGTCAAAAAGAAAGCCTTGGTGTCACCGCTGATAGGCGCTTTTTCACATAGTTTTTCAGCCAAATCTACATAGCATTCGTAGTTGATCATTTGCGCCGCAGTGTGGGTAAATTTGTCAAGCTGCTCATGGACACGTTGGGTGATTTTTGGATGGCTGTGACCGGTGTTCAATACTGAGATACCACCGACAAAGTCGATATAACGCTTGCCTTCAACGTCCCAAACTTCTGAATTCTTTGCTCTTTCTGCAAAGATAGGAAAGGCAACCCCAAGTCCTGTTGGTAAAACAGCTTTGCGGCGCTCAAGTAATGATTGATTGGTAGTCATGGGAATGTCCTTTTCTTGGTTCGTAATATAGGTGCCATCTGGTTAGTAGTAGATTGGCGGTTTATTTGACATAAAACATCACAGATATCTAAAATTTTTCGCTAAGTATTGAGCCATTAGCGACGTTATTAGCTGATGTCAGAACACCAGTATTTGGTCGTAATATAGTCTTCGATGCCGTATTTTGAGCCTTCACGGCCAAAGCCAGATTGCTTCACGCCGCCAAATGGGGCAACTTCTGTAGAAATCAAACCCGTGTTATGACCGATGATGCCGTACTCAAGGCCTTCGGTTACGCGCCATGAGCGAGCATAGTCGCCGCTATAGAAGTAAGCAGCCAGACCATAAATGGTATCGTTGGCAGCACGAATCACTTCTGCTTCGTCTTTAAAGGTAAATATTGTCGCAATCGGCCCAAAGATTTCTTCAGAAGCGATGTCCATCTCACTGCTAATATCAGTGATAACCGTTGGGTTATACGTCAGCTCTGAGGCGTCATTGACACTACCGCCCGTGACCAATTTGGCACCTTTATCCAAGGCGTCTTTTAGCAGGGCTTGTACTTTATCTAGTGCTTTTTTGTTGATCAGCGGGCCAATATCCACGCCTTCTTCTAAGCCGTTACCGACTTTTAGTTCAGCGACTTTTTTGACAAAGACATCTAAGAACGCATCTTTGATGCTATCTTGCACATAGACGCGGTTGGCGCACACACAGGTCTGACCAGCATTACGGTATTTAGAAGCGATTAAGCCTGTAGCAGCTTTCTCTAAGTCTGCATCATCAAAGACGATAAATGGCGCATTGCCACCAAGCTCTAATGACAGCTTCTTAATAGTCGGCGCGCATTGTGCCATCAGCGTCCGACCAACTTCGGTAGAGCCAGTGAACGATAGCTTATGAATGCGGGCATCACCCGTTAGGATTTCACCAATGGTCGATGATTGACCAGTTACAATCTGGAGAACACCCGCTGGAATACCCGCTTGCTCGGCTAACACACCAAGTGCCAGTGCTGAAAACGGCGTTTCCGTCGCAGGTTTGACAATAATGGTACAACCTGCTGCCATCGCGGGGGCAACTTTGCGCGTGATCATCGCTGCTGGGAAATTCCAAGGCGTAATAGCGGCACAAACACCGACGGGTTGCTTAAGCACGACGTGACGTAATTGCGTACTATTGGCAGGAATGACATCGCCATAGACACGTTTGCCTTCTTCTGCGAACCAGCGAATAAAGCTATTGGCATACCCGATTTCACCGCGTGACTCAGTGAGCGGCTTGCCTTGCTCAGCAGTCATAATGATGGCAAGATCTTCTTTATTGGCATCGATAAGGTCTGCCCACTTTTGCAATAGCTCGGCACGCTCTTTTGCCGTTTTTGCCGCCCAATCTACTTGAACTTCATGAGCGTAAGCAACCGCATCATTGACATCTTCGGTCGTGAGGCTTGGTACTGTACCAATAAGATCATCGTTAAAAGGATTGTGCACATCAAGCACTGCTTCGTCACTAGAGACGTGCCAGCCGTCTTTAATGAGACAAGATTGTTTGAGTAGATCTGGATTTGATAACTGTAGCGTATGTGACATATTGACGCTCCTTGTCATATAGGGTGTATGTTTATAAGAATGGATATAATAGGATGTATGAAATAATTATTGATAATTCATTTTTTGTTCAATATACTGAACACGTATTCTATATATGAGACATCATTATAAGAATGATATGACGCGATTTGCAACCCTTAAATCTCATTATTTTAATAATTATGCTAATCTCAAAAAATATAATGGATTGTGCCAAACGCATTTGGCCTACTAAATGCAGTATTGACACTTGTTTTTTTGGCTATTCAAATTTTTGAAAACAGTAGGGCGTGTTTGATAATTCAACCACGGCAATCAGCAGTGCCTATTTGTGAATATCAAACACGCCCTATTACTTTATAATGCTTCTTTTTTTATCTCATTTTTACAGGTGACCTATGAGCGCGACCGCCGTTCCTGCATTGGACAAAACGTTTCAGATTTTGGATTTGATTACAGATAGCTCACAGCCTTTGACAGCGGCTCATATCGCCAAAGAACTTGGACTGCCTCGTAGCTCTACCCACAATATCTTGCAGAGTTTGTTGACCAAGCATGTCATCTATAAAGACCCTGAAAGTCGCTTTCATCTAGGCTCTTATTTGATGTATTGGGCAGGCAAATACGAACAACAGCAGAGTGTCGTCCAGTTGTTTAAAGATTTGATTGTTCAGTATCCGGTGCTACTTCAACACACGGTCACCTTGTCAAAACTGGATTTGGGAGAAGTGGTGTTTTTGGCTTGTCATGAATCAACTGCGCCGCTCGGCTTTACCTTTCGTGCTGGTGTGCGTGTACCAGCCGTGTTTTCTGCCACAGGCAAAGCCATGTTATCCACCTTGTCTATGAGTAGCATAAAGTCACTATATAAAGAAAAATTTCCCACGCCCATGACCCAACACGGGGTCAAAAACTTCGCGGATTTGTCTACAGAGCTTATGGCGATTCAGGAAAGTCGAGTGTCACTCGATGATGGGCAATTACGCGATGGCATGTACTGTTTGGGTACTTATATCCGTAATGCGTCGGGCAATGCCGTTGCTGGTATGGCGGTCAGTTTTTTGCAAGGAGAGTACGAAGCGAAGCGTGCTGAGGTCAGTGCAGTACTGATTGAATTGGCCGAACAAATTGAGCAGTGCTTGGGCTTTAATCCGAACGCTATCAAGCAGCATTATTGATGTTCTAAATCATTGATATTGATATTAAATGAAATAGATACATGACATTATGATGCGAGACTGGTATAAATTTTGCTTGCTGTGCATTTGCATAAAGAGGCTACAAAAAATTTATCCCAGTTTCTCTGTGTCCATTTTATATTGATGCTCTACAGCATAGGGCGTGTTGAACATTTAGCGCACTTTAAATAATGCCGTCTGCTTTTAGCTTAGCGATCATCTCGCTGTCATAACCCAAATCTGCAAGTGTACTGTCGGTATGCTCGCTCAAATGCGGTGGCGGGGTGCGATAACTGACAGGTGATGCAGATAATTTGATGGGATTGCCAAGCGCGCGTACCGGACTGCCTTGTGCCGCAAAATCAATCACCATCTCCCGCGCTTGTGCTTGCGGCATGGCCAATGCTTCAGCCACGTTATGAATCGCCCCGCACGGAACACCCGCCTGATCCAAAACCGCTAACCAATATGCTCGCGGTTGCTGGGCAAACCGTTCGGTAAGCGCGTCACATAGCAGCTCACGATGAGTGACACGAGCAGGATTGGTCATAAAACGGTCGTCTCTATGCCAATCGACTGCTAATACCTCGCACAGTTTGGCAAACTGGCTATCATTGCCACAGGCCAAAATGAAGTGCGCCTCCCCTTCGGCAGCAAACACTTGATAAGGCACAATATTGGGATGCTGGTTGCCCAGTCTTGGTGGTATTTTATCCGACGCCAAATGATTCATGCCGACATTGGCCAGCATAGAAAGCGCACTGTCTAATAGAGCCACATCCACCTGTTGCCCAAGTCCAGTATGTTGACGCGCCAATAGCGCCGCTTGAATACCAATGGTCAATTGCAACCCTGCAAACAAATCAACGACAGCCACGCCAACTTTGTGTGGTTCGCCATCACTAGGGCCGGTGATACTCATCAGCCCTGATAAACCTTGGATAATATAATCATAACCGGGACGCTTGGCATCAGGCCCTGTCTGCCCAAAACCCGTCAAAGACGCATAAATCAAGCGCGGATTGTCTTGTTTGAGGTTGTCATAATCTAAGCCGTACTTTTTTAGACCGCCGACCTTAAAGTTCTCTACCAAAATATCACTGTCAGCGATGAGTTGCTTGATAATGGTCTGACCTGCTGGCGTGGTAATGTCTACAGTCAGTGATTTTTTGTTGCGGTTAATAGTGGCATAATAAGCAGATGTATTATCGCTGAATATTGGCGGTGCCCAGTGGCGTGTCTCATCACCGATATGTGGACGCTCAACTTTGATGACGTCAGCCCCAAGGTCGGCGAGAATTTGTGTACAAGAAGGGCCTGCCAATACCCTTGATAAATCGAGCACCTTGACACCATGCAATGCACCCTTTAGTGTATCGGCCATATCCGTCATATCTGTCATGAGATTCCCTTCATCTGTGGCGTATTCTTCGATCTTCTGATTAGAAATTGCTATTCATCATGTACTTTTTCGTATTTTTTAATGACACACACTGATAAATAAATGATGAATAACAACTGAAAAACGTACGCTACTGTTGACGCTCTTTTTAACAAAAAGCCAAGCAGCAACGTACGCAATAAAGGATAGCTTTGTTAAACATTATTAGCTAAAAGTAATTAAAAGAATGCTTGAATACCCGTCTGGGCACGGCCCAAGATCAGCGCATGAATATCATGCGTACCTTCATAAGTATTGACAGCTTCTAAGTTCATGACATGACGAATGATATGGAACTCATCAGAGATACCATTACCGCCATGCATATCACGCGCAATACGAGCAATATCAAGCGCCTTACCGCAGTTGTTGCGCTTAATCAGTGAGATCATTTCAGGCGCGGCATTGTCTTCATCCATTAAACGACCGACACGTAACGCCGCTTGTAGACCAAGCGTAATTTCCGTTTGCATATTGGCCAGCTTCAACTGTACCAACTGCGTCGCGGCCAGTGGACGACCAAACTGCTTACGATCTAGCGTGTATTGACGCGCCGCTTTCCAGCAAAATTCAGCGGCACCCATCGAGCCCCAAGCGATACCATAACGCGCTTTATTTAGGCAGCCAAAGGGCCCTTTTAGCCCGCGAATATCTGGTAAAGCGTTGGCTTCAGGGACAAACACCTTGTCCATGACGATCTCACCCGTGACGGATGCACGTAGTGAGAACTTGCCCTCAATCTTCGGTGCAGATAGCCCTTTCATGCCTTTGTCTAAAACAAAACCGCGAATATCACCCGCATCGTCTTTTGCCCAGACCACAAACACGTCAGCGATAGGACTGTTGGTAATCCACATTTTATTACCCGTCAGCTCATAACCACCATCGACGGCGCGCGCACGCGTCGACATTGAGGCAGGATCAGAACCCGAGTCAGGCTCAGTCAGACCAAAGCAGCCCACGTATTCACCTGTGGCAAGTTTTGGCAGATACTTTTCTCTTTGTTCCTCTGTGCCATACGCCCAGATCGGATGCATCACGAGGCTTGACTGCACGCTCATCGCTGAGCGGTAGCCCGAGTCGACCGCTTCCACTTCCTTGGCAATCAACCCATAAGCAACACTAGATAGACCCGCGCAACCGTAGCCCTCGATGGTCACACCAAGCAAGCCCATGTCACCCATTTGGCGCATGATATTGCGATCAAAATGCTCATTACGGTTGGCCTGAACGATACCCGGCATGAGCTCTTTTTGAAAAAACTGATGAGCGCTGTCCGTGACCATACGCTCTTCTTCTGTGAGCTGGTCACGTAGTAAAAAAGGATCTTCCCAATCAAAGCGTGGGCTGGTAGATGTTGCCATGTGGATCTCCTTGATATCAGTCATCCTGACTGACGAATAGTGATGAATAAATGAATTGGTTTGATAAGTCATTGACTTCTTTATTCCGCTGTGCGAAACTTAGTTTCACTTAATAAAACCATTTAAGCAAACTTTCGCCACTCTGTAAACCTTTATTAAAAAGATAGCGATTAAAAAAAATAAGCATTAAGAGAAATGGAAATAAAATGACAACACCTACATCGACCGCTACCTCATTACTCGAACGAATGGATAACCTGATGGGTCAAAGCAAGGAGGATAATGACCGACAGTTTGTGACGGCACTGGGTCGTGGATTGGTCATACTGGCTGCCTTTGAGCATCATGAGCGCCTTACCCATCAGCAACTGTGTCAGATGACAAACCTGCCCAAAGCAACCATTACTCGCCTGATTCATACCTTGACCACGCTCGGATTTTTACGTACCAATGAATACGGACAGTATCAATTGGGCAGTAGTGCGGTGCGTCTAAGCGCAACCGCGTGGAGTCGTCATGCCATGGTGGCCTACGCTGAGCCATTACTGAGACAGTTCGCTAGCGACAATGAGGTATCGGTGAATCTAGCGACCGAAGTCGAAGGAGAGATGCGCTATCATGCCTGCTGTCGTAGCCCTGCCCGTCTATCAGTTAACTTGCAGGTTGGCTCAGCCGTACCCGTGGCACGCACAGCGATTGGGCGAGCGTTTTATGCAGCAAGCTCACCTGCGAGACAGGCAGTGATTACTAGACATCTTGAAGAAAATTTATCTACTGAGGATTACATTCACGCACAGACCGCGCTTACTCAAGCAGCAACGCACTATGAGCAATACGGCTATACCGTTTCTGATGGGGAGTTTTCTACTGATATTTTGGCGGTCGCGGTTGGCGTGTATGATGTCGCAACAGGACAATACTCGTATTCACTCAATGCCAGTGTGCCAAGTGCTAACTGGGAAGCGGACGACTATGCTGCGATGATAGTGCCAAAATTGCAGGCATTGGCAGAGCGGATTGGGAGTGGAGTTTAGCAATGAGCAATGATCTATTTCTCATTACATGTCTTCTTATAGTACAAATATCGCATGAATAGTACCTATACTAATACTAGGGCGTGTCCCTAATTCAAACGTTTAATCACTAAATGGGGACACGCCCTAGTACTTGCTCATTTAAATAACGGACAACCGAATTATAGACAGCACGAGCAGTTGCGTTTGGTTTTTGGTAGGTGACCGATACCGGGATTGAAGGTATTGGTAGGATCTAGGCGCTCATAAAAATGTTGCAAATCAGGCTCGGCATCATATAAGTGGCCAACGTTATGCTCCGCAGGGTATTTAGCACCGCGCTTATTTAACAGCTCAAGCATCATCTTTTTGACCTGCTTGGCATCACTGCCTTTTTTTAAGATATAGTCTTGATGGAACACATAACAAAAAAAGTGGCCATAATATAGCTTTTTTTCTAAGTGTTGGCTAATGCTGTCCGGCAGATTTTCTAGCCACGCAAGCTCATTACGCGGTATGGCAATATCGAGCGCCAATATCTCTCCCACGTCCTCTTCGTGCATGACTTCGTAGCGCAAAGCCGCGCCTGCCGCAGCAAAACGATGCAAAAAGGCACTCTCTGACTCGGCTTGCGTACAGGTAAAATAGCTGCCTATTTCTGAGTCCGCAAAGAACGACTTTAAAAATGCTTGTGCCTCGTGTATCCCTTCATCACTCATTTTAATAATCAGGTGATGCTCATACTGACTGCGGTAGTCAAGCATGCGCTTGGGCAAATGCTGCGGCAATACTTGGGCGATCATTTGCATGACTTTATCCGTCAGGTGTTTGGGCAGCCATGACCACTTACTCAATTTGGCATCAATACTGCCTTTAATGGAAAACAATCTGGGCAAAGCATTGGTGCCCAAATGTTTGATACTCAAAAAGGTGTCTTTGCCGTACTTAGCAGACACATCAAAAATATCACGGTGCATATACTCGCCCACTTCAGGGACGTTTTTAAAGCTTGATAGTATTTGACGTCTCAGCTGTGCCAGCTCATGCACACTATTGCTACCGACATAAAAGGTTTGCTCTTTGGTCGCTGTTGGGTAGGTATCAAGACGCACAGCGAAAACGGCCAACTTGCCCGCACAGCCACTGGCTTCATACAGCCTGCGTTTGTCGGCGTTAAAACGACTGGGCGTATTGGCATCGACGTCCTGTACTCTGGCGATATACTCTTTATCTGAGGCCAGTTTGTTGCTTTGCGGCAGTTGTAATTTGTCGAAATCGCCGTTTTGCAAGTTGGTTAGTATCGCTTCAGGCGTATCACCTAAATCGACCTCTAAATGATTCACCAATACCAGCTGATCGTGCTCGTTAATCTGAGCAAACAGCGACAGCTCCGTGTAAGCAGGGCCTCGTTTGACCAACGCACCACCCGAATTGTTGGAGACGCCGCCGACGATCGACGCGCCCAAGGTCGATGAGCCAATCACCGAATGCGGCGCGCGATTAACGGCTTTTAGCTCATATTGCAGCTGATGAAGGTTCGTACCGGGTAGGCTGATGATTTGTTCATTATCATTGATTAAATATAGCTTGTTTATCGCGAGCGTATTGATAACTACCACCGGTCTGTCGTAGTCATCACCGCTGGGTGTCGAACCTTCGGTTAGTCCAGTTTTTGCTGCCTGCATAATGATAATACAGTTGCCCTCGACACAAACTTCCAGACTGCGCCACATATCCAGTAGCGTTTGCGGAAACAAAACTGCAAGCGCACTGCCACCGCCTGAGCGCCAGCCCATGCGGTAGTGCTCGTTTTTTGCTGGATCTGCCTGTATATTAGCGGCGCCCAATACCTCGGTTAATTTGGCCAAAACCTGAGCCGCGCTCAACATGATGTTGGCTGTTGCTTTTGATAGATAATTCTTCATAGTCTGCTCTTTTATCCGCTGATCACTCATGAGGTTAACGGTCCTTGAAAACCAAAGATATAAATGGCAGCCATGACAATGATGCCACTAAACAGCACATAATAAATGGTCGGCAAGATGGTGCGTCTTAGCGTCGCACCCTCCATCCCAAGCAGTCCGACGGTTGCTGATGCCGCCACTACATTGTGAATCGCAATCATATTACCCGCTGCAGCGCCAACGGCTTGCGCGGCGATGATGAGTGAGGGCGAGATGTGTAAGCTGATGGCGGCTTCATACTGGAACTGACTGAACATCATGTTTGACACGGTATTCGAGCCTGCGATAAACGCACCCAACGCACCGATGGTCGAGCTGATGAGCGGAAAAGCACTACCAAATGTTCCTGCAAACAGCTCGGCACTAGCGACTGGCATACTCGCGACATCTGATAGATTTACCCCAGAGTTGATAAAAATCCTAACCATAGGAATGGTAAAAATAAGCACAAACCCTGCGCTTAAGACGGTTTTACTTGACTCGCTCAAGGCATCACCTAGCGCACGCGTTGGGTTTTTGGTTTGCACAAAAGCCGCTATCAAAGCACTGATTAACAATAACCCGCCAGGTAAATACAAAGGACTAAAGCCTGCGCTGATATCAGCCTCGCCCAAAATCGTATTAAAGTCTAGCGTCGCGCTGCTGAGTAAGTCTTTAAAGCCAGTAAAGATTCTTGAACATACCAGTAGCAGCGCCACCAGTAAATAAGGAAACCATGCCATTACCGTAGACATGGTCTTGCCTGCTGGCGTGGCAACATCTTCTTTACTGACCACCAGTTTGCCCATCCAATCGCTTGGCCAGCTACTTTTGGCTTCAAAGTCCCATGTGGTCTTTGGCACCAAAAACCCTTTCTTAGCCGCCTGAATAACAATCGCCACACTGACCAGTCCGCCCACAAGCGATGGAAATTCAGGACCTAAGAAAATACCCGTTAAGGCGTAAGGCACGGTAAAGGCTAACCCTGCAAAGATGGCAAAGAGCCAAATGGCTAATCCTTCTTTCCAGCTTTTGTTTTTACCAAAAAAGCGGGTGAGCATCATCACCATCAGCAGCGGCATAAATGTTCCAATCACGCCGTGAATCATCGCCACTTGGGTGGTGATCAGTTGTAGAAACTCTTCCCATTGCATGCCCTCTTGGGCCAGTAGACCACTGATTGCCACCGTATCCAAACCCTTATTGACCCCAATGACAATCGGCGTCCCTACCGCACCAAACGATACAGGTGTACTTTGGATCATCATCCCCATGAGCACCGCTGCCAACGCAGGAAAGCCAATCGCTACCAGTAGCGGTGCAGCAATCGCGGCAGGCGTGCCAAAGCCTGCTGCACCCTCAAGAAACGTCCCAAAGCACCATGCGATAATGATAGCTTGTACCCTGCGGTCAGGCGATACATTGATAAAGCCTGCACGAATCACCGCGATAGCGCCCGTGTATTTTAGGGTATTTAATAAAAACAGGGCGCCAAAAACGATCCATAATACCGATATCGTAATCACGGTCCCTTGCAGAATAGAGGACGACACGCGGTTAAATGTCATGTCCTAAACAAAAAGTGCGAGCGCAGCGGTCACTGCCAAAACAATCGGCATGATTTTTTTGGCCGACCATTGTAGACCGATAAGAAATATGCCACTGAGTATGATTGGCAATAGGGCGAGTAGCCCATAGACTGTCTGATTCAAAATTTCCTCTCCCTGTTGTCGTATGTACTTCCCTGCTTTGAACCTTGTGTCCACATAATCACTCGATCACCTCTTGTGTCTCAATTGTGATTAGGACTGAACTACCACACTCTACTCCTTGCCAATACAGAGATAAATGGCAGCAAACGACAATACTATTTTCCTTTTTTGCTATAATCAGAAATTTATTACCCCGATTAGAGAACAGATATGGCTAAAGCTGATGACATGGTTTTGTTTGTTCTGGTGGTGGATGAAGGATCCTTTTCCAAAGTCGCGGAAAAATTGGCCTTAACCAATTCTGTGGTTAGCAAGCGTATTGCCCGCCTAGAAGCCAACTTAAATGCACAACTTCTGTATCGAACCACTAGAAAACTCAGCTTGACCGATGCGGGCAGAACGCTGTATCACAAAGCCAAACTGGCTCAACTTACCTTTTATGAAGCCGAAAATGCCGTTACTGGTTACGGCAAAAATATGAAAGGCCATATCCGCATCACTGCACCAGTAGTATCGTCTGATTTGTTATTAAGCGAGGCGATCGCTGAATTTTGCAAACAATACCCTGAGATATCGATAGAGCTGCACATTACCAATCGCCTGATTGATTTGGTTGAAGACGGCTTTGATTTAGCTATCCGAACGGCGGAACTCGAAGATTCCTCGCTGATTGCCAAACGCCTGATAGACAGTCAGTGGGTGATTTGCGCCACCCAAAACTACCTCAACAAATATGGTACGCCGCAAACCCCCGCCCAACTGCAAAACCATGAATGTCTCATCTATAAATTTGATAACACCAGTAGCGACTTGTGGCCGTTATATGAAGATGGCGCTGAACTGCTACTACCCGTCAATGGCCGCTTTCACAGCAATCATTTAAGCGCCATCAAACACGCCGCGCTGAGCGATTTGGGCATTACTTTTCTACCGCAAGCACTGGTATATAAGGCATTTCAGCGACGGACCTTAACGCAAATTTTGCAAGACTTTACCCGTAAACGGATGGGGATGTATGCGGTGTACCCCAAGTCACGCCAACCTGATCAAAAGCTCAAGCTACTCGTCGCGCATTTGCAAACATCACTGGAGCGAAAGCAGGCGTATTACTGCTAAATTCAATTAGGATGGTTTATGAATACTCACGATAACAGTCAGATTAGAAAACTATCCTGCATAGTCTTAATGGTTTTTTACTGTTGACCTTCTCTTTTAGTGCTTGTCAGCAAGCTAATAATGATAGCGCTATACATGAGTGATAATAGCGGCGGATCACTCATTAAGTTGCGCCCTGATAATGAGTTTGAACAGGAAAGCAAATGGATGCCGCAGATGTCTCGTTATTACTTTATCACTCAATCAGACAATAACGGCAATGGCATTATCGATCAAAAAGAGGCATATTATAATTATGAGATTGATTTTGCTGCAGATAAACCTGTGGTACGTGGGTATGAGTTCTAGTGCTGGATGTATGCGTGTTGACTAACAACTGGTCAGGAAAACTAAATGGTAAAGTTTTCTAGCAAATGAAATTTGCTTAAATGAATGATGTCAGAAGATATTACTTGACGTATTAGGATGAAATTTTTCAATCCATCATATTAAAGCGTAATATCAAAACCCCTCTATAATCTGGTTATTATTTGCGGATGGGGAGTAAACTGTAGCTGAGGAGATAGCGATGAATTTACATGTGAGTTCGTACCGAATGATAGGCGTAATGACGGCGCTACTTTTGGTCTTAACCAGCTGTACGCCACAGACAGACGCCATCACTGATACAAGTACCAAAGTCAAAGTCGATGACCGCACCACTACGGATATCTCGCCGTCAGGCTCTTTTACTAAAAACGCCTACGATAATATAAAAATTGGCGCAACCTTCGACCCACAGCTACTGACCCAAAGTACTGATGGTATAGAGGGCTGCTTTAGTGCGCAAAGCAGTGCGCATCCTGCAGCTGACTATATAATCATCGACAACAAGGTGGTTGAAATAGGCACATCAAGTAAAGACATTGCATCTGCCTATGGGGTCACGGTGGGTGACACGCTAGAGCAACTATACGCTGAGCATCAAGGTCAACAACCTGAAGTCACAGACAGCCCTTATGGCACAGCGAATGAGAATATTATTGTCTACTATTGGTACGAAAGTGATAATCAAAGCTTAGGTACTAAATATCAAGTGGATAATGGCGTCGTGACTGATATCAGCATTGGCCTTGAGTCTGCATTACGGTTATGGGAAGGCTGCGCGTAGATGATGATTTAGAGGCTGTAAAATAGTAATCATACTCACATACCCAACTCATCAAACTTAAGCCCAAACTTCATCAAATACTTACGCAGACGGTCGCTGTCATTGGGACTTTTTAGCTTATCACGCGAATGCTCATACAAATAGCGCCCCGCTGCTGCTTGGTTTTTATGATTAATACAAACCGTAATTACGTATGCCAATTGCATTGCCTCAAAAGGATCAATTGTCGTCAAGGTTTCTTCATCAAGGTATTGGCTCAAAATATTGCCGCTACCCTGCTCGATGGTCTTACTGTCTAAATCGATTTTAAATTTATTATTGCTTAGGCTATTTTTAGTCAAATTATTATAACCATTCGAGACATTTGATACATTTGGCAATCCCCAAAGGTGCGTTAAGCGCTCAATCTCCGCTTGCACGTCATCATTGCGAATGACTTTACTCTCAGCAAGTGTAGTCAGCCGAATCATGCTGGCGGTCAAATCGCGAAAATTCCCTTGCCATGTTGCGTCCGCACTCATGGCAAAGCTTTCATATCGCTGTCTTGCCTCTAGTGTGAATCGATATTGCTGCTGTTGCTCACTGCCCAAACGCGCCAGCTCATAGTCGATATTGGCAGGTAAGTCTTCCAACCTATCTTTTAGTGACGGCAAGAAGAACGTCCACGTATTGAGCCTTGCAAATAAGTCCGCACGAAACTCACCATCAGCAACCACTTGGCGCAAGTCTTTATTAGTGCCCGCCATTAATTGAAACGACACGCTAATTGGCGTATCACTACCAAGCGGATAAAAACGCTGCTCCTCCAGTGCGGTCAATAACATCGCTTGCTCATCAAGACCCAGCTCACCAATCTCATCTAAGAATAACAAACCGCCATCGGCAGATTTCAGCAGTCCTTCCCGACTTGTTGCCGCGCCTGTGAAAGCGCCTTTAACATGACCAAACAGCACACTCATCGCTGTATCGCCGCGCAAAGTCGCACAATTGACTTCGATGAATTTATCGAGCGTGTACTTGCTTTGTGTGGTGCTACTCGCTTTGGCTTTCTTAAGGGCGTAGATTTGACCTGCCAGTTGCGACTTGCCCGCCCCTGTCGCGCCCATCAGTAATATTGGCGCAGTCGAGCGCGTGGCGACCTTTTCGATATCAGATATTAGTTTTTGATAAGCGACATTTTGTGTGACCAGATTGGCTTGCAGTGTTTGCCAATGCTGCTGTTTTTCTGCCTCAAAGCGTTCACGCAAGCCATCATAACGTGAGACATCCAAGTCAATCACTTGATAGCGACCTTGCGGATCGGCTTGATCCGGTCTTGGACAAGGCGACGTTTGAATCAGATCTGCTGGAATAAAACCCGCTTCCACCAATAAAAACCAGCAGATTTGCGCTACGTGCGTGCCTGTCGTTAGATGTAGCAAATAGTCTGTTTTATCTTGAAAATCAAATCCAGCGACAAAGTCATACAGCTCGGCATAGACCTCTGCAAAATCCCACGGGCTAGATAACGATACGTGGTGACCAATCACTTTGGTATGTGAACTGACTTGCGCTACATCATCGACGATGATTTTAAATAAGCGTTTATCACGTTTGCTATACAAGATATGCAGCTCATCGACGAGCAACTCATCGTGTAGACCAAGACTTACGGTCGGACGCCAGCGTTGCCAGCGGTTACTACTAAAACCATTGTCTAAGGTGGTGCCGAGAAAGCCGATAACTGCGGTTTTATTCATTATCTTTTCCATCAATTTCACGTTTAATTGACATTATTTCCAGCAAAAATCTTTGCCCTTCAGGCGTTATTTCCCAATAATTGGTAGAACCTACACCAGTAAAGTCAACGTAATCTAAAGTTAGAAGTTGAATTTTTATTTTTTCAAAATCCGTAAAGTCTATTTGCGAATAGCTGAACTTCCCATATTTTCTCGAAACTACATAATCACTTAAAGCATCAAAAATTGTATTTTCTCTTTCTCTTTTGAGAATTTTTGGACCAATACATTTAATTAAGCTATTCCAAGTTACATCTTGCTTCCAAGACTTAAGTTTTTCTTGTCCACCTTCTATAACCTTACATTTAACCTGTATTGAAACCTCATCATCACCTTGAGCTAAATCCGACATGCTATTTTGATCTTTCTGAAACTCTTGAATCTGTCTTTCAAGCTTATCATTTTCTTGTCTAAGATCATTCAGCTGTTTTAACAGTTCAGTATTGTCCGTTGCCTGATTGCCTCTTACCCACCCTATAGCAGGATAGGTTTTTATTGTCTTAGGGAGACTAAGCGCAACTAGACCTGACAATTCTTTTGCGTCACTCCAGAACTTCACCAAACGCCCTGTAGTTACCTTATTCCTAAATTTTTCTAACTTATCTTGAGCTTCAGAGTCCATCTCTACTTTCTCAACAGCTAATTTTTCAGGACTACCATGAACTAACGCTATAACCTTTACTCCTTGATTGATAGCGTAGTCGTATTCCATTTCTGTATAACTAATACCCTCATCAGACAAACTGCCGTATCTACCACCTATAATAAGTAAGTAATAATCGCTATCATCAATCACCTTTTTGATGAACTCGAATTGCTCTTCAGCTAGTGCAGGAAACAGCTCCATTCCAGCTGGTATACAGTCCATTTCCATGAGTGTCTGAATGACGTTACTTCTTTCATCTTTTAAGTCTGCAAATGTAGAACTCACAAACACTTGATATCTTTTGTCCATATCCATCTGTCCCTCGTAAAATATATTTT
>NZ_CAJHBU010000002.1 GCF_904846715.1 Psychrobacter vallis
AACTACGGGTCACCATCTAATCAGCTTAAAACTCTGAGGAAATGGTGTGATATTTAATCCTTATCTACTACAGCCCCAACTATTTTTCTCACTCGCGTAAAAAGGACTTTGCGATGTCACACTTATTTTCTGGTCATCATCACGCCATTCAGTCACCTAAAATCCAGCAATCCCAAAAGCAAATGCCATTCAAAATGACGGCCTTATTAATCAGTAGTACGCTACTGTTGTCTGTATCCGCCCATGCTCTTGAAACAACGGCTTCGATAAACGGCGACACAATCAACAACACCTCCGTCAATACCAGTGCAATTAATTTAGCAGTCATGGCAGACGCACCGATCGTATTGTCTGAAAATCAGCGCATTACGCGAGCGAAAACCACTGGCATTAAACCTGCAATCAATACTGCTCAAGCGGATCAAGCCATCTATTCTGCGGATACTATTCATCATCCTGTTTGGGCAAAGAACGGCATGGTCGCCTCACAAGAAGCGCTTGCGTCTGATATCGGACTTAAGATTTTAAAAGATGGTGGTAATGCGGTAGATGCTGGAGTCGCGGTTGGCTTTGCTTTAGCCGTGACCTTGCCGCGTGCGGGCAATATTGGTGGTGGCGGTTTTATGATGATTTACGATGCCAAACAAGGCAAGACCGTGGCACTCGATTATCGCGAAAAAGCACC
Source organism: Psychrobacter vallis (assembly GCF_904846715.1). Classification (GTDB taxonomy): domain Bacteria; phylum Pseudomonadota; class Gammaproteobacteria; order Pseudomonadales; family Moraxellaceae; genus Psychrobacter; species Psychrobacter vallis. Next base: position 686 of record NZ_CAJHBU010000002.1, read on the forward strand.
AAGTGCTGCCACTCGTGATATGTATCTCGACGCAGATGGCAATGCCGTTAGCGATTTATCTCGTTATCATGGCTTAGCGGTTGGTGTCCCCGGTACAGTCGCAGGACTCCTAAAAGCACTAGAAGACCATGGCACGATGAGTCGCGGACAGGTCATGGCACCCGCCATTGCGTTGGCTGAGGACGGTATAGAAGTCACTGCTGGCTTATCTGAGTCACTCACCGCCTTAAGCGATCGCTTGCAGAAATGGCCAAGTACCAAAAAGGTGTTTTTTAAAGCTGACGGCAGCGACTATCAGCCGGGCGAACGTCTCAAACAACCAGAACTTGCCCGCTCTCTCAAGCTGATTGCAGCCCAAGGCGCGGATGGGTTTTATAAAGGAGAAACCGCCCGCAAACTGGTCAAAGCCGTCAATGATGCTGGCGGCCGTATGAGTTTGCAGGACTTGGCCAATTATGAAGCCATCGCTCGCGAGCCAGTAAAAGGTGAATACCGTGGTTATGAGATTGTCTCTATGCCGCCGCCTTCCTCTGGTGGTATTCACATCATCCAAATCTTGAATACTTTAGAAGGCTATCCGCTAAAAGACTATGGGCAAAACAGCGCCCAAACCATTCACCTAATGGCGGAAGCGATGCAATTGGCGTATGCTGATCGTGCAGAATACTTGGGAGATTCCGACTTTATTGATGTCCCTGCCAGCGGCTTAACGTCACAAGCTTATGCTGACAAACTGCGCGCTTTGATTGATCCAAATAAAGCCACGCCAGCCGCGACGATTAAAGCCAACAATCCACTCCCTTACGAGAGTGACCAGACCACGCATTTCTCTATTGTTGATAAAGACGGTAATGCCATAGCGAATACGTATACGCTCAACTTCTCTTACGGTACGGGTCTTGTCGCTGAAGGGACAGGCATTTTATTGAATAATGAAATGGATGATTTTTCTGCCAAGCCCGGCGTACCGAATGGTTATGGATTGTTAGGCGGTGAGGCAAATGCCGTTGAAGCCAACAAGCGACCACTGTCCTCTATGAGTCCGACGCTGGTTTTCAAAGACAGCAAACCCTATATCGTCACTGGTAGCCCAGGTGGTAGCCGCATCATTACTACCGTCACCCAAGTCATCTCAAACGTCATCGATCATGACATGAATATCGCTGAGGCGACTCATGCCCCGCGTATTCACGACCAATGGTTGCCTGATGAGATTCGTATCGAAAAAGCGCTCAATGTCGATACCGTCAAAAAACTAGAGTCGATGGGACATACGGTAAGCCCGCAATCAGCGATGGGGTCAACGCAATCGATTATGGTTACCCCAAATGGCGTTTATGGCTCATCTGATCCGCGTATTGTCGATGCGGCGGTGGTTGGTTATTGATTTTAAACGGCTTTAGATTTCTAATTAAAATAGCCTTCTATACTTTATTGTATTGAGGGCTTTTTAATAAGAAACAGAAAGCTCTTTTTTAATGCATAGAGACCAATTAATACAGCTTTATCTTTTCAAAAAAATCATTGTCTAATAATAACTTCGGTCTGGCATTTACCTCTTTCAAACCCACCTTATGTTGCATCATAAGCTCAATTAAATTCATTTGATCAATAAGTATTAAACTGTGCGAATCAGTGGAATTAGCATATTCCTGCGCAGGCTTGGTAAAACTGGTTGTGGTAATAAATAAACCATGATGATTGGTTTTTTGCGGTGGATAAGCACCTATAAAATTTCTCAAATCGCCATTAGATATGTTATTACCAGTACTATAAAGTTTGGCTTGAATATAATAGTTATGAACCTCACCATCTGGAAAATCTTGAATAATAAGACCGTCAATACCATTGTCGTTTGAGCGCCCTGTATGACGAGACGTCAAATTACTCTCGGGACTTTCAATTTCTAGAGAGCGTTCAATCAACTTCAAACAAAACCATTCAAACTGTAAGGGCGATAAGCTCTCAATCTGAGACATAATCATATCAGGCGTTACTTTGACAAAATCATTGCCAATAGTAGCATCTGCATAATTATTCATAAATATAGACGTCCGACGCTGGGTTTCTTGTACTAAGTGGTTAATAAGCGCATCACCATTTTTACCATAAGCAGCGACGTTTACTTTTTGCAAATCTGCAAAAGCTTTATGATCAAAACGCTTTAAATTGGCAATATAATCACTGTTTGGGATACGTTCGCCAATATACTGAGTAAAATTATTTCCCGCTAGCCAGAAATATACTTTGCCAAAAGGGTCTAAACGTATAATATTTTTGGGCGTTACTTTTTCGTCAAAGGTAATAAAGTTAGCAAAATTTTGATTTAAATTTGGTACCAAGCTGAACTTATCTTCTTTAACCAAACCTATTGCAGATAAACATAATAAAACTAAATCAATAATCTCGTCATAACAAGGTGAACCATTATGACATTCATTACGTACATCATAATTACTTATATAATTGATTTCTTTATGATCATTTACAATTTGTGCTAACTTTTCAAACTCTCTATAAAATACAGTGCGACCAATAGTATTGCGTGTGCTTAGATTTTTTACCGTTTGTATTCCCGCATTCAACATGTCACCAAATGCAGGCAGCTTCGTAATATTGCTCATAATGTTATCGTCTTTTGGTTGCGTGCACAGTATTGTGTGAACAATATAGTCAAATTGATTTTGTATAACAATAACTTAAGTAAAAATATTTGTGCTACAGACTATTAATATAAAAAGTATTAATTGTTCATACTTGTTCATACTTGTTCATAATACAAAACAACCTACCTCATAACGATTACTAAACTCAATCAGTGGCTGTCTACGGCAAATAATGCTATTATTCACGACCTGATTTAAAGCGAATAAATACGACTATGACTGTATTTTCTGTCGCAGATTATCAGTATAAACCTTTGATAATAATATCTTTATATTTTTATCAGCCTATTTTTTGATCGCATCCGTAAGAGTCCTCTATGGCATTTGTACATCTTGGTATTCATAGCGAATATTCAATCACCGATTCTATCGTGCGCATTAAGCCGTTGATCAAAGCTGCTGCGGCTGACAATCAGCGTGCGCTTGCGTTGACTGATTTATCCAACCTTTATGCGACGGTGAAGTTCTATCGTGCCTGCCTAGGCGCTGGTATCAAACCGATTATCGGCAGTGAGGTCATCATGGAGAATGAAGACACGCGGCTCACTCTGCTGGCGATGAATAATGAGGGCTATCAAAATATTACCCGCATCGTATCGCTTGGATTTACCGAAGGACGTGCTGACCCCATCAATCATGGCACACCAGTCATTAAACGCAGCCATATTTTAGAGCATGCAGCGGGTGTCATTATTTTATTTACCGAAAAGTCAGATGTCGGTCAAGCATTGGTCGGCTCTATGCCAGAAAAAGCCGATGAGCTGCTAACAGAATGGCAAGCACAATTTGATGATCGCTTATATTTTGCGATTAAACGTACCAATCGCTCAGGTGAAGATGCCTTTATTAAAGCCGCTATTCACTCAGGTGCCAAACACAATATTCCCATCATTGCTCATAACGACGTGCGCTTCTTAGAACAAGACGATTTTGATGCGCACGAAGCGCGTGTTTGTATCGCAGGCTCTTACGTACTTGCTGATCTAAATCGACCGCAAACTTATTCAGATGAGCAGTATCTTAAAACTCAAGACCAAATGGCGCAGTTGTTTGCGGATATTCCACAGGTGATTGACAATACGTCACGATTGGCAACGCGCTGCAATGTGACTTTGACGCTTGGTATTAACGTCCTACCCGACTTTCCTGTTCCTGAAGGCGAAACGATTGAATCCTTTTTTCGAGCAGAATCCCAGCGCGGTCTCACGCAACGCTTAGACAAGCTATTTCCTGTTGAAGCGCGCACTGATAATTGGAGCAATATTCGCCAAAAGTATGATGAGCGCCTAGAGTACGAGCTGGAAGTGATCTTATCCATGGGTTTCCCCGGTTACTTTCTGATCGTTATGGACTTTATCCGCTGGGCAAAAGCCAATGGTGTGCCCGTCGGACCGGGTCGTGGCTCTGGTGCAGGCTCGCTAGTCGCCTATGCGCTCAATATTACCGATCTTGACCCTATCCATTATGATCTGTTATTTGAGCGCTTCTTGAACCCTGAACGGGTATCCATGCCCGATTTTGATATTGACTTTTGTATTGAAGGTCGTGATCGCGTCATTGATTATGTGGCGCAAACTTATGGACGTGAAGCGGTCTCGCAAATCATTACCTTTGGTACGATGGCAGCAAAAGCGGTGGTACGCGATGTGGCGCGAGTACAGAGCAAATCCTACTTTTTAGCCAGCAAACTCTCCAAACTGATCCCCAAAACGCCCGGTATTACGCTTAGCCAAGCACTAGAGCAAGAGCCTCAACTCAAAGATTTGATCTCCAATCCTGACAACATGGATTATGAAGACGCCATTGAGATTTGGGAGATGGCAATCAAGCTCGAAGGCGTATGCCGAAATGTCGGTAAACATGCTGGTGGCGTATTGATTGCCCCGCATAAAATTACCGATTTTAGCGCCATTTATTGTGATGATGACGGTCATCGCGTCAGTCAATTCGATAAAGACGACGTTGAAGCCGTTGGGCTGGTGAAGTTTGACTTTTTGGGTTTGCGCAACTTAACGGTGATTAACGCGGCGGTTGAAAACATCAATCTACGCCGCGCTCGCGAGGGCAAAGATGCCTTGGTGCTAGAAGATTTACCCTTAGATGACAAAAAAGCTTATAAGCTGTTGCAAGATGCCAAAACCACGGCGGTCTTTCAGTTAGAAAGCATGGGTATGAAAAAGTATCTAGCTAAATTGCAGCCGACCAATATCGAAGATGTCATCGCTATGTGTGCGCTATACCGTCCGGGGCCACTCGATGCTGGCATGGTAGAGATGTATATTGACCGTAAGCATGGGCGTGAGGAAGTTATTTATGACCATCCCAATCTTGAGCCAATTTTAGAAAACACCAATGGCGTGATTGTCTATCAAGAACAAGTCATGCAAATCTCTCAGGTAATGGCTGGCTACAGCTTGGGCGGCGCTGACATGCTACGCCGCGCCATGGGTAAGAAAAAACCTGAAGAAATGGCCAAACAGCGTGATATCTTTGTCACGGGCGCCACCTCGCAAGGTATTGATGAGGTCACGTCAGGCGGTGTCTTTGACTTGATGGAGAAATTCGCAGGTTACGGTTTTAACCGCTCGCATTCGGCCGCTTATGGGGTTTTGGCGTATCAAACAGCCTATTTAAAACAGTACTACCCTGCTGAATTTATGGCAGCGGTACTCACATCCGATATGAACAACACCGACAACGTGGTGTTCTTTATTAACGACTGCCGTGAAAACTTTGGCTTAACCGTGGTTAATCCGTCGGTCAACCGTAGTGAATGGCACTTCGTTGCGGATACGCCAACCAACATTATTTATGGACTTGGTGCTATCAAAGGTGTGGGCGAAGGCGCTGTTGAGTCTATTGTGGAAGCACGCCGACGTGAAGGTTCTTTCAAAGATTTATATGATTTTTGTCGCCGAGTGGATATCAAAAAAGTCAATAAGCGCACCCTTGAAGGATTGATAAACGCGGGCTGTTTTGATGACTTTGCTGCCACTTTACGACCTGACTTGCCAGCCGATGAAGCGTACGAAATTCGCGGCGCATTAATGAGTCAGCTGCCAAGTGCCGTCCAAGCGGCTGAACAAGACCGTCAAAACCGCGAAATAGGCATGATGGACTTGTTCGGCGAGATGGATGGTGTGGTTGCCGCGCCGCCACTCGTCATGACACCAGAGCTGATCTGGGGTGATAAACATCGCTTAAAAGCGGAAAAAAACACCTTGGGACTGTACCTAACAGGTCATCCCATCAACGAGTATTTGGATGAGTTAAAACGCTATACCTCAGGCTCGCGCCTCGACAAGCTCACTGACACTGGCTACAACGGCAGCTGCTATTTTGCAGGATTAATTATCGATATTGCCAATTTCGGTAATCGCAATGTGATTATCTTGGATGACGGTACGTCTCGACTTGAAGTTAGCTGTTATGCGGAGCGCTTTAACCGTGTTAAAGATCAGCTAAAAGTCGATGAAGTGGTCATCATCAAAGGCAGCATACGCGAGCGTGATGGACGGTTGTTTGCGCGTCTCGATAGCGCGATGAGCATGGTTGATGCACGCTTGCGTTGGCTCAAAAAGATCAGCATCAAAGTTCATGGTAACGACATGACTTTACTCACGCGTTTGCAACCCTTGCTTAAATCGGCACAAGCTGACATTATCCCTGCGCCTCGGTTAGGACATAACAATGAGCAGGATGAGCAAGGTAGCGGTCCTAATGGCGCTTATGATCCTGCTATGGGCGGCAGCTTGTATGATGAAAATGGTAATGACTTATTGGCGTTAGAAAATGATGTCAGTCAAGATAGCCGTTATCCAAACGAGGACAGTTACGCTAACAATGCGCTGAGCAATACGGGTGCTTCTATTAATGACAACTGTTTGCCACTTGGCCTGAGCGTTTATGACGTGTTTGGTATTGCCAATGTGGGACTGTCTGAACATTGGCGTCTCTACCCTAACGATGACAATTTACAACAATTGAAAAACATGGTCAGTGAAGATAACTTACATTTTCATTATAGCTAAGGCGTGTCATCACTTAGTACATTTATCATAGCTATCTTATTGCTTTAATTTTTACAAACTGGATATAAAATCATGGATACAGCCCCACATAATAATATGCCTGAGCAAACAGAAGAAGTCATTAATCACGAGCAGTTCGAAGAGATGCGTGATTTGCTAGAAGAAGACTTTGCAGGACTAATACAAGTCTATATCACTGACTGTGAGCAACGAGTGGCGGCGCTACGAAACGCTCAACAAACAAATGACAATGCCAATGGTTTTGAGATTGCTCATGCCCTAAAAGGCGCGAGTGCCAACTTGGGAACGACACAACTGGTAAACCTTAGCAGTCAATTACAATCACTCTGCCGTGACCATCGTATCAGTGAACAGGCTGAACTTATTGAAAATATCGCAACCGCACTACAACGTGCAAAACAAGAAATCCATCAACGATTGGGACAATAAATGCGTAACGACTTGCCATCCTCTACCGCCCCAATAAAAGCTCATAGTGTGATTGACTATCTCAGTTGCCTGCAAGTGGTCATGGTTAATACGACTTTGCCTGCCAATATTGGCTCGGCCGCCCGTGCCATGCACACCATGGGTTTGTCACGCTTGACTGTCGTTGACCCGAAGCTACCGATTGATGAAACCAGTGTGTCTCATGCCGCCGGTGGTAGCGATCTATTGTCATCCGCAATGATAGTACCCACCCTAGAGTCTGCGATAGCGGACTGTCAGCTAGTATTTGCCGCAAGCAGTCGCAGCCGTCATATGCCGCGCCCTGTCGTGACGCCCACCCAAGCGGCTAATATCATGTTTGATTTTATCGACAAGCAATCCACTCTCGATATAGCTAATGACAATGTAAGCGCTCAGTCACCAAGCAAACCAAATATTGCCATCTTATTTGGTCGTGAAGACCGTGGCTTGACCAATGAAGAATTGGCTTATGCAGATTATCATATTCAAATCGATGCCAACCCTGCCTATCCAGTGCTGAATGTTGCCTCAGCCGTACAAGTGATAGCGAGCTTTATCTTCGCTTATGCACAAACACATTCTCAGCCAGCCCGCAGCCGAGACAATGAGTTGGAGGCAGCAGTTCAGCCTACATTAGACGTCCATCTGCGGCAGCAATGGGATGAGCCAGCCATTACTCAGCAACAGCAGCAGCAACTTACCCAGCGGATGACTGAGCTTATGGTTCAGCGCGGTTTGGCCGATAGCGAACATCTAAAGTCATTACCATCACGATTGTCCAGACTTGGCTCACGCCTACAGCTTGATCAAAAAGAATACCAATTATTGAGCGCTTTAATAGCCAAACTTTCAAAAGACGGCGGCAACTGATTGCGCTTCATTATGCCCTAAGTGATGAATGAATTCTTATATGATCATTCATCACTATATTTTATGATACAAAACTGCTATAACTTAAGAGAAACAAAGACGCTTTTAGTCACGATATTTTACCGACGAATAGATAGGACGCTTTATGTCATTCCCATCCAAATTGTTCAAATCGCTTACCAGCATCAAAAAAGACTTAAAAGAAGATATTGATGCGGTATTCAATCGTGATCCTGCGGCACGTAATAGTCTGGAAGTCATATTGACCTACCCCGGCATTCACGCACTTATCTTGCATCGCGGTGCACATTGTCTGTGGAATCACGAACAAAAACTGGCAGCACGGGTTATCTCCTACGGCTCACGAATTATTACTGGCATTGAAATTCACCCTGCTGCCAAAATCGGTAGACGTTTTTTTATTGATCATGGTGTGGGGGTCGTCATTGGTGAAACCGCTGAGATTGGTAACGACGTCACTCTGTATCACGGCGTGACTTTGGGCGGCGTTTCTTGGAATAATGGCAAACGTCATCCAACGTTAGAAGATGGTGTCACCGTTGGTGCTGGTGCAAAAGTTTTGGGGCCATTTACCGTCGGTAAAAACGCAAAAATAGGCTCAAATGCAGTGGTTGTAAAGCCTGTACCAGCGGGTGCAACAATGGTTGGCAGTGCGGCACGTATGATCTCAGATCATCACGATGACAAAGGCAACCCCATCACAACCAAAGTGCAAGATGCCAAACAGCAAGAAAAAGTGGCGCAAGCTGGTAACACTGACAGACAGCAGACGAAAGACACAGTGTCAGATACGAAGCGCACCACTACTTTTCAAGCCTACGGTGTCGATCCTTTTTCACAAGATCCAGTCACAGAAGCCTTTGCCAAAATGCTGGAACACATCAAGCAATCAGAAAATCGCTTAGATCAAATGCAAGCCGCTATGTGCCAACTAGATCCTAATTTTTGTAAAAAAGAATATGATAAGTTGTGTTTAGAAGATTTAGATATCATTGGGCGTGCTGATATAGAAGATATCAATGATGAGAAAAATCGCTAAGACAGTCGTTAGAAATAGGCAGAACTATTGCCTTATAAACTGGTAAAAAATGCTTATATGGGTTTTAGAAAAAAGGTAATAAAGTCAAAGCGGGTTTAGATCAAATCTACTATATCTACATATATGGTGGATTGATCTGCTTAATCTTCTAGCAAATTCCAATTTTATGAATCGTTGCTTTTCATCTCAGAGTAAGATGCACGAGCTAGTAGCGCATGATAAAAGATATCTTTGATGAACTGTGGCATAATACTTTTCCTTTAATTTTAAAGTCTAATTTAACGTAAATAGCGATTTTTCGGGGGTCAATACGTAATCTTTTTCCATGCTCTCTACTACTTCACCTGTACCACGTTGTCCATTTTCATTCCAATTCCAATACCAAACATTGCCATCGTTGGTTACGACAGCATATAACAGATACCCATCAATGAGTTGAATAGGCTTAACATTTTGCATTATCAAAAAAGGCTTATCATATGTACGAGTTGAAATAGAGTTTCTATTTTCCCCAAATCCATATTCTCCCCATACATATAAATCGCCATTTTCAGTTATTGCTGAACTTTCATCGATATTAATAATTTTATGCAATTTTTCATGTTTTTGAGGTACCAAAATATCTCCAGTAGCTTTCATTGCCAATTGGCCTGATCCATTAGACCCCCAAACCGATACCCTACCGTCTTCTAATAGCGCCATAGCGTGAGAAGAACTAGCATAAAAATCAACTACTTTATTTGGTAGCTGAACTTTTTGTGCTGGATAATACTCAAAGTCTGGGTCTTGAGATAATTCGATGGAACGTCCTAATGCATACTCTGCTTTGCCTGTTGAAAATAGCTCACCTTTTTTGTTTAAAGCAAGTAATACTCCATTTTGAAACTCAATACGAATAATATTCTCAAGATTAGCGACCTTAGTTGGTTCTGATAACACCTCTACTTCTCGAATACCATTTACCCATGCGTGTTCGTTATTACCTAAAACATAAACCTTGCCATCATTATCCAAGAATATAGAATTCATTTCTCCAGCAGCGATGTCTACTATATTCTTAATGCCTTCAATCTTACGAAGCTCTTCAACGAAAGTGTCTTTATCATTAGGATCAACTTGTCCATGATAGTTACTACCCCAACCCCATACTGTGCCATCTTTTCGTAGTAGTAACATATGACCCGCACCTGATACGGCCACCGCATCATTCACACCCTCCACTTGCCTAGGCGTTGGGTCTTGTCCTGTTTTGGTATCACGCAGTAGACCATCTGTACCCCATGTCCAAAGCGTGCCATCGTCTTTTACCCCTGCACTCCATGAGCTGGTCATGGCTAAGCGCTTGGGTTCAATATTAATCTCAAGTGGGGTTTGTAACGGCTCATCTGGCATATTTGCCACAGGGTATTTGTCTTTGGTAAGGGCTTGAAGATGCTCGGAAGGCGTTTTATCACAGGCAGACAAAGTAGACATCATGAGTATTATTGCTAAACTCATGGTTGGTTTTTTCTTCGAGAAATTCATTAGTTTTTGCATAGGTAGTAGTATCTTGAAGATTACATCATCACTTATATTAACAATTGCTTATATAATCGCATAGTTTTTATTAGATTTTTGTCTAGGGAAATGATGGGTTGAGGCAGAGTCAATGCTGAGTAGCGATGATTTTAGGTGAAAGAATATAATAGAGATTAAGATTCAACTACTCACTAGCCAAATTAGAGTTTGGTTAAAATTAGTTCCTGAACTCCAGCTTTCTCATGCGCTTTAAATGGATAACGATCGTTCATAATTATCCATTTAAAAGTGCAATTTTTGCTTAGGCTATTTTCTTTGGTATACAAATTTACGAGCAATACATCAATATCCATCGTAACTTGTTTTATAGACATTGATGGTTCTGCCAAGCGCTGCCTGTGACACTCACATTCAAACTGTTTAAACGTTTGCTGTAGCTGCTGCAAGGTCATGGGCGATTTTAGAGACAGATAGACACATTGATTGGTATAGTCAGGCTTTGGCAACTCAGGGGTCGCTGTAAAGTCGGGATTTTGAAAAGCCGTCGATAATTGTATTTCACCCAAGGCCGACAAGCGCTCCCGAACCATCGCTAAGTATTTTTCAGCATGATAATTGCTACCCAAAGCCAATAGTACGGCAGTCACCAATTGCGTCTGCAACGCTTCAGGCGCATATTTTTCTAAAGTGTCAGTATCTAAACCAGCCAGCGCTTTATGCATCATTAGAGGAAGCTTTGGCATGACGCGTGATTTGCACACCAACCGCATCCGCTTGTTTAATCGCCGTTGGCTTGGCAATGCTTAACGTGACTTTGTGAGTGGCATATTTTTCGAGTAGTTTATCTGCGATTTGTCCCGCCAAATGCTCAAGAAGCTTCGCCTTGATGGCTTGGCACCATTCGCTCACATCATCACAGACCGCTTTATAATTCAGCGCATCGTCAACATTATCCGAGATTGCTGCTTGACCAATATCCGTTTCAAGTGCGATATCAATCAATAACGGCTGAGTGATAGCACGTTCCCACTCATAAACACCAATCACCGCCTCGATTTTCAAACCTTTTATAAATACCACATCAGACTGGGTATGAAACATGTTGCCATCCTCATTTGCTTATTTTTAATTCAAAATTTTATTGACCTTTCTGTAAGGCTTCTTCGCGTAAGCGTTCGGCCTTCAATGCTTTGCTGGGACGATGTCGCCACAAATCGATGCTGAACAATAGCAGACCCAACCAAATCAAACCAAATACCGCCAAACGATGCAAATCAAAAGGCTCGTTGTAATAAAATACCGCTAAGAAGAAAATAAAAGTCGGCGTCAAATAATTCATAAAACTTAAGATACTATAAGCCACCAGCTTAGTCGACTTGTTAAACAGCAATAGCGGTATCAAGGTAATCGGGCCTGCTATCATGAGTAGCCAAATGTTGGGACTGAACCAAAAGCTCAATTGACTACTGACCACATCCGCCTGCCAAAACCACCACAAGCAAATCGGCACCAGCATAGTCGTTTCGACAAACATCGCATCGACTGCCGTCAACGGCGTTTGCCGTTGAATCGTCCCATACGTACTAAAACTAAAGGCCAATATTAGCGATATCCAAGGCAAGCTACCAATCATAACTACTTGAATGACCACGGACAATAAGGCAAAGCCAATGGCGACCCACTGCAACGTTCGCAGGCGCTCTTTGAATAAAATCATTGATAACGCCACGCCCACTAAGGGTCCGATAAAATACCCTAAACTGGCTTCGAGGATACGGTCGTGATTGACCGCCCATACATACGTGAGCCAATTGGTTGCGATAATCAGACCCGATATGAACGAAAAGGCTATCCATCTTGGATTTTTCTTTAGGGTATCGATCCATCCCCAACGTTTGGTAACCACCAACACGACAAGCAAACATGCAAATGTCCAGACGATACGGTGTCCGATAATCTCAGTCGCGTCATAGGCAGCCAATTGTTTAAAATATAACGGAAACCCGCCCCAGATAAAAAACGCAATAAGCGCAGTTACAATGCCACGTCTGGTTGTTTTAATAGGCGCGGCTGGTGTTTTGATGACATTTTGGGTGGTCATAGTACAGTACAACTTTTTAGAGCAAAGCGCGCCCTCGCCTAATACTAATAGTAATAGTACCTGTCAAGGCAATGGCAAGAACGCAGGGTTACTACAGGTAAGGTATAAGTTAAAAAGCAATGCGCGAATGTCCTTACAGACATCAACACATTGCTAACGATATTAGATTAAGCTTTTTATTGATACTTTACGGTGCATGATCATAGGAGCGTATTGATCCATACTCACTCATTTATTCAGCGTCAGTATCCACTTGAATAGACATCCCGATTTGGTTGGCAAGCTCTGCAAAGCCGGGGAAGCTGGTATTGACCGTTTCAACACCTTCGATAGTGATTTGCGTCGAGGCACGTAAACTGGCTACGGCAAAACTCATGGCAATACGATGATCGTGATGTGAGGTAATTTGACCACCGCCAAAAACAGGATGACTGTTATTTATATCTCCGCTTTCACTTGCAACCCCTTTACCCTCAATAATTAGGCCATCGTCAGTCACCGTACAATCAATACCAAGCGTTTGCAATCCTTCTGCCATGACCGCAATACGATCAGATTCTTTTACGCGCAGCTCTTTGGCGCCAGTTAATATCGTACGGCCTTGTGCACAGCTGGCAGCAATAAATAGCACGGGGAATTCATCAATCGCCAATGGCACCAAATACTCTGGTATCTCGATACCAACCAAGTTTGAGCTACGAATCGTAATATCTGCCACTGGTTCGCCGCCCACATGCGTCTCATTACTCAAGGTAATATCGGCTTTCATCAACGTTAAGATATCAATCACGCCAGTGCGCGTAGGGTTAATACCTACCTGCGTTAAGGTCAGCTCACTGCCTTGACTAATGGCAGCTGCCACCATAAAAAAGGCCGCTGACGAAATATCAGCAGGCACGGCGATATCACCACCTGTTAATGTACCGCCACCTGTTACACTGATGCGATTGCCATCGACAGCGACGGGATAACCAAAGGCTGACAACATGCGCTCGGTATGATCGCGGCTGACTTCTGGTTGGGTAACCGTCGTTGTGCCTTCGCTCCATAGACCCGCCAGCAATAAGCAAGACTTGATCTGTGCAGAAGCAACTGGCATCTCATAATCTATCGCCTGTAGCGGCTTACCAACTGTGTCTCGACCAGTAATACTGAGTGGTGCCGTACCACTATGCCCAGTGCTCTGGATGACCGCGCCCATACCACGTAGCGGTGCTGCCACACGCTCCATAGGACGTTTATTCAGACTGGTATCGCCTGTCAACACGCTATCAAAAGGTTGTGCCGCCAAGATACCCGATAACAGGCGCATGCTGGTGCCTGAGTTTCCCATATATAGCGGCGTTTTGCTCGGTTTTAAACCATTCAGCCCCACACCATGAATGGTCAACTTGCCATTATCAGGCCCTTCAATCGTGACACCCATATCGCGGAACGCTTGCAAGGTGGCAAGCGCATCTTCCCCTTCCAAAAACCCAGTGACATTAGTCACGCCTGTCGCAAGGCTGCCCAGCATAATGCTGCGATGCGAGATAGACTTGTCACCAGGAATGGCAATCGTGCCAGAAACGGTATTGCTAGGTGTAATAATATAAGAAGCTGACATGGTAGAGGTATCCGTATAAGGGGTGCTGGCTAACATATGGCCAAAATGTCGCCGTGCGGCTTGCGCACGGCCCAAAATTCCCATCAGGGCGGTTGAGTCTTTATCAATGATAAGCTGACGCATGGTCTGTAAATAAACGCCATATTCATCAAGGGCGCTGACAATCGCGCTTTGATTGGCAAAAAATATATCGTGCCACATCTTAGGATCACTGGCAGCAATACGGGTAAAATCACGGAAGCCGCCAGCAGCGTAACGAAACATATCTAAGTTATCATCATGGCTTGCCAGCTGCTCAACCAAATTAAACGCGAGCAAATGCGGCAAATGACTGGTATGCGCCAATATGGCGTCATGATGGTCAGCGGCCATTGTCATAACCGTCGCGCCCACTGCTTCCCATAACAGACGCAATTTCGCAATGGCTACATCACTGGTCGTGGGTAGCTCGCAAATGATAACGCTATGATTGACAAACAAGTTGGCGCGGCGAGCATGATACCCTGAATTTTCAGCACCAGCAATTGGATGGGCAGGAACCAAACCCACAGGCAGCGATCCAAACACTGCTTTTGCAGCATCAATGATATTGACTTTGGTGCTACAAACATCAGTAATCATGCAATCACTGGCAATTTTTCCATCATCCATTGCCTGTTTGATATTAACAAACACCGCTTGCACCGCTTGTACTGGTACAGCAATGATGATTAAATCACTGCCACCGATTACATCGCTCAGATTGTCACTACCCGTATCCAGCAATTGTTGTTGGATCGCTTCGGCGATACTTGGTGCATGCCTATCAACTGCGACCAGACGCGCACTCGAGCCGTTGTCTTTGATGGCTTGAGCAAGGCTAGCACCAATCAGTCCTAGGCCAATGACACAAACTTGCCTAAATAGTGGCAACTGAGTATTTAAAAGCGGTTTTTTATTATTCTGATGGTGTTTTTGCTGGCTACTCACGGCGTTTCTCGTTGAACAAACTAGCGTCAGTCTTGGTAAAGTACGTGAGCGCTAGTATCATAAAATTGAATGGTCAATGGTGTCATTTATCCAAATCCATATAATGACACGCATTAATCCTCGGTCAAAATAGAACGCAAAGTATCAATCAACCGCAAGTTGTCTTCGGCCACACCCACCGTGATACGCAACCAGTTAGGTAATCCATATACACCTAGTGGACGGACAATAACACCTTGCTCAAGTAGCGCTTGATGGATGGAAGCAGCAGTTATATCTTCCATCTCAACCTGCACCTCAACCATAATAAAATTGGCATGCGACTTCACAAAACCCAGCCCTAGGGTATCAAACTGCTTTTCTAACCAACGCATTTGCTCATCGTTCATCAGACGAGTTTTTTCGATAAAATCTTGATCGGCAAGTGCGGCAGCAGCAGCAGCCAAACCAACACGGCTGACATTAAATGGCTGACGAATACGATTTAATAATTCTGCGACAGCCACCGAACTTAGAGCATAGCCCACGCGCAAACCTGCCAGCCCATAAGCTTTTGAAAACGTGCGAACGATAATAACATTATCAAATTCGTCCAATAGCGCACGGTTATTACTCTCAGGACTGTATTCGATATAAGCTTCATCTAGTACCACCAATACTGAGCTTGGTACACTGGTAACAAATTGACGCAGCTCTTTATGCGCTAACTGTGTGCCAGTTGGATTGTTAGGATTGGCAATAAAGACGATCTTAGTATTAGGGTTGTCTTGAACTGCTTGACTCATGGCTTTTAGATCATGACCAAAGCGCTGCGCAGGCACTTCAACATCCATCGCACCTTGCATCTTCGCCAGCATCGAATACACCACAAAGGCATACTGACTATAGACGATCGCGTCATCAACACCCACAAAACTACGTGCCAAAATGTCAAGCAAATCATCAGAGCCATTACCTAAGGTGATCTGCTCGACTTTAACATCATTGAAGTCAGCCAATGCTTGCTTAAGATAGTAGCCATTGCCATCAGGATAACGTGACAATTGACCCAGTTGCTCAGTGACCGCGAGCGTCACTCGCGGTGAGCATCCCATCGGATTCTCGTTGCTAGCCAGTTTCACCACATCTGAGACACCATATTCGCGCGTCAACTCTTCAATTGGCTTACCTGTTTGATAAGGTGCCAACGCCAGAATACTGTCGTAAGCGGGCACTAATGGCGATAGGTTTGATGCTGTCAATTGATCAGGCTGCATGGTTTATCCTTAAATATTGTCTCTAAATGCTGTCTTTAAATGCTACGACCCATCTATTACATGTCAATTTTAATAAATGAGCCGATATATTCCTACAATACGGCTTTTGGATAAGAGCCAAGTATACGGACATCTTTTACCAATGGGCGAATATCGTTTATAGCTGCGCTGACATTTGGATCATTGATGTGACCGTTCATATCAATAAAGAACACGTACGCCCACTTATTAGGACGCTCAGGCCGTGTTTCAATACTGGTCATCGATACGCCATGATATGACAGCGGTTTTAAGATTTCGATCAATGCACCAGCTTTGTCATGTGCTGAGACAACGATAGAGGTTTTGTCTTGACCAGAGGGTTGAATGGCTTCATGACCGATAATAAGGAAACGTGTGGTGTTACTTGGGTTGTCTTCGATATTGGAGTAAAGCTTATGTAAGCCGTACTCTGCAACAGCGACATCACCGGCGATCGCGGCTGAATGCCACTCGTTTTTGAGACGACGGGCAGCTTCGCCGTTGCTCGATACGGCAACGCGTTCCACATTAGGGAAGTTCACATCCAGCCAATGACGGCACTGAGCCAGTGACTGCTGATGCGAATAAATACGGCTTAAACCGTCAAGTTTGGTATGCTCAGCGACCAAGAAATTTTGATGAATTGGCAGTTCAACTTCACCAATAATCTTTAAGGTAGAAGATAAGAATCCGTCCAAGGTATGATTGACTACCCCTTCTGACGAGTTTTCAACAGGTACCACGCCATACATCGCTGTACCTGCTTCGACTTCACGGAACACATCAGTAATAGTCGTCATCGGCACGGTGTCAGCGGCTTTGCCAAAATGCTTGAGCGCGGCAGCATGGGTAAAGGTACCGACTGGCCCCAAAAAAGCGATGCGCTGCGGTGCTTCTAGATCCAAACAAACCGACATGATTTCACGGAACAAACGCGCCATCTTTTCATCAGCGATTGGGCCAGTATTGCGCGCCATCACTGCTTTTAATACTTGAGCTTCGCGCTCAGGACGATAAAAAATAGGATTACTATTGTTGGCAGTGGCATGATTGGCTGTGTGGTTTTTCTTAACGGCGGCCACTTGTTGCGCCAGTTTGGCACGGTTATTGATTAACGTTTGGATTTCACAGTCTACTGCATCAATACTTTGACGAATATTGTCCAAAAACTCTTTTTCAGTTGCGGTATCGCCGATGGTTTGATTTAGATTGTCCATATTTCGCTCTGATGACTGCTCACTCATTACCGCTCACCCTTTTTAGATTTTATACTTTGTAAGTATTACTGTATTGATTTTAATATGCTATAGATTGGTAGATCAAAAATATTGTGCGCGGCTGTCGCTCACTTATATGATGCGACGAACTGACCATACTTCAAATATCAATGTGGCCGCCAGCCAACTGCCCCGCCCTACTATAGCAAAAACTAGACTCAGTGCCCATGTGTAAATGCGTGTAAATGCACGCAAACTCGCTAATATTCGCAAAGTGCTACAATATGACAGGGACACACGATAAAACTGCGAGCCAACATGGCATCAAAATTATGTTACAGTTCAAAATAAATGGCAAATACCCCTACAAATAAGACAATAATTCCGTAATTAAAGAAGGAAAGATATCTGATGAGCGCATTACAACAGCTTCGTACCATGACCACGATTGTCGCTGATACTGGTGATCTAGCCGACATTGCGCGCCTAAAACCTATCGATGCGACTACCAACCCAAGCCTAATTACCAAGGCGCTCATTCATTCTGACAATCAAGGCATGCTTTCTGAAACCATGAGTCGTTATAATGGGCATATAGATGCCGTGATTGATGCGCTGACCATTCAGGTTGGCTGTGATATTTTGGCACTCATCGAAGGACGTGTTTCTACTGAAGTTGACGCCCGTTTGTCTTATGACACTGGGGCGACAATTGATAAAGCCTTAGCGTTTATAGAAGCTTATCAAAAGGCAGGTATCGACTCAGATCGTGTGTTAATCAAAATGGCCGCTACTTGGCAAGGCATCGAAGCCGCTCGCTATCTTGAGACCCAAGGTATCCATTGTAATCTGACCTTGCTGTTTGGCCAACACCAAGCGATTGCTTGTGCAGATGCTGGCGTGACATTGATATCGCCTTTCGTTGGCCGTATTTTGGACTGGCAAAAACGCCAACAAAACCGGCAAAACGTACCCGCTTCAGATGATATGGGTGTACAATCAGTGAAGCGTATTTATCAATATTACAAACAACATAACTACGCTACGCAAGTAATGGGCGCAAGTTTCCGCTCAACTGAGCAGATATTGGCGCTAGCAGGGTGTGATTTACTGACCATCGCGCCCAATCTTATCGATGAGCTGGCAGCAATGGATACAGAGGTTACGCAGCAGTTATCATCAAGTATGTCACTGGATATGGCTGATATGACCCGAGTGAGCTTAACACATGAAGAGTTCAGCGCTGCTTATCAACAAGACACAGTCACCCAAGACCTATTACCAAAAGGTATCGATGGCTTTAT
This sequence comes from Psychrobacter vallis, assembly GCF_904846715.1. Lineage (GTDB taxonomy): Bacteria > Pseudomonadota > Gammaproteobacteria > Pseudomonadales > Moraxellaceae > Psychrobacter > Psychrobacter vallis. The sequence continues at coordinate 19,776 of NZ_CAJHBU010000002.1, forward strand.
TGGTGCTCGTGATGAGCTGGCTCAGATGTTGGCGGCGATACGTAACTAGGGTGTGTGCTCCTTGTAAAATCCTTATTTATGCATTCCAGACAGCCTCTATTTTACGAGCATAATTAGAGCAGTATATATAAAAGAAATTTGCCTCCCAATAGCAAGTTGGCTATTATGGCCCACTTCCCACAAGAAGAAGCAAGGCTTTACTATGAAACGGCTATCAGTATTATTAGCAAGCGGTGCTCTAGCAGTCAGTGCACAAGCAGTGAATTGGTCAAAGTTGGCAGACAGTCCTACTGGGTCAGTTTTTAGCTTGGATTTAGACTCTATCGAAAGCTCCGACATCAATATCATAGATGAAAAAAGTGTTGAAAACATCACGGTATCTATTCGTAGAACCTACCCTGCACAGAAAAAACCTGCGCAAAAAAACGAAGTACAAGCCAACAAAGAAAACAATATTCACCATAGCGATCAGCAGTTACTCATTTCTTGTAAAGATTTCAGTTACTACAGAAGGGCGTACGTGAATTACGGTGCGGACAATAAAGTCATCAAATCTTGGCAGTCAGAAAAACCGATACTGACTACCAAGGATTTTACCATCACGACCCCTAACACCATTGGTCGCACGATAGTAGAACAGGCTTGCAAAAATCATGAGCAAGCCAAACAAAAGGCATGACATTGATCCCTATAAAAAAGCGCGCTGAATTCTATCAGCGCGCTTTTTTATTTTATAAGACTGGCCTAAAACAGCTATTAAGCTTTTAATACCGTATAAACTGGCACCGGAAACGCACCATGCAAATCGACCAAATCCAGCAGTACCAAAACCCCGACTACAGTATGGCTTGCTGATTGGCAAAGCTCATAAGCCGTTGTCAATGTACCGCCAGTGGCCAAAATATCATCAACCAACAATACGCGCTCAGGTGGTAAATTATTTTGCATCTCAAGCGTGTCTTTACCATACTCTAATGCATAGGATTTATTAGCGACAGGGGGCGGCAGCTTACCGGGCTTACGCAGCAAAATCATACCCTTACCCAATCGACCTGCCAGCAGACTGGCAAATACAAACCCACGCGCTTCTACTGCCCCTAGGCAGTCTACTTCATCCATCAACCCGTCCGGCAATGCAGCAAGCAATGCATCAATCACCTCATTAATATGACTGCGCAGTAATGGGGTAATATCATAAAAATCAATGCCGACTTTTGGGAAGTCTGGTACTGTACGAATAATTTGCCAAAACCGATGATCTGTATTGAGTATATGAGACGGCTCGGCGGCGTTGTTAGCGGATATGGTGGCATTGCTGCTCATAATAACCCTTAATTTATATGGCTTAGATAACAGTATGTAGATAATAATATAACGGTAGTGAGTCACGATGATGATAAATATTCATGAATGTCACTATGGATTTTGCGGTAGCAATTATATCATAGCTGACAGAAATGTTGTGGCTTGCGGCATAAGAATGGCGTTACTCATTGCAAAATACAGCCTAGACTGGTCTTGATAAAAGCCAATCAATCTCAATATACAAGTGTAAACTTAACGACGAAAACCCTAGCCATTTAGCAAAGGTTATATGCTAAACTACGTGCGCTTTTGCAGTCGAACATACGGACTGTGACTCTAAATATAAGCGTTAACCCCTTACTGCAACACTGGTAATGATCGATAGGATTATTTATGAAACGTTATGAATGTATCGTCTGTGGCTGGATATATGACGAAGAGCTCGGCTGTCCTGAAGAAGGCATCGCACCTGGCACCAAATGGGAAGACATTCCTGATGACTGGACTTGTCCAGAGTGCGGTGTCGGCAAGCTTGATTTTGAAATGCTTGAAATTTAGTAGCCGACCCTCTAATTAGGACACTTCATGACAAAATCAACTGACATCAATGACGCCGAACTGTCTGAGAGCTTAGCTGCAAACTCAAGTAACTCTCCAGCATCTGACTCAAGTCATTATCCAACACCTGAGTGGCAAAAATTCGGTGAACATCAATGGCGTGACTCTGACCTTAGCGAACATCTCTCCCAAGCCATGATCGATATTGGTGATGGTATTGAGCTTTGTGTTGAGGCTGGCGGTAATCCCAATCATCCACCCTTGCTGATGGTGATGGGGCTTGGCTCGCAGATGGTGTTTTGGCCAAATAATTTTGTTAAACGCCTTATTGATGCAGGTTTTTTTGTGATTCGCTTTGACAATCGCGATATTGGTTTGTCCTCTAAGGTTCAGATTGATGGTCTACCACGCATCAACCAACTCAAAATGATGATGCGTTTGCAGACTGGACTCTCAAATAAAGGCGCGCCCGTCGCTTACAATCTAACCGATATGGCAGAAGACACCGCGCGTTTGATCAAAGCCCTTAACCTTGGTAAAACCCATCTGCTTGGTGCCTCAATGGGCGGGATGATTACTCAAATTGTAGCAGCCCGTTATCCAAGTCTTGTGCAGCGCATGGCATTGATGTTTACCACCACCAATCGTGCGTTTTTAAGACCGCCAAAACCCAAACAGTTATACACACTGATCAATCGCCCTGAGAGTCATTCTGAACGCGATATCGTGCGCCATAGCGTCTGGTTTATGAAGACCGTTGGTACACCGGGACACGTAAATGTGCGCATGGTGCGTGAGATTGCCAAACTGCGTTATCAGCGTAATTTTCATCCACTCGGTACTGTACAGCAGCTCAATGCTATTTTGGCATCAGGTTCTATTAGCCGGTTTAGCAAACAAGTAAAAGCCCCCACTATCGTGCTGCACGGCAGCGCAGATGGGCTATTACCTGCCTCTCAGGGGCGTGTGGTTGCCAAGACCATTCCGAATGCGACGTTTCACTTAATCGAAGGAATGGCACATGATATTCCTGAGTACTATCAACCTTATATGGTCGACTTGATTCGCAATCATTTATCAGACCAGTGATTTTGCCACTCTCATTACTTGGCTGACTGGCAATAAAAAAGTGTAAACCCTGCGATAGGGTTTACACTTTTTTTCTTATGTTAAATATCAATTTTTTTCTTAAATGCTAGGTTTAAAAAAGCTTCAGTCACAACCGACACCAGCGCCTTCTTTATCGATACACATCTTATTGCCATTTTGTAAATTACCGATCCAAGCCTTACCATCTGTAAATACAAACGCTGACTTGCCTTGATAATCACCATCAGCCGACACGCCGCTATTAGCAAAACGAAAAGGAATCACAAGCTCACCGCCAAGATTTACAAAACCCCAGTCTGTACCAATACGTACGCCCGCCAGCCCTTCAGAAAATGCGCTCACTTCGTCAAAAGAATAGGTAATCATGGTCACATTGTTGTCATCAACAAACCCCCATTTACCATCTTGCTGACGTGGTGATAGCGTTGTAAAACGACTGGGCACTGTTTGTCTTGATGCTGTTTGTCTTGAAGAGTCTGATGCGTTGGCGCTGTCATTCGCAGCAGACTGTGCTACGGTTTTGTCATTGTTCTTACTGTTTGGATCATTTGTCGTTTTACCGTTTGTATCCAGCCAGCTGATCGCGTTATTTTTACGAACACGTGTGACGCCATTTTGATAATTATCAATGTCACTGATCGTAGATGAAAATGGCACGATGGTTTGATTGGAGGGGCTAATCACTCCGTAGTTACCGTCCTTTTTTACCACGATACGCCCATTAGATACTGGACGCGCCCAGCCTTGACTTCCGGTTAGTGTGTCATACATCGTAGGGACGGTTTCTTGACCTTGCATGTTAAGATAACCAACTTTACTGTAGCGTTGCACAGGGAGCAAACCACCTGATAATTTGCTGACATCAACTTTTTGATAGCGTAATAAATCAACGACGACTTTGCCTTTACTGTTAATTAAAGCCACGGGCGCGCCAAAATCTTTCGTTGCCAAAAAATAGCTACTGTTCGCCGTACAAGCCACATTTTTATAATAACTTTTGGGGATTTTACAGCTAGCGGCTTGTGCTGTCGGCATCACAAACCATGCTCCCAATAACACGCCAATAGCCAAACCGTATCGCGGCAACACCTGCGATACTTCACCCATTAAGAATAGTTGTGTTTTTGATAATGAGCGTCGAAACATAAGTAAACCTAAGCCAGTCATATTGGGAGTTTTAATCTAAAGATATAATTAAGAATGTAATGATGCATATGAGCGGATCATTATAAGCTGCTAGAGTAGCAAATGACTCTACGGCCGCCAATATCATTCCTGTAAGAGTGTAACGCAACTATGTAGGCATGCCATAACTCGTGAATAATAATGAGAATAAATTATGCCTTAGCCATTTCTTTTTAGTCTTAAAACCTTGACAATAGGGCCTGCACTAGCATCAACGTCGATGTATAGCCAGTTCAGTTTAAAAAATACAGTGCTGCTGAGATGAATTTTCCGTAGCCTCTGGCGTGCAAAGCACACAGCGAGCGAGAAAAATTTAATCACAGCAAAGTACGATGCAAAATGTATGTCGTTTATGTTGAATTGATAGTGCCATGGTCGAATTATCAAACACGCCCTATAATCAAATAAAAAATAATACTGCTATAAGGGTCATTTATGGCTATCGCTTCTTCACGCTCTGCACCTATTGGTTTGGTCATTGGTTGTGTCATATTTGGTCTAGGCAGCTTGATTGTCGCTCACGTTGATGTCGGTGGCTGGGCAATGTCATTTTGGCGATTGGCTATTTCAGGTATCGTCTTTGCTGTCTTAGCCAGATTCATGGGTCAGCGTCTACCCCGCTCAAGACGCGCGATTTTTTATAGCTTATTATCAGGCGCGTTTTTAGGTTTGGATTTGGCACTTTGGCATGAGAGTATTTATGCCGTCGGCCCTGGTATTTCAACCTTACTCAATAGCCTCCAAATTTTCTTTTTAGCAGCGATTGGCTTTTTATATTTCAATGAACGCCAATCTATTTTGCAGCTCATCAGTTTGTTCTTGGCCATGCTTGGTGTGGCAATGATTGGCAGTCCTGAGTTTGCTCACAATACTGCTGCCACGTGGGGCTTTGTTACGGGTATCTTGTCAGGAGCAATGCTAGCCGCATCCATGACTTTTATTCGTAAAACGCATGATACCGAACCGACGCCGATATTTATGCTGATGCAGCTGATTAGTATCGGCGGGGTTGTCGCGATGATTATTCCGATGCTGGTGTTTGATCTGGGTCATATTTTACCCAATACGTGGTCTGAGATTGGCTGGATACTGGTTTATGGCACAGTGATGCAGTGCTTGGCATGGGGCCTAATCGCCTACTCCATACCTAAGCTGTCTTTGGCGTTGACTGGATTGTTACTGTTGACGGAACCCATTGCCGCCTTAATCATTGATTATAGCTGGCTGGACAAACCGATTGATACGTTACAATGGAGCGGTGCGCTACTCACTATGTTTGCCATTTATTTAGGTTCATTAAAGCCGAAACCTCGTGCGCTACGCCGTTATCGGTTTTTTGCACGATTCTATAAACGCAAATACAAGTAAGCTTGGTATAGTTTGCCAATAAAAAGCGCCCATTCTACACAGTGATAGAATGGGCGCTTTTTTAACCGTAAAAATCAATCGAACTTGATTATTTAACCAATGAGTTTCTGGCCGCCTTTGCCTCAGCGCCTTGATTAAATAAGGCATTTAGTACGATAGCTGCCAAAGTAGCCGTACCAATACCGCCCAGATCAAAACCACCTAAGTGCAAGCTAAAATTACCCGTACCCATGATAACGGTCACAGCAGCGATAATTAAATTGCTGTTTTTGCTAAAATCGATATGGCTATCTATCCAGATTTTTATCCCAGCCACAGTGATAAGACCGAATACTACGATAGAGGCGCCGCCCAATAGTGCCGCTGGTATCGTCTGAATGATCGCACCAAATTTTGGTGATAGACCCAACAAGATAGCAACCAAACCAGCAACCACAAAGATCGTTGTACTATAGACCTTGGTAACGGCCATCACGCCAATGTTTTCGGCATAAGTGGTGACACCCGTACCGCCGAAACCTGCTGAAAAAGTCGTCGCCAAACCATCAGCAAAAAATGCTCGCCCCATATAAGGGGTCACACGCGCCTTGGTCATGCCTTCGACCGCCTTAAAATGTCCTAAGTTTTCAGCAACCAAAATAAAGGCCACAGGTGCAATTAAGACAATCGCGCTCATCTCAAAAGTTGGAGTGTGAATACTTGGCAAGCCAAACCATGACGCCGCTGTCACACTACTAAAATCAATGGCCGACCCAAAGCCCATGATATTCGTCATCACAAAATAGGCAACGTACGATAGCACCAAGCCCACCAGTAATAGTAGACGACGTAGCATACCGCGTGTAAACACCGCCACACCACTGATAAGTAATACGGTCAATGTCGCCATCCAAGCATCGAACTGATTGGCAGACACCCCCTGGATGGTCACAGGTGCTAAGTTCAGACCGATAATCATGACGATAGCACCCGTCACAATAGGCGGCATCAATCGCTCTATCCAGCCTGTGCCAGTTTTCATCACTAATAGGCCAATCAATGCATAGATAATGCCACAAGCCATGATGCCACCTAACGCGACATTCAAATTATCGTTGAATCCTGCACCTGCATAGGCCGTAACAGCAATGACTGGGCCAATAAAAGCAAAGCTTGAACCCAAATAACTAGGCATACGCCCACCAGTGATCATAAAGAACATCACGGTACAAATACCTGACATTAAGATGGCCAAGTTAGGGTCAAATCCCATCAATAACGGCGCAAGCACGGTGGCACCAAACATTGCAAATGTATGCTGCACACCCAATAATATACTTTTTGATGGTGGTAAATATTCGTTGATACCGACCGGATCACGATCTAAGTCACCCTTATATGGTCGCCATGTCGGAAACCAGTGACCATTTTCAAAGTCTGGATTGTGCGGATAATTGATAGCTGCCGAATGAACCCCTGCCGTCTCTAAGGTGGTTTGAGCTGGCTGATTGTTGGCGCTGTTTTCTGAATGTGAGCTGTGATCGTTTTGAGCTGGCATGCGCGCTTGTCCTATGTGAGCTGAGCTAAAATAACGAATAAAATAAAAAATTGATTCAAGCAAGAAGTCAGTGAATAGGATTGTATTACGAGAAATTTTTATAAATAGCGACTCTAATTTTTCTCATTTATAATATGTCGTTTCAATTCATTCATTTATGTTGTAATGTGGCAAACCAAAAGTGTTATTTGGTATGATGCTTAGGTTTTGCTAGCTGTATTGAAACAGATATGTTTTACTAAAAACAGTGGCGGCTACTCATATTTTGACGTGCTATACAGTGATTATAAACTTACAGGATGTTACATAGTCACTGGCTTTGAGCATGATAACGGAGTTTCAAAATAAATAAAAGTTATTATTCAGTCACCGTTTGTACACCTTTACCTTAATACTCTGGACAGTCATGCTTTATGTGGCCGTTTTTTGGCATCATGAGTAATGGCAGTCTATTATATTCTCAATCATAGCGCCTGAAGCAATTCAGATAACATGCTAGCGCGCTTAAATTTTTGGTAGCTTATTATGATTAGTGTTTTTGATTTATTTAAAATTGGCATTGGCCCATCAAGCTCGCATACGGTAGGACCGATGGTGGCTGCCAATTTATTTTTAGCGTCACTAACCAAACAGTCAGCACTGACGGCTGTTGACAGAGTCGAGATTGAGCTTTATGGCTCTTTGGCGGCGACAGGTAAAGGGCACGCAACAGACACCGCCATATTACTAGGATTACTTGGACACACGCCCAGCACCATCGATACGCGATTGACCAGCGACTATCTGTCTCCTGTTTTTGTGGATAAACAGCTCAATATCTCAGGCACTCATGTGATTGAATTTGACACCGAACGAGATATTCATTGGTACGATGATACCGTTTTGCCCTATCACCCCAATGCATTGACGATTCGAGCCATATTGATTGACGGCACTCGTTATCAGCAAACCTACTACTCAATCGGTGGTGGTTTTGTGATTAATGAAGAAGACGCCACTGATCCAAACGAAGATCATGCCAGCCCAACCATTGATAAAGTTCCTTATCCATTCAATAATGCGGCAGAGCTGCTTGAGCAATGTCGTCAGCATGAACTGAGTATCAGTGATTTGGTCTTAGCCAATGAATGCCATTTTCATGACAAAGAAGAGGTGTTTGCTTATTTAGACAGTATTTGGGATGTGATGCAAGACTGCGTCAAACAAGGCTGTGAAAATGGTGGGATTTTGCCCGGTGGCCTAGATGTCAAACGCCGTGCGCAAGATTTGCACCAACAGCTTTCTGCTGAAAAAGACCAGCCAATATCACAAACGGATAAGTTAGCAGCCATGGATTGGGTTGATTTATACGCGCTCGCCGTCAATGAAGAAAATGCCAATGGCGGAAAAGTGGTTACCGCCCCAACCAATGGCGCTGCAGGTATCATTCCAGCAGTATTGCATTATTACCGTGACTTTTTGCCCCATTATAGCCAAGAGGGTGTGCGCAAGTTTTTATTAAATGCCACCGCAATTGGTAGCCTAATCAAACAAAATGCCTCAATCTCTGGCGCTGAAGTCGGCTGTCAAGGTGAGGTCGGTTCTGCTTGCGCCATGGCAGGTTCTGCATTAGCAGAAATCATGAATGGCACTCCCGCCAAATGTTTAAATGCAGCTGAAATCGGTATCGAGCACAATTTAGGGCTTACCTGCGACCCTATTGGCGGATTGGTGCAAGTGCCTTGTATCGAACGTAATGCCATGGGCGCGGTCAAAGCCATTAATGCCGCACGTCTCGCCTGCCGAGGCAATGGTCAACATTTTGTTTCTTTAGACAAAGCGATAGAAACCATGAAGCAAACAGGTGCAGATATGTCTGACAAATACAAAGAAACGGCTCGTGGTGGTCTTGCCGTCTATGCTGACAATCGCATTCCAACGGCGACTCACGGCGTTAGTGTCAATTATAGTCAGTGTTGATTTAATGGATTGGCTTCATTATCAAAACAGTTGAAACAAAAAGGCCTCTAACGAATTAGAGGCCTTTTTTATGTGATTACTTTTAAGCAATTATAAGCGACTTGTAAATACAAGCCTATAAAACTGACATTATTCAGCCGTTTTTGAAATCACTTCATTTAGAATCCAAATTGGTTGTACCATGTTAGAACCCTCAGCCGTTACTGCTTCTTGACGTACATCAAGCACATAGCGGTAGTTTGGCTCATAAGTAAAGCCTTGGATGTTACCATTTAAGGTATTATAATTTTTTTGATACGTCTGACGATACTGTAGGCACTGTGATTCAACTTTGGTGCCATCCGTTGCTGTAAGATCACAAACCGCCTTGCGTGGGGCAATCTCTACTTCAAAGCTTGGAATGTTAACCACTTTAACGTTCATGGTCTGCCCTTCAACGACCATCGTACGCTCATTATCCATACCCATCGTAGAACAACCTGACAGGGCGAAAGTCGTCATTAATGCTGCAAGTGCTAATTTTTTCATTATTCAATCCTTAGTTAATTGGTACTCATTGTGTACTGCTTGCTTAAATTTATTATTGTACACGACCTGCAATAGTGAATAGATATTCAAAGCATATTTGGCAATTTTAATAAATAATTATGGTGATATTACTACCAGCACAAAACTTATAACTCTGTCATTAACACGAGATAGGATCAAAGTTCTGAACAGCCTTACGCTTAAAGCATTTATTAGAACATTTGCAATGTCGTCTATTGTTTACTGGAATTAGTATAGGTCGTCTACCTCCTGCCTCTCTATGACTGCTTTGTAAAGTAACGTCAGTTTTTGCAACTGATGTTAATAAAACGTATTGAATGCGAGAATAAATTGATAATTACTGAGGTTTGCATAATAAAAAGCCAGAGCATATATTGCTCTGGCTTTTTGGCGGGAATGAATACCGCTTGGACAGTTACGAGATCCAAAAATACTTAACTACGGTAATCAGCATTAATCTTGACGTAGTCATAGGATAAGTCACAGGTATAAACCGTGTCGCTGGCGTCCCCACGGGAAAGATCGATATGAATGGTAATCTCAGCACGACTCATGACCATCTTGCCCGCCTCTTCCGTATAATCCGGCGCAACACCCCCATTTTGGCAAATCATCACGTCATCCAAATACACATCAACTTGTTCTGTGTCGAGATCCTCGATACCAGCGTAGCCTACTGCCGCTAAGATACGACCCCAATTGGCATCACTGGCAAAGAATGCTGTCTTCACTAAGGGTGACTGCGCAACTGCATAGGCAACATCGCAGCATTCTTGCGTCGTCTTGCCACCCGTGACTTTCACTGTCATAAACTTGGTGGCACCTTCTCCATCACGTACAATCAATTGCGCCAAACGGACAAAGACTGCCGTTAAAGCTGCAAAGACTGGCTGATAATGCGGATGAGATGAGCTATCGATAATATCTGAACTGGCCGCACCTGTCGCTATTAACACGCAGCAATCGTTGGTCGATGTATCCCCATCAACAGTAATACGGTTAAAAGACTGCTCATTGATAGCAATGAGCATCTCTTGTAATAAATCAGCAGCGATATTGGCATCCGTTGCCACATAGCCCAGCATGGTCGCCATATTTGGGCGTATCATACCTGAGCCTTTTGACATACCCGTAATATGATAGCTGCTATTGTCCACATCGATTTTTTGGCTGGCAAGCTTGGGAACGGTGTCAGTGGTACGAATACCATTAGCGGCTACCAGCCAATTGTCAGCAGCAAGATTCGCTAACGCCGCATCTAAACCTGCAATCACCGCGTCACTGTTTAATGGTTCACCAATGACGCCAGTAGAAAACGGCAATATGCTATTGACATCTACGCCTGTTTTATCTGCCAAAGCGTTACAGATCTCGACAGCACGGCGCTTACCATCAGCACCCGTACCAGCATTCGCGTTACCGGTATTGGTTACCAAATAGCGTGGACTGGCCTTGACAAAATGCTCACGCAATACGCGTACAGGCGCGGCACAAAAGGTGTTTTTGGTCGTTACCAACGCAGTGGTGGCCGTCTCCGCTATTTCAACCACCACCAAGTCATCACGATCTTTGTAGCGTACGCCTGCGGCAGTCGCGCTTAGCTTGATACCCTCGATAGGGTAAATAGTGTTGGGTACTGCAATATTTCCGACAGCCATAGATAAATCCTTCTTTTTTAGTTTTCAATTTTTCGTATTGTTTGTTTTTGGCATTTTTGTATATTGAGTTTAGTATAAAAATGAGTCAGCTGGACTGGTATGAATTTTTTGCAGCCTCTGTCTGCAAAGGCACAGCAAGCCAAAAGAATTTATACCCGTTCAGCGTTGAAATATAATGTATCTATTTTATTTAAAATCGACTATAGAACATCATTTGATAAATACTATTTAAATATTACAATTTACTTAAATCAAATGCCGACCAAATGGGTGCATGGTCAGAGGGTTTTTCCATAGCGCGTAGCTCATAACTAATACCTGCATCGACACACGCCTCAACCAAGTCAGAGGTACACAAAATATGATCGATACGTAAGCCCCGCTTAGGATCATCATTGAAGCCGCGACTGCGATAATCAAACCAGCTATACAACTCTGTACTCTCTGGATAGTGCAAACGGTAAGTATCGGTCAACTCACGTCGCATTAAATCACTATACCATTCGCGCTCTTCTGGCAAAAATGACGTCTTTCTATTTTTCAGCCAACGCTTAGCATTGACTTCACCAATACCGATATCGATATCTTCTGGGGCGATATTCATATCTCCCATTACAACGAGCGAGCGCCCTTCCGCTTGTAAAGTATCGATATAAGCCATTAAGTCCGCATAATACGCCCGCTTCATCGGAAATTTGGTCGGATGATCTTGACTTTCCCCTTGTGGAAAATACCCATTAAGCACATCGATTTCGCGACCTTCAAACTCATAGCGCGCATGAATAAAACGCTTTTGCGCCTCCATATCTTCACTAGGAAAGCCTTTTTGGACAAATATAGGCGCAACCTTAGACAATAGTGCCACACCGTAATGTGCTTTTTGACCAAAGTATTCTACGTGATAGCCCAAACTTTCTATATCTGTGAGTGGAAACTGCTCATCATGAACTTTCGTTTCTTGCAGACCCATGACATCAGGATCGATGACCTCTCGTATGGCCTCAAGTTGATGCTGACGGGCTCGAATACCATTGATATTAAAACTGACAAAGCGGGACATAAACCATCCTATACTGATTGATTAAACTAATTGATGAAAATACGGTGCTGATAAAAATGTAGTCGATACTGAGTAACATGGATACGCGACGTGATAATGCGTGACTGGTACAAATTTTTTTTGCTTGCTGTGCCTGTGCAGACAGAGGCGACAAAAAATTTATCCCTGTCACGCTGGCTTTTTTATATTGTCCTAACTATATATGAGACGTGCTGATAAAAAACGATGATAACAGACGTCAGTCCGTCCTATGTGTTGCGTGCTTTTGTATCTTAAGATAGAGTAACGCTTATTATCACATACATCGTTTTTTATTGAGTATCCCTATGACAACAGCCATGAGTAAAAATACAAACGCAGTAGCTATCTCTACTAAAGCAAAGTCTAATAAGACAAAATCTGATCAAAAGCCTACGCCACTGTTTGCGACTGATTATAACGTTTATATTAATCATACTGACGCCGGTGGCATAGTTTATCATGCCAACCATTTGGTGTTCTTTGAAAACTGCCGACGCGACTGGTTTGGTCAGCTTGGGTTAAACGGTTATTTTCTCAAAGATGATGATGGTGACGTACAGCATTTTGTCGTGAGTCAGGCAGACTTGCAATACAAAAGAGCCATTTTGTTGGATGAAATCATCAATGTGCGCATCGATAAAGTCGAGCTAAAGCCTGCCAGCATTATATTTTATCAAAGTATTCATCGTCGTACACCAGATAGCAGCTCTAGCGATTCTGATGATAACACCAAAGCGAATAATCATTTATTCAATCAGACACTATTAAGTAATGCCAAAATCGTTATTGCCTGCGTGAAAAACCAAGTCACATCAGAACGGATATCTGATAATAAGCCCGATACTAATACCGCACCCATGCGACCTATTCGTGTGCCGCAGGAGTTACGCGACGCAATCCAGCAGGTAATCACCCAAAACGCTGATGAGTCGTAACATTATCAGGATTATACGGCTTTTATTTAGGATCAATCATACATTGGCACTCATAAGAAGAACGTTATGCTAGAGTTCAAAAATATCTGGGTGCACAGTAACCGTTCTATAACAAACCCGAGTCAAAATTTACCTTCTACTACCGCACCTCTTTTATCTAGCACGGCCCATAAATGGCTCAAAAGAATAAAGAAAGATGACATTAAAGACAACAATTTATCTCTCTCTAAAAACGCATTAATAAAAGGTATCGATGGCAAATTGTTATCCGGACAAGTTACGGTTTTGACGGGTGCATCTGGCAGTGGTAAGTCGTTATTATTACGTGTGCTGGCGGGTTTATTACCCATGAGCAGCGGCGATGTCTGTTTGCAAAGGGCTGGCGAGCCAAATAGTCATACCTCTCATGGTACTTATCATAGTATTCATCATACCGCACCCATACAATGGCGCACCCATACAATGGCGCACCCAAGTCGCTCTACTCGCGCAGCATCCACAATTGCTAGAAGGCAGTGTGCTAGACAATTTACAAATGCCATATCGTTTGCAAGCGCATCAGCAGCGCCGTTTTGATAGAGAATGGCATATCGCACAGCTTGCTCATCTAGAGCGTGGTGCTGACTTTTTACATCAAGCGGCCACTCACCTATCTGGTGGCGAGCGGCAGCTGGTCAATACTTTACGTCTTTTGCAGCTGAGGCCGCGCGTATTACTACTGGATGAACCTACCGCTGCTTTAGACGGTGAGACCTCAGCACAATTGGTAAATTTGCTCATTAATTGGTTGCGAGCAGATACACAGCGCACATTATTATGGGTGACTCATGATACACAAGACATCATGCCATTAGCTGATAACCATTGGCATATGCAAGCAGGCGTATTAACCGAATTGTCTTAATACCAAAAAATTCGCATGAAATTTTTAACTCAGTCTCGTTAAACCCTACCTGACAGCCACAACTATAATGAGCACTTATGAGCGGTATGGATGATATACAAGTATTTTTAACTTACGGTGATATTGCCCTCGCCAGCAGTCTAATCGTCATCGTCCTTATTGTTTCTTGGCGATTACGATTACAGCTGACTAAGACACTGTTAATAGCCGCTATTCGTACTGTCGTCCAACTGAGCTTTATCGGTTTGATACTGGCATGGATTTTTGCACGTGAACAGTGGTACGAAGTGCTATTGATTTTAACCATTATGACTCTGATTGCAGGGAGTGCTGCCAAAAACCGAGTCAAACGCACGTATAAAGGCTTATTGACCGATACCCTGCTCGCGGTCAGTGCTTCAGCTGTATTGGTCACAGCGATAGCAATCATCGTTATTTTAAGGGTACAGCCTTGGTATACGCCGCAATTTATCATTCCTATATTGGGTCTGATACTAGGCAACTCTTTGACCGCCATCTCCTTGACGAGCAACCAGCTGATTGAAACCTTTCATGAGCAGCAAGGCCGTATTGAGATGATGCTAAGCCTAGCTGCCCGACCGTTTGAGGCGGTACACGAGCCTATACGTGCCGCCATCGTCAATGGCATGACCCCTACCCTAAATTCTATGCTAGTCGTTGGTATTGTCAGTTTACCCGGCATGATGACGGGTCAAATACTGGCTGGCGCAGATCCCACTCAAGCAGTCCGCTATCAGATAATAACCATGTTTTTGATCTGTGTCAGCAGCACCCTCGGCTGCACAATAAGTGCCTTGCTTATCTATCGACGTTTCTTTAACAAAAATAAGCAGTTGATTCTACCGCAATAACTATCAAGAGAAATATATCACTAGAGCATTCTAAACACGCCACCGTGCAATTCCCATAGTAACTTCCTTCACCAAAACAGCCATTACCTCATCACGTAGCAGAGGCATGATGGCTTAGCTACTTTTGCATCATATATACACGCTATTTTTCAGCTTTATTTATGCACTGCTCAGTGTTGCATCCATATACTACATTATATTGTATTCATGCTAATGTATTGCTTGAATGTATCGGTTTTTTGATACGTTAATGGTAAATAACTGATATCGCTTATTTAATAGCAAGCATGCTTTTATGATTGAGCCATCTGTTTATTTACCCTGCTTAATTATTCTCATTAATATTAGTTAAGAATAATTGTATAAGGCAGCAAAAAATCAGCAGCCAGTCAATAGATAAAGGTATTCAGCGATACATGATCTACGTCAGCGCTGAAGTATTTTATTGACAAGGATATGACTGCTCTACTAACAAATCCCAATCTATTTTAAATTTCAAGGACGCTGACTATGACGCCGAATAAACCTTGGCTCAACCATTATCCTAATGGTGTACCTAAAACAATCAATCCCGACAAATATAGCAGCATCATGGAGCTATATGAAGAGTGTTTTGAGCGCTTTCGTATGCACCCCATGACCATCTGTATGGGCGTTACTCATACTTATGGTGATGTTGATAAAGCCTCACTTGCCGTGGCGGCATGGTTACAAGCACAAGGCATTCCCAAAGGCAGCGTCGTCGCACTCATGATGCCAAATGTCCCTCAATACCTGCCAACGATGATTGGTATTTTGCGCGCAGGCTATGTCTGTACTCCAGTCAATCCATTGTATACCGGTCGTGAACTGCGTCATCAATTGAATGATTCAGGTGCTCAGGTTATTTTTGTGGTTGATAACTTTGCGCAAGCACTTGAACAAGTAGTGGATGAGACTGCTATTAAGCGCATTGTATTGTCCAAATTGGGCGATATGATGGGATTAAAAGGGATGCTGGTCAACACCATTGTTCGCCAAGTCAAACGCTTGATACCTAAATATAAGCTCGACGACCCACGGCATGAAGTGACTAAGTTTCCTGATGTCCTAAAAAAAGGGAAAAACCTGCCCTTCCATCCGCCAAAAATGAGCTTAGATCAGTTGGCCATCTTGCAATATACTGGCGGAACGACTGGATTGTCTAAAGGCACTATCCTCACTCAGCGCAATATCGTGTCAGCGGCCTTGATGGCAGAAGCGTGGTATCGTCCTGTGACCTCAGAGATTAATGAGGTCTATATCAATATGGTCATGGCGTTACCGCTCTATCATATCTTTGCTTTTTCGCTCAGTTTACTGGGTATGCGCTCAGGCTATACATTTATATTAGTGCCAAACCCGCGTGATATGCCGGGCTTTGTCAAAACCTTATCCAAACAGCCGTTCCATATTTTCCCAGCGGTCAATACTTTGTTTAAAGCCTTACTTGAACAACCAAGCTTCAAGTCTTTAGACTTTAGTCCACTACGCATCACGCAGGCAGGTGGTATGGCGGCAACTGAGCAAACCGCGACCCGTTGGTTAGAAGTCACTGGCTGCCCAATGGTGGAAGGCTGGGGTATGACTGAAGGCGTGGCTGGTGGTACAGCCAACCTTATTACTGATCGCAAGTTCAACGGTACGATTGGTATTCCAGTACCAAGTGTTGACATCATTCTCATTGATGAAGATGGTGAACGCGTGGGCGTAAATCAAGCGGGTGAGATGTGTATTAAAGGACCAAATGTGACCTCTGGTTACTTAAACAGAGATAGTCATGAGGACTTTACCAGCGATGGCTACTTCCGTACTGGTGATATCGCCAGCATGGACGAAAAAGGCTACTTTACTTTATTAGACCGCAAAAAAGACATGATATTGGTTTCAGGTTTTAATGTCTTCCCCAACGAGATCGAATCGGTCATGCTGGACTGTGACGGTATTATCGATTGTGCGGTGATTGGTATTCCAGATGAACGCCAAGGTGAAGCCGTTAAAATCTATATCGTTCCTGCTGACAACAATGTGACAAAAGAAGTTATTAGTGAATTTGCCTTAGACAATTTGACAGGTTATAAATGCCCACGTCATATTGAATTTGTCAGTGAGTTACCAAAGAGCAATGTAGGTAAAGTACTGCGTCAGAAACTGCGTGAAAAGCATCAATTAGACCACCCTTAATTCTGAATCAAACATTGATGATTAAAAAAGCCCTCGACATTGTATGTTGAGGGCTTTTTGATTCGAGTTCATAATAGTTATACCAAAAACTGTCATTGTCTAATTATAGCGTTACTTAATTATTATTATAAAGCTCATAAATATCGTCACTATATTGATGAGCTTTTTCTTCAGAGACAATCGGTTCCCATCTTCATATACACCTTTCATTGCCTCGTCACTTACACCATATATTCTCTGATTTATCAATTTGAATTATAAACTCTCAAGTTCTTGTATATGATTAACTAAATAAATCATACTTATGCTAATGTACCGTAAAACATGTTACGACAATTTTTCTTGATGTAAATTACTAATACTTTTAGTTAACTAACATCATTTAAAAGTAACAATTCTTAGGCATTAATACTATTGAACCAACCGTTTAATCTACTTATGTGTTCGCTTCTTTGTGGCTAAATTAAAGTGGTTAAATTAAATCTTATAGAGGTTTCTGTATTTTAGCAGTATGTGGATAGACAGGATAGCACTCAACAATTCTTTGCTCACAAAGCAATGATTTTATTGTTGACATGGATGTGACTAACTTTTTATAGACCCTTAACTTATCTCAATTTAAGGACGCTACGCATGACAGTAGATAAACCTTGGCTCGCTCAATATCCAAAAAACGTACCCAAGACCATTAATCCCGATCAATACAAAAGCCTTATAGAATTGTATGAAGAATGCTTTGAGCGCTTCCGTATGCATCCTATGACTGTTTGTATGGGCGTTACTCATACTTATGGTGACGTTGATAAGGCCTCACTTGCCGTGGCAGCATGGCTGCAAGCTCAAAGCCTACCTAAAGGCAGCGTGGTGGCACTCATGATGCCAAACGTCCCTCAATACTTGCCAACGATGATTGGTATTTTGCGAGCAGGCTATGTCTGTACGCCTATCAACCCGCTATACACGGGTCGTGAGCTGCGTCATCAATTAAATGACTCAGGTGCTCAGGCAATTTTTGTCGTTGATAACTTCGCTCAAGCCCTAGAGCAGGTCATTGAAGAGACAAATATTAAGCGTATTGTTTTATCGAAAATGGGCGATATGATGGGCTTAAAAGGCATTTTGGTCAATACGGTTATCCGTCAGGTCAAACGCTTAGTACCCAAATACAATCTTAATGACCCTAAGTATAATGTCACTAAGTTCCCTGATGTGCTCAAAAAAGGCAAAAACTTACCTTTCACTACCCCAGTAATGAACTTAGATCAAATAGGCATATTGCAATATACTGGTGGTACGACAGGTCTATCTCAGGGCACGATATTAACTCAGCGCAATATAGCGGCTTCTGCAATGATGGCAGAAGCGTGGTATCGACCTATTACCTCAGAAATTAATGAGGTATATATCAATATGGTCATGGCCTTGCCGCTTTATCATATTTTTGCTTTTTCACTTAGCCTACTAGGTATGCGCTCGGGCTATACTTTTATATTGGTACCAAACCCACGCGATATGCCGGGCTTTGTCAAAACCTTATCCAAGCAACCATTCCATATTTTCCCAGGGGTGAATACCTTGTTTAAAGCCTTACTGGATCAGCCAAGCTTTAAATCCTTAGACTTTAGCTCGCTAAGCATCACACAAGCGGGCGGTATGGCAGCAACGGAGCAAACCGCGGCACGTTGGTTAGAAGTCACTGGCTGTCCGATGATTGAAGGTTGGGGTATGACCGAAGGAGTCGCGGCTGGTACTGCCAACGTCGTTACCAATCGCAAGTTCAATGGTACTATTGGCATACCAGTCCCTAGTGTCGATATCATTACTGTCGATGAAAATGGCAAGCGTGTGGGATTCAATCAAGCGGGTGAGATGTGTATTAAAGGGCCGAATGTCATGTCAGGTTACTTTAACAAAGACAACTCGAACATCTTTACCAGCGATGGTTATTTCCGTACTGGTGATATTGTTAGTATGGATGAAAAAGGCTACTTTACGTTACTAGATCGCAAAAAAGACATGATATTGGTATCAGGTTTTAATGTATTTCCAAATGAGATCGAGTCTGTGATGCTTGATTGTGATGGCATCATTGATTGTGCAGTCATTGGTATCCCTGACGACAATCAAGGCGAGGCTGTCAAAATCTATATCATTCCTGCAGACAACAATGTCACCAAAGAAGAGGTTAAAGAGTTTGCATTGGATAATTTGACAGGTTATAAATGTCCGCGCCATATCGAATTTGTCAGCGAGCTACCGAAGAGTAACGTGGGTAAAGTACTGCGTCAAAAGCTGCGTGAACAACACCTATCAGACAATCCTCAAACAATGTAATACGTGTGTTATGATTTTAAAATAAGCGCCAAAAATAAAAGCCCACTATATTAAATATAGTGGGTTTTTTGTTCATTCGTTTTCATTAAGTTAATCGTATTAACTGAATTTATTTATCATCTGCAATGGCAAGTGCTTCATTGCCCGACCGACCATTGACCACGGCAAACTTGGTACACATGCTTCATCTACCCCAGCCTCAATTGCCGCCACAATTGCTTTGGTACCAGTATCGGTATCCACTTCGAATGGTAGTGGTTTCGCATTTTCATTAATCTCAGTGCGAATATACCCTGGATAAATCGTAGAGACCTGAATCGGCAGTTTGGTTAAAAGCATATCCGCACGGATGCCTTCTGCCAGATGCGCCAATCCTGCTTTACTCGCACCATAGGCAGTCAAGTGCTTGGGCAATCCGCGCATGGCTGACATGCTGGATATCACAACCAAATGACCGCTATTTTGGGCACGAAATATATTCATCGCCGCTTCACACTGCGCCAATGCTGATATAAAGTTGATTTCAACAGTATAGCGATTGGTATCAAAGCGTCCTTTACCGATGCGCCGACTATCGCCAACCCCAGCATTGACTACGATACGATCAATCGTGCCAAAATCAGCAGTAAATGCATCAAATACTTCAAAGATGGCATCGTAATTACTGACATCTAAAGCTCGGTACTCGACACGAATATTAGGATATTGCGCCATAAGCTCTGACTGTAGACGCTCCAAACGATCGGTGCGGCGCGCACATATGGCAAGATTGTAGCCAAGCTTGGCAAAAAGCCTTGCCATCCCCTCACCCAAACCCGAGCTCGCACCCGTAATCAATACGGTTTTGTCTCGTCCAGTCTGCTGCTTATTTAAATCCTGTAAGTAGCGTGATGGCTGAATGGCACTAAATATTTGATTTTTACCTTGGCGGGCGCTTTTGGTTACCAAATGTATCAATTTACGTTGCATGGACAGTCCTTTTTTATCAATATTGGCTAGAGTCGGTAGTCTATGATATCGCAAATCTGTAGATTGAGTTTGATAGTTATGAAAATACACCAAAAGCACACAAGAGAAATTCATAGCCGTAGTACTACTTTTTTGCGTTACTCTTTTATTTTAAACTCGCTATATCCTTATTATCAATTGCCAGCTTATCGCCAAGTGACAAAGCGCTTTCCTTCAGAAAACAAATGACTATATTCGTTTAAAGATATCAAACGGGTGCTTTGATCTTTTAGTGTGATAGACGTGACACCCGTATTGACCAAGCTTTTATTCAATTGATAGGCAATTTGGCTGCCTTGTTTCAATAACTGTGCCGTTATAGCAGCGATCACACCACCTGAAGTAAAAACCAGTACCGTACTGTCTTGATCTAAATTGAGATTGGTCACTTTTGTACGTACTTGTTCAAGTGCTTGCTGCGCCCGATTGTTAAATGTTGGCCAGCTCTCGATATAATCTTGGTCATTGTCGCCACCATGCCAGCGCTGCATCGCTTGATCAAATAATTCAGCCAAACGTGTATCTGGCACATCTGACTTAGCAATTTCAGCCAAAATCGCAGCTCGACTGCTAAAAGCCGGATCAGACTTCACGAATACGTCTTTATGATTGAATTCATCAAACTGTGGCAAAATGTAGCTGTCAGGCTCATTTAGATTGATGATAGGCATGCCATTACTATTCTCAGTAGCGACAGATGATTGATAACGCGCCCAAAAATGCTGGGCAGAGTCGCGTTGCCTGACCAAGCTACCTGTAAAAATGGCATCAATTCGACGCTGCGTACTGGCGTAATGTTGACCAAGCAATTGTGCCTGAATGCCGCCCAGCTCTGAAAGCTGATCGTAGTTTTCTTGTCCAAAGGACGCCTGACCATGACGTGCCAGAAGTATGGTTGTCATAATATATTACCTTTTATCGTAATTTCTAAAATGCGGTTTGTTCGATATAGCTATAGTATTGCTGGTGTATCGATATTACTTTTCACCGACTATATTTTCAGACGCTTCAGGTTTATGAGTGGTTTGCCCAAAATAGCTTTTTGGCAAAATACCTTTAATAACCGCTTGCACAGGATTTGGTAACTGCTCAATGGTGGCCGCATCGACACCCATATCCTGTAAGTGCGGCTGCACACGGCTAATAAATAACGCCTCACCTTCGTACTGAGCAATCAACTTAAGACACTTAGCATGTAAGACGTGCACGATAATCCAAAAGTTCTTAAAAGTGGCATTGGTCGTTTGTTTATTATAGTAACGGTAGTAAATTTGCTGGACGATACCTGCTAGGCGAAACAAGCCAAATACTTCATAAAAAGTCCAGTTATCTATCTTTAGACCCGTCTGTTCAAGATAATAGGTCACCACTTCATCACGAGTCATCATACCTTTTAGGTGTGTGGGCTGGCGACGTGATTGTTGCATAATGATATTGTCATCTTCTTCAATCCAATACGCCAACGCGCTGCCCAAATCCATCAACGGATCACCCAGTGTCGCCATTTCCCAATCAAGGACGCCGATGACTTGGGTTGGATCATTAGCGGCTAAAATCACATTATCAAAGCGCCAATCATTATGAATGAGGCAGGTTTTGCTATCGGCTGGCGTGTGCTTACCAAGCCATTGCCTCACCAGTGCAAAACTTGGTACGTTGGGTGTTTTCGCTTTGACATAACGCTTATCCCAACCACTCACCTGACGGGCGCAATAGCCCTCACCCCGACCTAGACTCACCAAATCAGGGTGTTCTGTGTAATCCACTTGATGCAATTCGATCAAAGCATCGATGACATTGGTACACAATGCACGCGTTTGCGCTGTGTCTAACTCAACGCCTTTTGGCAGATTGGCACGAGGAATGATCCCTTCCATCCGCTCCATGACATAAAAATCAGCCCCGATTACTGTTTCATCAGTACAGAGTGCCACCATTTTTGGGACATACGGATAAGCGTCTTCTAATGCTTTTTGTACGGTATATTCGCGAACCATATCGTGTGCGGATTTTGCTTTGGTGCCTTTTGGCGGGCGACGCAAGATTAAATCTTGGCTTTTATCTTCACCTTCATATTGCAAGCGATACGTCCAATTTGATGCGCCCCCTGAAAACTGAGTAACAGTGGGTTCGCCTTGTATATCGACCCCTTGATCACGTAGCCATGTACTTACCACTTTAGCATCAAGCGCTTCACCATCACGGACATCGCCACCTTTATCCAATATTTTATGATTAATTTCCGTATTTTTGTCGTCGGTATGGCTGGCATGATTGTCAGTTGCCATAAGATGTTCCTTATCATTTGGTCATTTATTTTTATAACGTATAGTAGTAATAAAACATTAGTAGTAATGAAACATCCACTATTAATAATTTAATAGTGAATGTTCAATTAACCTCATTATTGTCTTAATTCTGATGAGCTTCAGTCGGCGAAATCATAAACTATCCGCACGATCAGTCATTGTGATTAAGCCTTTGCTGGTTTAGCAGAGCGGCTAAAACCCTGACGCTTTAACTCCAACTTGGCAATCATAGTTTTATGCACTTCATCAGGCCCATCCGCTAAACGTAGCGCTCGTGCTTGGGCAAAAAAGTTGGGCAACATCGTATCTTGACATACCCCCATGCCACCATGAATCTGAATCGCCATATCAACCACTTCTTGCAGTACGGTTGGCGCAACGACTTTGATAGCAGAGATTTCGGTCAAGGCCGCTTTGGTTCCTTGCGCATCCATTTTTTGTGCCGCGTATAAGGTCAATAGCCGCGCTTGGTCAATTTTAATGCGCGCTTCAGCGATACGCTCAAAATTACCACCCAATTGTAGCAATGGCTTACCAAAAGCGCTGCGCTCCATACCGCGTTTGACCGCCAATTCTAAAGACTTTTCGGCAGCACCAATGCAGCGCATACAATGATGGATACGACCCGGCCCTAGACGACCTTGGGCAATCTCGAATCCCATACCTGGCCCGCCAATAAAATGACTTACTGGTACGCGTACATCATTGAAGCTGACTTCGCCATGGCCGTGCGGCGCATCATAATCACCAAACACTTTGAGCATACGCTCGATATTCACGCCAGCCGATTTTGCGGGCACCAGTACCATAGAATGCTGATGATGGCGGTCTTTATTTTCATCAGGGGTATAGGCCATCACAATCAACACATCCACCGCAGGATCACCAAGCCCAGATGACCACCACTTGCTGCCATTAATAATGATCTCATCACCATCAACCACAGCCGTCGCTTGCATATTGGTCGCATCACTTGATGCCACATCTGGCTCAGTCATACAAAACACAGAGCGCGTTTTGCCCTCTAGGATTGGCGTGAGCCATGTAGCTTGCTGCTCCTCAGAACCATAGCGCCACAAAAGCTCCATATTGCCACTGTCAGGGGCGTTACAATTGAATACATAAGGTGCCAGCAAACTGCGACCTGTCAATTCTGCAATTGGTGCATAGTCAGTGACCGAAAGCCCAGCACCTAAGGTGTCATCGGGCAAAAATAAATTCCATAACCCAGCTTCGCGAGCTTGTTTGCGTAAGGTTTCGTATTTTTCTGGCCACTGCCAGTTTTTCCAATTACCATCAGGATTTTGCTGGTGGCAATCCTGCCAAAACTGCGCTTCGATTGGCTCAATATGCGTCTCGATGAACGCTTTGACTTTTGCATGCATGGCTTGACCATGTTCTGTTGCGGTAAACATTAGGGTATCGCTAGACATAAATGACTTCCTTTTCTATGTTGATTGTTTTAATCAATTTCCAATAAAACACTGATAGTGTACGTGCGTATACTGTTTTTCGTATCCTATATTTATAACACAGCAGTTATCAATAAACAGCAAAAAAGGCGCGACCCGTTAGGGCACGCCTTTTACAAAATACAAACAATGAATAGATTAAGCGCAAAACGCTCAGTCATTTCAGATAAAAACTACTTCAGAATGTTTAAACGACTATTCAAATCAAAACGCGCCAGCGCATCCGGTAGCTTGTCAACTGCCATACTTAAGGTCGCTTCGGCGGCTTGTGCCAGTCCCAGCTTTTCTGCTAATGTCGGCTTTTGGCGTGAATGCAGTGCATAGACCTCACTCTCTTCCATTAGATTTAAAATATAACTGTCAGACGTTTGTAAGCTATCGATCAAATTAAGTTTTAGCGCATCTTCGCCATACCAATGCTCACCCGTTGCTACTTTAGCAACCTCCAATTCTGGACGATATTTATTGACAAAGTGTTTAAATAGCGCATGCGTCTGCTCCAGCTCTTCTTGATATTTAGCGCGATCTGCTTCATCGTTTTCGCCAAATACTGTGACCGTACGCTTATAATCACCAGCGGTAAACATCTCATAGTCTACGTCGTGGTTTTTGAGCCACTTATGAAAGTTAGGCAATTGTGACACCACACCGATTGAGCCAATAATGGCGAATGGCGCAGCGACAATATTGTCCGCGACACAGGCCATCATATAACCGCCACTAGCGGCGACTTTATCGACACAGACAGTCAATTTCAAACCCGCTTCTTTTAGACGAACCAATTGCGCTGCTGCTAGACCATAGCCATGCACCAAACCACCACCTGACTCAAGGCGCACGACGACTTCATCGCCTTTATTCGCTGTGCTGATTAGTGTGCTGATTTCTTCACGTAAATGCTTAACAGCCGTGGCTTTGATATCACCATCAAAGTCCAAAACGAAAACTTGTGGTTTTTTATCCGTATTTTTTTTCTTATTTTTAGATTTTGATTTTAGTGCTTGTTTGGCTTTTTTGGCCATGGTCTTTTGGAATTGCTTGAGGGCAGCTTTGCCTTGGGTCGCTTCCATCAGATCTTCGCGGCGCTGCTTTTGTGTTTCGTTAAGGTGTATTACTCTTAGCTCAACAGGGTTTTTAGGGGGATGAAATAGCATGATTACAAATCCTCAAGTCAGTAAATATATCAATATAGCTGGTTTTATTAGCGTGACGTTGATATGCGCACGCTCTGCCACATTTTCAAGCAGAATAATAATATTTAACCCAATACAAATGTTACTGAATAAATACGGCGATACTGCAGTGATCCAATACTCTGATTGAACTCAGCTGGTTGTATAACAATGGCAGATTAGGCATAATATGCGTTTATATCAAATTCTCTGTAGCCAACGTGATGACTATTTGTCTTAATCGCGTTATTTGTGCTTTTTTTGCGAATCACTTGAATCGCACGATTATGGCTGCATTATTGTATTTCGAATTG
Organism: Psychrobacter vallis; assembly: GCF_904846715.1. Classification (GTDB taxonomy): domain Bacteria; phylum Pseudomonadota; class Gammaproteobacteria; order Pseudomonadales; family Moraxellaceae; genus Psychrobacter; species Psychrobacter vallis. The sequence goes on from NZ_CAJHBU010000002.1 coordinate 45,608, forward strand.
GGCTGACAACTGGATAACTATATTATGACGCATAGCGAATACCGAGACGAATATTGCGGAGCCGTAACCGAAAGCTTACTTGAGCAAACCATTAGCATCGTAGGCTGGGTACATCGTCGTCGCGATCACGGTGGCGTGATTTTTTTGGACATGCGTGACCGCGCTGGTATCTTGCAGGTAGTCGTTGATCCTGATACGCCAGAAGCTTTTGCCACGGCTGACGCGGTACGTCCTGAATACGTGCTAAAAATCACAGGCCGCGTACGTCGCCGTTATGAAGGTACTGAAAACAACAATATGACCAGTGGTCAGATTGAGCTATTGGGCAAAGAGATTGAAGTACTGGCCAAGTCTGAAACCCCGCCATTCCCATTGAATGACGAAAAAACCACCGTATCAGAAGATTTGCGTCTAAAGTATCGCTATCTCGATATGCGTCGTCCGCAAATGCAGGAGCGTATGGTTTTCCGTGCCAAAGCGACCTCAACGATTCGTCGTTACTTAGATGATCATGGTTTCTTAGACGTTGAGACGCCTATTTTGACTCGTGCAACGCCTGAAGGCGCGCGTGATTATCTGGTACCATCACGTACACGCCCAGGTAACTTCTTTGCACTGCCGCAGTCGCCACAGCTATTTAAGCAGTTGCTGATGGTGTCAGGTTTTGATCGTTATTATCAAATCGCTAAATGCTTCCGTGATGAAGACTTACGTGCTGATCGTCAGCCTGAATTTACGCAGGTGGATATCGAAACTTCTTTCTTAAATGAAGAAGAAATCATGAACATCAACGAAGGTCTGATCAAGCATTTGTTCAAGACCATGATGGACGTTGAGTTTGAACAGTTTCCGCGCATGACTTATGCCGAAGCAATGCGTGACTACGCATCAGACAAGCCTGATTTACGTATTCCATTGAAACTGGTTGACGTTGCAGATTTGATGAAAGACGTTGATTTCAAAGTATTTGCCGGCCCTGCTAACGATCCTAAAGGTCGCGTTGCTGCCCTTCGCATTCCTGGTGGTGCCTCATTAAGCCGTAAGCAAATCGATGCTTATACTAAGTTTGTTGGCATTTATGGCGCACGCGGTTTGGCTTATATCAAAGTCAATGATGCCAGCAGCATCAACAATGGCGTAGATAAAGAATCAGGCCTACAGTCTCCTATCATCAAAAACATGACTGATGATGTGCTTGTTAGCCTGATTGAGCGTACTGCGGCAGAAGATGGCGATATTATCTTCTTTGGTGCCGATAAAGCCAGTGTCGTGAACGACGCAATCGGCGCACTACGTCAAAAAATTGGTCTAGACCTTGAAATGACAACTTGCCAGTGGGCGCCACTTTGGGTGACTGACTTCCCAATGTTCGAGCAAACTGACGATGGTCGCTGGACATCAATGCATCATCCGTTTACTAAGCCTAAAGGCTCGGTCGATGAGCTGAAAAACAACCCAGAAGCGGCCCTATCTATCGCTTATGACATGGTGCTAAATGGTACGGAAGTTGGCGGTGGTAGCTTACGTATCAATACCTTTGATATGCAGCAAGCTGTCCTTGATGCTCTGGGTATCGGCGAGCAAGAGGCTGAAGACAAGTTTGGTTTCTTACTTGATGCATTGAAATTTGGTGCACCGCCGCATGGTGGGTTGGCCTTTGGTTTGGATCGACTAATTATGCTCATGGTAGGCGCAGACTCTATCCGTGATGTCATCGCTTTCCCAAAAACCAAAACTGCTGAGTGCCCATTAACTCAAGCACCTGCTGAAGTCGATAGCAAGCAGCTACGTGATCTTGGTATCCGTGTGCGTGAAAAAGTACAAGCCGATGCCAACAAGTCTGCTCAGTAAATAGCACGATGATTCGTAGTTGTCATCTACAGTGCTTGTTATGTGATTCGTCACCATGTGAGTGGTTGTGAATCCTTATCATCTTTTCAAATTGGTGCCATTGTCTGTATTGCAGATAATGGCACGTTTTGTCGCTTGGATAATCGTTAAAATACCAAGCTTAAGTATCATGCGCACTATTCGTATTAATATGGCGCTGATTGCTCCTAACCTGTCTGACATTCAAAAAAAAGCACTGACTAAAGACATTATTTATCATCAATGTTTAACCAGTATTGAGTCCATCAAAAGCTGGGCGATGTCTCCTGAATGGAGTATTGGTCAGATTCGTGACGTTCATAATAAAGATATTTTATTAGAAGGACTGGCCAATCCTAATGGCATGCTCGCAATCGTACCGCATTTGGGTACGTGGGAGATGATGAACGCGTGGCTAAATCAGTTTGGCGCGCCAACCATCATGTACAAGCCAGTTAAAGGTAATATCACCAATAATTTTGTGCTCCAAGGTCGTGCGCGTCTTAATGCAACTTTAGTTCCGACGGATGGTAGCGGTGTTAAGGCCGTATTTAAAACACTCAAACAAGGTGGCTTTAGTATCGTGTTGCCTGACCATGTGCCTGATCCTTCAGGGGGTGTGGTGGTACCTTTTTTTGGTATCGAGACCTTAACCAGTACACTCGCCTCCAAACTTGCTAGCAAAACCACATGTTCGTTGGTTGGTTTGTCTTGTATCCGCCGTGACGATGGTCGTGGTTTTGATATTTATTGTTATAAACTCGATGATCCTGCTCTATATAATCGTGATGCTGAAACAGCGTCTTATGCGCTCAATCAAGCCATGGAACAGATGATTAGAGATCATTGTAGTCACTATATGTGGGGTTATCGTCGTTTTAAGCATATACCAAATCTAGGCAATCCTTACCGAAAAAGCAAAGCGGCTTTAAAAGCCTTTATTCAAGCTCATAATTCTACAACTGCTAATAGTGACAATCATAGTAAGTTCGATAATTATAAGTAATAACTGTTCTATCGTTTAACTATTTAGACATATCATCAGTTACAGTTATGCTAATATTGGCAATATTTCACCCATTTTTATTTTAATGATTAGGGCGTGTCCTCATTTTGAAAATGGTTATAAAAATGAGATAAATTGAAGCCAAACAAGGAAAATAGCGCTGATAATATCGGGATATTAACCAGTTATTTGACGCAGTTTGGCGAATATTTAGCCATTTTTAACCCATTTAGTCGCTATCGTTCAGATTGAGAACACGCCCTAGTTCTTTATTTACCTCCATGTGAGTGCATTATGACATCTGACGTACCTAAGACTATTCCCAAAAACTTTGCGCAAACAGATACGGATACTGCTGAACCACGTTATATTATTTGTATGAAATGGGGTGATAAATACGGCTCTGAATACGTCAACCGTCTTTATAATATGGTCAGTCGCCATCTCACTCTAGACTTTCAGATGGTTTGCTTGACTGATGACATCACTGGTATTGATCCTGCTATTGCTTGTTATCCCATACCTGAGATGAACCTACCGGCTGGCCCTGAGCGTGGCTGGAAAAAGCTCACTACTTTTAAACCTGAGCTTTATGATTTAAAAGGTGTTGCGTTATTTTTAGATATCGACATTGTGATTGTTGATAATATTGATGCATTTTTTACTTACCAAGCAGAATATAAAGACAGTGTCGTCATCATTCGTGATTGGAAAAAACCATGGCGGATGATTGGCAATAGTTCGGTATATCGATTTAATATTGGTATGAACTCTTACCCTGATTTGCTAGCAAACTTTGAGCGTAACTTTGACACCATCCGTCAGCAAGTTCGCCACGAACAAGCCTACCTATCAAACTATTTACGTGAGCACCATCACCTAGAGTACTGGGACAAAACATGGTGTGTCAGTTTTAAATACCAATGCATTGCCCCAATTCCGTTTAACTTAGTGCGTGCACCAACACTGCCTGATAACGCAAAAATTGTTATTTTTCATGGTGAGATAAACCCACCAGACGCCATTGCAGGTAGTGGCGGCAAGTGGTATCGTCATGTGAAACCAAGCCCATGGTTAAAAAATTATTGGCAATAATCGTTTAGATACTAACTATGTTTAGATGGCTTACAGATAATTTGAAGGTAATGCATCACGATATAAAATACCTGAAGTCAACTACTGGAAAACAGTATGGCGCTATATTTGAGATTACCTACTACCGCTGGGTTTAATATTGATAACGAGATCATCTTTATCAATGCTTTTAATGCTAGTGAACCAGAGCAAAGCTTGCTTGGACAAGACGTCAACATTATCGCCTCAGGTCCATCCATACAGCAGCTATCATTGCCAGAACTACTAAAAATACCCACTATTTTCGTCAATGGTAGCCTTAGCCTCATTGGTCATCATCGCTTCACAGATGTTGTCGGTTATGTCATTAGCGACGCACGCTTTATCAATCACCAACCTGAAATTTTACGTCAGCATTATACTGGTCAACCCTTATACGCAACGTTAGCCGTCTTCGAAGCGATGGCAACAACCCACCCTGATATTATGCGTACTTACCATCATGCTATGCGTGTGTTATATCCAGTAGATAGACCATGGGGCGTAAAATCGAATAAGCTATCATTTAGTAAGCTCATATTTAAGAAAAAATTATTGAATAAAAAAATGCCTTTGTCATGCTTTATGAATCATCCAAATTTTATTATTGATGACAGTTATAAATCTGCTGAGATCGGCGTTTCTCTTAATGTTACTCATGGATTTGTCGAGGCAGGCACTGTTGCCTATGTAGCCACACAACTGGCTTTCTCACGTCATGCAGCTGCTATACACTTATACGGTATCGATTTGATCAACAGCGATCAGCCACGATTCTACGAACACACAAACAACAGCGCCCCAAGTACTCTTAATACCGTCATCAGCGACCGTATTGTCCCGTCGTTCAATTTATTGAGTAGAGTCTATAAAGAGCATGGGGTCTGTGTTATCAACCATTCTCCTATATCCAAAGCATTATTTGGCAATCTCTAGCGCTCATTACTTTCTAAATCTAACACCGAACCAAATGCTAAGTACTGCTGTGCGATGTGATTAGGCAATAGCTGCTGATTTAGCGGTACTGTATAGTGTGTTAGATTGTCTATTGCTTGACCCATGAGTAGGGCAAGCCCATCAATATCCCCTACGGATATCAAATTTTTTGCAGGCAATAACTCTCTTGGACCAAATGGACAATCGGTACTAATTACCGGCACTCCGAGTGCTTGTGCTTCGACGATAACGTAACCAAACCCTTCAAATTTAGACGTCAGTACCATCAATGCGGCGGATGCGATTAACGGATAAGGATTGGTCTGAAATCCCAAAAATCTAACACAGTCACTAATATTAAGCTGAAGCGCCAACTGCTTAATTTCCGCTTCAAGCTTACCTTTACCTACCAACACTAATGGCAGCTTCCGCTCTGTTTTCGCATAAGCTTGTAGCAAGTCTCGATGGCCTTTCATACTATCGAATGAGGCAACATGAATAATGTATTCTTTGTCTCTTAAGCCAAAACTTTCAATATATGGCGTCTGTGCGGCTTTGGTATTAATATCAACGATATCGCAAGGATTATAAATGGTCAGGGTTTTGGTAACTTGCCCTAAAAGTGAGAGCAAGTCTTGACGTGACCCTTCGCTCACACAGCTACAAGGATGAGCACCATATACCATTTTTAGATGGGCTATGGTTTGTACTGTGTCGTCTGACAACTGCTGTTGAAACTGTCTAGATACTGCCGTATGCAACACATTCACGATATTGGCTAGCTTGCTATAAGCCATTATCCAATTTACTTTATAGATGTTAGCCAGTATGAGATCCGGCACCCCTATCTGATTAAGAACATAAAAATCAATACGCTCAGCAACTGCCTTATAAGCATTGGCTTGCTCAGAGTCCGGAGCAAGTTGCTGCTGAGCAAAAACCTCATAATATGGAACAATATGTTTTTTTATTCGAGGATCCAATGGCATTTCTTGGGTATCTTCTAAGCACAGTACATGAACGCTGTAGTCCATTTGAATATAAGCCCGCGCTAACGTCGTTACCATACGCTCGGCACCGCGACCTTCTAACGCTTTTAATATCAATAAAATAATGGGTTGAGTCATAGCTGCCTTGGTGTCATGTTTTATACCATTGATTCACAAATCTCTATCTTTAATGTCAGCCAACACGTGAATAAATAAGTGCAGTGATCTTTTATATGGTGATGTCACCTACTCTCACATTAGGGCGTGTCCTCATTTTAAAAATGGTGATAAAAATGAGATAAATTGCCGTCAAACAAGGAAAGTAGCGCAAATAATATCGAGATATTGATAAGCTATTTGACGATGTTTGGCAAAATTTAGCCATTTTTAGCCCATTTAGAGGACAATGGATTGAATTGAGGACACGCCCTAGCACCGATGATATAATAAACCTTATGTGCATACACTCACCAGCCAATACAAACATGGGTATTTTCCATAGAAAGCCAGACTATAATCAATTTGCTATAAAAAACATAGTGCTGCTATATAGAAGTTTCTCGATTATCTGCCATCATTTTTAATGTTAGATGCCAGTAAATAAAACCAAGCTTAAAACTACAGATAAAATATAAATTTGGATTTTTTATGAAAATAACAGTAGTCGGCACAGGCTATGTAGGTCTATCCAATGCTATATTGCTGGCTCAGCATAATACCGTCATAGCAGTTGATATCGTAGCAGAAAGAGTTGAGCTATTAAACTCAGGAAAGTCTCCTATTGAAGACCCAGATATTGAAGACTTCTTATTAAATAAACACATTGATTTTACCGCCACTTTGGATGCCGAATCTGCCTACAAGGACGCTGACTTCATTATTGTCGCCACCCCTACTGATTACGACTCAAAGACCAATTACTTCAATACTTCAACGGTAGAAACGGTGATTGAGCAAGTACTTTTAGTCAATAAACAAGCCACCATTATCATAAAATCTACCGTCCCAGTGGGATATACAGCAGGCTTAAGACAACGTTATGCGACTGATCGTATTATTTTTTCGCCTGAATTTTTACGAGAAGGTAAAGCACTTCATGACAACTTATATCCTTCACGCATCATTGTAGGTGAACAGTCCGAACAGGCGCAATGGTTTGCCAATCTGCTGCTCGAAGGCGCTATTAAAAAAGAAGTGCCCGTACTATTTGTAAAGCCGACAGAAGCTGAAGCCATTAAGCTATTTTCTAACACTTACTTAGCGATGCGGGTGGCCTATTTTAATGAGCTGGATACTTATGCACAGACATTTGGACTTGAAACCAAACAGATTATAGAAGGCATTGGTCTAGATCCCAGAATTGGCAACCATTATAACAATCCATCCTTTGGTTATGGTGGCTACTGCCTCCCTAAAGACACCAAGCAATTATTAGCAAATTATGATGAAGTACCAAGCAATCTAATAAAAGCCATTGTTGATTCCAACAGAACTCGTAAAGATTTTATTGCGGACAAAATTATCGAAAGAAAACCAAAAATTGTGGGCATATACCGACTGGTCATGAAAAGTGGCTCAGACAATTTTAGAGCATCTGCGATTCAAGGAATTATGAAACGCATCAAAGCAAAAGGTATCGAAGTGGTTGTTTACGAACCTGTCTTGAAAGAAAAACACTTCTTTCATTCACGCGTGGTTCAAGACTTAGAAGAATTCAAAGCCATAAGTGATGTGATTGTTGCAAACCGCTTGTCTGCTGATATAGAAGATGTCGCTGAAAAAGTATTTACACGAGACCTATTTGGAAGCGATTAACCCTTTTATAATACTCAAAACAAAAAATTTATTACAATGAACGTATGTTTATTAAAAATTCATATTTTAATACCTATTCATTGTAAGAAAAAATTACTTGAATTAGATTTAAATATTAATATATTGCGCTCTTGCCATTTAATATTATACAAGTAGTAAAGTCACCTATGGCGCAAAAATCGTTATTTTCCACAGTAGGACTAATTCATCAGCAACCTGCTGCTATCGATGGCGATAAATATTATAAACATGTAAAATCAAGTCTGTGATTATAGGAGCACTGGTAATGAAAACACCTAAATCTAAATTGGCCAGTCTTTTTTCCTTAAATCAGCATCGCAAAAGGCTTGGCGCAGCTACCGTAGCAAAAAAGTTTGATCAGTTGGGCTGGGATGAAATGCGTGAGCAAATGATAGATGGCTCCCATATTGAATATACTTATGGCTCTGATAAAAACCTGCAAAATCATCTTGAAAACCTAAGACGTGAGTTTGTTGGTCATTCAGAGCTTGCATATTATCATGCCACCCTGATAGTGCTTATTCGTCGAGGCTATCAAGTTGATAAAGAGTTTAAGCTATTTGAGCAACTTTGGCATGAGCAAAAAGAGTACTTGATCCATGCATTAAATACCCGCTGGCTTATTTCTGCTTGTGATACATTTATCGACTATAGTGATGATGATTATCTAAAAGCCCTATTAATGAATGCAGTTATTTTAGTTAATACCATTAAGTTACAAGAGAGCGAGCGTTATCTTACTGCAATAGATACTTCTAAGCCTGATGATGGACGCTATACCTCTTTACAAAATGAGAGACTGGCCTTGTTTGATGGCGTAGCAGGATTTGCTGTTGGCACTGATGATACGCTGCGTAACATGCGCTGGCGTTTAGATAAACTAGCACAGTCTCATCCGCTAGGCGATTTAGTCATTGAAATCTTCGAACGAGTACAAAAACCTGAATCTAGTACTGTATATTCACGTTTTCGTGATTTACATACTCGTGATAAAACTGCTTGGTGGAAGGGATAGAGATAATGTCGTATCAGTCAAAAATAACTGCCTTGGTCATTAACTTAGATAGTGCCAAACAACGTTGGGATTTTCAGAGTAAGCAGCTAGATAAACTTGCAATCCTCTATCAACGCTGGGAAGCTATTTCTGTAGATAGCTTGACAGAAGACGAGTACGAAAAATGGGCAAATGACTGGCAGCGTAAACTTAGGCGCACAGAGGTGGCCTGTTTTTTGAGCCATTATCTAGCATGGCAGCATGTGGCTAATCGCGGGCAATCGTTTTTAATTCTTGAGGATGACGCCCTATTATCTCAAGACTTGCCAACGACTCTTTTTGAGATAAGTGGCAATCAAGATATTACGTATGATCATATAACTTTTGAGACTCGTGGACGTAAGAAGTTAATTAGCAAACAAGGTATTCATATCAATAGAGATGTCGCCTTACATGAGTTATTCTTGGATAAAACAGGGGCTGCAGCGTATTTACTAACACCTAAAGGCGCCAAAACTTTATTGGATTCTGTAGAAAAATTTGGCGCAGGACTAGCAGATGCCCTACTTTGTCATACCAAAGACTTAAAGAGTGCTCAAACAGTGCCTGCGCTTGCCCTACAAATGGATATGGCTCAGCACTATGGCATGCCAGAATTACAACTCAGTACTATTGCGAGCAGTAATATCTCAACACCAGCCAATAGTAAGCCACCAGCTAAAGATTTAATTGATAAGTTCAAATACAAGTCACGACGTATCAGTGCTCAATTAGATATGGGATTCATCCAAGCTAAATATTCTAGCCAATCAAAATATTTAGAAATCTCACCCAAACAAAGTGATTTTGTATATTTAAACGCCTTATTAAAATCTTAAGCCCCGTTAGCTATGAGACTATTTACTCAAACCATGTTCAGATATTGCATAGCAACTGACTTAGGTAGAAGACTTACATCAAAGTCACTGCTAAAACTATGTGGGTTTTGCATCAAATCATCTAATTTATCTGCCAAGCCTTGGATATCTCCAACAGCAACCAAGTGATGCTTTGGTAGTAATTCTCTAGGGCCTGAATCACAATCGGTGCTTATAACTGGAACTCCAAGCGCTAATGATTCTGCAATCACTAGTCCAAAACCTTCATATATTGAAGATAACACCATACCTTTTGAATGAGCAATTAAAGGGTAAGGATTTGGAGTAAAACCTACAAATATAACTTTATCTTGTAATCTTAGCTCTTTACATAACTCTTTACATTGCGATTGTAGCTCTCCTTGCCCTACTAAAAGTAAAGGCAAACTCTTTTTTGATTTGGCATAGGCGTTAATCAAGGCAATATGATTTTTCTGTGCTTTAAACTTACCTACATGCACGATATATCCTTTTTTCAATATAGGATATTTTTTTTCAATATTTTGCAGCTCCTCAGTTTTCTGAGACTGAACTATAATTCCCTCTTGGTCAATAGGATTATGAATAGCAGTTAACATCTTAGCACTAGGGACAATAGTGAGAAAATCTTCCTTGGCCCCCTTACTTACAGCAACTACATTTTGAGACTGATACACTTCTCGTAATGCATGATCATTTAGATGGGTGTGAACTTGTTTTTCTTTAGATAATGTATTATGAATCACAAATACTTTATTAGGAAGCTGGCTATGTGTAAGTGTCTGATCAACTTGCCATAAATTGGATAAAGTTAATACAGGCTTATCAGTAATATGTTGGCGCACATAGCTATCAAATACTTTGGCAAAAAGGCGGTGCCGTATACCTTTTGGTAACCAGCGATAAGATTGATAAGACAAGAAATGTATCGGAATATCAGGCTTTTCATAATCAATTTGCGATTTAAAACAAACGATATGTGGTTCATATCCTAGTATTTTAAACCCTTCAGCTAACGTTATAACAAATCTTTCTGCACCTCCACCTTGTAGGCTGAAAATAGTAAGGATGACTGTTTTGTTTTGTTTTATATTATTAATCATTATTTAATTACCCATACATTTTTTTGATATCTTTAATTCTATGTCGCCGCGCTCGCTTTAAGAACAGTCTATGAACATGCTGCGTAATGTTCAGCTCGCATTTTTCCTCTCTTCCAAAAATATCACTATCAACCTGTTTTTGAGTAATGAGTGAGGTAGAAATAAAACCCTGTCTAAGCTCACCAGTTGCATATCTCCATACATAATCAATAGGATAAAACAAGTTCTCACTGGCATGCAAAAATTCAACTGCTGCTTTTTTTGAGACTATGTAACCACTACCCAGTGCAGGTGCAGGATCGCATTCACATATCATTAAATTATCAGCTATTGGTTTCAATTTATAAATACGCCAGTTATTACGCCATTCTAGTTTTTTCCATAATTTTAAAAGCTTTGGATCAATAGGGCGCTTATTCACATCTTGGCTCAGTAGCTCTTTAGCTACCTCTTCGTCATAAGAATAAGGGTTGTTTGAAGATAAATTTATAAAATCAAAATCTTGGTAGTTTTGATAATTACTGATCATCTCAACAACTTGTTTATCAATAATTACATCATCTTCCATTACTAAACAGTAATCAATATTATGATCTACTATATATTGCCAAACTCTTCTATGAGATGAGGCACAACCAATCTCTCCGTCTGTAACTGGACGCTTCATTAAACAGGTAAATTTATAGGCATCTACAAATAACCTTTCTTTCATACTAAGATGCTTGCCGACTGAAGCCGAAAATCGCTTTGCAGATAAGTTTAAAGCAGTTAATTGTTCTTGCATACTAAGCAGACGATCTTTTCTACTATCTAAATTTATATAAAAAATATCTATCATCATCCACCCTCAAATAGATTTTTAGTTATTTATCAAAATAAAGCCATTTAGCTGAATCTTTAAGTATCTTATGAGTAATATCATGCATTACCTGAGCCTTAAGCACTCTAGTTCTATACTTATATGAAAACTTCCCTAAAACTGCATACCTTTTTATACGTTTGATGCTTTTTCTATCAAGATCTTTAATCAATCCATTAAAGAAGTGCTCCTCTTTATGCTTGTGCATAAACAATAACATTGATTTGAAATGTCGATAATAGTAATCGTAATCTTGACTTGGTTCACTAGCTCCACCTTTATGGTAAAAGCTGAGCTTATGATTTTTTAGTAGAGGATACCCTTCATTTTTAATGCGATAACATAAATCTTCATCTTCACAATACATAAAATAGTCTTTATCAAAACCACCTAAGTTTTTAAATACATCATACTTAATAAATAATAGAGAGCCTTGAAACCAACAAATCTGGTTATCATATCCTAAGTTATCAAAAAATTCATAAGTATATCTATCATTCTTATACTCCCCATCGTCATTAAAAGCGCTACTGGTAGCAACACCATAATCTGGGTTAGATGTTAAATAATCAAGCATTTCATCTAAGTAGTGAGTATTATTCAATAAAACATCCGGATTAATGATTAGCAAGTGCTCTGCACAGGAAGCTTTTGCTGCTTCATTCATAGCTCTTCCAAATCCGATATTACTTATCATTTGTAATACTTTGATATTAAGTTCTTGATCTAAACTATTTTTCTCAATTATTTGGGTTAATACATTGTTTTGAACGTTATTACTAATAATAATTTCAAAGTTTTTTTTAATCATTGTCTGCTTAACTATACTAATCAATAGGCTACGAATATAACTTTCTGTATTATAATTAACTATTAAAATCGATATTTTCATTATTTAGGCATTGTCCTCTATAGTTTTTTATTAAGTCGTAATTACTTATATCATATAAAGGTGCTTACTGTAGCTGATTCACTTTGAAAAATACATTGCTGCGATGCCTTCTGCGCATTTCCTGTCACGCAGGCAGCAACAAGCCCAAAGAAATTATTTCAATATGGCGTCATGGAAAAATTAATATAGTTTATATGTCAGACTTCTTGCGAAAGTACCATTTCATTGGATCTGGTTAACGTAGTGATAAAGGTCAGCAATGACTTATGCAAGAGATCTTGGTATCTACCCTATACTTAAATTCTCAGTATATGGTAACATCTCCCGAAAATTTAGAGCTGATTTTTTACAGTCATTATGAGTTTCTTTTATGAAAATAGAGCTATACCAAACTTGGCAGGATCAATACTCTTATCCAGAAGATAGAATCGACCTACTAACCTTTGACTATAGGCAAAACTCTGATTTTTACAAACGTGAGAATGCTCACTTGATCCGCTTACATAATGAAGTCATTCAAAAGTCTGAACTTTAAAACTGTTCTGGACTTCTATCTCCAAAATTTTTTGATAAAAGTAAAATATCTACTAAACAGGTTAGACATTATATTATAAACAATCCTAGTTACGATACTTACTTTTTAATCCATTTATAACGTTAAATCATATATATAATCACGACTCACCTATCTCTAATCGTAATAAAAAATCCCATAAGAAAGAGCTCCATATATATTTTTATTATTTGGAAAAACAGATAGTTAATTTAGAGAAAATTGAATATGGTGTTAACCTTATTCAAGATACTTTAAATCCCCAGTTACTTAAAATTTATAGATAAATTAGTAGAGTTTATATATAAAAATTAAAATAAGTCGGCTAGAAACTGAATTAATGAAAATTAATCATACTATTCGTATACTAAGGAAAATTATGAATATATTAATCACAGGCGGCGCAGGCTTTATTGGCTCAGCTGTTATCCGCCATATTATAGCTAATACCACAGATATCGTTTTAAACATAGATAAGCTCACTTATGCGGGCAATCTAGAGTCTTTGGCGAGTTTATCAAATAGCCCGCGCTATCGGTTTTCCCAAACAGATATTTGCGATCAACAAGCCATCGAAGCACACTTTGCTGATTTTCAGCCCGATATCGTGATGCACTTAGCTGCAGAATCTCATGTTGACCGATCTATCACGGGCTCAGCTGCCTTTATGCAGACCAATATTATAGGCACCTATACCCTATTAGAAGTGGCTAGACATTACTATGAAACCCTAATTGGCGATAAAAAAAGCCGCTTTCGTTTTCATCATATTTCTACTGATGAAGTCTATGGTGACTTAGAAAATAATGACGATTTATTTACTGAGGCCACCTCTTACGCGCCGAGCTCCCCCTACTCAGCCAGCAAAGCCAGCTCAGACCATCTCGTACGTGCATGGAATCGAACTTATGGCTTACCAGTTGTAATTACCAACTGCTCTAACAACTACGGCCCCTATCATTTTCCAGAAAAATTGATACCTTTAGTAATCTTAAATGCTTTAGACGGCAAACCTTTACCTGTATACGGCAACGGGCAACAGATTCGAGACTGGCTATATGTTGAAGACCATGCCCGTGCCTTATATCTGGTCGCTACCGAAGCAAAAATAGGAGAAACCTACAATATCGGAGGGCACAATGAGCATACCAATATTGAAGTCGTTCAAACTATTTGTACATTGCTAGAAGAACTGGCTCCAAACAAGCCACATGGCATCATACGTTATGCTGACCTGATTACTTATGTAAAAGATCGTCCGGGGCATGACTTGCGCTATGCTATTGATGCCAGTAAAATTCAACAATCATTGGGATGGACACCACAAGAAACCTTTACCTCTGGTTTGCGAAAAACCGTAGAATGGTATCTAAAAAACACCACTTGGGTTCAAAACGTAAAAAGTGGTGAATATCAAAACTGGGTCACCCAACACTATCAATAACCAAAGCTTGCAAATTCACCATGAATATTATTTTATTAGGTAAAAACGGACAAGTTGGCTGGGAATTACAGCGAGCTTTGCAGCCATTAGGACATGTTATTTCTTTGGATCGCCAAGCAAATAATGGTGGATTATGCGGAGACATCAGCGACTTTATAGCGATAGAACAGCTTTACAATACCATACGGCCTGATGTAGTCATCAACGCAGCCGCTTATACTGCTGTAGATAATGCTGAAAGTGATTATGTACAGGCTGATTTAATCAATCATTTGGCGGTGAAGCATTTAGCTGATATGTCTAAACGGTATAATAGCTTATTGATTAACTACTCTAGTGATTATGTATTTGATGGTACTCTAAATACGCCTTGGTCAGAAGAAGATCATAGAGCTCCTATAAACAACTATGGCAAGACTAAGCATGATGGAGAAATTGCTTTGGAGCAAAGTGGTGCAAGATTTATTAACTTTCGTACCAGTTGGGTATATGGTACTCATGGCAATAACTTTATTAAAACCATGCTAAAGCTTGCTCAAAGTAAAGAAGAGCTCAATATTATCGCTGATCAAATCGGGGCACCAACTGGGGCAGCTTTGATTGCTGATATTACTGCACAAGCCCTACGTCACTATTTAATAAATGAGCATGCTAGTGGTTTTTACGGACACTATAACTTAGCTGCAAAAGGTGAGTGTTCATGGTTTGATTATGCTCAATTTATATTTTCAATCGCACAGCAAGAGATGGGCACAAAATTACTGATAAAGCAGATAAACCCTATTCCGACATCAATATACCCGACTCCTGCAAAACGCCCGCTTAACTCACGTTTGAATACCCAAAAAATACAAAATAAATTTCAATTACATTTGCCACATTGGCAACAAGGTGTTGCTCACGTATTAGGAGAGTTATTATTATGATTCAAACAAACCGTAAAGGTATTGTTCTTGCTGGAGGCTCCGGTTCACGCTTGCATCCTATTACCTTAGGCACATCCAAACAACTGTTACCAATTTACGATAAGCCGATGATTTATTACCCTTTATCGGTGCTGATGCTGGCTGGTATTCGAGATATTTTAATCATATCTACTCCTGAAGACTTACCAAATTTCAAAAAGCTATTGGGTAATGGTGATGAGCTAGGAATAACTTTATCCTATCAAGTTCAACCTTCACCTGACGGTTTGGCTCAAGCATTTATCTTGGGTGAAGAGTTTATTGGTGATGACAATGTTTGCTTGGTATTGGGAGATAATATTTTCTACGGGCAAAGCTTTAGCCAACAGTTACGCCGAGCGACTGAACAAGCAACGGGCGCAACGGTTTTTGGTTACTATGTAAGTGATCCTGAACGTTTTGGCGTAGTAGAATTTGATCAAAACGGTAAAGCATTAAGTATAGAAGAAAAACCAGATCATCCAAAGTCAAATTACGCAGTCACTGGCTTGTACTTTTATGACAATCAAGTCATAGAAATCGCGAGAAATGTGCAGCCTTCGCACAGAGGTGAATTAGAAATTACTGACATCAATAATGCTTATCTAGCACAAGAGCAATTAAATGTGGAACTTTTAGGGCGTGGGTTTGCTTGGCTAGATACCGGAACACATGATTCTCTACTAGATGCAGGACAATTTGTTCAAACTATTGAGCATCGTCAGGGCCTTAAAGTAGCCTGTCTTGAGGAAATTTCCTATCACAACGGTTGGATTAATGGCGCTCAATTGCTAGAACGCGCCAATTTTTTCAAAAAAACAGGATATGGACAATATTTACTAAAACTATATCAAGAGCGTTCACAATAAACTCATGACAATATCGACATATTCATTATGAAAATCATTGATACCAAAATACCCGAGCTTTTAATCCTTGAACCTCGTGTTTTTGAAGACGAGCGCGGATGGTTTATGGAAAGCTTTAACCAAAAAACATTTGCAACTGCTCTAAGCGAACGCGGGTTCAATCTGCCAAATTTCGTACAAGACAATCACTCCAACTCACAAAAAGGCGTATTGCGAGGCTTACATTACCAACTTAACCCATTTTCTCAAGCGAAGCTGGTTCGCGTGGTACAAGGGCGAGCTTGGGATGTGGCTGTAGATATACGTCAACACTCACCTACTTTTGGTCAATGGGTAGGCTTAGAGCTGACAGCCACTAATCACCGTCAACTATGGATACCTGCCGGTTTCGCACATGGCTTTGTAGCGCTAGAAGACGATACACAATTTTTGTATAAAACCACTCATCATTACCATAAAGAAAGTGAGCGGACGATCTTATGGAATGATGATAGCTTAAAAATTAACTGGCCGATTGAGGGTCTAGAACTTGAGCTAACTGAGAAAGACAATGAAGGCTTAAGCTTTGAAAAAGCTAGAATAATGGGTGATATATTTTAACCGCAATTAACATTTGTTTTGGCTATTCTCTATTTTGTTTTGGCTATTCTCTATTTTGTTTTGGCTATTCTCTATATAGTCAAAACAATGTAAAAGGTACACATCAGGGCTGCGATAATTTTTCGCAGACTCTATCAGTAACGGCACAGCAAACAAGAATAAGTTGTGCATGTGACAAATCATATATAGAACCATAAAATACATAAATGTGCTAACTGACGACATATCCTAGTTCGTTTTAAACCTTTCACTCGCGCCAATACTTTTCAACCCAAGGAGTGGGTAAAATAAAATGTCGCAAATGACGAAATGGCTTTTTCTTAGCTTTGTCCGAGGTTTTCAAAAGTTTAATATGTTCTTTAGCGTTATTTGGATATTCTGTACGATAGCGCCCTTCAATTGCTTCTGGTGGATTGAGAGCGCCCCCAGCAAAAATTACAACCCGCGTATCTTTTGGCAGTTTTGCTGGTAAAAAATAGTTTAATGGAAAAGAGCGTTTACACTCAAACCTAAAATGTCTCACCCAACGTCTAGGATAAAATTCAACCCCACCTGGTGCATTACGAGTGACAAAACGCTGTTCAAAACGGTATTTTTCAGCAATCCCTTGAGGATCCGTGGCAAACAATTTTTGCAAAGAGACCAGTTTACCAACAGGAAACCTGAATAATGACGTCTGCCCAAGCTTTTCAAGAGGATTAGTCATATTGCGTGTCAATACTACTTCTTTTTCAGGCTTATATTCAAAAAAAACATCCAAGTTTCCAACAATCACCACATCCAAATCCAAAAAAAGTACGTCACCCTCTACATTACCTAGCTTCTCACTCCATAAACGTGATTTTGGCCATTGTCCAGAAGTACCTACTGGCATAGGATAATCAATTTCAGGTAAGGGCTGGCATTCTATTTCTGGACGTACACCAGTGGTGTCATCTGTAAAACAGACCAAGCGAAATGGTGGTGTGATATTACGAGATACCATGCCATATAATTTATTGGCATAATCAGCCCCATATTTTGTACCCCATTTGATACAAATGATTTGTTTGATATTTTTATTGTCTGCTGTACTAGAATCTATTGGCATTGACTGCTCACTTTAATCGCATGAATAAATATGACAAATATATTAGCATAAAAAAGCTGAACGATTACGCTCAGCTTTTTTGATAGGTGTAAATAATGTTATTTTTAATCAATAAAGCTTAACCAGTCCATATACTTCTCATTGCGGCCATGTACCACATCAAAGTACAAGGTTTGTAACTTTTCTGTCAACTCACCACGGCCACCGTTACCGATAATACGGTCGTCATATTCACGAATTGGTGTGACTTCAGCAGCAGTACCCGTCATAAAGATCTCGTCCGCCAAGTAAAATTCATCACGAGTGATACGGCGTTCAACCACTTTAATATCTAAATCAGCAGCAAATTGGATAATAGTGCGACGAGTGATACCGTCAAGTGCGCCGCCTGCTAGGTCAGGTGTGTGTAGTACGCCATCTTTTACCAAGAATAAGTTCTCGCCTGCGCCTTGGCAGACGTATCCTTGTGGATCCATCAAGATGGCTTCATCATAACCATTACGAGTGACTTCTTGGTTGGCCATGATAGACACAGGATAGTTGCTTGAGGCTTTTGCTTTGCACATAGTCACATTGGTCATGTGATGTGTAAATGAAGATGTTTTTACGCGGATACCGTTTTTGATACCTTCTTCACCAAGATAAGCACCCCAATGCCAAGCGGCAACCATGGCATTGATACTGTTATCACGCGAAGACAGACCAAGCTTTTCTGCGCCTACCCAAATAAGAGGGCGAATATACGCTTCTGCCAAGTTGTTTTGTTTGACCACATCTTTGTGCGCTTGCTCAAGTGTCGCCGCATCAAAGGGTACATTCATTTGAAAGATTTTTGCAGAACCCAATAGGCGTTCAGTATGTTCTTTTAGGCGAAAAATTGCCGTGCGCTTATCAGCGGTTTGATAAGCACGTACCCCTTCAAACACTGCCATACCATAGTGCAGACTATGCGTCAGTACGTGTACCTTAGCATCTGGCTGTTCAATCATCGTGCCATTCATCCAAAGCTTGCCATCTTGTGTTGCCATGTTCATTTTATAATCCTTATGTTAGCGCTGACGTCTAACTTTTTTAGGTAGGTTGTTTTTGACAGTATGTATCAACATCGTATGATAACACCGCCGCGTCATTTTTTTATTAAAAATATAACGTCATTATTACTCACAGGCCACAGTAATATTATGAGGTGTGGCCGATTATATCACTGGCTGTACAGGTAAATAAAATATTTCGATTTTTGCTTAGAGTGGTTTTATTTATAATAAAATATTACTCATCTTCTGCTGAATCCACACCCATTAAATGTCGCCACTGAGCTTGTACTAACGCTCGTGTCTCTTTCCAGAGTGACTCATCAACCAGTAATGACTGCTCTGATAATGCCAACTGATGGGTGGCCGCACGTATTCTTAGATAGGCGTCAGTCAACGCTTGACAGACTTGCGCCTCCCAAATACCGAGTATGGCGACCTCCTCAAAAATACGCACATTGTCGCTCCATTTGGTCAAACTTGGATACTCATGCGAATACGCCAATACGGCAAATTGCGCCAAAAACTCAATATCGACGATGCCGCCTGCATCTTGTTTGAGATGAAATTTACCCGCTTGTTGTTGCCATTGATTGGTACCCAGATGTTTTTGCATTTTTATACGCATGCTGGTGACTTCACTGCGGACCTGCTCGATTGTACGCGGCAGCGCCAACACCTCTCGGCGAATATCGCAAAAACGTGCGGTCACTCGTTTGTCTCCGCAAATCGCTCGTGCTCGAACCAACGCCTGATGCTCCCAAGACCACGCTTTATCAAACTGATAAGTTTCAAAAGCATGACACGACACGACCATCATGCCAGCGTTACCTGAGGGGCGTAGACGCATATCAATCTCATAAACACGGCCATCTCGGGTCTGGGTGTTGAGGTAATTCATTAGCTTTTGTACCAAGCGCGCAGCAAACTTCATCCCACTCACTGACTTTTCACCCGTGGTCATGCCTTGCTCTTTTATCTTATGCAAAAACACCAAATCCAAGTCTGAAGAATAAGACAATTCTAACCCGCCAAGTTTGCCATAGCCTATGATCGCAAAGCCGCAATCAGCCTCCGTAACCGGATCGCCATCTTGACCGATGGGATAGCCATAGCGTTTGACAATCTCTGCAAAAGCGCGCTCCAATGCGGCTTCTAATACGACTGCCGCAATATAAGTTAAGGAGTCAGACACCTTCATAATGGGGCGTTCAGCCAAGACATCACTGGCAGCAACCGCCAATACTTGATTCTTTTTAAACAGTCTCAGTACGCTGAGCAACTCCTCTTCGTCATCAGGCTCAACACGCAGTAACTGTTGGCGTAAGATGTCATGCAGTTCAAGCTTTTCAGGCAAATGACGGTAGCGTTGCTGTAAAAAAGTATCTAGTAGCACAGGATATTGTGCCAGCTCTTTTGCAATCCACGGACTGGCTGATAGCATCGGAATCAGCTCAATCATGGCATTGGGGTTTTCTGCAATCATGACCAAATATATCGAGCGGCGACAGATAGCTTCCAGTAATGCAAGGAGACGTGGCAAAGCCGTATTGGCCAGTTGCTGCTGGTCTTGATGCGCCAGTAATGCATGCACAATCACAGGATACGCGTCATCCAAGCGCTCGCGGGCTTCCTCACTTAGATTGGCAACCATTTTTGACTGCCAAAAATTTTGTAATAACTCACGATTTTCTTCTACTAGCACTTTATTTAACCGCGCAATCTGCTCGTCCAGATGTTCTGGCTCAAGATTGTTGTCTTCCTGATCTGGCACTTGGCGCTCGGTGACCATCCGCCCGAACGGTACATTGACAGTGTTTCGATGATGATTGAGCGTGTTTAGCAGGGCTTTCCAGTCGTCAAATCCAAGTGTGATGGCTAGATTATGCTGCCAGCTTGGATCATGAGGTAAGCGCTGAGTTTGCTGGTCGTTGATGGCTTGAATGGCATGCTCCAACCGACGTAAAAATCGATAGGCCGCTTGTAATTGCTCGTGGGTTGTCAACTCCAAGTACCCAAGTTCGCGCAATACTTGCATCGCTCGCAAACAAGATTTGACCTGTAGCTGTGGATGCCTGCCGCCATAGATCAACTGAAAAGCTTGGACGATAAACTCAATATCTCTAATACCGCCTGCACCAAGTTTGATATTGTCCAAGTCTTCACGCTGAGCAACTTGATTTTGAATGAGAGATTTCATTTCTCTGAGTGCGGAAAAAGCACTGTAATCCACATAATAACGAAAGACAAATGGCTTGATAAGCGCTTGCAGTTCATCATAAAACGGCGGCTCTACTTGTCCCACCACTCGTGCTTTTAGCCAAGCAAAACGCTCCCACGCACGACCGTGCAAGGCAAAATATTTTTGTAGTGCGGACAAATGAATGGCCAAATCGCTGCCATCACCCCACGGACGCAAACGCATATCCACTCGAAAGACAAAACCATCGGCTGTTTTGTTGTCTAATAATTTGATGATACCTTGACCAAGCCGAGTCATAAAACGCTTGTTGTCTATACTGCGCGTGCCGCGGGCTTTATCGCCGTTGGTTTCGCCGCGGGCCTGATGGACAAAAATCAGATCAATATCACTCGATAAATTCAGCTCTTGTGCCCCAAGCTTGCCCATGGCCATAATCGCCATATCATCAATTTGCACATTACCTTGCGTATTAATAAAAGTGGGTTGACCGTATTTTTTAACCAAATGCTGATAGGTATAATCTTTGGCAAATGAGAGGCAACCATCAGCAAACTCAGACAACTCATCCGTCAATTGCTCAAGCGCTATCATCTGTAAGGCATCTTGCCAAATCCAGCGCATCATCAATAATGTACGAAGATGGCGCAGGCCACTCATCACCTTAGGTTCATCAGCAAGTTGGTAGTTTTCATCCAAAGTATAATCTTGAATCAGATCATCAATTTGCTGGCGTGTTAAGGTCTTATCCAATGGGTAACTACGTAAAAACGTCTGACATGAGACCGTCCGGCTCTCCCAAATCTGATACGCAAATTCGCTCGCCGTTTGCAACACTTGCAATTGCGCCGTGGTCGGCTGATCATCTGTACCATGGTTCATACTTGAAGGCATAGCAGGTAACATAGGGACATAAACTCCTTGCATAGAATGATAAGACTACGTGAAGCTAGCGCATAAGTTTATTGTTTTTTCTTACGAGGCAGTCATCGTATCGAATAATAGCAGTTAATATCCAGCATAAACCATATTTCATAACAGTGCGCCTATTTGCTTGAATGGCTTTATGGTAGCATAAACAACTTTAGTATGAATCAATGATAAGAATTCCTATGACAACCATCACACCACTACTTCTGATAACTGCTGACCCCAGTCACCCCCTTGCGCATTTGGCGCTACGTTATACTCGCGCGTATCTCCAAAGTGACACTAATGAGGGCGAGATCAACCATGCTCCATTACATGTATTTTTTTATGGAGATGCGGCGCATATTGCCAATCGATTACGCTGGCAATCTGCCGACCAAGTTAACATAACCAAAGAGTGGCAAAGTCTAGCTGAACAGTATAAGTTAGCGCTGCCCGTCTGCGTCAGCACCGCCCTCAGTCGCGGTGTCAGTGACGCCGATAACAGCACACGTCATCAGCTTGATAGCAGCAACCTTGCCTCAGGCTTTACCTTGGTTGGACTGAGTGAGCTTGCGATGATGATGCAAAATGATTGTCGGCTGATACAGTTTTAATAGGCCGTGTTGATGCGTGCCTTTGCCCCACTCGATTAGGAATTAATCATGAAATTATTAATTCAGCTGCACACGCCAACTGAAATGGCAAGTTATGAGGGCTGTGCGCTTGCGCTAACGCTGGCGACCTTTGGTCATGAAGTTCAGCTATATTTAGACGCACCGGTCTTTGGCTTATTGATGCAATCTGAATCACGTTTGCACGGTATGATTCAATCCCTTGATCTATACGACATGCCAGCCGCTTGGCTGCCGAACGATGTCTTTAGTGGTTGGGTCACAGGTATGGTGCCAACGGATTTGGCGTCACAACTGAGCTTGGTACCAGACGTCATAAACTCGCAAGACTTTGAGCAAATCCTGCGCTTTTAGTGTTTTATGCTCTTTATCAAAAGAATTAGTAAACAGACAGCTATTCGCTTAATGCTAGGGCATGTCATCAATTAGATTATGAGCATTAAAATGTATCAATGCGGTAATTGATAACATGCTCTAAACAACTACCGCAACTGGAAACCGTCATGGCAACTTTATACCAATTACAGAGTACGATGGATACACTCAGACGCAATATTGAAGAGATGTCGCGCACGTGGCGTGCCGGTGATAGTATTGTTTTACTGGGTACAACGGTCGCTTTTATTGACTGGCTCAATGCCTACGTCGCTGATAGTGAGATTCAAGATATTGCAGGTATCTATGCTCTAGCCGATGATGTCGCAAAGCTAACGCCCAATACCAGTGCTAAGCTAAATCTAGACGCTAAGTTAAGTAGTGTTCTGACAGATATAGAATGGGTTCACCTGACCCAAGATCCTCAATTTGATAAAGTGGTGACCATCGCTTTATGAGTAACGACAATGTGAGTAAAAACAATGTGACTACCGCTATTATGACCGCCATGAATGTTGAATTGGATCAAGATGGCCATCTATGTGATCATACTGTCTGGACGCCCGCTATCGCCCAACAATTGGCACATACCATGGATGTGACTTTGAATACTGAGCATTTACAGATTTTACAACAAGTACGAGCGTTCTTTGCTAAGTTTAATCACGCCCCAGCGACACGGCCACTGATAAAATGGCTGCAAAAAACCTTACCTGAGCAAAATATTAGCAATCAAAAGTTGCAGCAATTATTCAATACTGGCTTGGTTGCCCGTCATGTAAATCGCTTGGCTGGTCTGCCCAAACCGCCCAATTGTTTGTAAATCACTAATTAATAAGATGCTAAGGCGTATTTTCAATGAGCATATTAACCCGCTATTTTGGGTCATAGACCGTCAATGTCTCATAACCAATACTGCGCCCTTCATCGCCTGCAAATCCTTGCTGACGCCATATCTCATATAGGCATATTGCCACGCTATTGGACAAATTCAAACTGCGTGAATCCGCCAGCATTGGCAATCTCAGCCAGTTGCTAGCGCCAATATCTTCACGAATATCATCTGTTAGCCCTGCTGTTTCAGAACCAAAAACCAGTGCAATATTTGGCATCAAAGCATCGCCTGTTGTTTCAACGTCTTGCTGACCGCTAAAATCATAATCATAAAAGGGCTTACTAAGCTTGGTCGTCAGGGCGGTAATAACGTGGCAATCAGCGGCTTGTAATGCCTGTCTTGCTGCTGTCCAATCATCATGTACTTGTAGATGGGCGTATTCGTGATAATCCAAGCCTGCTCGGCGTAGCTTTTTATCATCCAGCTCAAACCCTAAAGGCCTGACCAAATGCAGCTGCGCACCTGTATTGGCACAAAGACGGATGATGTTACCGGTGTTACTTGGCATTTTTGGGGCTACCAACACTATGTGGATGGTCATACTGATTCCTTAAATAATTGAGACTGACTATATGTAGATTTATGAATTATTTGTAATGAAAAGTTACAGTTTAACGCCCATAATTACACTTTGATACTGTGCAGCGTTTTTAACTTTCACTATGATGTCGGTAATGGATAGCGAGATAATATGTATACCTTATTATTTTAGCCCATACCTTCAGTGAAGCTTGAGCTTATTGCTTGGCATCACTGTTATTATTTATAACCACCCATTTATTTTTGAGGATATTATTATGAAAAAAGTAATCATCGCATCTTTGACTGCTATGTTTGTTCTAACTGGTTGCAACACTTTTAAAGGTTTAGGCGAAGACGTATCAAGCGCTGGTAATGCTGTAAGCAACACAGCTACAGACGTAAAACAGAAAATCTAAGTGTGAATTTCTTAGACTATTTAAAAGGCTTATCATTAATTTGATAAGCCTTTTTTTATTCTGTTTCTATCTTTTGGTTTTATAGAATTGTTAAAACATAGGGCTATCAAAACCCAAAACTATAAAAACGCTCGTAATATTTGATTGAGATAACGTTGTCCTAATATCGTCGGTTGTAGCCGCTCAGTACTGTCTATCAGCAATCCTTGTGCTACCAATTTATCTACTTGTACTTCAATCTCACCATAACTCAGCCCCGTTCTTGCTTCAAACAATGACCAATTAACCCCGCCATGCAAACGTAAAACATTGAGCATAAACTCACTAATCAGCTCCTCACTCGCAACCTTTTGCCAACCAATCATTTTCGGTGCATTTTGGTGAATGTCAACATGCTCAGCATCTTGGCAATCCTTAGCGTTTTTAAGTAAATATTCTGTAGATATATCATCTTTAAGTATATAATCTCTAGGCAAACGTGACTTACTAAAACGATAAATACCTGCCTCTGTCAAATATTCATTTTCTAGTACTTCACCATCTTCTAATGGTTTCCATATCTTTTCATCTGCTTTCGATAGCTGATTGCCAATTGTAACTTTGCCATGCGCACCAGCACCAATCGCTAAATAATCACCAAACTGCCAATAATTGACATTGTGGCGGCACGGCTTATCTGCTGCACCCACCCAAGCGGAGACTTCGTAATTGTGATAACCCAATTGCTGCAATAAGGCCTGACCTGCTTGCTCAATATTCGCCAAACTGTCCTCATCTGGCAAAATAGGCTGGCTACGGTAAAACACGGTATTGGGCTCAATCGTTAGCTGATACCAAGAAATATGCGTCGCGCCAGCATCATGCGCCATTTGAATGTCATCCAGCGCCTCGCTCATGGTTTGCTGCGGTAAGCCATGCATCAAATCCACATTGATCCGCTCAAAGCCAGCCGCACGAGCAGCATAAATTGCCGATATTGCCTGAGCAGGATTGTGTATGCGGCCGAGCGTTGTTAACTTATCAGCGGCAAAGCTTTGCACACCAATTGACAAACGATTGATACCCACGTCCAAATACTGTGCAAAAGGCGCGTGCTCTAGCGTGCCAGGATTGGCCTCCATCGTCACTTCGATGTCATCAGCGAACCCAAAAATATGGCGCAAACCAGAAAATAGACGCTGATACTGGACAATGGGCAGCAATGATGGCGTACCGCCGCCTATAAATATTGAACCAATCTCACGCCCTTGAGTGAATGACTGCTGCATAGTTGCATCTAACAATAGCGCGTCTACGTACTCATCATACATAGACACCTGCATATCTATCGGTAGCTCATGCGAATTAAAGTCGCAATACGGACACTTTTTAACACACCACGGGATATGAATGTAGAGCGCCAGTGGAATGTCTCTCACCGCCATCACACTCTCAGCAGAATGCGTAAAGGCGCTCAGTTTGTTTGAAAAGCTAACATCTTTAGTATTTGGCATAAACGAATTTTCTATCAATAGGTAACTGCTGTCATTAGCAGAAAGTAGCGCTAGGATAACGGCTAGACGGCATAAAGAAAAGCATAGCGGCGATAAAATTACCAATAAAGCCATTTACAAAAATGGATGTTAAAGCTGATGGCTTACAGGCAAGATACAGCAACGTATTGAGTACTACATTTAGTATATAGTCGGTGAATAACATAAGGATAAAATATATGGCTTACTGGTTGATGAAATCCAACCCCAAATTTTTTGGTATTAAAGATTTAGAGCGTTTGGGAACGGAACATTGGGATGGCGTTCGCAATTACCGTGCCCGCAATTTTATGCGCGATGATATGCGGGTTGGTGATCAGGTTGTCTTTTATCATTCTAGCGCCAAGCCCTCTGGTGTTGCTGGTATTATGACTATCAGCAAGGCGGGCTACCCTGACCCTAGTCAGTTTCATCCTGAACATCGTCATTATGATCCACTTGCAACCGAAGATGAACCGCGTTGGTATATGGTAGACGTGACTTTTGAGCAAGCTTTTAACCATGTTTTACCTTTATCAGAACTTAAGTTTTTGCCAGCCCTTGAAGACTCCCTATTACTTAAAAAAGGCTGTGAGCAGCTCACTGTTATTCCACTTGAAGCCAAACATTGGCACGCTATCATGGATATGGCAGAGATACTTGATCTGTTGCCAAACGAGTAAAGGCTATAGGTGATCCACTTTAAAAAGGTTGCCGTTCTGCTTGTATGAATTTTATGAAGCATCTGTCACGCTTATAGGCAGCCAGCGAGGAAAATTTATACCAGTAGAACATCATTAACGGATGTACCATTTTTATTCTAGATTGGCTATATGATGGTAATGATTCTAACCACAGCAATATGGCTTACGACTATCTTAATGAGTGTCAGAGCTTGACGGTATTAAACGTGTGTAAAGCGTTGACATCATGACCTAGCTTCTTTACCATCTTATTTACTTATGACCTGTCAATCCTCCGCTTGGATTGACGGGTTATTTTCATTTTTGTGCCTTTTATTTTTTATACTCTGTCTATATAGGCTTGCCCATATTCTTTATCAGAGTATGATCATCGGCACTACTTCTCTCTTATCGTCTCGCTATTAACTTACTGATGGCAGTATTTGCTCATCAGTAATAATTACTGCAAAGAATAAAAAGTTGCTCATTATGGTTTTTCCATTATCTTTTAGAGATTTCAAAAGTTACAGTTTTCGCTTAGGCGTGCTCGCACTTCCTATTTTAATCACGCAATTTTGCCAAGCAGCACTAGGGGTTGTCGATGCCATCATGGCAGGTCAAGTTTCTGCGCTTGACTTGGCTGCCGTGGCTGTTGGCTCCGGTATTTGGCTTCCTCTGTTCTTATTAGCAACAGGGATTTTGATTGCAACCACACCGCTCATTGGTGAGGCTATCGGTCAAGACCAACATGATAAAGTGCCGCATATCACGCAGCAGTCTTTATGGACGGCAGGTGTGCTTGGTATTATTGGTTTTGTTGTGGTTAATTTAGCACCAAATGTACTTGGCGTCATGGGTGTACCTGAAAACATTCAACCAATAGCCACGCAGTATTTGCATGGTGTCTCCTTTGGCTTCCCTGCTATGGCTGTCTATGCTGTGCTACGCAGTTATTGCGAAGCGCTTGGACGACCGGAGCCCGTGACGGTGATTAGTATCATTGGCTTAATTGCAGACATCCCTCTCAATTATATCTTTATACATGGTCTATTCGGTATGCCGGAGATGGGCGGCGCAGGCTGCGGTGTTGCAACCGCCTTGGTATTGTGGATAAATGTACTCCTATTGGCCGTTTATACTAGCTTCACTAAGCGCCAACAATTTGCGAGCACTCGCTTTTTTTATGCCTTTGCCCGCCCAAATCGCGCACAAATTAAAAAACTTCTTAAGCTTGGCATTCCTATTGGCATTTCTATCTTTTTTGAGGCCAGTCTATTTAGCTTAGGGGCGTTGGTTATCAGTCCATTGGGTGAATTGGCAACCGCGTCGCATCAAGTCGCATTAGCAGTAACCTCACAGCTGTTTATGATACCCATATCAGTCGCCATGGCACTGACCATCATGATATCCAATCGCTTTGGCGAAAAGAACCTCATGGCGCTGCGGCAAGTACAAGCCACTGGTTTAATCTGGACTGTATTGATTGCGATCATTTGTATGCTCGGCATATGGCTATTCAGACCCGAACTAGCAGCCGCCTTCACTGACAATCCAGCTGTTATCGCTCAGTCGATGCATCTGCTGATATTTGCGCTTGCTTATCAGCTGTTTGATGGCTGGCAAGTGAATGTGGCGGGTATATTACGCGGCATGCAAGATACTGCCGTACCGATGTGGGTCACCTTCTTTTGTTATTGGCTGGTGGCTTTACCACTGGGTATTTATTTGGTGCGCTTTACTGACGTTGGCGCACAAGGATTTTGGATGGCATTAATCACAGGGCTATTTTTGTCTTCTATCCTTTTGACATTGAGACTGCGCTATCAACAAAAGCGCTTACTAGCGATGTGGGGCTGATATGGCTAAGCTAACTTTAGCTAAACACCGTATCTGGTGATATTTACTAGCACTAGACGGTCACATAGACTATGATAAATCATTTAACATTTCTTACTCGCAAGATAGCTTACGTCATAATATGTAAAAAAATTCAGTTAACAACTGTACATCGATTGCTCATTGCCATGAATATAGGTATCATTAGCAATTATCTACACAATATTTAGTTACACTATTTCTCGAATTTGGTACAAGGCAAAATTAAAACTATGGATATTGAAAAAATACGCACCCTGATCGCACTCATGGAAGAAAGTGAACTGGTTAATTTAGAAATCAGCTCGGATGATGAACATATCAGTTTAACACGCCACTATGATGCACCAGCTCCAACGATGATGGCAGCTCCTTCTGTAGGCGCGGCTCCCATTGCTGCTGATGCAACACCAGCGGTAAAAGCTGGTAGCGTTGAGACATCTCCAATGGTTGGTGTCTTCTACTCAGCGCCAACTCCTAACGACCCCCCGTTTGTAAAGGTTGGACAAAAAGTTCAAGC
Source organism: Psychrobacter vallis (assembly GCF_904846715.1). Lineage (GTDB taxonomy): Bacteria > Pseudomonadota > Gammaproteobacteria > Pseudomonadales > Moraxellaceae > Psychrobacter > Psychrobacter vallis. Next base: position 75,173 of record NZ_CAJHBU010000002.1, read on the forward strand.
GGGTGATACTTTAGGCATCATTGAAGCCATGAAAATCATGAATCCCCTTGAGGCGACTCAAAGTGGCATCGTTGACGAAATCTTGGTAGATAATTCTGAAGTTGTACAGTTTGGCCAACCTGTCATACGCTACAAAGCGTAACGATATTTGCCACACCTTACTTCATTATGACTGATGTCTTTTGATATTTATGCCTGTAGCGTTTAATCTTGCGATGCTATCTATCAGGACTCAGTCGATGACTGCCGCTTCGACAAGGATGACCCCATGATAAAAAAACTGCTCATCGCCAATAGAGGTGAGATTGCCCTACGTATCGTTCGCGCCTGCAAAGCCCTTGGTATAGAAACCGTAGGCGTCTATTCTACGGCGGATGCAAACTTGATGCATTTGCGCTTTGTTGATGAGGCAATCTGTATTGGCAAACCCAATGCCAATCAAAGCTATCTTGATATCAATACTATTTTAACCGCTGCTGAAATCACTGGTGCTGATGCCATTCATCCCGGCTATGGTTTTTTGTCAGAGAATGCTGAATTTGCTGAACGAGTAGAAGAAGCCGGTTTGACTTTCGTTGGCCCTAACGCTGACCACATTCGCTTAATGGGCAATAAAGTCTCAGCCATCAATGCCATGAAAAAGGCTGGTGTGCCGACCGTGCCAGGCTCAGTGGGTGCAGTAACATTGCATAATGCCGAAGACCAAGCACGTAATATCGGCTTTCCCCTGTTGATTAAAGCAGCTTCTGGTGGCGGTGGCCGCGGTATGCGCGTGGTCGAGCGCTTCGAAGAAGTTATCGGACAAGTACAAGCGGCCAAGCAAGAAGCTGAACTGTGGTTCGGTGATGATACTGTCTATATGGAACGCTATCTACAAAACCCGCGTCATGTAGAAGTACAAGTGCTTGGTGACGGTAATGGCAACGCCATTCATTTATACGACCGTGATTGCTCGCTGCAACGTCGTCACCAAAAGGTGTTAGAAGAAGCCCCTGCACCTGATATTCCTGATGATGTACGCGAACCTATCTTAAGAGCGTGCGTGAAAGCGTGCGAGCTTGTAAAATATCGCGGTGCAGGTACTTTTGAATTTTTATTTGAAAACAACGAGTTTTTCTTCATTGAAATGAATACTCGTGTACAGGTAGAGCATCCAGTCACCGAGATGATTACCGGTATTGATGTGGTCGTTGAACAACTTAAAATCGCTGCTGGCTATGGCTTGTCTTATCGTCAGAGCGAGATTGAGATTCAAGGTCATGCGATTGAATGCCGTATCAATGCTGAAGATCCAGCGACCTTTATGCCGTGTCCTGGCACAGTCAGCCAGTTGTTTGCCCCAAGTGGCGCTGGCGTTCGTTTTGACTCACATTTATACCCTGGCTATGAGATACCGACGTATTACGATTCATTGATCGGCAAGCTGATCTGTCATGGTCAAACTCGCCAGCAAGCAATCTCTAAAACGCTACATGCGCTTGACGAGTTAGTGATTGAAGGTATCAAAACCAACATACCTTTGCATCGTGATGTGATTTTGGCGAATGACAATTTTGTCCATGAAGCCCAAAACATTCATTATTTGGAAAGAGAGCTTTTGACTGCTAACAAAGCTAAAAATCCCTCTTAAGAATAAAACAACTCCATAAAAAAACCGCTATCTAATAGCGGTTTTTTTATATTGGTCAGATCGATATACTAAGGTAAAACTCTATTAAAAGTCATGAAGCACTCTTTTCCATCAGGATCAGCACACCACTGCATTTGGTTATTATCATGGCTTAAAAACGCAATCAACGCTTCATCAGTTTGGTCAATCTGGTTACCTGAGCAATCTACTTCATTATTGTCATAAATTGTCTTGAGAGCGATAATAGGCAGTCCTTCTTCACGGTGCGTGATTAAGTAGCGACCGTACGTCCATTCTTTACCACTGACCGCCCACATCTCATTGTCGGCACTAAAATTATATAATTCACGGCACTGCCTAGATGGTTTGGTAGATGCCATCAATTGTGTATTGGCATTTGGCTGAATATTAAGAACGCGCTTTTCAGTTTGAGTGAGAACACCGCCCTCTGTGCCAGCAGTCACTTTCGGCTCATCAACTTTTATCTGTGAGCTGTCTTTTAATGTGGCTTGGGCAGCGGCCGCTTCTTTTGTCATCGTTATACCACTATCTAACTCTATCTCCCATTGACCAGCAATAGCAGGACTGATGTGGGTGGTAATAGTCGGCTTACTAATGACTTCACCATTCGCTGGCAAAGAAGCCAAAAGCGCCGCCAATGAAAATGAAGCAAATGATATAGGTTCCATAATTAACCTTTTGTTTATAATGATATGCGTTATATACATTAGCGTAAGTCTTAGACACCAAAAACACAAGTAACATTATGCTATTGGTTGTGATGTCATAAAAAACCACACGGTAGATTATGATAATAATTCAATAATTTCTGAAGATGAGTTTTTCTTTACTCAAAAAATAACGCCATCGCTTTGCTCACTAAAAGCAAGAAGCGATGGCGTTATAAGTAGACGCTATTCATACTATAGTCAACACACTATAAAGTACGTACAGCGCTGCTAGGACCAATTACATTAGAGCGGTTTCTACATTTAAGCGGCCGTTTTGCCTACTGCTTGGGCAAAGGCGGATAGCGCACCTTTTAGCATTGCTGATACGGTACTGCTACAAGTACCAATACCTGAGTAGACCTCACCATCCACATTTAGCTGAATATAAGCCGCTGCGTTAGCATTGGTTTTGTTATCATTATTGGTATCATCATCGATGCCGTTACCGCTGTTATGATGCGGATTAATCGCATGCTCAGCATAGTTAATGACGTGTAATGACTTACCGGTATGCTGCGCAAGACCATCGATAAACGATGATAAAGGCCCATTGCCCGTGCCATCAATATTGATGATGTCACCATGCATTTGCACCTGCCCATTAAAGTAGACGTCACCGCCTTTATTATTGACACTATAATCTAATAGCTCAAACTTACCTTGCTGTAGATACGTAGTCTCAAACGTCTGTAAGATTTCATCATTCTGTAATTCGCGTGCAGCCGTCTCCGCTTGCTTTTGTACCACACCGCTAAAGTCAATTTGCATCCAGCGCGGCAAGTTAAAACCATAATTGCGCTGCAAAATATAAGCGACGCCACCTTTACCCGATTGACTATTGATACGCACCACATCTTGATAGCTACGACCAATGTGCGCCGGATCAATTGGTAGATATGCCACATCCCACACATTGTCGGTCTCGTCTTGATGCTTCTCATTATAGTCGAGCGACTTTTTGATGGCATCTTGATGCGAGCCACTAAAGGCAGTAAAGACCAACTCGCCCACATAAGGATGGCGCGGATGCAAAGGCAAATTATTGCATTCACTCACCACCTGTACAATCTCACTCATGTTACTAAAATCAAGCTCAGGATCGATACCTTGACTAAACAGATTCATGGCCATGACCATAATATCCATGTTACCCGTACGTTCACCATTACCCAATAAGGTACCTTCGATACGATCAGCACCAGCAAGCACACCAAGCTCAGCAGCAGCCACGGCACAGCCACGATCATTATGCGTATGCAAACTGATAATCACATGCTCACGATGGGCAAGGTTTCGACAAAAATACTCAACTTGATCGGCAAAAACATTGGGCATAGAGGCCTCAACAGTCGCTGGCAAATTAAGAATAACTTTTTGACCTTGCTGCGGTTGCCATATCTCACAAACCGCATCACAGACTTCTACTGCATAGTCAGTCTCTGTTTGACTAAAGCTCTCAGGAGAATATTGGAATATCCATTCTGTCTCAGGATATTTGGCAGCATATTCAACCAATAAGTTGGCACCAGCAATGGCAATCTCTTTAATTTCAGCTTTGTCTTTCGCATAGACCTTTTCACGTTGTACGCGGCTGGTTGAGTTATAGACGTGGACCACTGCACGTTTTGCGCCTTTTAGTGACTCAAAGGTACGGGCGATCAAATGCTCACGAGCTTGTACTAAAACTTGCAAGGTCACATCATCGGGCACATGGTTTTCTTCAATAAGTTTACGAGCAAAGTCAAATTCAACCTGCGCTGCTGACGGAAAGCCAATCTCAATCTCTTTAAAACCCACGTCTACCAATGTTTTAAAAAAACGCATTTTTTGTTCAATAGTCATCGGATCAATCAGCGCCTGATTGCCATCACGCAGATCCACACTTGCCCATATTGGCGACTTCTCAATCGTCTTGCTCGGCCAAGTGCGATCTGGCAGCGATGGCGCAAATGCAAATGGGCGATACTTACGGAAATCAAAAGCAGCATTTTTTGGTGTCATCTTTGCCGTCGTTGCGGCTACAGGGCTTGTGGCTTGGTCAGACATAATCAATCCTTAGATGATATGAGAATTTATATTTTTAGCTGGTGGCTGGCGATTAGATCATCTGTTTATCATAAGAGATAACCCATGTTTATACCATTATAATAGCAAAGTTTACAGCAGAGAAATCAGCTTTATTTCATTAAATTTAACATTATTTTAGTGAAAAAATCTGCATGAGCTACTATAATTAGATGAATTCACTAATGAGATAATAAATCATGCCCAGCAGTCATTTTGATAACACATCTTTAGCCGATATAGATGACACCGATAGACAGTTATTGCGCTTATTACAAACGCAGGCGCGTATGAGTATTACCGAGCTTGCCGAACGTGTTAACCTGTCAGCCACTCCTTGTGCACGCCGCATTAAGCGTTTAGAAGATGCAGGCATTATTACCGGCTACCATACCAAAACGGATGCACAAAAACTGGGCTACCCATTGGCGGTATTTATTGCTATTAGTATGGATCGTCATACTGCGGAGCGTTTTGAACAATTTGAAACAAAGGTTCAAAGCTTTGATGAAGTCGTCAGCTGTAGTATTGTCACGGGTCGCACAGAGGACTATCTCATTAAAGTGCGGGTGCGCGATATGGCGCATTATGAGGAGTTTTTATTACATAGACTGAATCGTATCGAAGGCGTCGCGCAAGTACATACCAGCTTTGAGCTGCGAGAAGTGTTCAGTCGTAGTGTGATTTAGGCAGGTTAAGCAGTTATCGTTGATTGTCGACGAAATAGTAACAGTAATATTAAACCAACAATCAACCCAATAGCAGCAACCAATAGCCCTGCATTAAAATTGCCGTCCTCCCCTGCCAATGCCACTGTTACCAATGGCCCCAAAAACTGCCCTAGTGCATAGGCCAATGTAGCCAGTCCTATCAGCAAGTTTGAGTAAGTTGGATTGATGTTTTTGATTAAGGTCAAGGTCATTGATACCATACCAACGAAAGTCAGTCCTAATATCGCGGCATTGCCGTACAGACCTATAGCACCATCGAACCATATCGGCAAGCACATCCCCAATGCCTGTAATACAGTCAAGCCTATTAAGGTTTTTATTTCACCAATTCGTTTGGCAAGTGCGCCCCACAAAGGATTAGAGAGCGTTGCAAAAATCCCCACAACCAGCCAAATAACTAACCCAGCATAAGTCTGCGTCGTTAACCGCTGTGCTGCCATAACTGGCAAAAAAGTCGCCGACGTAATATAACCAAAACCTGCCAGCACATAACTTGCTAACAATAAAGCAATGGCTTTATGATGACCAGCAACAGAGTCATACAAGGATTTTTTAAAGCTCAAATACGTTTGATATATCGATAGACGGGGGATAGGATGATTCGAATCCGTAAGATCGGATTTCTTAGGTTTTATAGCGTACAGTAACCATAAAAGCGGCAGGCTACTTAGCCCCGCCACCAGCCAAATGACATCAAAATGATAGCCCAATACCAGCAGCCACCAAGTCAGAATAGCAGAGGCGCTGATCCCAACACCAATACCAGCATAGTGTACTGCCGAAAGCACAGATCGGCGAGCTGGGCTTAAGCTTTGAATAATGAAGGATGAGCTTAAAATCATCGCCACCCCGCTTGCGACTCCTGCCAACAGCCGAATGACATACCATAGATTTAACGACATATCGGGCACAACCAGCAGCATCGTCGTCACGACACTCACTATCGTCCAAAGCATCATTGCTCGCCATGTCGAGCGCTGAGGAACAAACATAGCGATGAGTGCGCCGACAAAATAACCGATGTAGTTAATAGAAGCGAGCCAGCCTGCAATCGTCGTCGAAAGCGACAGTTGCACCATAATGTCAGGCAAGGTGGCGGTAAACAAAAAGCGTCCGTAGCCCATGACGACTGCCATGCAATAGAGACCTATAAATGCAATGGCTGTCTCGTTGGTAATAGCAGGAAACGCACGGCTTTTGAAAGCAGTCCTCATGACAGAGCCATTTTGCGGCAATTAGCACACAATCCTTTGTGTTAAAACATTCGAAAGCAATAACGAGTAGAACATTTAAAACATTATAAAAAATTAGGAAACATTCAACGTTGGCGCTGTATTCGTCTCAGCCTCTGTTTGTCCGAGCATTTGCACGCGTTGATCGCTGAACATGTCCATATCAGGTGCAAGCGTACGCATGAACCGATCGAAATATAACATCTGCTTGGTCAATAAAGCAAAATCACGTGGAAAATGAATACCATGACGCTTACCAACATCGACAATTTCGAGCATCATGGTATTAAGCTCATCGGCTTGCTCTTTACTGTTAAAAGGCACACCACTGGTAAAGGCTTTGTCTTCTGCCATGATGGTCTTCATCATACGCTGCAAATCACTTCCTAACGCCACCACATCAACTTGATTGCCACCATGAGTCATTTCCATATCAATCATGTGACGCGCCATCGCTTGATAGTCATTATCTTGCATCGCTTGCATCATACCCATACACGCGCGCCAGCTTTCTGCTTTTAATTTACCGACAATACCAAAGTCTAAAAAGCCAATACGGCCATCGGTGAGCAGCATTAAATTACCCGCGTGCAAATCGGCATGAAAACTATTGCACAGCATGAGACTGGCAAACCATGTATTCAAAGTATCGGCCATGACTTGCGCAGGATCAGCACAGTACTGACGCATCGACGACTCATCTACCATAGAGACACCGTATAAGCGACTCATCGTGAGCACCCGCTTCGTCGTTAGCGCCTCATACACTTCTGGGGCAACCACACGGGTGTTGCCTGATACCGCCAAAAACTGCTGAAAATCACGAATATTTTGTGCCTCAGCGATAAAGTCCGTTTCCGCAAGCATACGCAGACGAATCTCATCAATAATCGGTGCAATACTGGCAAACTTCATCGATGGCATCAACAGTTCAAGCAATTTAGTGACGCCATGCAATACGCCCAAATCCGTCTGCATGATGGTCTCGACACCAGGCTTCTGCACTTTTAGCACAATCTCATCACCGTTGTGTAGACGTGCCGCATGAACTTGGGCGATAGAGGCCGATGCTAGCGGTTTTGAGTCGATATGCGCAAACATATCATCAAGCGTCATGCCATCAATCGCTAACTCTTCTGTTAATACTTGCTCAATATAAGCGTAAGATAATGGTGTGGTTTGATCCAAACAGCTCTGGAATGCGGTGACATAATCACGTGGAAACAATGACGGCGTACTGGCTATAAACTGACCAATTTTGATATAAGTCGTCCCTAATTGCTCAAAAGTCTCTTTGATCAGCATCGCATCAGGCTTTTCACCTCTTGCGACTCTTAGTGCCGAGAGACCAGCAACGCTAGCCGTTTGGCGAACACGATTGACAACATTAAACGTATGCTTTAATAAATGCGGACGATGAATCTTCATAAAAAACAACTATGGTAATAAAAAGGAAGGTTGGGAATAGCTAAAAATGCGTTAAACAGTCAGTGATTAATAAAGATCAATGACCATTACAGACAGGACACTGCGGATCTTTGCGATAACCCATCAGCCGTTGCTGCATCTGCTTACCATCCCATAATAGCAGCTTGTTTGTCAGTGGATTTTTGGTTAATCCCAAATATTGCAAAGCCGCATTGGCTTGTAAGTTGCCCATGATTGCAGTAGTGCTGGCAAGCACACCTGAATTGGCACAAGTACGCTCATCATCAAGCTCGTCAAGCACTACTGAGCCAAATACACAGTGATAGCAGCCCGTATTTAGATGCGGTTCAAACAACGCCAGCTGACCTTGCATCGCAATTGCCGATGCAGACAGTAATGGAATCTGGTAGCGCACACTAATACGATTGATAATGTCACGCGTGGCGAAGTTATCCGTACAATCTAAGAGTAAATTAGGCTTACCTACCGCTATATCGAGCAACTCATAAGCGTTGTCTTCACTCAATCGTGCCACCGTACCGCGCGCTGCTATCAAGGGATTAATACGCTCTAATATGGTCGCAGCTGTCAAGGCTTTAGGTTTGCCAATATCTTCAGGCAAAAACAGCGTTTGCCGCTGTAAGTTGCTCGCCTCAATCACATCATCATCAAGCAAATGAACTTGCCCAAGTCCTGCACGTACTAAGGTCTCAGATGCTGGACATCCAAGGCCGCCTGCGCCAATGATGACCACACGAGACGACTTGAGTCTTAACTGAGCATCCATATCCCAGCCATCAAGTAATATTTGCCGCGCATAACACAGCAGCTCACTGTCTAATAGTTGCTCTGTATCCGACGATTGCGCCATATTCATTCAAAACCTATGATTAAAAAGCTCATTGTTGCAAAATCTGACTGTTGACTATAGTCGATACCAAATAAAACGAATACTCAACATTATAGGGCAAGACTGGTACAAATTTTTCTTGCTTGCTGTGCTTTCGCAGCTCGATGCTGCAAAAAATTCATCCCAGCCTCGCTGACCCTTTTTTAGGTTGACCTGACTATATTAGAGAGTTTGCCTATATATCTTGCTATTGGCTTTGACCAAGCGTCACGCGATCATTACCACCATAATCTTGCACTGTCGTTACAGACTCAAAGCCATTGTCTGCAAAAAGTTGACGGACAGCAGCGCCTTGATCAAAACCATGCTCAATCGCTAGCAGTCCTCCCGCGCTCAGATAAGGCGCAGCCTGCCGAACGATATGCTCGATATCAGCCAAACCTTGATTGGGTGCACTCAATGCACTAATAGGTTCAGCGACTAGCCGTGCTAGATGTTCGTCTGCTTCATCTATATAGGGAGGATTGGAGACAATCACATCAAATGACTGTGGCTCATGAGTAGAGAGCTTGTCATACCAGCTGCTTTGTATAAATTCAATATGAGCGACATCATTCATAACAGCATTATGCCGAGCGATTGTGAGCGCTTCTAGCGATAAATCGACAGCGACCACTTGCCAATTGTCATGTTTTAACTCATGCTTTAATTCATGCGCCAGACTGATGGCAATACAACCTGAGCCTGTGCCCAAATCCAATAAGCGCTTAGTACTGGCGTGGGTTGACTGGGTATTTATCCAATTTAATACTTGCTCAATCAGCACCTCAGTATCAGGTCTCGGAATCAGAGTATGCTCATTGACCGTAAAGCTAAGCGACCAAAATGCTTGCTGACCTGTTAAATAGGCCAACGGCGTACCCTGCTGCATCTGACTCACACCTGCATTGAATTGCGCCAGCTCACTGTCCGTCAGCTCATAGCTTTCATCAGTAATCAAAAATAGCGCTGGCTTATCAATAACATACAACAACCAATCTGTTAGCCAAAATGACGGTAGCATAGCTGTATCACTGCTCGTCATCTGCTGAATTTGCTGCTTTATTTGCCGAATGGTCAATGCTGTCATCACTTGCTTTTGCTCTTGCTTTTAGAATATTTGGGCTTTGGAATACATAAAAAAATACCGATTAAGTTACTCTGACGCTCGCGGTGGTTCTTTGGTATCCGTCAGATTTGGATTGGCTTTGGTTAACTTGTCATCACTGTCACCGTAGATATCATCGTTATCACCAATGACAATATGTTTATCCACCAAATAAATCAGCACTAAAATTGGAATACCGATAGCAAAGGTGAAGATAAAGAAAAACGGATAGCCCATATTATCAACAATGGTGCCCGAATAGCCGCCCAAAACCTTGGGCAATAAAGTCATAAGTGAAGAAAATATGGCGTATTGTACCGCCGTAAAACGAATAGAGGTCAGTGCTGATAAGAAAGCGATAAACACAGCACTGGCCAGACCTGCGGCTAGATTATCAAAAATCACAGCTACGTACATCACTGGCAAGCTGCCTTGATGATAGGTCAGTAGCACAAACAGCAAATTGGTCACACAGGCCAAGATCGCACCAACCATCATTGCCTGCATCATACGCAGCTTTTGTGCCATCAGACCGCCCAAAAACCCACCGGCAATCACCATAATGACCCCAACCAATTTCACAGCATTGGCAATATCGGTTTTGGTAAAGCCCATATCGAGATAAAAGACGTTAGAAATCACGCCAGCGACGATATCAGAGATACGGTAAAGACCAATCAACGCCAGTAATAACAGCGCTTTTTTGCCATAACGGCGGAAAAAATCTGCAATAGGCTCAACCCAAGTCGCCTTTGCTACCTCTTCTTTGACCAATCCGACTTTTACTAGCGCATAACCAATGACTAACGCTGTAATCAAACTCAACGCCAAATGTACAATTTCAATCAAGAAGCCCCATAGCGCGCTCTCAGTTTCAGGCAGTATGGCACCAACATTGGCAAATACCATGACAAAACCAACCACTGACAAGGCAAATACCAAGACCAAACGCGTATAATCTGATGTTTGTCGTGGCACACGTACCTGTTCACTCACTGGCTCATGAATAACTAGAGTAGTCACCACACCAATACCCATAACCCCTGCCATGATCCAGTAGGTATTGCGCCATGCTTCATAGCTATAAAGCGTTTCTGTAGAGCCAAAATAGTCAGCCAAATACAGTGCACCCGCGCCCGCAACAATCATACCCAAACGATAGCCAGCCGTATACATCGCTGATAGTACCGATTGCAGACTTGGCGGTGCCAGCTCAATACGATATGCATCGATGACGATGTCTTGGGTGGCAGAAGAAAAACCAAGCAGTACAGCGCCAACTGCCATCCAAACCAGACTGCTTTCATCGATTGGATTGACACTAGCCATCAGACAGATGGCGAGAATAATCAATAACTGAGCGACCAATATCCAGCTGCGACGACGACCCAATAGTTTGGTCAATATGGGCAACGGTACAGCATCGACTAAAGGCGCCCAAATAAACTTAAACGAGTAGCCCAAAGCCGCCCAGCTGAACATGGTCACAACGCTGCGATCAATGCCTGCTTCACGTAGCCATAATGAGAGACTCGAAAAAATAAGCAGAATTGGAATGCCAGCAACAAAACCCAAAAACAACATGATAATAGCACGCCGATCGAGATAGGCTTTTGCCGCATCTCCCCACGATTTTTTGGCAACGGGTTGATTGGGTGGCACAGATTTGACAGCAGACATAATAACTCACCAACACTTGAGACAAAGAACACAACTGCGCACAATTTTTATCAATCATTCAGATCAACTGTCGATAAAAGGGATCGATATAAATTGCTTAACGTTGCAAAAATACGACCGTTACAACAAAATTCAATTATGGTACTTGAGAACGTCTACCTTGACTAGATATTTTTGCATTAACTGCTTGATTGTAAATCTCAGAGAGGGCTTACTTTTTTCCATGTAACGCAGCGTAGACTAGTGTTTCATCGAAGTTAAATTGACCCTTATTTTTCTTGCTCTTTTCTTTCTTTATTACTCTCATTAAAGGTATATGGTAATTCATTTATTTCCGTGTAATATTGTAATATGTAGGTAGACACAAAAGTCGTGTGGGTTTCATTATCGAGAGTGAAGGATGGTATTAGTAACACACTGGATGAGGCAACCCCTCAAATCTTTATGATTGGTAATTTAAAACTTATAATTCTTATTTATTAGTTTTATAAATGCATGGCGCTTAGCTATGCTCTATACATAAGCAATAATTATCACGATTAACGGTTTGTTCTTTCAATATTCTAGTCTAGGAGTTATAAAATGTCCGATTCGACCCCCACCCCAACTGACCAAAATGCGACGCCAGATACTGCTCGTTGCCCTGTGAATCACCATGACGGCGGTGACGCTGCTCCAACCAACACAACCTACGACCAAGGTGACGATAAAGGGCCGACGATTCATAGTGAAAACGTCGATCAAACGCACACACCGCAGCGCCCTAGTATGGGTGGCTGTCCTGTCATGCATCAAGCACATACCACCACGGCATCTGCCGCCACCGATTGGTGGCCAAACAGCTTAAATTTAGATATCTTGCATCAGCAAGACCAAAAAACGAACCCAATGGGTGCAGACTTTGATTATGCCGAAGCTTTTAAACAGCTTGATCTAGAAGCTGTTAAACAAGACCTAAAAGACTTTATGACTGAGTCACAAGTGTGGTGGCCAGCAGATTGGGGTCACTATGGTGGTTTGATGATCCGCATGGCATGGCATTCGGCTGGTACTTATCGTAATGCTGACGGTCGCGGTGGCTCCAATACGGGCAATCAACGCTTTGCGCCACTAAATAGCTGGCCAGACAATGTCAACCTTGACAAAGCACGCCGTTTATTATGGCCTATCAAGAAAAAATACGGCAATAAATTGTCGTGGGCTGACCTGATGATTTTGGCAGGTAATATGGCCTATGAGTCGATGGGCTTTAAAACTTTAGGGTTTGCGGGTGGTCGCGCTGATATTTGGCACCCAGAAAAAGACATCTACTGGGGCTCTGAGCGCGAATGGCTTGCCCCTACCGAAAACCGTTATGAAAACGATGAAGAACGCGAGTCACTTGAAAACCCACTGGCAGCGGTGCAAATGGGCTTGATCTATGTCAACCCTGAAGGTGTCGATGGCAACCCTGATCCGCTAAGAACTGCTCAAGATATGCGTACCACTTTTGCACGTATGTCTATGAATGATGAAGAAACCGTAGCCTTAACAGCAGGCGGACATACCGTGGGTAAGTGTCATGGTAATGGGGATGCCACTATATTAGAAGATGAGCCAGAAGCCGCAGATGTGACCGAGCAAGGTTTAGGCTGGCGTAATCCTAAAGGGAGTGGCAACGCAGGCGACACGGTCTCAAGTGGTATCGAAGGCGCATGGACCACCAATCCAACCCAGTGGGATCACGGCTATTTCGAGCTGCTTTTAAACCACAACTGGGCATTAACCAAAAGCCCAGCAGGGGCATGGCAGTGGGAGCCGACTGACATAAAAGAAGAAGATCGCCCGTTAGACGCACACGATCCAAGTGTACGCCGCAACCCAATCATGACCGATGCAGATATGGCATTGATCAAAGATCCTATTTATCGTGAGATTTCAGAGAAATTTCATCAAGAACCAGCGTATTTTGACGAGGTATTTGCCAAAGCTTGGTTCAAATTGACTCACCGTGATCTGGGCCCGAAATCTCGCTACTTAGGGGCAGACGTACCAAGCGAGGACTTTGTATGGCAAGACCCTATTCCTACAGGCAATGCTGATCTGACGGCTGATGATATTGCGACGCTAAAATCGCAAATATTAGACAGCGACATTAGCCGCCGTGAATTAATCATTACTGCATGGGATAGCGCACGCACATTCCGCGCTTCAGACTATCGCGGCGGTGCCAACGGTGCACGCATTCGTCTGGCACCGCAAAAAGACTGGGCAGGCAATGAGCCAGAGCAGTTACAACGTGTGCTTGAGACATTGACCAGCATTCAGTCTGACTTTGATAAAGACGTGAGTTTGGCTGATCTGATTGTGCTCGCTGGTAATACCGCTATTGAACAGGCAGCAAACGATGCAGGTGTAGAGGTTACTGTACCGTTTAAAGCAGGTCGCGGTGATGCTGAAGCAGCAATGACTGATACAGAGTCTTTTGCCGATTTGGAACCTTTACACGACGGTTATCGCAACTGGGTCAAAGAAGACTACGCCGTCTCCCCCGAAGAGATGCTACTTGATCGCACGCAATTGATGGGATTGACCGCGCCTGAAATGGTGGTACTAATCGGTGGTATGCGCGTCCTAGATACCAATCATGGTCAGAGCCAACATGGTGTCTTTACTGAGCGTGCTGGCATCCTTACCAATGACTTTTTCGTTAATCTAACGGACATGAATTACACGTGGCATCCAGTAAAAACAAACGACACAGGCAGTAACGCAAACACTTATGAAGTACGTGAGCGCAGTACCGGAAACACCAAATGGCAAGCCAGCCGTGTAGACTTGGTGTTCGGTTCTAACTCTATATTGCGTGCTTACGCTGAGCTATATGCACAAAACGACAATTTAGAAAAATTCGTTCATGATTTCGTTAATGCTTGGAGCAAAGTGATGAATGCGGATCGCTTTGATCATGCCTAATACCCCTAATATCTCTTTTTATTAGGTCAAATAGCGCTGGTTAGATATGGTCAGGTGAACATAAAAAATGGTCAGTGAGACTAGGATAAATTTTTTGCAGCATCGAGCTGCGAAGGCACAGCAAGCAAGAAAAATTTGTACCAGTTTCGCGTCATAATATTGTGTATCCATTCTATTTAATATCAACTATACATAATTTACGAACAGCTATCTTTTAGAAGGTAGCTGTTTTTTTGTGTAGTCATTTATTTTGCTTACAGTCATCACTTAACTTTATAATGAAAATTTCATATTCCTAATTAATATAAATTGATAGCTATTTATTATATACAAGAATAATAGCTTTGTTTTACACTACGCTCTTACGGCATATTCGTACATTTTTACTTTCACATACAGACAGGGTCTGTATAGCTATACAATAGGATTAAGTTATGGCAATCGACGTGGTAGTCAATCAGCGGCATTTACAAATTCAGCTTAAACAGCTGGAAACAGTATGGCATACGGTGATCAATGGCTATAACTTAAGTCAAGCCGCAACCGTACTACACACCAGCCAATCAAGCCTGTCAAAACATATCGCCGCGCTTGAAAATCAACTTAAGACGGAAGTTTTCGTTCGTCAGGGCAAACGATTGACTGGGCTTACCACCATGGGCACAGCACTCATGCCACATATAGAGTCTATCTTCGCTGAAATACGTACGATTGAAAATTTGAGCCTAGATTTCAACAATCCTAATATCGGCACGCTCACCATTGCCACGACTCACACGCAGGCACGTTACGTGTTGCCGCGAGTGGTGAAAGAATTCAAAGAGCGCTTCCCTAAAGTGAATTTGATATTGCAACAGGCAGATCCTGAAACTATCGCGCAGATGGTGATACGTGGACAAGCTGACATTGGTATTGCAACTGAGTCTTTACTCCATAATAACTATCTCAGATGCTATCGGTATTATGACTGGACGCATCGCGTCATCGTACCGAGCGATCATGAACTTGCCACTCAAGAATCTATTGATCTACCAACGCTTGCCAGCTATCCCATCGTAACCTATCACGGTGGCTTTACGGGACGCGGTGCGATTGATAAAACCTTTGAAGACGCCGGCTTAGAGCCTGATATTGTATTAGCAGCGCTCGATGCGGATGTGATTAGCACCTATGTCGGACTTGGGCTTGGCATTGGTATCATCGCAGAAATGGCATTTGAGCCGAGTCATTATCAAAACTTAACAGCGATTCCAGTGGATCATTTTGGACGCTTTACCAGTTGGATGGCGGTACGTGATGATGCGGAAATTCGACAATACGGTCGTGCCTTTATGGAGCTGTGTCAGAAACAATTTGACAACTAAATAGGGCTGCTAAACCGCTGGCCCTACCTTACCCTACCTTTACCGAGCTTATGTATAAGTGATAAAATACAATCTAGAACGTTATTCAACGTTTGATTTGTTTTTTATTTATGCATGTATTGCTGGACGCCTAGACAATTAATGGTTACTGGGTGTCGATCATTGCATGTCCATTTGCTTTTACGTAACAGGTTATACCGCTCATGGAAAAACTCGTAGCGATCATCATGGCAGTTTTTGCCGCCCCTTTGCTTATCGGCGGCGCTTATCTGCTCTCTTTAGGCGGTAGTCCATACTATCTCTTTGCTGGCATTGTCATGCTAGCGACAGCATTTTTATTGTTCAAAAAACACTGGAGTGCTTACGGTCTCTACGCGATCTTTATCGTCGTGACCATTGTGTGGGCACTTTGGGAGTCTGGCTTTTATTGGTGGGCACTGGCACCTCGTGTGGGCTTCCCATTGATCTTTGGTCTATTAATGTTATTGCCGTGGGTATCTAATAAGATGCGCGGGGATAAGGCTCAAGTATCAACCACAAACAGCGTTAAGAAAAGTCCGCTTTATTATTGGAGTCTGCTTGCTAGCGTGGTGGTAGGTGCACTGCTTTCCTTTGGTAGCTTAGCAAACAACGCGACGGACAAGTTAGGTGAACTTGATTTAAGTGCCTCTGATAAAGACTCCTCTACAAATCTTGGTGACCCATTATCGAATGGTCAGCAAACGCCAGATGGCGAATGGAGCGCATATGGTCGTACTGACTACGGTCAGCGCTACTCGCCTCTGACTCAAATTACCACTGACAATGTCAAGGATTTAGAGCTCGCTTGGCAAATCCAAACAGGCGATGTTAAAGGTCCTAATGACGTTGGTGAAACCACTTATCAGGCAACGCCTTTAAAAATCGGCAATGCGCTGTACTTATGTACGCCGCATAACTGGGTAATGGCACTAAATGCTGACTCTGGTGAGACATTATGGAAGTTTGATCCAAAAGTAGAAAAAAACCTACAACGCCAACACCAAACATGTCGCGGTGTGTCTTACTATGCGGGCCAATCTGGCACGAATAGCACTCCTCCAGTGGCTAATAATGAGACAAGCAGTACCACCAACAATACAGCTGTCAGCAATAAAACCGCTGCAACCAGCGATATGATGGTGCAAAAAATTGCTGGTAATACCTTTGAAAATGCATCTAAGCAATGCGATGCTAAGATATTTATCCCAACTTCTGATGCCAAACTATATGCACTCGATCCAAATACTGGGCAACGCTGTCAAGATTTTGGTGAAGATGGCGCATTAGATTTGATGCACAATATGCCATTTACACAGGCAGGCTACTACTATTCGACGTCGCCTCCGATAGTGGTAGGCAATACGATTGTTGTGGCAGGTGCCGTCAATGACAACTATGACGTTAACTCACCCTCTGGTGTTATCCGTGCTTATGATGTCAATACTGGTGAGCTATTGTGGAACTGGGATTCAGGTGATCCTGACAACACCGCGCCTTTTGATGTCAATGATCCTACTCAGACGTACAAAACCAGCTCCCCAAATTCATGGGCGATCGCTAGTGCTGATGAAGAGCTGGGTTTGGTTTACTTCCCTATGGGTAACCGCACGCCGGATCAGCTGGGTAGCTACCGCAACGCTGCTGAAGAAAAATATGCAACCTCTGTGGTCGCGTTAGATATTAATACAGGCGAAGCACGCTGGGTTCAGCAATTTGTCCATCATGATCTTTGGGATATGGATACCCCTGCTCAACCAACGTTGCTTGACTTAGATACCGCTGATGGCGTCCAACCTGCTCTAGTTGTACCGACCAAGCAAGGTGATGTGTATGTCTTGAACCGTGCAACAGGCGAGCCTATTGTACCAATTAAAGAACGTGAGGCACCGCAAGGCTATCTTATTGCAGGTGAACACGCCGCACCTACTCAGCCTTATTCTGGTTTGAGTTTTGAGCCACCGATGTTGAAAGAAAAAGACATGTGGGGTGCCAGCCTGATTGATCAGATGATGTGCCGGATTGAATTTAACCAGCTTAATTATGATGGTCGTTATACACCACCATCAACGAATGGCAGCATAGTCTATCCAGGTAACTTTGGTACCTTTAACTGGGGCGGAATCGCAGTCGATCCTGAAAATGGCGTGATGTTTGGTATGCCAACTTACCTTGCCTTTACCTCAAAACTCATTCCTAAAGAAACACTTGGGGATGTTGAAACCAATAAAGGTGAGCAAGGTGTGAATGCCAATGAAGGCGCAGATTATGCGGTAGAAATGGGACCGTTTTTATCACCGCTTGGCGTACCTTGTCAGCAGCCACCATGGGGCACGATAGCGGGTGCTGATCTAGCCACAGGTGAGATTGCTTATCAACGCAAAAATGGTACGGTACAGGACTTATCTCCTATTCCATTAAAATTGGAGTTGGGTGTCCCTGGTATCGGTGGACCTATCATCACTAAAGGCGGCTTAGCATTCTTATCAGCGGCGACCGAAAACAACTTTCGTGCTTATGATTTGAAAAATGGCGATGTGCTATGGAATGTGCGTATTCCAGCAGGTGGTCAAGCCACGCCTATGACTTACTTGAACTCTAAAGGCGAGCAGATGGTAGTACTTGTTGCTGGTGGACATGGTTCAGTGGGTACCACCATTGGCGATTATGTCATGGCCTATAAGCTTAGTGACCAATCTAAATAAAACCATATTGATAAAGCATTAATGATTTGATTCATTGCCGCTTTAATAATAGCCAATCGAAAAAGCAGGTAACTTAGGTTGCCTGCTTTTTTTATGAAATACCAACAATCAACCTCATTTTTTTATCCATTAGAGTGCGTAAAAGCAACTCACGCTAATTTGTTATGAATTATTACTACTCAGTAACACGACTTGAAATCGAGATTGATAACGGGCATATCAAGAGAAAATAATTAATAACTCTATTGGATCACTTATGAGTAACAAAATCCCATTGTCTTTTTTAGACCTTGCCCCTGTACCTCAAGGAAACACTATCGCTGAAGGCATCGCCCAAACGGTTGAAACCGCGCAGCAAGCAGAAAAATCTGGCTTAAATCGTTATTGGATGGCTGAGCATCATAATATGCCGGGCATCGCCAGTGCAGCAACCTCAGTGCTACTATCGCATATCGGTAGTCAAACCAAGCACATACGTATTGGTGCAGGCGGCGTGATGCTACCCAACCATGCGCCTCTCGTGATCGCTGAGCAATTCGGCACATTACAGGCATTATATGGTGACCGTGTTGACTTAGGTTTGGGACGTGCACCTGGTACTGATGGTGCTACGTTTCAGGCACTACGCCGGCAAATGAAGGATGCTGAGCGTTTTCCACAAGACGTGCAAGAACTGATGTATTTCTTGGGTAATGACACAGATAACAGTCCTGTACAGGCTTTCCCTGGAGCAAATTCAAAAATTCCTATTTGGATATTAGGCTCCTCCTTGTTTGGGGCAACCTTAGCGGCTCATTTAGGGCTACCCTATGTGTTTGCCTCACACTTTGCACCGCAAATGCTTTCTCAAGCCATCACTGCTTATCGTGAGAACTTCAAACCATCTGCCTATCTAGACAAGCCTTATGTGATGGTAGCTGCAAACTTGTTACTTGCTGATGATGATGCGACTGCAAACTATCACTTTACTTCAGCTCAGCAAAGTTTCGTACGTTTGCGCCGTGGTGAAAAGGGTCAGATGCCCAAACCTACTCACGATATGGATAGCATTTGGAGTCAAGCAGAAAAAATGATGGTGGATAATGCGCTGTCTGTCTCCTTTATCGGCTCTGTTGACACGGTAGAACCAAAACTTGCTGCATTTTTGGCAACGTATCAGCCAGATGAGCTAATAGTGACTGCCAATGTACATGATCATGCAGCACGTATGCGTTCACTTGAACTTACACCTGAGCTAAACTTATTTACTTTACAATCCAATGAGACGCTTGCATAATTATTGATAAACTATACTGAGAAAATGGTTATGGAACCCTCTACTTTTATCGGTTCATCGATATTTCTATACATTGCAGCGTTTATTGTCGTGATGGCTATTGCTGGTTATGTAACATATCGTACTAGCCCAAAGCGCAAACAGCGCCGAGAAGACAAGCGCAATCATGATAATGTAAGATAATAAAAGCCCTTTTCTCCGATTGGAGAAAAGGGCTTTTTTAGTGCTATAAGAACATGCCGACAGTTAATGCTTATATCGAGTTAAAGTTATTAAGTCACCTTACTAAAACTATTATTACATCAAACCAAGCGCCCGCAACGCTGCGGCACCAAACGCCATTCCAAACATCCCTACGACAGTGGTAAATGCTAAAATATTTGCCGCAAGCACGTCATTACCACCCATAGCCTTTGCCATGACATAACTGGCTGCTGCGGCTGGTGATGCCACCATCAAGAATAGTACGCCCATATGTACACCTGATAAGCCAAACGCTAACCCAATCGCAATAGCTACCAATGGCGCAACCACGATACGACCGATACTGGCCTGCATGGACAGCCCTGATGCATTCAACATCGACTTCAAATCAATACTGGCACCAGCGCAAATCAGTGCTAAAGGCAACGCTACCGCTGCCAATAAATCACCAGTAGTGTGAATCACACCCGTCAGCGGTGGCAATGGCAGCGCCTTATAGGCAAATGCTGCTAATAATGCCAGTATGAGCGGGTTGGTAAATACTTTTTTGATAATCATAGTACTGCGACTGACCCAAGTATCATCCGCACTTTTGGATACGCGGCTTAGGGTAATGACAGCTAAAATATTAAACAGTATCGTGACTATTCCCATATAGACAGCACCGATACTTAAACCTGCGTCTCCGTAAGCATTGTAAACGGTCGCTAGACCTATAATAGCCATGTTGCTACGGAAAATACCTTGTACAAACACCCCTTGGTCAGCAGGTCGTTTGACATAACGCTTGGCATAAAGCTCTGCCCCAATAAACAGAATAAACGTGACTAAGATACCAACCAAGATTAGTGTGATTTGCTTACCATAGTCGACGTCGCTATCGACCACACTAAAGAATAGCAAACACGGTAAGCAATAGTTGAATACAAAGCTTGATGACTGATCAATAAAAGTTTGACTTGCCTCACCGCGTCTTTGCATAAAAAAACCCAACCCCATTAAAGCAAGGTTGGGAAAGACAATAGTAATGGCAAAAATAATAGCTTCAATCATAAATAAGCTCGATTCGGTGACAAGCCCATAATAATATGAGCATCAGCGAAATAAATTAATAAGTAGCAACAAAATTTTCTGACCCAGTATAAAGACAAAGTAACAAGTAAGACAAGGTCGTATGTTATTTTCTTTTGATGAGCGCTATCTCCGTTGATAAATATAGTACTCTATCATAAACAAAAGCCCGCAACGAGACATCGTTGCGGGCTTTTTTTATCATAAATCTTTATCAGTCTGCCATTATGAGTCTAGCGCTGCCTTCGCTTTTTTATGCTTTTTGACTGTCATTGCCAAGAGCTGTATGGCAGCAGGTGTAACACCGCTCACACGTCCAGCTTGAGCAAGCGTAGCAGGACGAACATGAGTGAGCTTCTGTACAATCTCATTTGATAATCCCGATACGGCACTATAATCAAAGTCCATCGGCAGCGCCGTATTCTCCAGACGTTTCAACTGATCAATCTCTTCTTGCTGACGATCAATGTATCCTGCGTATTTGACAGAAATCTCTATCTGCTCTCCCACTTGTGCATCAACTTTTGAGTCAGTGATAGCGGCGATATCAGCAAAATGTATTTGCGGACGCTTTAGCAAATCAAAGGCGGTTGATTCTTTAGAAAGCACCTCGCCAGTTTGCTCAGTCACTTGCTTTCCTAAGGCATTAACAGGCGTTGCCCACATGTCTTTTAAACGTGACGTTTCTGTCGTGATCGCATCCATTTTCTCTTGGTAAGCCTGCCAGCGTACGTCATCCACCAAGCCCAATTTACGACCAGTCTCTGTTAGGCGTTGATCCGCATTGTCTTCACGTAGCAATAGACGATACTCAGCGCGGCTCGTAAACATACGGTATGGCTCGGTGGTACCATGCGTAATCAAGTCGTCAACAAGCACGCCAAGGTACGCTTCATCACGACGCGGTGTCCACGTTTCAAACTCACTATTGTTAGTAGTGACCAATGCAGCATTGGTACCTGCTAGCAACCCTTGTACACCCGCTTCTTCGTAGCCCGTCGTGCCGTTGATTTGACCTGCAAAGTACAAACGATCGATAGATTTGGTTTCAAGCGTTGGCTTTAGATTTTGTGGATCAAAGTAATCATACTCAATCGCATATCCTGGGCGAGTAATATGCGCGTTTTCTAAGCCTTTCATACTATGAATAAAGTCTAACTGCACATCAAATGGCAAACTGGTCGAGATACCATTCGGATAAAGCTCATGTGTGGTCAAGCCTTCTGGCTCAATAAATATCTGATGGCTATCTTTGTCAGCAAAACGATGTATCTTATCTTCAATAGATGGGCAATAACGAGGGCCAACCCCTTCGATCTTGCCAGAGAACATCGGCGAGCGGTCGAGGTTTTCACGGATAATGTCATGAGTACGGGCATTGGTATGCGTGATATAACAGTTAACCTGTTCTGGATGCATGGACACATCACCCATATAGCTCATGACTGGTAGCGGTGTATCACCCGGCTGTACCGCCATCACACTAAAATCCACGCTACGCGCATCGATCCGCGCTGGTGTGCCAGTTTTTAAACGCCCGACTGGCAGCTTAAGCTCACGCAAACGGTCAGCGAGCTTGATAGAAGGCTGATCCCCTGCGCGTCCACCATTTGAGTTCTCAAGACCAATATGAATAACCCCGCCTAAGAAAGTACCTGAGGTCAGCACAACAGTTTCGGTCTTAAAGACAATCCCAGTAGAGGTCACAACTGCCGTAGCACGACCATTCTCCACCAAGATATCATCAGCAGCTTGCTGAAATAAATCCAAATTTGGCTGGTTCTCTAATGTATGACGAATCGCCGCTTTATAAAGAATGCGATCTGCTTGGGCACGTGTGGCACGAACGGCTGCCCCTTTACGGCTATTTAATACGCGAAACTGAATACCTGCTTTATCTGTCGCTAACGCCATCGCCCCGCCTAACGCATCAATTTCACGTACTAAATGTGATTTACCGATACCACCAATCGCTGGATTACAACTCATCTGTCCCAGCGTTTCGATATTATGCGTCAACAATAAGGTTTGCGCGCCCATACGTGCAGCCGCCAAAGCCGCTTCTGTGCCAGCATGACCACCACCGATCACTATCACGTCGTAATGTTTTGGGTACTGCATGTATGCCTCACTTGACTCATAACGCTGCTGATTCCCATATTCTATTTCACAGAACATGGCTACCAGCAAATAAACGTCAGTCGAATTTATAAAAAAGATAACGACCCAGATAAGTCGTTCGTAATTGATTGAATAACCCAACATTATAACAATTTTTTAACGCTTAAAAAACGTTAGGACAAAAACTATTAGAATTAAGTTTTAATGATAAAAGATACGCCACGATAACCATTTGATTAAAGCTAAATTATTAATTTAGTTTATTAGCCGGACTCAGCGGTACGATCTGATCTGAATGACCACTCGTCACCATATGGTGGCTGCCATAGCCTTCTGGATTGATTTGTAGATACGCATTCATTTGACCAATTGCGTCGCCATCATCACTCGCTAGAATTTGCTCTTTAATCATATCAACTGGCGGTAATGGTAAGTTTTTGAGCAGAGCCAAGCGCTGCTGATTATCACCTTTATTGACAACCAACTCAATAAGCTGGCGGGCATCAATCGGCAAATCTGGTGTGCTTTGTGCCAGTAATGCTAAATGATAAGCACCCGCAGCATCTTGGTCTGCGACAATACGCTGCTCGATGGCAATGTAGGTCGCTTCCGTTGCACCGCCTGCCACACTAAGCTGATGAATGCATTTAAGTGCTGAGTTTGCCTCACTGCTCGCAATTTCAATGATACGTAAAGATCCACTTTTTAAACGCTCGCGACGTTTTTCGATAATTGCTTGCTCGGCGGCTTCTTTTTGCGCTTGTTGCTGGTCAGATTCCTCGATATTCATAAGACTCTCTTTTTGATAATTGTACTTATCATTCTGTTTATATTGAACACTTTATGGGGTCAAAACCTATAAAATCAATCAAGTATAAAAGTCATAAAAAAACCCAAATAGCCATTAAGACCACTTGGGTTCGTTGTGCGTTGATCGTAAAACTTATTTATGTATTACTCACTCATTACAATGTCAGAGCAATTCCATAAACCATTTTAACTATTAAGCAGCAGGGCTATTGGCTTCAACCAATGGCTTTAGCTCACCTGATTGATACATCTGCAAAATAATATCCGATCCACCCATCAATTCGCCGTCAATCCATAATTGCGGAAACGTCGGCCAGTTAGCGATTTTTGGCAACGTCGCACGAATTTCTGGGTTTTCTAAAATGTTTACAAAAGCAAATGGACGACCGATTTGGGTAAGAACCTCAATCGATTTAGCAGAAAAACCACACTGCGGAAACTGCGGTGTGCCTTTCATATAGATAATAACTTTGTTGTCTTTGATTTGATCACGGATCAGTTGTTCAACATCATTTGCAGCGGTATTTGGGGTTTGCTCACTCATAAAAGCTCCTATTGATAATAGCGGTTCATTAAAATATTATTTGTGTTGCAAAATAATTAAGTAAAGATATGGCTGATACATGGGGCGATTGCCACTGTATTACAAGCACTATTTTATATTGTTTTGACTAGTCGCTGCCTTGCTAGGTTCGCCAGCATTAAAGATTAACAGTATTAGGCACTAATAATACCACGGCATTGGCCATGATACCCTCTTGTCGACCCGTAAAACCCAGTTTTTCAGTGGTGGTGGCTTTAACGCTGATATGACTCACTGATGTTTGCAAGTCACTAGCGATGTTTTCACGCATGGCTTGACTGTGAGGGGCCAGTTTTGGACGCTCGCACATGACGGTAATATCTGCATTCCCTAGGCTATAACCCGCTTCTTGTACTTTACTATAAACGTAACGTAGCAATATTCGCGAGTCCAAGCCTGCATGAGCGGCATCTGTGTCAGGGAAATGCTGACCAATATCACCAAGCGCCAATGCACCCAATAGCGCATCTGCGAGCGCGTGTAGTACCACATCGCCGTCCGAATGCGCCAACAAACTGTGAGTGTGCTCGATAGGCACGCCCGCTAGTATGACATATTGCTGCTGCTGACCATTATTGTGAAAAGCATGAACGTCGATACCTTGACCAATTTTTATCATTATTATTCCAAATTCGTTAGGCGTGATTAAAATAATTTAAAACCACTATTTGAATTTTTAGAGCGGTTTTGCTCACAGTAAAATGCCATGGGTCGCCACCAGTTTCAATTAACTGGTATAATATGACGCTTATTTTATCATAATACCAAATCCAAAAGAAAAACAGGAACTGTCAGCTTGCTAAGATTGTCATTCGTCTTTGTATTGATTTTCAGAACCCTTATGGCTTTTGGACAAAGTATAAATAGTTGAGCCGCTCTATGTCAGCCATTGTACCAAACTCAGATTCTTTTACCGCCCATCGCCCTTTAACACTTGCCGATATCGACAATCCTAGCGCCAAGCATGTGATTGTTGGCATGTCAGGTGGGGTCGATTCTTCTGTATCAGCCGTTCTGCTCCAGCAGGCAGGTTTTAAGGTTGAAGGCCTGTTTATGAA
The DNA here is from genome assembly GCF_904846715.1 of Psychrobacter vallis. Lineage (GTDB taxonomy): Bacteria > Pseudomonadota > Gammaproteobacteria > Pseudomonadales > Moraxellaceae > Psychrobacter > Psychrobacter vallis. The sequence goes on from NZ_CAJHBU010000002.1 coordinate 100,831, forward strand.
GAACTGGGAGGAAGATGACGGTACCGAGTACTGTACAGCGATGGATGATCTAGCAGACGCGCAAGCCGTGTGTGATAAAATCGGTATGAAGTTGCACACAGCCAACTTTGCCATGGAATATTGGGATCGGGTTTTTGAGCACTTCTTAGCCGAATATAAAGCGGGTCGTACGCCAAATCCTGATATTTTGTGCAACAAAGAAATTAAGTTTAAGGCATTTTTGGATTATGCTTTGACACTCGGGGCCGATTATATCGCCACCGGACACTACACACGTCGCAGTGTGAATTATAAAAATGAGCATGGCACTGAGGTTGCGCAGTTATTGCGCGGCCTTGATAACAATAAAGACCAAAGTTACTTCTTACATGCAGTTGGCGGCGATAAAATTGCTAAGACGCTATTCCCAGTCGGTGAGCTTGAAAAACCTGTGGTTCGTCAAATCGCTGAGGAGCATGATCTGGCTACCGCCAAGAAGAAAGACTCTACCGGCATTTGCTTCATTGGCGAGCGACGCTTTAAGGATTTTTTACAGCAGTACTTGCCCGCCCAAAAAGGCGATATTGTTACTGATGATGGCAATATCATCGGAACTCATGATGGCCTTATGTATTACACTTTGGGTCAACGCGGTGGTATCGGGATTGGCGGCGTCAAAGACCGTCCAGAAGAACCATGGTTTGTACTGGCAAAAGACTTAGATAAAAATCGTTTAATCGTGGGTCAAGGTCACGAACATCCTATGATGATGAGCAACGAGCTAAAAGCTTATAAGCTTGATTGGATAGATGGTTTGCCATCTGTTGATGTCTTTAGCGAAAATGGTTTGCGCTGTATGGCAAAATCTCGTTATCGTCAGCCTGACCAAGCCTGCTATGTGTTTGCAATGAAAGATGACGGTAGTGAAGTGCTCGTGGTATTTGATGAGCCACAGCGTGCCGTGACCCCAGGTCAATCAGCAGTATTTTATATTGATGAAATCTGTTTGGGCGGTGGCGTGATTGCTTCTATTGATGCCCCGTGTGGGTTCTAGAATACACAAGGAGCATTGATTGAAATGCTGATCTGGATCATTGCTATTTGGCTTTCGACACTGATATTGCTACTACTTGGAATTTCCAAATTATCTAAGAAAGGAGAGCCTAATTACTCTCCAAAAAAACGTATCTTATTATGGGCAGCTTTAATGAGCCATATTTGTTGTTCATTCGCCTTTATCGCCGTCTGTATATCCGCAGTTTTTAATACAGCGGCTTCTGTTTGAACTTGATTATTATTCATTTACCTTGTAAATATTATAAGTCAATTGTGCCACAGGCTGTAGCTCTGAGGTGAATTGATAAAAGCGAATATCATAGCTGCCCTGTGTCCAACCATCGTCTGGCTTAAAACTGACCCAGTTTTGATTGCTATTGGCAACGATGTCTTTTTTCTCAAACAATAATACTTGTCCTGTCTGATTATTTACCCATTTGACAAACACGAATGGGCTGGCAGGTACTTTCCCCGCTGTGTCAAGATGCGCAAACACAGTAGCATTTTTCTCGATGTTTGAGGTATCCATCGACGATGATGGCATTGAAGACGTGAGTGACAATTTAACTTCACCGACGAGTGGTTGATTGTCATTTTTCTTGTATAGCTCCTCAACTGCACGCTGGGCAAATTGTCGCTTATCCGCAAGCGCCTCGCCTGCGCCTTGTGACATAAACCGATCAATGTACTGTCCTAGCATATAGTCAGGCATTTTATTGACGATATCTAAAGCTTGCTCTTGCGAGTAATCATTAGTAGAAGGAACATTTGACCCTTTGGCATTTTTTGTAAGAGAATTTGCGCCTGCATTATTTACATCACTCTGTATTTCGGACAAAGGATTGCTTGCTGGATTGCTGCTACTTTGGTTATCTATAGCGACAGGCACTTGCTGCTTTGCCTGCATAATATTATCCATCTGCTGCTTGGTCATGAGCAGATATGTTACTACGCTACCAAAAATGAAGGCTACCAAAATGGATAAGAAAAATAAGGTTTTGTCTTTCATAAGCGAATTAGTATTCTTTAGTTAATAACTGATAAACCTATTACTTTAATAAAAAAAGGTATCCACTATTCAAGTAGATACCTTTTCAACTTTAAATGATTGATCTTATTTAGCACAACGGAATTGATAGTTATTTATATTGATACCGCCTCCAGAGGTTACGCCACCTGAATTGAGGATGCCATTACTACAACTATACGTCACTTTAGCACCACTATTAACGATTGATGCTGAATAAGTACAGCTTCCATTATTAGGAACAGTCACATTAACAGTCGCTGGGCTTGTACCTGTAGAAGCACAGGTAGCTAATGTTGGGTTTGTAGGAGTAGTTGGGTTTGTAGGAGTAGTTGGGTTTGTAGGAGTAGTTGGGTTTGTAGGAGTAGTTGGGTTTGTAGGCAGGTCTGGTGTATCATTATTACTTCCACTGCTATCACTATCACCGCCGCAAGCGCTAAGCGCCAATGCTGAGCCTAACACTAAAACGCTAAAGAATTTATTCATGTATTGATTTCCATTTAGTGAACTATTGATTGCTAACATAAAGGTCATTAAAGCATTTTTACATTATAAAAACAATACTGTTACAAACATAAATTGCTTATTTTATAGGAAAAATTTCAGGAAGTCCTATCGCCTAACGATTCAATAATATCTTGAATACTTCATTAAGCTTATTCCTAATGAATAATCAATGGATGCAGGTATTAAGACTGACTTTTTTGTGTCAACTTTTGCTATAATTGCGCGACCAAAATTTTCCTGATGTAGTAAGCATTCATTCACTCTCTGCTAATTCAAAGGCGATATTATGACCACCCTTACCGCGCTATCCCCCATCGACGGTCGCTATGCGTCCAAAGCCGACAGCTTGCGTCCTTATCTCTCTGAATTCGGTCTGATTAAAGCTCGCGTAACCGTTGAAATTCGCTGGTTACAGTCATTAGCGGATAATGATGCAATCGGTGAGCTAGCCGCATTTGATGCGCAGACTAATAACTTTTTAAATACCATTGTTGATGATTTTAGTGAAGCAGATGCACAAGCTATTAAAGACATTGAAGCGACAACCAATCATGATGTCAAAGCGGTCGAGTATTTTATCAAAGACAAGTTTCGTGGTCAGGATGCACTCATTGAGTCACTAGAATTCATCCATTTTGCTTGTACCAGTGAAGATATTAATAACTTATCATATGCCCTAATGCTCAAAGACAGTCGTGAAATTGTATTGGCAAAAATGCAGCAACTGACCGATAGCATCGTAGATTTGGCCATTGCTCATGCTGACCAGCCAATGCTGTCACGCACTCACGGTCAAACCGCTAGCCCAACCACGCTTGGTAAAGAGATGGCAAACGTGGCTTACCGCCTTGCCCGCCAAATCAAGCAAATCAGTCAAGTGGAACTACTGGGTAAAATCAATGGCGCAGTCGGTAACTATAACGCCCATTTTTCGGCGTATCCTGATGTTGATTGGCAGAGCCATGCAGAGCAGTTTATTGAGCAGCGTCTAGAACTGGCCTTTAACCCTTATACCACGCAAATCGAGCCACATGATTATATCGCTGAGTTGTTTGATGCAGTCAAGCGTTTTAATACAATACTAATCGATTTTAACCGTGATATTTGGCAATATATTAGCTTAGGCTATTTTAAACAACGCCTAAAGGACGGTGAAGTTGGCTCTTCTACTATGCCGCATAAAGTCAACCCGATTGATTTTGAAAACTCAGAAGGTAACTTAGGCGTTGCTAATGCGATGTTGGCACATTTGGGTGAAAAGCTACCGATTTCGCGTATGCAGCGTGACCTATCAGACTCAACCGTATTACGTAATATTGGTGTTGGTCTGGCTCAGAGCATGATCGCTTTTGATGCTTGCCTAAAAGGGGTGAGTAAACTTGAATTGAATGCTCAGCGTCTAAATGATGATTTGAATCAAGCACAAGAAGTATTGGCTGAGCCGATTCAAACGGTCATGCGTCGCTACCGTGTTGAAAACCCTTATGAGAAGCTAAAAGCCTTGACGCGTGGCAATGCTATGACTCGTGAAGCCATGCTGACGTTTGTGGAAAGTGATGAGTTGTCTGCTGTTAGCGATGCTGATAAAACACGCTTACGTGAAATGACCCCTGCTACCTATATCGGTAATGCTGCTGAACAAGCACGTACGATTAAAGAGTGGATTGCCAAGCTTTAATAGCAAATAAATAAGCAGGCGCTTACAATGTATAGTCGCTTTAATGCTATTACTGTCAGTACTATCGCGATATTCATCGTCATGGTACTGGCAAGTATTGAGCCTTTAGAATGGTCAAGCTACCTGCTACATCAGCTCGGTACGTTGCTTTTTTTAGCATTGATGCTGAGCGCTTATCATTATCGGCATATTAGCGCACGCTCTTATGTGCTCGCTTCGTTGTTTTTAGTCATTCATATTATAGGCGCGCGGTATTTATACTCGTACGTGCCATATGATGATTGGACAGAGCAACTATTTGGTATACGTTTGGACGAGTTATTTGGTTGGCAGCGCAATATGTATGATCGCCTCGTACACTTTAGCTACGGGCTTTTGCTATTTAGCGCCATGGTTGAAAGTACAAAATCCATCTTTACCATTCAATTAACCAAACTATTAATAGCTGTCGCACTGATGGTAAATATGTCATCAAGTCTGCTCTACGAGCTCATCGAATGGGGCATTGCGACTACTTTGTCACCAGAAGCGGCTGAAGCTTATAACGGGCAGCAAGGTGATGTTTGGGATGCCCACAAAGACATGGCTTTAGCATTACTCGGTGGGCTGATTGCGGCAGGTATTATGCTATTTCAAACGGGTAAAAATCAAATATTAGACAAATAATAAATTAATCGTCTTTTTTATCATCATCGCTATCACCCGGTATGATGGCTTTACCCACTGCAACTGTGCCTTTGACCACGCCTTTGGTGGTTTTATAAGCGACTTTGACTGGGACTGTCACGATCTTGTGAACACAGGCTTGTAATAAAAACATGCTAGCGATAATGACGATAAAATGCAGTTTTTTCATAAACTTCCTAAGAGTGATTGGATGCTCTAATAATAGTCATCACAGATGATAATCATAAACTATTAAACCTCTCCTATAAAGCATCTCTTACTATCAATCTCATACGCATTTAAAATATGGATTTATCAATGACTTCTATTCCTCTTTGTCTACCCGACTCTATTACGCCTGAGCAGTTTTTGGCTGAATACTGGCAAAAAAAGCCCCTACTTATCAAGCAAGGTCTACCGCAATTGATCGATATGTTTGAGCCAGACGACATGATTGGTCTTGCCCTTGAAGAAGATGCTAGCGCCCGATTGCTGACCCAAGCAGCAAATAAGAAAGAAGGTCAGGCACAGTGGCAACTCAAAAAAAGTCCGCTGAGCGAGACTGATTTTGAGCACTTGCCAGAACAGTGGACAGTGCTGGTACAAAACCTTGAACAATGGTCGCCTGAGCTTGGGCAATTGTGGCAAGCGTTTGACTTTATTCCGCAGTGGCAACGTGATGACATTATGGTCTCCTATGCGCCTAAAGGTGGTTCGGTCGGCAAGCATTATGACGATTACGATGTCTTTTTAGCGCAAGGCTATGGCTCTAGACGTTGGCAATTGGGAAAATTCTGTGACAAAGATACAGAGTTTGTCGCTGATGAGCCTATTCGCCTCTTTGATGATATGGGTGAGATTATTTTTGATGAGATACTAGAGGCAGGTGACGTCCTTTATGTCCCGCCAAAGCTCTCCCATTTTGGTGTTGCACAAGATGATTGCCTAACCTTTTCATTTGGCTGTCGTCGTCCAAACTTGATGCAAGTTATCGATAGTATCGCTGATATCGCCACCAATGATAGTGATTTATTTGTTCCAATGCTACTACCGCAAGCCATGCAAGAATCAGGTGAATTGCAAACAGACAGTATCAATGCGATCAAAACCCAATTATTACAAATGCTACAATCTGAGCGCGGAGATGATATGATTCGCCAAGCCGTGTCTGAGGTGGTTAGCAAGCGTCAATATGATGCGCTCATGCCAGAAGAAACACTGGATACTGATGAGCTGATGCAAGCTTTATCAGAGGGTGCAACGCTACAAGCGGATTACAGTAATCGTCTGATTTATAGCCAAACTAATGATGGCATAACGCTATATGCAAATGGTCAGCGTATCGATGGGCTTGATGAAACGACAATGACTGTACTGATACGTTTGGCAAATGGAGAAAAATTGTACAGCGCAGATGTCAAAGAGATTGATGCAGATGATTTAAGTGAATGGTTAGAAAATGGTTGGGTATGGATTGATTTTGCAGAGTAAGTATAAATCCACTTACTTAAACCAATTTTTCATACAAACAAAAAAACCGATATCTGATTATTAGTCAGATATCGGTTTTTTTGGCTATATTTAAACGTTTGTATTCGGCATTTATACTTATGCCAACTACCACTTAGCTTTTATAAAAACCAAGTGGCGCTATAATTAAAATACTTACTCTGTACCAAGCTCAAGCAGACTGGCATTACCACCGATCGCTGTGGTATTGACTGTTCTTACGCGCTCAGTCACAAAGCGATGCAAATAATCAGGCGTCAACATCTCTGATAGGCCTTCCATATCTGTCACACTGATAACCTGCGTTAAGATACCATCAGTATTGGCAAGCTCTTGACTGATGACCTGTACTTCGCTACGACTACCAGCGACAGCAACTTGCGCAAGACGGTCGATATACAACAGCGTGATGGTTTGCGAGTCATTAGCCACACTCAATACATCATCACTGATTCCTGCTTGATAAAGTATGGTTGCAGCTTCATTACACATCTCATCTTGGCTCGGGCAATGCAAGATCACTTCGTTGCCCGTCAATAAGGCCGCAATCAGTTGCCCTAGTACTGCCATTGCTCTAGCAGACTCACCACCGATAACCATGGTTTTGCCACGGCCCGTGACATACAAATCATTGGATTCGCCAGTCGCACCAGTCATGCGATGCACCTCATCCAAGCTCGCCGCCGCACTCAATAAATGATTGAATAGACGCTTTGCTTTATTGGCATCACCTGTCAGCAAAGCCAGTTTTGTAACGGCTGCCTGTAGATAAGCAGCACGATTCACTGCGCCAAGTAGTCGCCAAGACTCACAAACCTGGGCATGATTTTTTTTGAATTCAGTTGCCATGTTGCTACTCCTTATGCGATTTCTGTTTGGGTGGTTAATGTTGCTGTATTACTATTCATCAGTGTTTGCTCAGTCGCTGACCTCTCATTTACTGATGATTCCGTACTTAATTGCATCAAACGGGCGACATAGTGCGGGCCACCCGCTTTTGGACCTGTACCAGACAGACCACAACCACCAAACGGCTGTACATTCACAACCGCGCCAATTTGGTTACGGTTGATATAAGTATTACCGACAAAAGCACGACGCTCGATGTGCTCAGCAGTATTTTCGATACGGCTATGAATCCCTAGAGTCAAACCAAAACCTGTACCATTAATCGCATCAATCAGCTTATCTAAATCGCGGGCTTGATAACGCAGTACATGTAAGATTGGACCAAAATGTTCACCACCGATGACTTCAATGCTTTTTACTTCAATTGCGGTTGGCAATACAAAGGTAGACTGCTCTTCACTCACAACTGAGCTTGAACTCATTGGCGTTTGTGCCAAAATAGTCGCTGTCGGCTCCACTCTCATGCGCTCGATATGCGCTTCAAGACCTTGTTTGGCATCGCCATCAATCACTGGCCCCACGTCCGTGGCTGCATACAGCGGATTGCCTACCGATAGTTCAGCCATATTCCCTTGCAGCAATTCAATCAAATCATCAGCCATTTCTTCTTGCACGCATAGTATGCGGCAAGCTGAACAACGCTGACCCGCTGAACCAAAGGCAGACAATACAGCATCTCTAACCACTTGCTCAGGCAAGGCGGTTGAGTCAACAATCATGGCGTTTTGACCACCAGTTTCAGCGATAAATACCGGTAGCTCGCCGCTGACTTGTGCATGGTCATTTAGACTTTGATTAATACGTTGCGCGGTCTGAGTTGAACCAGTAAAAATAACGCCTGCGATATTGTCAGCGGCTGTTAGTGCACCGCCAACGTCCCCAGCACCAAGCACTAGCTGCAATGCTTCTACTGGTACGCCTGCCTGATACATCAGTTGTGCCCCAAAATGGGCAATTAAACTGGTTTGTTCGGCAGGTTTGGCCACGACAGTATTTCCGGCTGCCAATGCCGCCATGATTTGACCGGTATAAATGGCCAATGGGAAGTTCCACGGACTGATACAAACAAAAGTGCCGCGCGCTTTATAAACTTGGCGCGATTGTTTGCCACTTAAATCTGTAAACTCATGCACAGTCTCATCGAGACGCTCTGCTTCGTCCGCATAAAAACGACAGAAATCAACGGCTTCTTTGATCTCATCGATGCTGTCTTGCATGGTTTTGCCCGCTTCGACTTGGCATAGCGCCATCAATTCAGCATAATTCTCTTCAAAAATATCCGCTGTTTTGCGCAATATAGCCGCGCGTTTGGCAACTGGCACTGCTTGCCACATACTTTGTCCTACCACTGCGGCATCGATGGCTTGGCGCGCCAATTCGGCATTGGCATAAGTGACATCACCTGCGCTCACGTCATGATTCCAAGGCGCACGGACGGTTTGACTGTCAAGTTGCTGGGTTACGCCATCCGCTTCATAGCCATTAATTGCCTTGCCGTTAATAACAGAAGTCGCTGACCATGTTTTGTGCAAATGGCTATCGATGGCCGATTTAAACGGAAGCCATTGCGACTCTACAAATATATTGGGACCAAAGCTGGCACGTCTTGCACCATAGATTTCTAGTGGTAATGGAATATCTGGATTGTGCAACGTAGCATTGGTCAGCAGCTTGTCATAAGGATGCACCGTCAGCTTATCGATTGGATACGATTTATCTAATAGCTGATGGACAAACGAGCTATTGGCACCATTTTCGAGCAAACGGCGTACCAAATATGGCAGTAAGTCTTTGTGTGCACCCACTGGCGCGTAGATGCGTACAGGGATTTGATACGCTTGTAGGATATGATCATAAAGCGCATCACCCATGCCGTGCAGACGCTGAAACTCGAAATCTCTGTGTTGACTCATCGTCATAATCGAGGCAAGCGTATGAGCATTATGAGTAGCAAACTGCGGCCAAATCAATCCACGTAGATGATCTGATAACAAGAAGCGCGCACACGCCAGATAAGCGGTATCCGTGCCTTCTTTACGTGTCCAAACAGGATAACCTGACAGACCTTTTTGCTGAGCAAGCTTAATCTCAGTGTCCCAATACGCGCCTTTTACCAAACGGACTGGAATACGGTCACCCACTTCGGTCGCCAAACGAGCAAGCCAAGCCAAAACAGCGATTGCGCGCTTAGAATAACCCTGTACGACGATACCCAAACCATCCCAATCGGCCGTCAAATTGTCACGGTACAGAGATTCAAATAACTTCAAAGAAATCTCAAGACGATCGGCCTCTTCTGCATCGATACTGAGATCAACGTTGACTTCACGTGCCGCTTCGATAAGCAACATGCAGCGCTGACGTAGCAACCCCATCACTTGGGCTTCTTGCGTGGCCTCATAGCGAGGATGCAATGCTGATAATTTGATAGATACTGAAGGCTTCGGCATGCCTTCTTTGACTTTGATACTGGCAGTGGCTCTAATGGCATGCAAATAGTCATTGAAATATTTCTCAGCGTCCCTATGGGTAATCGCCGCTTCGCCTAGCATATCAAACGAATAGGTATAGCCTCTATTACGATATGGCTGGCTGTTTTTGTTGGCGTCTTCAATGGTCTCACCCAATACAAACTGATGCCCCATGATACGCATGGCTTTTTGCATCGCACTACGAATGACTGGTTCACCCATCTTTTTGGTCATGCGATCCAAAAACCCTGATGCTGTGGTGTCACTATCAATACTGACGACGCGACCCGTCATCATCATGCCCCACGACGAGGCATTGACCATAAAACCATTGTCGTTCTTGATGTGCTTTTTCCAGTCAGCCACACTCATTTTGTCATGAATAAGCGCGTCAGCCGTATAGTTGTCTGGCACTCGAATCAAAGCTTCTGCCAAGCTCATCAGCAAGATACCTTCTTGAGTGTCAAGGCTGTATTCGAGCAATAATGAGTCGACCATTTTGACCGCTTTGCCATCATTACGTACATGTTCAACCAATTGACGAGTTTGCTCAGCAGCAGCATCGCGCTCTTCAGCACTAGGTTTGGCAAGTGGTAATAATTCAGACAACCAGCGTTCTTCATCAACGCTATACAATGGCGAAATACGCGCATGCAGCTCTTTTGATGACTGGGCGATATATTCTGGTGACAGCATATCGACAGGATTAAATAAAATAGGCTCTTGCGGGGTAAACTGGTCTACTGGGTTCATAACAACTCCATAACTATCGTTTAAAAACCATAATAAATGGTGCTTTAGGAAGTCTGATCGTTCTGCTTGACCGACTATGACTACCATTACCTGAAATAGTGGTCATGAATGGATACTCACAGCAATAATCAAAACACCAAACAGCGCCATCACAAAACGGGAAAATCCAGCACAGGCTGGAAATCTTTAGATAAATCGTTCGAGTGTTAAACGGGCTACGTTAACAATACAAAGGCAACAACGAACAGTTAAGCGGCATTAGTGCCTTCTTCTTGTCAGTAGTGAAAGGAGTGTGATGGTCAGATATGTCTACCGCTTGATCAAAACAATAATAAGTAAAAGATCATTTTGACTGAGCCTAAATCTGTCATCTTATATAACGCAAATTCACTGTAAGAAAAACCTCTACGGCGTTGATTGAGGTGATGCGCTTAACTTGGGCATGTTAGCATGAAAAAATTTTTCAAACTAACAATATTTACCATTTTCACAAATTAATATCATTCTAAAAAACAACCAGTTATAAGCACTTTATCAACTATGACGCTATGGTAATATTTTTCTATTTACTATAGTGAATTAATTATTTTTTAAATCAAATACTTGAGAAAACCAGAAGTCATTTAATCATTCTCTATAGCCAAAAAACCCCCTTCATCATTTCGCAATAAAGGGGGCTAAAAGCAGCAATAACTGCCTGAACAATGACGTTAAAAACTTACAAAAGCACCAGTTTAGCCAATAAAATGACCGTCAAAACCCACACTGGAATGGTAATCTCTGAGAATTTACCAGTCATCAGCTTTACTGCGGTAAAGGTAATAAACCCAAGCGCAATACCATCAGCGATAGAATAGGTAAGTGGCGTTAGTAATAGCACCACAGCCACTGGCGCGGCTTCTGTTAAGTCTTCCCAGTTGATGTCTTTTAAGGTAAATAGCATCAGTACAGACACATAGAAAATTGCCCCTGCCGTGGCGTAAGCCGGAATCATACCAGCCAAAGGCGCAAAGAAAATACTCAATACGAACAATACGCCGACCGTCACAGCCATCAGACCTGTACGGCCACCAGAAGCAACACCAGAAGCACTTTCGATATAACTGGTCGTCGATGACGTACCCAGCATAGCACCCGTAACCGTGGCCGTTGAGTCAGCCAGTAATGCCTTGTCCATATTGGGAATATTGCCATTTTTATCGATTAGACCCGCTTTACTGGCGATGCCTACTAGGCTGCCCGTCGTATCAAATAAATCAACGAATAAAAAGGCGAAGATAACGCTGATCATACCAACGTCGAATGCACCTGCAATATCAAGCTGCATGAGCGTCGGTGCGATAGATGGCGGCGCAGACATAATGCCAGCAAATTGGGTGTGACCTGTAAACAAGCTAATCAACGTAATGATTAAAATACCAATCGTGACAGCACCTGGCACTTTTTTATAAACCAAACCGATAATAATAAAGAAACCCAAAGCGGCCATCATAGGCGCAAATGAACTCATATCACCCAGCATTACCAATGTTGCATCACGACCAATAATAATGCCAGAGCTTTGCAGTGCGATAAATGCTAAGAATGCACCAATACCTGCCACAATACCTTGCTTGAGACTGGTTGGAATGGCATTGATAATCCATTCACGAATTTTAAATAAGCTCAAAATGATAAACAAACAACCTGAAAGGAAAACCGCCCCTAGTGCCGTTTGCCATGCATAACCCATGCCTAGTACAACGCCATAAGTAAAAAAAGCATTCAAACCCATGCCCGGTGCCAACGCCACAGGCAGTCTGGCATAAATACCCATGATAAAGCAGCCTATTGCGGCAGCTAAGCAGGTGGCAACAAACACAGCCCCTTTATCCATACCAGCTTCAGCCAATACGTTTGGGTTTACAAAGATGATATAAGCCATGGTCAAAAAGGTGGTAATACCGGCAAGGATTTCCGTTTTGATCGTGGTGTTTTCACCATTAATCCCAAAATAGCGTTCAATTGCATTCATAAGTATCGCGCCCAGCTTGCTAGTGAAAGAACAAATTTATTGCTGCCAAAAATAGAGATGACGCCAGCAAAAAATTGCGACGTCATTATCAAACGGCAGGGGTAACAAAGTGCAACATTTTAGAGAAATTACGGTATAAATTCAATCATTACCAGTGTCGCATGGGTATAAATGTATTATTCATACTGGCTCAATCAGTATTAGCCTAACGATATCTCAGCGATAGTCGATTGACTGTCACAGAACAGTGATACTGACTGAATTGTTTTCTTATTAAACCATTCAGTCAGCGATATAGAATCAACAATATAAATCGCAACGATCCTATTTGATATTTAACACTTTAATAAATGATATTTTCTGTATTTAACAGTACACTAAGCCCCTAATATAAATATGCTAATTGATGACATGCCCTAGCACCGCTCTTATCTGGTTTTTATGTCGCGCCATACCAGTGATTATCCATTATTCATGAGTCTTATACATGCCTGAATCCTTAAACATTATCGACCTTATTACCCAAGCCAGCCTCTTAGTTCAGATTGTGATGGCATTATTGTTATTGGCTTCCTTGCTTAGCTGGGTGATTATTTTTCGTATGAGTGCGCGGCTCGGTACGGCCAAAAACTTTGATCAACAGTTTGAGACGTGGTTTTGGTCGGGTGAAGATTTGGCCAAACTTTATCAAGGTGTACAAGGCTCGCCTGAACGCCAAGGACTTGAGCAGATTTTTTATGTTGGGTTTTCTGAATATCTGCGAATGCATAAAAAACGCCAACCCAAAGATGACATCATCGATGGTGTGGAGCGCAAGCTGCGAGTCGGTCTAGGACGTCAGCAGCAATTATTGGAGTCAGGACTGACAACACTAGCAAGTATCGGCTCAGTTGCGCCTTACATCGGCTTGTTTGGCACCGTTTGGGGCATCATGAATGCTTTTTTGGGACTGTCTCAAACGGAGCAAGCAACGCTGGCGTCTGTCGCTCCGGGTATCGCTGAAGCCCTAATTGCAACCGCCATGGGTTTGTTTGCGGCTATTCCTGCGGTACTGGCTTACAATCATTTTACCGCCAAATCTAGCCTTCTGTATGACTCTCGTGCATTGTTCTGCGATGAGATGACCGGTATGCTCCAGCGTGAGACCAGCGCAGAAAACATTATTAATAGAGAAACTCAAATCAATGCCAATCAGGTTAAAGGGCTATGAAACAAAGTCCCTATCGCCGTGAAAAAAAGGCATTAAATGCGGAGATGAACGTCGTTCCTTATATCGACGTCATGTTGGTACTGCTCGTGATATTTATGGTCACCGCCCCGATGCTGATTACGGGCGTCGATGTTGATTTGCCAAAAGAGCAGACCAATACCATGAGCCAAAGCCAGCTGCCAGTCATCGTCTCATTGACCGATAGCGGTGAGATTTTTATCAGTTATGAAGATAATGTCGACTTGCCAATGAGTGAGCCAGAATTGATTGACACCTTAACCACGCTACAAACCCAAAGTAGCGATGCGGGTGCTCAGCCTTTACAAGTCATGATTAATGCTGACCAAAACAATCAGTATGGTGCCATCATGACCCTCATGGCAACCTTACAACAAGCAGGCATTCAAAAGGTTGGTCTATTAACAGGCGCTCCTTTGCCCACACCATCGTTGTAATTGAGTACCCTTATCATGCATAATGCTCCTACCGTCTACGTGCCGACCCAACCTGAGGGCAATGGATTAACGTTGCCGACGTTACTCAGTTTGCTAGCACACGGCTTGGTGATTGGGTTACTCGTTTATAGCTATTACAACACTGAAACGACACCCATCGGCAATATCGAGACTGTCATGGTCTCACCTGAGCAACTTGCTGAAATGCAAGGACAAATCTTGGCCAATCGTGCAGCAGCGGCCAGTGCCATGCAAGCTGAAAGCAGCACGGCAAGTGCGGTGCAAGCCCAAACCTCTGATGGTAGCGTTAGTAGCCAAAACCCCAGCCAACCAAACTCTCAGCGCGTGCCTGTTTTTACACGCTCTGACGAACCTGCCAGTCGCCCTATGCTTATGAGCGAAGAACAGCATCAACGCTTACTGGAGCAAAATCAAGAATATGAGCAGCGAATGGCTGAGTGGGCAGCACAACTAGATGAATCCGTAATAGAAGAGCATGATCAAATTGAGCAAGACAAAAGAGAACAGCGCATAGAAGAGCAGCAAAGGCTTGGAGATTTCCGTAGTAAACAAAACAATCCTCCTAAGATTACCCGTCCTAGCGCGAATGATCGTAATATAGAAATAACCACTGGTAGCTCGGGTAAAAGCTTTAGCCTATCCGATGGTCAGTCTAGTATTTCTGGCGACACAGCCACGACTAGCCCTTCGAAAGGCAGCCGATCTGCTGCAAGTGGCAATAGCGGTGCCAGCAATAGTGAAATTATTGGCCTAATCAAACGCAACTACAATCCGCCTACCGCTGCTAAAGGCTCGACTCAAAGCGCTACTTTAACCATCACTGTCAATGCCAGCGGCAATATCATCAATGTCTCTGCTTCAGGACCTGATAGCGCTGTCAATGAAGCAGCCAAACAAGCGGTATTAGAGACTGGCAGACTACCGATCGATGCTGACGACCCAAAATACCCCACTTTTACCGTACAGTTTAGAGGCAGTAATTAATCAGTTGCTCACGCCTTATATTATTGATAATGTTATATTAAACGGCTTATATCACACCATTTTAGGAGCTCAACCAAATCATGCATACTCAAAAGAAACTATTCATCGCTTTGCTTGGTAGTGCCACAGCTCTTCTTGCTTCTCCTAGCTTGTTTGCAGCGCCTGTTGTCTTAGAACTGGATTACGACATTCCTGTGCAAAAGAACCAAGTCGCTTTTGTACCGTTCGCTGGTGACTCTGTTTTATCGCCTATTATCTTAAACAATTTAAGCAAAACAGAGCTAACCGTCACCAGCCAAAACCTACCACAGCAACCACGTAGTAGCAGTGAGTTGGCAGGCACTCTCCCCGTTTGGCAAAGTATGGGAATTCCTTATCTGGTCGTTGGTAGCACGCGCAGTAATCGCGGCAAAATAGTGACCGACTATGAAGTGATTGATGTCAAATCTGGTCGAGTTATCGAGGGCAAGCAAAGCTTGACGGCTGACAATAATACAGAAAGCATGCGTTATGCAGGTCATGTCATCTCCGACAAAGTATATGAGTTGATTACGGGTATTCCAGGTGACTTTTCGGGACGTATTGCTTATATAGAAGAAACTGGCGTTGGCAAAGAGAAAGTATCACGCCTCAAAGTGATGGATGCTGATGGCGAAAATGCCAAAACCATTACTGAGGTGGCAGGCTCTATCTTCTCGCCAACATGGTCACCAGACGGTAACCGTATTGCCTATTCAGTACAACGTGATAAATCATACCCTGTTATCTATGTACAAAATGTTAGCGGTGGCGGTGCCACATCTTTGACGCCTTTTGCTGGAAATAACTTGAGTCCTTCATTCTCACCTGATGGCAGCAAGATCCTGTTTTCCAGCAGCTTTGAAGGCAGTGCTGATATTTATGAGATGAGCGCCAGCGGTGGCCAACCTAGAAAAATCACCAGCTGGCCCAGTAGTGAAGTACAGCCAAGCTATGCCCCTGACGGTAAATCCTTTGTGTTCGTTAGTGATCGAGCAGGATTCAATAAACCACAAATTTATCGTTACGAGTTTGGCTCAGGACGTACGACCAAGGTATCCAATAGCGGCTATGCCACCAGCCCGCAGTTTAGTAGCGATGGCTCACAAATTGCTTTTTTAAGTGGTCGCTCAGCCGCCATCATGAATAGTAGCGGTGCAGTAACTGCCAATTTAGGCAATACAGGTATCGATGAAGCACCCAGCTTTTCTCCCAACGGCAAGCGTGTGGTATACGCCTCTAAGCAAGGCGGTAAAGGCGTTCTGACCATCAAATCACTTAACGGTGGCGAATCGTTTGGTAAATCTGGACAAGGTGTTATCCGCTCTCCAGTATGGTCTTCGGGCTCTCAATAGACGCTTTAACTCATAAGTTTTATGCATGAATAAAGTGTTAAACATGCCCTAATGCCGTCAAGTGCCTCCTGAGATACCATTATGAAGTTATTAACCTTCGTCTATTTATTGACAACAGCACTGTTATCTACAGGTTGCCAATCATTTCAATTTGTTGAAAGCCCCATTCCTGTTACAGCCCATCCCGCACCAATAGTTATCAATCAAAATACTGCGCCATAAGATAAAAAAACAGACATCGATTTGATGTCTGTTTTTGCCGTTCCATAAACAATTTTTAGTGATTTAATACTCGTTTTTAGCCTCTTAATACAGCCGGTTGATGCTTGATAATGGTTTTAGCAAGATGATCCCCAAACCAAATGGCCGTATCGATATCGCCAGATCCTGGCGTTTCTTCGGGTGGCCCATCAAGCGACTGCGTCATCAAACCCAAAAAACTGGATAGACGGTTTAAATCATGCGGCTCATGACCCGTTGGCATCAACGGTAATCCTATCCAGTTCATGCCATGCTGCATCGCATAGAGAGAAATCTGCTGTAATACCGCCAGCTTATCACCGCTTAGACCACCAGAGTTGGCAAAAGCAGCTGCCCATTTACCTTCCCATGTGCGCTGATACCAACGCTTGGACGTCTCATCCATAAAAGTCTTAAATTCAGCAGTTACGCTACCCATATATACAGCACTACCGAAAACCAACAAGTCGGCCTGATCCAAATATTCCCAATCAACATCGTGAACATCAACGGCTTTGGCCTGTGATTTTGGAAGTTGCTGATGAGCACCTTGGACGATGGCTTCGGCAACACGTTTCGTATGACCATAATTGCTATGAAAAATAACGGCAATGGACACATTAGGGATATTATCAGTGGGCGTTAAAGACGATTTGGCAGATATATTCATACAAACTCTAATAATGGCTGTAAATGGTTGAATAACGGTAACAAAAATGAAGAATGAATCGCGGGTGATATTTCCCGCTGGTCAATAGCGAATTCTTATGCAGAAACACCGCGCACGATAACCAGTGCCATACGCCCTGTTGCTGGCTGCTGCAAATGCGTCTGACGCCGATAAGAATAATAGTGTTCATCAGCATAACTACAGCTTATGAGTGATGCATTGTCTAACATCACACCAGCGGCGCTTAACTGGTCTGCGGCTAATTTTGGTAAGTTTAGCTTAATTTTTTCCGATGTCACTGTAGCATAACTTGATGGTTTATCAACTGTCTTATGTAAATGCTGAGCATTATCATCATGGTTCAAAGCCGTATCAGAATTTACTACATACAGCCGATTGAAACTGTCGATGCCGTCTAGGGTCAATGATTTATTTTCTATACAACCTTTGAGTAGCTGGGCGCGGACATGCGTGCCAACTTCATAATTGTCTTGACTGATACAAACGCCTATCCAAGCCTTAATAGGCCCAGATTCGGTAAAGCGCTGGACAGTCGATTGTATCACGCCGCATGCCAGCCCTTGCCAACCTGCATGAATCGCTGCTATCTGACCGCTTGCTGGTTGGTATAAGACAATGGGCACACAATCTGCCGTCATTATCGCAAGTCCAAGACCTTCTTGTTGACTGATCATCGCATCAGCAGCCATGGGTTTCATATTCAGCGTGGTGCCTTCAATATCATGAATCTGCTTACCGTGAATTTGATTGACCCAATGCAAGCTTTTAATCCATAAAGGCGGTTTACTCTCTAATGACAAGTGCGCTAATTTTTCATTGATGGCAGCCAGCAGACGCATGCGGTTGTTCAATACTTGTGCCGCCTCATCATTGACATGCAAACCCAAATTTAGCGTCCCATAATTGGCCTGACTTTGGGGTATTAACTGATTATTTTTTGCATTAGGCTCATTAATATCATCACTGATGAAAGCCGCCGTTTGAAAAACAGCCACATCATCAATGTGCGCAAGCAATGTCATAGGAAGTGTGTTAATCATGGCTGATCTACCCTATTAAGGATTCGTCATCGTAACCGTCGCTTAGCACTGCAATTAGTTGCTGCATATCTTCAGGCAGTGGTGTGGTGACTTCAATATCTTCACCAGTCGTTGGATGAACAAAGCCCAATGTATAAGCATGCAAGGCTTGACGCGGAAAGTTACTGATCGCTTGGCGCTGTGCTTCTGTTAGACCTGAACGTAATTGGCGACGACCACCATAGATACGGTCACCGACTATCGGATAAGTAATATGACTTAAATGCACACGGATTTGATGGGTTCGCCCAGTTTCAAGTCCCACATCTAATAAACAGTAATTGCCATTAAGGGGAGTGACGTTTAGCAAATGCGTGACCGCCTCACGTCCTGCCGTCATGACCGTCATTTTGGTACGCTGGGTGCGATGACGACCAATCGGTGCATCGATACGGCGATGGCGCATCAAGCTTGCCTGATCGCCTGCCACCACACACTGATAGTGGCGATAGACTGACTTGTCTTTTAATTGCTCCATCAATGCCATTTGGGCAGGCTTGGTTTTACCAATCAACAACAGCCCAGAGGTGTCTTTATCAATCCGGTGTACTAGACCTGCACGCGGCAGATGGTGCTGCTGTGGATAGTGATACAGTAACGCATTGACCAAAGTGCCTGTCTGATTGCCAGCGCCAGGATGAACCACCATGCCGACTGGCTTGTTAATCACCAATACTTCATCGTCTTCATAGACCACTTCAATCGCTATATCTTCTGGCTGATCTCCACTATGCTGTTGTAACGTCGTGGATAAATGCAAAACATCATCGGCCTTGACGCGAACTTTTGGTCGTTGCACACTGCCGTTGTAAAGCAAGCTACCGTCACTGATCCAGCCTTGTAACTGAACCCGCGAAAAATCCGTGAATACTAATGAGGCTAATTTATCGATACGCAGACCTGCCTGATCTTCTGTGACTGTATGCGTCATATCAATAACCACTGGCACTGCTTGACCAGCGATGGATACTTCATCATCGTCACTATCAGCAATGTCCTCACCATCTTCATCAACATCGTCGACTGTATTTTCGTCAAACTCATCACTCTCTTTTAGCATCGCAGCTTTTGACACCGCTTCTTTTGAACGGACATCGTCATATGCTTGTTCATCGAGCGCTGGCTGATTGTCGTCAGGTAACTCATTATTATTTAAAACGTCATTTGGCATTGGTGACTCTTGTGCTGATGAATCAGTATCTAGCGATTGATTCGGTGTTAAATTGGTGGTCATAGTATTATTATTCATAGCGGATTTATACAGGGTGAAGTTTCGAACAGAATTTTGTAAGGCAAGTTTAAAGGGCAACTTCAAAAAATAGTATTATAAAAAAAGACTGCCGTTCGCTGATTCATGGCGTATTATAAAAATAATCGTCGGCAAAAAAACGAAGGCAATATCGCGCTAGTGTATCATGCCGAGCGCTTAAGCCCTATAGAAGGTGTCCGTTATCTGTCGTTTTTTGATGATAAAGCGCTGCGCCAAACGTCAAACCCTAACTCTCTAAAACATGACATTGCTGTAATTTACTGTATATTTGCCAATACCAGCGACATTCGATATCGCTCACAACAGCCGCCCATGCTAAAATGCCAAGCTGAAATAAGTTATTTATGCGTGTTTAACCCATCCTAACTACAATATAGATGGCGAAAAAATAGACGAAGCAAACGTTATTCTATAAAGTATAGCCATATTTTACTGTATGCTATGGCACTACATTTTTAAAATAACGATATTTTATTAGCAGTAGACAGTTATCTGATGCCATAAGCATCATTTTTTATTATTAATATACAGCATAATAGCGCTGCTGCTATTATGCGACTTGTGTCGGAGAAGAAGTATGCAAGCTGTTGGCAATACATTTATCAAACTGTCCTCTATCACCCTACTGGCGTTAAGCATAAATCTAGTGGGCTGTCAGACTTTTAGTAATCTGACTGGCGGTAAAGATGTCGATGCGGTGGAAACTGCCGAAAAGTCAGAGCAAGGCTACTATAACGACGCCATCGCCCAGATTGATAAAGGTCGCTATACACAAGCCATCGAAGATCTGACCAATCTACGCACTTTTTATCCTACTGGACAGTATGCTGAACAAGCCCTGCTCGATATGATGTATGCCCAATACGCCAGTGGCAAATTTGAAACCGCTGCTGCCAGCGCTGAGCAATTTATTAGCCTTTACCCTTCTAATCCGCAAGTCAGTTACGCCTATTATGTGCGCGGTGTGGCCAATATGGAAGGGTCGTCTGAAGGCTTGAAACTGTTTAAATTAAACCAAGCTGAGCGTGATACGGCCTATTTACGAATTGCCTTTGCCAATTTCCAAGAACTTATTAATAAATATCCTAACAGCCCTTATACACCAGATGCTGCTCAGCGCATGACTTTTATTTACAACCAGTTTGCCGAAAGCGAGATGAGCGCAGCCAATTGGTACATCGAGCGTGAAGCTTATGTTGCCGCTGCAAACCGTGCCAAATGGGTATTTCAGTACTATCCACTGAGCGAATCCATCCCTGATGCTCTCGCTGTCCTCGCCTATAGCCATGAAAAACTGGGTCTAACAGACTTGGCACAAAAGTATAAAACACTATTGCAGATTAACTATCCAAACATGTTGACCAGTAACGGTAGCGTAAAACTGAGTACCAAACGTGATAGCTCTTGGCTCAATAGAATCACCTTTGGTAAGCTCGGGCGCTCAAGCGTAGAAGACACGTCGGTTGCGACTGGTGAGTACAACGGCGCAACCAAGACACAAATGATTCGTAACGCCGGTCAATTAAGATTGCCTAGCACGAATGTTGCACCGACTACTGCGCCTGCAGCCAATAGCTTTATAGCACCTAATACTGGTCTCAATATTGGTTTAGGTCTGCCTGAAGCGTCAGCGGAAAGAATCACTAGCCAATCAAGCACTGGCTCTACGGCTAGAGAAGCCAACGTTGACCCACAAAACATCAACCCAACGCGCCGCACGACGTTGCCTGAATCTGACCGTGATAGCATCTTGCTCACCCCATCTGATACCGATATGAATGATGATTAATTAACTCAGATTCAATCATATTAATGGACTTTACACCGTCTATTGCACGCCGTAAATAATAAGGTCAACGCTCTGTTGGCCTTATTTTTCTGTCTCTATTCTGTCCCCCAACATAATTGACCTATGGTAAACTGTTTTTTGTATGAGCATCCCCAACCATATCCTCGAGCAATTAAATAGCCAAGCTGATTTAATCAGTATTATTGGGCGTCATACCACGCTTAAACGTGCGGGAAATGAGTACAAGGGCTGCTGCCCGTTTCATGGTGAAAAGTCACCGTCGTTTTATGTCAATCCACAAAAAAACATCTATCATTGTTTTGGCTGTAGTGTCGGTGGCAATGCCATCAGCTTTTTGCGTGATTATGAAAACTTAACGTTTATCGAAGCGGTCAATGAGTTATCAAAGCAGACTGGCATTGAAGTGCCAAAAGAAGAACAGCAAAACGTCAGTTACCAACGCAGTGCACCCAAACCTGTTGCACCGCCGCCTCTGCCTAGTCCAACTATAGCTCACAGCAATGCCAATCACAGCAACATAGATCAGAACGAGATAAATCAGAATCCACAAGCGTATACAGACTCACCTCCCTATAATGACGACAATAGCTATGACAATTATCCACCACTAGACGCTTATGATTCAGCGCCTTATCTAACCGACTCGTATGGTTCAGACTATCAAAGCGGCAGTAACGATAGTAGTAACAGTAGTGACAATGGGTATCCGCCCCTGTGGCTGACAAATACCGATGAGAACACAGATCCGCACAGTATGAATAACCATGCTGATGAAGATGGCAATCTGTACGAGCTATTAGAACAAATACAGCAATTCTATCAACGCAATCTCACCATCCATCCTCACGCCAAGCATTATTTTTTGTCACGCGGTGTTACTGAAGAGATTTTTGAGACTTTTGGCTTGGGCTATGCACCGTTTGGCTGGCAGCACCTTGAGCATCAGTTCCCGCAAGATATCGCAGGCCTAAAGGCGCTCGGTTTGGTACGTAGCTCAGAGTCTGGACGCGATTACGATCTGCTACGTGACCGAGTGATTTTTCCCATTCGAGACAATCAAGGTCGCACCATTGGTTTTGGTGGGCGGGCGCTTGATGATGAGGTAAAACCCAAGTACATCAACTCCTCAGACTCGCCAGTGTTTCATAAGCAGCATGTGCTGTATGGCTATTATGAGTCACGCCAGCAGCGCGCCAATAGCTGGCTGGTAGTCGAAGGTTATATGGATGTAATTGCCCTTTATCAAGCGGGCATCTACGGGGCAATCGCCTCTATGGGTACTGCGATTAACGAGAGCCAAATATCGCGATTATTGACGCTTAACCCGACTTTGACCTTGAGTTTCGATGGCGATAGCGCAGGACAAAAAGCCGCTTGGCGTACGCTTGAAATTGCGCTCCCTGTGCTGGCCGATGACAAAGAACTGCGGTTTTTGACATTACCAAACAACCATGATCCTGATACGTTTATCAAAAGTCAGGGCAGCGATGCCATGCATGAGCAGATCGCTAATGCCATGCCACTGTCACAGTATATTTTTGCGTACTTGAGTGAGCGTTACGATCTAAGACTGGCAGAAGGCAAAGCCAAGCTGATGTCACAAGTGCGCGCTTTGACCACCGCCTTACCTAAAGGCAGCAGTTTTCGTTATTTGCTCAATAATGATATTTATCAAAAGCTTGGTGGCAAACGCAGTCAGAACGTTGAGGCCAAAGATGCGCTGCTCGATTTTGATGGAGATATGACCATCAGCCAGCAGTTGCAGCTTTGTTTTTTGTTTCAGCCGCGTGCATTGACAGACGATCCTATTGAATCGATTTGGCGGCAAGCAGGCATCAATGACTTACACTTGCCGGCACATATTAAACAAAAAGTCACACCCGACATTTTGCGCCCAGTTGCTTGGGAAGATTTACAAGACAGCGCCTTGATTGATATTGTTGGCACCATCAAACGTTGCCTCAATTATCTACCAAAAGATGCCAACGCTGCGGCACATTTTATATTATCGAATGTCAAACCAATGACCCAAGAAACCCTTAGTCGCAGCTGGGGCGGATTTTATAAAACGTTGACTGCAAGAAATATTTTGAGCCTTGATGAGATGATTGACAATTTGGTGATGCAACTGCTCAAACTGCATCTACAAAAAAAGATGCAAGAGCTGATAAAAAATCCCGATCATATTAAACTGGCGATTGTCCGTAAACAATCGCAGCTATTGAACGATTGGTTACGCGCGCAGCAAGCGGAGCAATCAGCGCAGATGGTCACGGTACAATCATAATCTGTGGCCTTGTTTTTTCTTTTGCAGCGCACGCCCTTTAAAAGCATCACTGCTGCCCCCACTATTAATGATTATACCCAGTAGCATGAGCCGCTCCTGAATCCTTTGACTGACAGCAAATAATCAGTAAAAAATGGTCGGTAGATACTACTACCTCGTGCTTGACGACTGTGGTCTGTGTTAAACTGTGTCGCTGTATATTGACAGCACTGCTTGGTGAACGATTGTGAGCATGCATCGTTAAGCACAAATTTTAGGTATTATTTTTACGTATCAGCTTTTAGATACCATTTTGCAGTCTTTTTAGCTTTTCTAATTTTTAGCTGTTTTTTAGCATTGTTATTGTAGTGTTTTGAGCCTTTATTCATATCAACTCATTTTTGATATTACTGACGACCTCTACGCCATATTTTGATCAATCGATTGATAAGATCAACGCACCCAGCCAGCGATAGCGAGTCACAATATAAAAATGTCCGATGCAAGTAAGCGAGTATTTATGAACGATAAGTCAGTTTCCAAGTCCACATCTCAACTGGCCACCTTAATCCAAATGGGTAAAGAGCAAGGGTATCTAACCTATGCTGAGGTGAATGACCAACTGCCCGACTCTATTACCGAAAGCGATCAGATCGAAGATATTGTGCAAATGCTGACCGACGTTGGTATTAAAATCTTTGAATCAGCCCCCGATGCCGATGACATCTTGATGAACGACGATTCAAGTGATGACGACATGGCAGCGGATGAGGCAGCGGCCGTACTAGCTTCTGTTGAGACTGAACCAGGTCGTACCACTGACCCTGTGCGTATGTATATGCGTGAAATGGGTACCGTTGACCTACTCACCCGCGAAGGTGAGATTGCCATTGCCAAGCGTATCGAAGAAGGCATTCGTGACGTGCAGCATGCCATGTCTTACTGGCCGGGTACGGTACAGTTCGTCCTTGATGAGTACCAAAAAGTACAAGATGGCGAAAAGAAACTGTCTGACGTCATTACTGGATTTTTAGATCCTGAAACCGAAGCAGATAAAATCGCAGCGCAAGAAGCCAAAGAAGCCGCGAAAGAAGAAAGAGAAAGAATTAAAGAAGAAAAAGAAAATCCGCCGATCATCAAGACAAAAGCCAAAGCGCTTGCGTTAGATGATGATGACGAGGATGAAGACAACGTTGAAGAAGAAGCCGAAGAAGAAACCAGTGGTATCGATCCAGAAGAAGTGCGCTTGCGTTTAGAAGAAATCGAAAATCTATTTATCAAAGCCAAGCAAGCCTTATTAGATTATGGCCGTGGTAGCGTACAAGCTGATACAGCTTATGCCCTGCTAGCAGAGCGCTTTATGATGTTGAAGCTCAACAACCGCTTATCAGATCAAGTCATGGCCATCATGCATGATGTCTATGATGACGTGCGTAAGCAAGAGCGTCAAATCATGCGTTTGGTCATTCGCCGTGGACGTATGCCGCGTGAAGAATTTCGTAAGACCTTTCCAAGCAACGAAACCAATGTCGATTGGCTGATTGAGCGTATCAAGGGCAAGCCTGCGTTTGCTGGTACGCTAGAAAAAGTCACCGACGATGTTATTTTATTACAACGCAGAATTCGTGATTACGAGCAACAGCTCGATATGCAAATTCACGATATGAAAGATGTGGCACGCCGTATGGCGGTTGGTGAAGCAAAAGCACGCCGCGCGAAGAAAGAAATGGTTGAAGCCAACCTACGTCTGGTTATCTCTATCGCCAAAAAATACACCAACCGTGGCCTACAGTTCTTGGATCTGATCCAAGAAGGTAACATCGGTCTGATGAAAGCGGTGGATAAATTTGAATATCGCCGTGGTTATAAATTCTCAACCTATGCCACATGGTGGATTCGTCAGGCGATTACTCGTTCTATCGCTGACCAAGCACGTACGATTCGTATCCCTGTGCATATGATTGAGACGATCAACAAAATTAACCGTGTCTCACGTCAGTTGCTACAAGAAATGGGACGCGAGCCAACGCCTGAGGAATTGGGCGAACGTTTAGAAATGGACGAAGTTAAAGTCCGTAAAGTGCTAAAAATTGCCAAAGAACCTATCTCTATGGAGACACCTATTGGTGATGATGAAGACTCGCATCTAGGCGATTTCATCGAAGATGGCACTATCTCAAGCCCTGTTGACGATGCAACGGCAGCTGGTCTGCGTGAAGCGACTCGTGATGTGCTGGGCAATCTGACTGAGCGTGAAGCACGTGTGCTAAAAATGCGCTTCGGTATTGATATGCCAACCGATCATACTTTGGAAGAAGTCGGTAAGCAGTTCGATGTGACGCGTGAGCGTATTCGTCAGATTGAGGCAAAAGCCTTGCGTAAACTGCGTCATCCTTCACGTTCTGAGCACCTACGTTCTTTCCTTGAAAATGACTAAACTCTCAAGGAAATACTGAGCCTAGATAATAGGCCTCAGGTATTCGTAACTACAAATAAAAAAAGCCGAGTATATCTCGGCTTTTTTGCGTTTATTAATACGGCATAGTCAGTAACCTGACATGACTATTAATTGAATATGATCAATGAGCGCCTAGATTTTGCTCAGCATCCGATTTTTCATGCACACCAAAGCTCTCTATCATCGCTTGGCTCGCTTCATTGAGACCGACAAGCTCAACGTCAGTCCCTTCACGGCGAAATTTGATAATAACTTTGTCTATGGCAGCGACTGCTGTCACATCCCAAAAGTGCGCTCGCGACACATCAATGATCACTTTAGAGACGGACTCTTTAATATCAAAGGATTCAGTCATACGCTCTGCTGATGAGAAAAAAACTTGCCCATCAACTTGATAATAACGCGTTCGCTCTGCTTCATCCATGTGGGTATGCACGCTCATATAGCGTTCAATCTTATTGGCAAAGAACAGCGCTGATAACAGTACGCCAATGAGCACGCCATACGCCAAGTTGTGAGTGGCGACCACTACCGCAACAGTAGTAATCATAACAATATTACTTTGCAATGGCTTGGTTTTTAGCTCTTTAAAAGAACCCCAGTTAAACGTACCAACTGAGACCATAATCATTACCGCGACTAATGCTGCCATTGGAATGATCTTTAACCAATCACTTAAAAATACAACCATTAATAACAGGAACACCCCTGCCACTAAGGTAGAGAGACGCGTATAACCGCCTGATTTGACGTTGATGATCGATTGACCAATCATCGCACAGCCTGCCATACCTCCGAAGAAACCGCTCACGACATTTGCGATCCCTTGACCTTTACACTCTTGCGTACGATCACCTTTGGTATCGGTTAAATCATCCACAATGGTCATGGTCATCATAGATTCAAGCAAGCCGACTATCGCCAGACTGATGGCATACGGCAAAATAATCAGCAAGGTGTCTAGATTTAGAGGAATATCAGGTAACAAAAATATCGGCAAGGTATCCGGCAGTTGTCCCATATCGTTGATGGTACGTGCTTCTGCACCTAAGAAAATAGCGATCGCTGTCACCAACACAATACTGACCAGCGGTGAAGGAATCATCTTACCGATTTTGGGAATGTACGGATAACCATAGATAATGATTAAGCCCAGCGCCACCAGACCATAGACGTGGACTAGGTTTGAGCCTGCTTGCGGCATCAGCTCCGGAATCTGCGACATAAAAATCAAAATCGCCAAGGCATTAATAAAGCCAAGGATGACAGATTGCGAAACATACTTCATCAAATTACCCAGCTTTAAAAAGCCAAAGATAATCTGTATAACGCCTGTCAATACACTGGCTGCTAGTAAATATTGCAAACCATGCTCCCTAACCAGCGTGACCATGAGTAATGCCATCGCGCCGGTTGCGGCTGAAATCATCGCCGGACGCCCACCGACAAAAGCAATCACTACAGCAATACAGAACGAAGCGTAAAGACCCACTTGGGGATCAACACCAGCAATAATAGAAAAAGCAATGGCTTCAGGGATAAGGGCTAAAGCGACGACCATACCAGCTAGGACATCGCCTCTAACATTAGATAACCAATGTTCTTTAATAGTACTCAACATGTTTAACTCAGTTTTTGGGAACTGCTTTAGTCTGTCAATAATCGTGATATCTAAAATAAAAGGTCTGACACATTTTCAGCTAGGCATAACGCCCATTAAATAAGAAATGTGAAAATGTGAACCATCATATTTAGCGAATTATTGTCATAACTTGCCTTTAGTAGCTTGCTCTTAATGACTCAATAGATAAATCGATTATGGATACAAACATTAAAGCAGTGCGTGTGCACAGGGAAAAGCGTAAGACGCTCTATGATAGAAATTGCTATAGGGAGCAATTATTTACTGAGGAGGGGTACAACTAGGGTGGCGTATTCATCTTTGTAGTAAACAGCTTTTTTGAGTATATGAAATAATATTTGCAGTTATTTTAACATAGATGAGTTCAATTCATAAAATACTATTTCTTTCAAAATCAATAGACTTTGAGGAACTTAGCATTACGTTTTGGCCACATTCGAAGGTATAAATTTCAGCTCACTTCCCTTAAGAAGTTTATATCGATCATACTCTATAATATCTATGGAAGGCACGCTCTCGCACCATTTAATAAGGTCTTTTGCATCAGTAAACAGACTATGCTAAATATAACCCTCAGCGCCGTAATCAACTTGAATTCGAATAATCAGATTAATCATTAAACATTTACTGTTTTATTTTTATTAAATTATCTTTACGGTTATATCAATCGTAAAGATAATAAGTCACTTTATTTTTCTCGGCTGTGGCCACACCATCAAGTTCTCATTAACATTACAGTTCAACGATCCTTGCACCAAAATCCACAAGCAAATCCAAAAATTCTGCTGGCTTTATCCCCAAACTCTCGGGTGTGTATAATGTCGCCTGATCGTCTGACTGCCATTTTTTAATAAACTCATTCAGTAATAAGCTTGAACACAGTCCGGTTAGCGCAGACTGACCTTTAGGAAACTCAATGGCTAGTTTGCGAGTACGCTCTACCCCAGCGTGACTTCCCGTGATGGATACAATGATTTCGGCCGCAGCCTTATCTTGTGTGTTTCTAAAAGAAGAGGTCTCACTTGCAATATCAAACCTAATATTTTTTGCGCCTGTTACGGCTCGTAAACTCACTGTATCAAGTGAAGCAAAGGACGTTCCTATGACCTCTCGACCATCAATCGTAGATATTTTATGATGTATAGCATCCTCGATTAACCATTTTCTCTTTCCATCCTCATAAGAAAATGCTGAGGGGACACCTGATTGTAATCGCTCCATATCCTCGAGTGCAGCAGGACCATAG
Source organism: Psychrobacter vallis (assembly GCF_904846715.1). GTDB lineage: Bacteria > Pseudomonadota > Gammaproteobacteria > Pseudomonadales > Moraxellaceae > Psychrobacter > Psychrobacter vallis. The sequence goes on from NZ_CAJHBU010000002.1 coordinate 130,145, forward strand.
ATGTCTTCTGGATCGAGCACCACACCGATATTAAGTGTAGAAACTGAATCAAACTGCTCAGCCAAGTGTAGTGCTAAAAATGTCGAAGCACCTGCAGCCCAATGACTGGCGAGTAATACTGGGCCTGAGGTGGTCAATGCATATTCTACCAACTCAGCACCAATTTCAACCATGCCAGTCACAACATTCATATAAGGTATCTTGCGATTTTGTGCAAGGCGTAAACCATGCGTACCAGAATCTGGAGCAAGCATCATAACAGCACCGATCTCGATACGATCGTCTATCCCTAAGTTGTTCTGTTCTACATCAATTGCGAGTGAAGATGCATTGCCAGTTTTGAGAGCGAGTTCGTCAGCGAGCACCATGTTTCTGCCACCAACGTAAATGGCTTGTTCAGGATTAATCGTGCGAAACCACTCTATCGCTTGCTGACCAACAATGCCTGTCGCACCTGCAAAGAGTATAGGATGTTTAGTATTCAAAATTTTTCTCCTTTCATACATAAGAAAACGCATTTGAGCTTTTAAGACAATACAAGCCCACTTTATCTTTAATTTTTTATCTAACGCCCGTCATCTGGTAATCGTGCAATAACTTTTATCTCAAAATCAAAACCAGCAAGCCAATTCACACCAATGGCGGTCCAAGCTGGATAAGGGGCTTCTTTAAAAATAGTGTTTTTTATTTCCAGTATTGAATCAAGTTGATTTTCAGGATCAGTATGAAAGGTTGTCACATCTATAATGTCCTCAAACGTACAACCTGCCGCCTCTAATGTATGACGCAAATTCTCAAAGGCAAGTGCTACTTGCTTCTCAAAATCTGGCTCTGCACTGCCGTCCTGAAGGCTGCCTACTTGACCTGAAACGAATAGTAAATCTTTCGATTGAATGGCGGCAGAATAACCATGTTTCTCATAAAGAGAGTGTCTACCCGCTGGAAATACTGCTTTTCTTTGAGACATAATTTGCTCCAACATGTTTGAATTGATATATATTGAGGATTAAAAGACACGTAGCCCTTCTAATTGCGCTTATTGTCAGTTAACATACATTACGTATGTGAATTTAACACATACGCTGCGTATGTCAAGTTAATATACGTGGCGTATGTAATTTTTATCTTTTAATTTTTGAGGCAAGACTATGTCAAAACGTGCATTAAAAATGGCTGAAACTAGGAAAAACATAATCGCTGCGGCCAGAAAATCATTTGCCGAATATGGTTATTCAGAGACATCAATGGATAAGTTGACAGCCGATGTCAGTTTGACTAGAGGAGCGCTTTATCATAACTTTGGAAATAAAAAAGGACTGTTTTCAGCGGTTGTTGAACAAATAGATTTGGAGATGGTAGAAAACGCAAAGGCTAGAACAGAAGGGTGCAAGAATCTTTGGGAAGGATTGCTCATTGAGGCACAGACGTACATTGAGAGTGCGCTAGATCCAGAAATTCAGAGAATTATTTTATTAGATGGGCCTGCTGTACTGGGCGACCCTTCTCTTTGGCCCAGTCAAAACCGCTGCTTATTGTCTACCAAGCAGATTGTGACGCAGTTAATCGCAGAAGGAACGATGAAAGAGGTAGATCCGGAAGCCGCTGCCATGCTCATTAATGGTGCTGCTATGAATGCTGCCCTTTGGATTGCGGCGAGTACTGATCCAAAAGTCGCTTTACCCAATACAGTTGCTGCCTTCAGTACCATGTTATCTGGATTTAGAGCTTGACTTTAAGGTTTTGCGTCACTCGGTTGGTATGCGGAAAGCCCACCTCTGAGGAAAACCTATTTCAGCAAGACGCCATTTGACCTGTATCTCTTTTATTTTGGATTAGCTCCACCTTATCGCTAGGAAAAAAACATGATTGTCCGGCAAAAACCCCATCGTTTCAAAATATTTTTTACTCTTCGCGGATCAATCATTCCAAAAATCTATCCACAAGTGTTGTTGGTGACCATTCTCAGTACCCTTATAACCATTATTCAACACTGGCGTCCTGACTCCTTTCCTTATTATGGTACGGCTACCTTTACTTTATTAGGGATCGCTTTGTCGTTGTTTCTCGGATTTCGAAACAATGCGAGTTATCAGCGTTGGTGGGAAGCGCGAGGACTGTGGGGTCAGCTGGTCTATGATTCTCGTAGCTTAACTCGTCAAATGCTGTCTTTTATAGACGCAAATACCGAGACTGGGCGAGACATTCAACGTTCGATGGTTCATCTGACTATTGCTTTTGCGCATGCAGTACGCCATCGCCTTCGTAATACATCACCTTGGCAAGATATCGAACGCTTTGTTGATCCAAAGCATCATGCCAGTATGCTTCAAGCACGAAACTTGCCCGATTATCTGATGCGCCTGATGGGTAAGCAGCTTGGAGATATTCGACGTCAAGGGCTAGTGTCAGACCACATCATACAAAACATTGATGAGCGTCTGACCTCTATGACGATTGTCTTGGCGGCCTGCGAGCGCATTCATAACACGCCGCTGCCTTTTGCTTATATGCTACTGGTACATCGCACGACCTATTTGTATTGCATTATGTTGCCTTTTGGCTTGGTGGCCTCTTTGGGCTGGGCGACTCCGTTAATCTCCGCCGTGATAGCTTATGCCTTTTTCGGTTTAGATGCCCTCAGTGAAGAATTAGAAGAGCCTTTTGGTTTCGCTGCCAACCAACTACCCCTGACTGCCTTATCACGCACTATCGAAATTAACTTGCTAGAAGCGCTGGGCGACACAGATATTCCACCTGATATTACGCCTATCAACGGTTATTTACCTTAATGGTTTGGGTTGTTAACAATCTCTTGCCTTAGCCCTCTCAACACTTGAATAATCTCTCGTATGCCACTATAAATGCTAGATAAAACGATTATCTATACACTTGTCCAAATTTCAATAGCCCATATTTTCACAAAAGCGAGGCACACATCATGAGTGATGACCCAAAAGACACCAGCAACGCAGCACAAGCGAGTAAAAAATCGGTCAACGTGACCGAATTGGCAACCAATAAAAGTGCCTTAAAGGGCAAAAAGACAGACATTCAGAACCCAGAGCTTTGGGACTTTCCAATGGACTACCCTTTGAGTATCATTGGTCACGAAGGCGAGTACGCAAGCTTGCTCAATGAAGTAAAACTTATCTTGGGCAGTCAATTCCCTGATTTCGACCTTGCTTCTATAGAAATCAAGCCGTCTAGAACGGGGCGTTTTCACTCAGCACGAGTCAATTTATATTTAACAAACGCTGAGCAAGTTAATGCACTTTATGCCTCACTTGATAATGCCAAAACCGTACGCATGGTTTTATAAATAGTTATTAAAAAATGGCTTCCTACATTGTCCAAATCGTCACTCATATGGGTGGCGATTTTTTGTGGTTTGCTGTACAATCTGCGCCCTTATTATTATCCTCATGACGGCCTCTATCGGTCGGTGATTTACCAAAGAATAAAAAGCAAACAGCTATCCAATTTTTACAAAAAATTTATTGTTTGAGTCAATCGCGTCTAACCCTTACCCCATCGTCCTTTGCCAAAATTTGGACAGTCAGCAACATAGTTTCCCCCTAAAATCAATATAGTATTTTCAAAATTTTCCCGCTATATTGTGCCTACCAATTAACAAACACGCTATATGTAGTACTCAGTGATTTTAACCATCACCATGAGTAGTGGTAGCTTTTTGCCTGAAAAAAGAGCAGCTAATGCCATCATTCAACGTGATTTGATAAATAGTGTGATAAAAAACGTTGAGCGGGTTTTACCGCTTCACGAATAATATAAGCAACCAAAAATAGAGGCCAGCATGACACATATCGACAAAATCAAAGTGACCAAACGTGACGGACGATTAGAACTTATTGATTTGGATAAAATTCATAAGGTAATCGAATGGGCAGCTCACGGTTTGGATAATGTGTCGGTGTCACAAGTTGAGCTAAAATCACACATTCAATTTTATGAAGGCATCAAGACTCGTGACATTCATGAGACCATCATCAAGTCTGCTGCCGATCTCATTTCTGAAACAACCCCTGACTATCAATATTTAGCCGCGCGTTTGGCAATCTTCCATCTACGTAAGATTGCTTATAATAAATTCACACCGCCGCATCTATATGATCATGTCAAAAAACTGACCGACGCTGGCAAATATGATGAGCATATCTTGGCTGATTACAGCCGTGCGGAATTTGACGAGCTAGAAGAGTATCTCGATCACTGGCGCGATATGAATTTGGCTTATGCTGCCGTTGAGCAAATGGCGGGTAAATACCTCGTTCAAGATCGTGTGAGCAAGACTGTCTATGAAAGCCCGCAGTTCTTGTACATGCTGGTCGGTATGTGCTTGTTTAGCCAGTATGACAAGTCAGATCGCCTAGACTATGTCAAACGCTTCTATGATGCGACGTCTCAGTTCAAAATCTCACTACCAACGCCCATCATGTCAGGTGTACGTACACCATCACGCCAGTTTAGCTCGTGTGTATTGATCGAATGTGGTGATAGCCTAGACTCAATCAACGCGACCACTAGCGCCATCGTACGCTATGTGTCACAGCGTGCTGGCATCGGCATCAACGCGGGTCGTATCCGCGCCCTTGGTAGCCCGATCCGTGGTGGTGAAGCACAGCATACTGGCTGTATCCCCTTCTATAAATTGTTCCAAACGGCGGTTAAATGCTGCTCACAAGGTGGCGTGCGTGGCGGTGCTGCGACCCTTTTCTACCCACTATGGCATTTAGAAGTTGAGTCATTACTGGTACTGAAAAACAACCGCGGCGTCGAAGACAACCGTGTGCGTCATATGGATTACGGCGTCCAGTTAAACAAAACGATGTACACTCGCCTCATCAAAGGTCAAGACATCTCGCTATTCTCACCAGGTGACACCCCTGGCTTGTATGATGCGTTCTTTGAAGATCAAGACAAGTTCGAAGAGCTATATACCAAGTACGAAAATGATCCAAGCATTCGTAGCCGCCAAATTCCAGCAGCAGATTTGTTTAGTCTGATGATGCAAGAGCGCGCCAGTACGGGTCGTATCTACATCCAAAACGTCGATCATTGCAACACCCATAGTCCGTTTGACGCGACCGTTGCGCCGATTCGCCAGTCAAACCTATGTATGGAAATCGCCCTACCGACCAAACCGATGGATAACATCAATGACGAAGAAGGCGAAATCGCGCTTTGTACGCTATCAGCGGTCAACTTGGGTAAAGTCGAAAACGTTAGCGACATTGAAGAGCCAGCAGAACTAATCGTCCGTGCGCTTGATGCCCTGCTCGACTATCAAGACTATCCAGTCAAAGCCGCTCAAAACGGCAGTATGCGTCGTCGTACGCTTGGTGTGGGCGTGATTAACTATGCTTATTACCTTGCCAAAAATGGCGTACGCTATTCAGACGACAGCGCGCTTGGTCTGACTCATCAAACGTTTGAAGCATTGCAATTCTATCTCTTAAAAGCGTCAAACAAATTGGCAAAAGAGCAAGGTGCGTGCCCTGCGTTCAATGAGACGACGTACTCGCAAGGTATCTTGCCGATTGATACGTATAAAGCCGACTTGGATAAAATCTGCCAAGAGCCACTACATCTTGATTGGGAGACGCTACGTGGCGAAATCACAGAGCACGGTCTACGCAACTCTACCCTAACCGCCCTGATGCCGTCTGAAACCTCAAGTCAGATCGCCAACGCGACCAACGGTATCGAGCCACCACGCGGTCTGGTGTCTATCAAAGCGTCAAAAGATGGCATCTTAAAGCAAGTCGTGCCTGAGATTGACAAGTTAAAAGATCAGTACGAGCTACTATGGCAAATGCCAAACAATGACGGTTACCTAAAGCTGGTCGCTATCATGCAGAAGTTCGTCGATCAAAGTATCTCTGCCAATACCAACTACGATCCCGTTCGTTATGCAGGTGGCCGTGTACCGATGAAGATATTGCTAAAAGACTTGCTAAACGCTTATAAAATGGGTGTGAAGACGTTGTACTACCATAACACGCGTGATGGTGCGAACGATGCGCAAGCGGATATGGAAGATGATTGTGCTGGCGGGGCTTGTAAGATATAGATTCAAGCTCGAAATAAATGATGCAGATGAAACCTTAGTTTAATCTGCATCGCTATTTCTAAGACTCATAGTGACCTTATCACCTAATAAAGCGAGGTAACTTTTGAATTTATACAAATATAGAGAGTTGAATGAGTTTACACGTGAATCTTTGGAAGAAAACTATTTTTGGGCACCTTCAAAAGAAACATTAAACGACCCTTGTGAATGCTACTATTCTACTGAGTCATATAATACGTTCATGGATTTTACTTCCTTGATAGCACCTCAAATTAATAAGAATGAGCTTCATAATCAATTTGATTCAATCCAAGACATGATTAAAAGTTCAGGCATTTTTTCCCTTAGTAAGTCTTACAATATTTCTTCTTTATGGGCTAGTTACGCACAGGGTCATACAGGAATTTGCATTGAATATGATTTAGAAGATTTGATCGGTAAGAATAAAGGTCTTTATCAATGTTTTGATGTGATGTACTCAGATACTCCACCTGATATTGGAGTTGAGGATATTAGCAATGATTTTCTATTACAAAAAATGATTGGTACTAAGCATTTTGACTGGGATAAAGAACAGGAATTTAGAATCGTTTGTGATAATCAGGGTAAAAATCATCATCGTTCCGATGCTATTCGAAGCATAATTTTTGGATTAAAAACACCTGACGAAAGCAAGAATGAGCTTATGAACTTATTATCTAATAGAAATATTAAGTTCAAACAGTTAGTAAACGATGGTAAAAGCTATGGTTTTCATATACAAAATATTGTTAATCCGTTTGATAAAAAAGTCAGTTTAAATGGTAGTACTAATTATGAAAATCTAATTCCGAGTGAAGCTCATATTAAGGATGATCATAAAGTGTTTAGACCTTACTTATATAAGGTAGCAAGCTTTATGGAGTCTTATCCAGATTGTATAGAAGTAGCTGATATGGACTTCTCACAAATATCAACTACTGAAAACCCCATAATTTATGTGAATTTTAAAGAAAAAGATTCGATTTTTCCTTACAGTAAGAAAATTTTTAGAATTAAAGATATGGATTAAGTAAGCTTAGATTGCATTGAACTTGCGATACCAAACTTTTAGGCTTTTGGCTAAATTATGACTAGAGCACAAAGTACTTGTGATGAGTGCCAATCATCATATTTTATAGATAGCTCAAAGATGACAAGTTTATGTCCAAATTGCGCTAACAAACTTTATGGCTATCCAAGCTGTGATCATCATTTTGAAGATGGAACTTGTGTAAAATGTGGTTGGAATGGTCAAGAATCTGATCATATAAAAGAGTCATAGTTCATATAGACTTAATTGGGTAAAGCTAAGCTACAACTTATCTCAATTTATAAACAAGTATTCAATGAGATAACCCTTATGTTCGATACTTTATATGATGCAGACGGTGTACGGATTTATACCTACCATTCATTTGAAGTAAACGATAAGATCTCCGAAAACTTGGATTTTTTTCTAGATTACAAAGGCAATATTTACGCTGGTACTGCCTTTTCACTAAATTGCGTGATAGCATCTATGAAAGATACTGTCATAGATTCGCCATTTAACAACTACTTTTGGGCGCCCTATACCATCGTCATCAAAGAGTTCTCTAGTGAATATTTGATAGCATCAATACTGGAGATAATTAGCGATAAGACGGTAGTACTAGAAGACGTTGTTTGTAAGCAAATTTAAATCGCTCTACTTTGAAATAATGAGCTTCTGTAGGGTGCGCCCAGCGCACCGATGATATCGAAACTGTGTTTAAAGGTGCGCAAGGCACACCCTACAAATTACACGCAAAAAGATTAACAAATAAGACCTAATTTTCGTGCTAAAATTATCCCTATATTTAGAGCATAATTTTAACGGAGAATGAATCATGCAACCAATATTTGCGACACAAACAGCCAGTATCTCAGAGCTAAAAAACAATCCTTCTGCACTGATTAAACAATCAGATGGTGAGTCGATTGCCATTTTAAACCACAACAAACCCGTGGCTTATTTAGTCTCAACAGACGTTTTTGAGCGCATGATGGAAGCGATGGATGATATGGCATTAAGCCAGACCGTGAGCGCCCGGATGAATGATGGTCAGATACCTGTAAAGGTAACTTTAGATGACTTATAGTCTTGAGTTTCACCCGTTAGCGTTAAAAGAATGGAAAAAGATAGCACCAAATATTCAGCAGCAGTTTAAGAAAAAATTACAGCAGCGATTATCAAACCCTCATGTGCCTGCGTCAAAACTCTCTGGACACACAGACACTTATAAAATTAAGTTGCGCACCATAGGTTATCGTCTGGTATATACCGTCAAAGATGACGTGGTGGTCGTTTATGTATTAGCAGTCGGCAAAAGAGAAAATAACAAAGTATATGACAGTCTAGCGACGCGTCAACCATAATGAAAACACGTAAACAGCAATGAGAATAACGGAGGTCATGTGCAATATACCGCAATCATCAAAGACGGTGGTTTGTTTATCCCAAACGTATTTTCAGACCTAAACGATGGTGGCTCGCATATCGTACAAGTCGAGGTTGATATTGCAGAGGTGCGTCAGCAGTTAAGCACAAGCGTAGAGTTAAAGACAGACGCGCCGAGAGCACCCAAAAAACAAATGAAGAAGCAGACCAAAAAAGAAGTACAAAAAACATTGGAAAACGCTGATGTGAGTACCCTACGCAAAAGCGCACTTGATGAATTAGAAGCATTAGATGATAGTGAGCTGAGCGAGATGTTCAAAGCCTATATGAACGATGGACAAGAGTCGTCACAGATATCACTAGAGAACCTCTAAGCTATAAAGCTATAATCCGAAAACGTGTAATAACATCGAATCAAAGCCAGTCAAACCCATATAAATTCATAACCATATCAATTATAAAGGCAGTCCCATGACTTACTCGATTTTTTCTCAAACGCCAAACAATGCGCTAAAAGAGCCAATGTTTTTTGGTCAGCCGGTCAATATTGCCCGCTATGACCAACAAAAGCATCCGATCTTTGAGCAATTGATTGAAAAGCAGCTGTCGTTCTTTTGGCGTCCAGAAGAAGTTGATGTATCACGTGATCGTATCGATTTTAGCAATCTGTCCTCGCATGAGCAGCACATATTTTTGAGCAACCTCAAGTACCAGACCCTACTCGACTCTATCCAAGGTCGTAGTCCCAACGTGGTGCTATTGCCGCTAGTGTCTATCCCTGAGCTTGAAACGTGGATTGAGACATGGTCGTTCTCTGAGACCATTCACTCACGCAGCTATACGCATATCATTCGCAACATCGTCAATGACCCAAATATCATCTTTGATGACATCATGCAAAATGAGCATATCTTAGGACGTGCTTCTGATATTGCTCAGTACTATGATGATCTGTACCGCAACTCGCAGCTCTATAGCTTGTACGGTGCCGGTACGCACAACATCAATGGCGAGCAAGTTACGGTTGATCTGAGATCTCTGAAAAAACAGATGTATCTGTGCATCATGGCGGTCAATGTCCTAGAAGCCATTCGCTTTTATGTGTCGTTTGCCTGCTCGTTTGCCTTTGCTGAGCGCAAACTGATGGAAGGCAATGCCAAAATTATTAAACTGATCGCGCGTGACGAAGCGCTACATCTGACAGGTACTCAGCACATGCTGAACCTCATGCGTAATGGTCGTGACGATCCTGAGATGGTCGAGATTGCCGCAGAGTGTTATGAAGACAGTATTGAAATCTTCCGCAAAGCTGCCGAACAAGAAAAAGAATGGGCAGGCTATCTGTTCAAAGATGGCTCGATGATTGGTTTGAATAAAGACATTCTGTGCCAATATATTGAGTACATCACCAACTTGCGTATGGAAGCGGTCGGCTTGCCAGCGGCGTTCCCGAAATCAAAATCAAACCCGATTCCGTGGATCAATACATGGTTGTCATCAGACAACGTGCAAGTTGCGCCGCAAGAGACCGAGATTAGCTCGTACTTGGTGGGTCAGATTGATTCTGATTTATCAGACAGTGATTTTGATGACTTTGAGCTGTAACCGTTTTATGCGTTAATAGTAGCGGTAATAGCAAAGACATATCCCACTAGGATCAACTATGACTTGGGTAATGACCAGTAAAAAGCAGTTTTACTTGCATGATGACGAGAGTCTGCTTGATGGGCTACTGCGCACTGGGCATGAGGTTAATTATCAATGCCGCGAAGGCTACTGTGGCAGCTGCCGAATCAAGCGTATCGCCAGCTCACACGTGGTTGATTATCCTTTTGACCCACTGGCCATGATTGAGGAAGATGAAATTCTCCCTTGCTGCTGCCGTGTCCAAGGGGTGATTTATATCAATCATGAACCGCTCGCAAAGTAATGTGGTTGGTGCAAACAATAAATATTATCCTAGCCGTACGTTGTCATGGTTGTATTTCTTTACTTATGATCACCTATAACAAAAAGCGCGCTATCTTTTGAGATAGCGCGCTTTTTTATTGCTTATAAAATGCTAAATGTTGTTTTTATAAAGGGGCACCATCTCTTTCAAACAACTTTAATAACTCTTCACGCATACGGTCACGCTCTGCTTCTGACATCATAGGCACATCTTCTTGCGGCGTACTTTGTAAGCCTTGTTGACCAATACGCTCATCTTCCATCATGACCACTGGGCGCTCAATCGATTCTTGTACTGGACGTTCCTCTAACAATATCTCTACTTGTGCATTTTTGCCTTGACGCAATATCTGTGCATTCAGTTTGGTATTGGGTGATTTGCGAGCAACATACTGAATTAAGGTGTTAGCATCTGTCATCTCGACACCATCAATTGTCAAAATGATATCACCGATGCGCAGTCCACTCTTGGCAGCAGGACCTTCCGGTACAACACTAAGAACCTCTACGCCCGTAGACGTTTCAAGCTGCGTCGGATCACGCAACTGTGACTGTATCTCGATACCGAGCCAGCCACGACTCACTCTGCCATCTTTGATAAGAGCAGTCATGACCTGTTCGACGATAGCAGTAGGAATGGCAAAGCCAATACCCATAGAGCCACCAGAACGTGAGAAGATCACTGTATTAATACCGACCAACTCACCGCGAGCATCAACCAGCGCCCCGCCCGAATTACCGGGATTGATAGCCGCATCGGTTTGAATAAAATCTTCAAATTTGTTTACGCCCAGCCCAGTACGACCAGTCGCCGAAATGATACCTTGGGTGACCGTTTGCCCCACACCGAATGGATTGCCAATTGCTAGTGCCAAATCGCCCACCCGAATAGGATCTTTACGAAAGCCTAATGGTGTCAATCCTGTCATATCAACTTTGATGACAGCCAAATCACTGTCTGGATCCGTACCGACCACCTTAGCACGGCTCTTACGACCATCATTGAAGGCGACAGTAATTTCATCTGCTTTTTCGATAACATGAGCATTGGTGACGATATAGCCATCTTCTGACACAATCACACCAGAGCCCAAATTGGTGTTGCCCTGCCCTTGTGACGGCCCGCCATGATATTCAAAAAACCGGCGCAAAACGGGATCATCCATATAAGGATGCTCTGCCATCGTTTGTGTGGTATAGATATTGACGACCGACTGCGATGCACGGGCAACAGCATTATGATAAGAAGAAATAGGTGCTGGAGTATCGGCAACCGGAGCCGATGCTTGCTGTTCAGCAGGCGTGGTTCTTGGCGGCTCCCACGTATTCTCTGATGTCTTATTCATACTCGTAAACAACCAGATAAATGCAGCAATCACTATTAGCAATAAAACCCAAGGTAACCATTTTAATAAGGACGCCTTGTTACTGGTGTTCCGAGATGACGACATATAAAACCTCTATAAATTTGATACAAACAGACGAAAATAAATTAGATAAAGAAATAATGGTTTACTAAATATAAGTGATCAAGTCCCTCGCTAAAGCCTCACCGTTATATGACAATTCTTGGATAAGCTCACGTGTGTAAATTATAACCGTCAACACCGCCTAATTGTAACGTATCGTGTACCATTTCAGTTATTGGCCTTATCTACACTCTTACAGCCTCATGTTAAAATGGCTATGATAAAAACCGTTGAATATAAAAAAACTATTCATGGTCTATGAATACTTACTCCACTGCACTAATTATAAGTTATAAGGAAAAAAATAATGACAGCCAATCCTATCGCAACTGACGCGACGCCTACGACCATTAGCGTACAGGAGTTAACGCAATTTTGTGACGACTACTTATCGGCTGGTGCTTTTAAAGACTATGCACCCAATGGTTTACAAGTCGACGGTGGACGAGCGGTACAGCGTATCATCACTGGTGTCACCGCTTGCGAAGCCCTAATTGATGCAGCCATCGCTGCCAATGCGGATACGATTATGGTGCATCATGGATATTTTTGGAAAGGCGAAGCTGCCACTATCACAGGAATGAAAGGACGACGTATCCGTAAACTGATGCAACACGGCATCTCTATGATTGGTTATCATCTGCCTCTTGATGCGCATCCAGTCGTTGGCAACAATGCCAAACTGGCTGAGATGCTAGATATGACCATTGTTGGTGCTCTCTATCCTAGCGAATCCCATCCTGTTGGTAATATCGCGACTTGTATACCACAAAATGCTGATAGCCTCATTGCTCAGATTACCAAAGCCTTGGGACGCACACCATTACATGTTTCTGCCAATTATGCGCATGTTAGCAGTAATACTATTGCAAAAGGTGATGACAAGCTTATCGAACGTGTGGGTATTTGTACGGGTGGTGCGCAAGATATGATTGAGCAAGCCTCGATGATGGGCTGTGACGCATTTATCTCTGGTGAAATATCGGAGCGTACCACGCATATCGCTCGCGAGCTTGGCATTGATTATTTTGCTTGTGGGCATCATGCGACAGAACGTGGTGGCATTCAAGCATTGGGTGAGATCATTGCTCAGCAGTTTGGGTTACCAGTGACCTTTATTGATATTGATAATCCTGCTTAGCTGATTGGCTCTATAGTCAGATAAATATAAAGGAGATGCAGCAGGACTGATACAAATTTTGCTTACTGTGCCTGCTCTATTTTTCATAAACAGACACATAACGAGGCTATTTTTAACCGTCTATAGCTCGATTGTTAAGTTTTATCACTAATTTATTAACCACACTTGAATAATATAAGAGCTATCCGCATATTATATCTTGTAAGAAAGAACGTCTTGTCATGAGACTTCCCATTATTATAGCTTCCGGTTATGGCGCTCAAATGAAGGCGACTGCCTACAATCTTATTATCTTTTATGATTAATAAGCTTTTAGACTGTTTACCAATTGACATATGATGTCTATCATTTGAGTGTCGCAATAACGGTTTAGCATGATTTGCTTGCCCTTATGGCTGAACAATGAACTATCATCACTTATTTACTTTGTCATCAACAATTGAAAAAACAAAGAGTGATTGATATTTGCGTAGTAACGGTTGAACCAGTATGTAGTGTCAGTCACTAACGATGCGGTCGACCAACTCAATTCGTCTACGATTTTGTTTTAATAACTTATTCATGACCTTATCTGTGTTTAATCTATAGCTGTTTCGCTATTAACTATTTATTGTCGATGAAGGAATCATCTGATCCACATCCTTCGCGTTGCTGCGTGCAGATTTTAAGAGTGTTGTTCCAAACCTCTTAAACTCTACGCCGATAGATAGCTGATTGAGAAACTGTGCTGCTAATTTTATAAAATATTTATTAGCCACACTATTAGCGGTACTGTTAGCCGCACTATGATTAAACAGGATGGCATTGCGCTTTTATGATTAAAAAGTGCAATATCGTCTCAAATATGACATCGATATATGCGTGTTCTATGACTGTATATCAGTGTCACATTTTAGGATAAGCAGGATGGCTAAAATCAGGAGACATCCATGCAGCGTATTACTTATCGTGTAAAAGTATCTGCGCAAGAGGCAAAACGCCGTATTTCTTATTTACTGCGTCCATCCAAGCAACGACTAAACACTAAAAGTAACATCGTTTCATCCGTTACCCCAATAGCCTCGGCTCGTTTTGCCAGAACCAAAAAACTGGCGCAAGTCTCTAGCATCGCCCTGCTCTCTTTGCCTGCGCAGAGTCTGACGACGATGGGTGTGCAAATGCCAGCCTATGACCGTGTTATGTCAGAAGATACTTTAACCATTGCGGCTGTCCCAGGTGACAGCACGTATTTTGCCACCGATGGTTTTCAGCATGGTTTCGGCTTTGATTTGGTAAATAGTTATGCTGATGAACTGGGTGTCGATATCGACCTTAGAGCTTATGCCAACGAAGAGGCGGCATTAAAAGCGGTAAGATCAGGTCAAGCAGATATGGCATTGACAACAGCCAGCACTCAGTTAAAAAGCCAGCTTAATTTGTCATCTATCAATGTCAGCTGTGGTTATGATGCCAGTTTGACAAAAAATGGTTTGCACCCAAAGGTCAGCTGGACGTTTAGCTCGTCCAATGATCCGTTATCCAAAAAAGCCAGTTACTTTTTGTGTGATAATATCAAGCTACAAAACACGCAAAAACTTGCCGCATTTTATAATCAGAACTTACTCAAAGATGCTTATAGTCAAGACCACTTCAAAAAAACGCTGACAGAGAAGTTGCCTGATTATCAATCTTCCTTTGAAGAGCAAGCGCGCAATTATAATCATGATTGGGAGTTGCTTGTCGCAATGGGTTATCAAGAATCACATCTTGATGCCAATGCAGTATCACCAACGGGTGTGCGTGGCCTCATGATGCTGACCAATAACACCGCCAAAGCGATGGGCGTCGCTGATCGAGTAGATCCTTATCAAAGTATTGGCGGCGGCGCGCGATACTTAGAGCAAATGAAGGATTCGTTTGCTGATGTACCAAAAACTGACCGTATTTGGTTTGCGCTCGCTGGATATAATATGGGGCCAAATGCCGTAAAAAGTATTCAACGCAAACTGAGAGATCAAGGTATTGATGACAAAAGCTGGGCAAACGTTTATGCGTATCTGGCTGACAATAAAGCGTCTAATAGTCGCTATGGCCAAGCAATGCATTACGTCAGTAACATCAGAAGCTATCTTGAGACGATAAAGACTCAAACTGTTTAATTGATCAACATTGTCAGAGATTTATATATAAAAAAGCTGCTCTTTATAAGAGCAGCTTTTTTATGCGGTAAAATTTACATTCGATAAGCTAATGTTTATTTTAACCGTGCATTAGCGATTGGGTACTGTCAGACGCTGACCACGCTGTAACATAGTATTCGCGGCGATATTGTTCATCTCAGCCAACTCTTGCGTAGATATACCATATTTACGGGCTAAGCCAATTAAGCTATCACCTGATCCGACGGTATAGCTTACCGTGACCTTTGGCACTTTAAGGGTTTGGCCTCGCTGCAGCTGAGCATTGGTTGCCAAGTCATTGGTCGCTGCCAAATCCTCTACTGACACACCAAATTGACGTGCTAGAGCAATCAAACCATCACCTGACTTGACGGTATAGCTCTCAGTGTTGCCCAATTTTTTGCCACTACTGCTTGCAGTGCTAGCCGAACTGCTACTACTTTGCTTAGTGCTATTAGAAGCGCTAGCAGTTGTGACACTACCGCTGGCTGGAATAGTAATCGTACGACCCAATATGAGGTTAGCGTTGGTTTTTAGATTGTTGGCGGCGGCTAAATCACTTATCCCAATATTGTAGCGTTGCGCCACCCCTGTCAAAGTATCCCCTGATTTCACTCTATAACTGACTTGTTTGTCATTTAACTGACGATCTACCAATTCTTTAGACACTGGCACTTTGATGGTTTGTCCACGTTGCAAGCGTGCATTGGCATTAAAATTACTGTTGACCGCTGCAATATCCGCTGGACTGACCCCTACGCTATTAGCAATGCCGATCAAAGTGTCGCCTGATTTGACTTTATAATTAGTGGTAGCTACAGAACTTGAGCTGTTTGCGCTACTAGAGCTTGTAACAGCTGAATTAAAGTCAACACTAGCGGGTACTTTTAGGGTTTGTCCAACGTATAGCGAGTCTGTTGAACTTATACCATTAAGCGTAGCCAAAGTATTAGTTGGGATATTGAACTGACGTGCTAAGGCAATCAAACCATCACCCGCTTTTACTCGATAGTTTTTGGTCGCCGTATTTGATTGTTTTGGTGTGACTGCAGGTGCAGCAGGTGTCGTCGCTGGCGCGGTTACTTTACCCGGTATCAACCATAGCTTTTGACCTCTAAGTAGGTCAGCACGGCTGCTAAGGTTATTATAGCTGGCCAGCTGTGTGACTGATAAGCCAAAGCGATTGGCCGTACCGATCAAGGTATCGCCACTTTGTACCACATAGCTGTCAGGCTGACTGGCTGCGGTATTGCTAGCCTCACTTAACGGCTGGATGGTTTTAGCATTGTACAAATACAAGGTGCTACCAGACAACAGCTTAGCGCTGGCGTCTATTTGGTTCCACTCTGCGATGTCACGCCAGTTCACACCAGCGCGAGTAGCAATATTAGACAACGTATCACCACGCTTGACGGTATAGGTGGTACGCGCGCCTTGGGGTTTTGGTTTACTTACCGAAGTCTGCGCAAAGCTAAGTTTTTTCTCTCCACCACTGGCTTCTAGAATAGACTGCTGTGTCTGTACTGCCGATAGATTGATATTACCATCAGCATTGATGACGTTGGTCTCAGGCGTATTGCTTCGAATTTGATTGGCAATAAAGTCACGCTCTTCTTTGCTTAGCGGTGGTTCTTGGACAATCGTGTTGTTCCGTGTAATTTGAGCAGAGGTCGTCGGTAGACTGTTGCTGTTTTTGAGCTCAGTATTGATCTTGTTTGTTTCGGCGGTGGTTAATGGTGGCTCAGTACGAACTGACGCACTACCGCTATAAACAGAGCTGCTGGTTGGCTGAGCAGATGGTGAGATGTAGCTTGTCGTTTGCTGGGGTACACTGGCACTGGCTGCATAATCAGCCAAGGCACTACCAGTAGAGGGCAATGATGAAGACGTATATGGTTTACTATTATAATCTGGTGTGGTTGTGGTCGTGGTACTTGTGTTATTGGCTGCTGCCAATACATTACCCGTACCATTCCCTCTCAACGAGCTTAATTTAACATCGGTATTCAGGCTTACATCATTAGGAATGATGATACGCTGCGGGCCTGAAGAATCAACACGCCCTGAAGTCAATGCTGTATTCAAGCGCTGTAGCTCATCATAATTCACTCCTGTCAGCTGTGACACTTCAGCCAAACTGACGCCATAATTGACTGGCACACTACGGAAATGCTGACGGTTAGCAATAGCAGGTAGATAAACACCATACTGTTCAGGCTTTGCAACGATTTCGGCTACTGCCAAAAAGCGTGGCACATAATTCATGGTTTCAGTAGGCAGTTGAAGTGACCAATAGTCAGTGGGCAATCCACGCGCGGCATTGGCATCAATTGCCCTTTGTACACGACCAGGACCTGCGTTATAAGCGGCTAATGCCAACTCCCAACTACCAAACTGGTTGTGTAGTGCGGTCAAAAAGTCATAAGCGGCACGCGTCGATTCGATGACATCACGGCGACCATCATAGGTGCTGCTTTGATTCAAACCATAAATACGCCCCGTACTTGGAATAAACTGCCACAAACCTGCTGCGGCTGCACTACTGGTACCACTTGGATCGTAGGAGCTCTCGATCACTGGTAATAAAGCCAACTCGGTTGGAATATTACGGCGTTCAGCCTCTCGTACCGTATGGTAAATATAGCGACTGGCACGCGCAGTCAGACGGTTTAGATAATCTTGGCGACTGGTAAACCAACTCTTTTGTCCCTCAATACGCTGATTATAAATTGGCTGACCACCATTCATACGATAACCAGCACGTAGACGATTCCATAAATCACCGTATTGCTGAATGGCAAGTTTATTGCCTTCTACCATAGTCATGTCAGTGGCTTCTAGCAAATCGGCCAACTCATCCAAACTCTCCGCATCCAAATAGGCGGTTGAATAATCAGTACTACTTGATGTAGGCACTTGCGTAGCAGGACGTTTGGTAACGACAGACGTGCTATTGGTCGCACCTTGTTTTACCGTTGACGTATTACTACAAGCGCTGATAAGTAAAGTGGATACCGCAAGCGTCAATGGCAACGCAATAAATGAGCGAGAGTTTGATAGTACAGTAGACATGATATTAAAAGTTTCCTAACGACAAGAAATAATAAGAGAAAGTTGTTTGATAGCACAGTACCCAATGTAAAGTAAAGATCACGCTAATATAGTCAACCCACTATAAAATAAATAATGTTTCGTTAACTACCAGTTATTTAATTACTAGCTATTTAATTAATGGTTACTTGCGATACTGCACGCAGTAGCACCGCATTACCCGTCGCCACCGTCAAGGTCACTCTTGAGCTTGTAACAAACGAGACTTGTTTGCCATCTTTTATCCAGCTTTCATTGGTTGTGACATTGGCCTTGGCTTGCGAGCCTGTAATCACGATGTTGTCTACAGCAATATCATAGCGATAATTAGAAGTATCACTCCAACTGCTTTGCAGCAATCGTAGGTAAGCGTCTTTATCTAAGCTAGTAGACTTACCTTTTCGAGATAAAGAAATCAATGCATCGTCGGATACAAGACGAGCAACTTGATTGACATCTCGACTATTCGCTGATGACTTCATTGCTGCTACATAATTTTGCACCAACGACTCTGTCATGGTTGCCGCTTGCGCATTGACACTCACAGCACTTACTACTGCAACAATAGCTGCCACACCAGCACCTTTAATCAATAGCGCCAAAAGCCTCTTTCCCAATAATTGTTTCATGATAATCCTTAGCGGTACTGTTTTCGTTGTTGGCATACAGTGATGATTAACGTTTTTCTATCACTTAATAAAAGACAGCGATTTGGTTATAAACTGATCCGAGGCGTTTACTCTATGTCTTTCATTTTGATGGCTGTATTCTTAGCCGATATATTTTAATACTTATAACTAACAGCACATTTGTATCATAGTGTGAGACTATCATTTAATTCTCACAGCTATGTGACACCCTGTGTAATTATTGCGAATACCAAATTACCCAGCATATGAGACCGCTGATTTTGAAATAACGATGACCTCGCATTTTTCTCGCCAAGGTGAAGATCTATTTAACACTCTATCTTAAAACTTGGTTTCTGCACCGTTGTCTTCATATTGTTCATCGTCACTAAGCTTCATGCCCAAACGCTCTACTCGTCTGTCCATCATTTGCCGAGCCAATGCTTGCATGTCTTCGACCCGATCTATTTCATCCACAATTTCAAGACCCAATAAGGTCTCAAACACATCTTCTAAAGTAACCAAACCTTTGACTTCGCCGTACTCACCAACCGTAATTGCAATATGAATACGGTTTTTTAGCATGAGCTCTAATAAATCAAACAGTTTCATTTTGGAGAATACAAACGTAATGTCTCTTTTAAACTGAGTCAACGGCTTATGCATCGCATGATTGACTTTTGCCAATAACATATCTGTTTTTAATACAAAACCCGTAATATTATCTAGGTCACCATCATAAATTGGCAATCGTGAAAATGTGAGTTTTGGCCGATCAACCAGCAGTTCAGCAACGGTCTTATTCTCTTCAAATGCTAGCATCACAGAACGCGGGGTCATAATATCTTCGACCTTGATAGCACCAAATGCCAATAAGTTACGAATAATGCGCGACTCTAGCGGATCAATTTGTCCTGACTCTTCACCGATACTGGCAAGCGCAGCAAACTCACGACGGCTAAATGCTTGTGGTTCTTTGCCACGTACAAGCAGTTTTGTTAATCGCTCCGAAATCCAAATAAGCGGATAAAGCAGCAAGATAATACCGCGCACAAAGTAAGCGATCATACCACTTAACTGCCGCCAATATACCGTTCCCAGTGTCTTTGGAATAATTTCAGATAAAAATAAAATGGCCAAGGTCATCAATGCAGAAAATAGCCCAAACCAAGCACTACCAAACACAATCGTAGCCTGAGCACCCGCGCCGATAGAACCTAACGTATGAGCCACCGTATTCAAGGTCAAAATAGCAGCCAACGACTGATCGATATTATCGACCTTTAAGCGTCTTAGCATATTTGCTTTTTTTGGATTGCGTTCTTGAACATCCGCAATATAAGAAGGTGTCATGCTCAGCAATGCAGCTTCTGATAAAGAGCAGACAAATGAGATACCGATGGCAATAACCACAAAAAATATCAACAACAACACACTCATAGCAGTCGGCTCTGCGACTAGACTTTCTGTTGCTACGCCCCCCGCTGCCAAAGCGGAATGAGGCAATAATAACATCAGCATTGCTAGTAGTGCCGACAGCCTAGAGACTGACTTAGTAAGACTAAGAGGCTTAAAATCACGTGTCGTCGGAGGAGGTTTGGCAGACGCTTCTTTACAAGCGCGTGAACGACGTAAACGAGGTGCAAACATAAAAGTGGTGAACAAGTTGGGTAACCTAAACAGAGAAAAGTGAAAGAGATAGTAATATAATGAGCAAGCAACATGAGATAACAAAGGCAGATGCCAAATTAAGTCAAAAAGCCCGCAAAGTCATGATAAATAGTCCACTTTAAATTGAACTAATAACTCATATTAAATTTTAATTGTATCCCAAAGAACAGCATAATGGATGCAAATAATTACTACTTTTGATAGTAGCATTGATAATACTATTTCACAATAAGTCACTATTTTTAAGGCTTTATTTTTTGAGACGCTTTATGACACCACCATTGCCTAACATTCATTATATAGTTAAGAATGCTATACTCTGAGCACTTTGGCCTTACTTATGTAATTTGGTAAAAATGATTTGGTAAAAATGATTATCACGACAATTACTGGCTACTTGCATCTGATAGCTTCAAGAAAAACATACTCAGCCTATGATTAACAGTTACCAAGTCTGGGATTTTTTGCTACTATGCGTCTAAATTTATTTTTATCTATAACTTGTTGAGAGAAACTATGTTGTTATTTATCCAAGCTGCTCATGCTGCTGAAACTGCCGGTGCAGCATCACTGTTCGGTCAAATCTTATTGCCCGTCGCTTTTTTTGCGATTTTTTACTTTTTGGTGATTCGTCCGCAGTCTAAACGTACCAAAGAACACCGTGCAATGGTTAATTCATTAACGGTTGGTAGTGAAATTATTTTTGCTGGTGGCTTAATGGGTCGCATCAAAGACTTGGAAGGCGATTATGCTGTTGTAAGCTTAAATAATAATACTGATGTAAAAGTACAACGTGCCTCTGTTATTTCAGTATTGCCTGCTGGCACGATCGAAAGCGTTTAAGCAGTAATAGCGCCTTACTGATGACCATCCATTAGTTGTATCATGAGTAAGCGTGATGAATAAAAATGACCGTACATTATTTGCGGTCATTTTTCACTAATATAGTTCTGTATTACCTGCTCTACTGTTTTACGCTTTACTATCACCGCGGATGATCGCAATGGTGACTAACAACGAGTGCCAAATATAGCACTTGACCATTACTATCGCTAACTTCCCATCTGCTAACTTGTGGCTTACGTCGCCAGTCGTTTATCAACTTAAAGAAGTGATTATGCAATATCCCGCTTGGAAATACTTACTCATTGCCGTCGTGCTAATCATTGCCGGTCTGTATGCCGCCCCTAACCTTTACCCTGACGAACCTGCCGTGCAGATTACAAGCGCAGCAGCAGGTACACAGCTGTCTGAAGATATCCTGACCCAGTCGCAAAGCTTACTTGAAGAAGCGGGTCTTGAAAATCATGATGGGACGTTTGAGGGCAACAGTGCATTGGTACGCCTTAACAATCCAGTCGACCAGCTAAAAGCTCAAGAAGTGTTGCGTCAGAATTTGGGCGAAAACTATGTGGTTGCGCTTAACTTGGCGCAAACAACACCGCAGTGGCTACGTGATATCGGTGCAAAACCGATGAAACTGGGTCTTGATTTACGTGGTGGTGTGCGTTTTGTGCTAGAAGTCGATATGGACAAGGCTCTTGAGCAGCGTTTGACCAGTGCCAGTCGTGATATGCGTCGTGACCTACGTGCTGAGCGCATTGCGATTAAGGGTATTAAGACCGAAGATCGAAGCGTGGTCTTACATTTTGCTGATACAGATGCGCGTAACCGTGCACAAAACATCCTACAAGGCTCAATGGGTAACACGTTTAGTTTACAATCTTCTATTGATAATCAGGGTCCAGCATTAATTTTAGCGTACAACGATGCCACGCTCGACGAGATTAATAGCTATGCGGTCAATCAGAACTTAACGACCCTACGTAACCGTATTGCAGAGCTTGGTGTGACTGAAGCCTTAGTACAATCACAGGGTGCCAGTCGTATTGTGGTCGAGCTGCCTGGTGTACAAGATACAGCCGAAGCAAAACGTGTTCTTGGACGTACGGCAAACCTTGAGTTCCGCATGGTTGCTGAAGACAGCGAAAACTATATGGGTGGCATACCGCCAGCCGGTACTGAAGCTTTTCCATTCGAAACACTCGATGGCCCACCAGTATTGTTAGAGCGCCAAGCGATCGTTACGGGTGATAAAGTGACCAATGCGCAAACTGGCATTGATGAAAGCGGCTCTCCTGAAGTCAGTATTACACTAGACAGTGCTGGTGGTAAGCTGATGCAAAATGCTACCCGTACAGCTGTTGGTAAACAGATGGCTGTATTGTTCATCGAAAACAAGCAAAGGATTACTTATGAAGAAGACCCTGCGACGGGTGAGACTGTCGAAGTAAGAACGCCTTATGCTGAAATCAAAGTTATCAACCGTGCCAACATCCAAGCGGTACTTGGCTCGTCTTTCCGTATTACTGGTCTCGATAGTAGCGCTGAAGCAGCTGAGCTTGCCCTTTTACTACGTTCAGGCGCGCTTGCGGCACCGATGTATTTTGTAGAAGAACGCACCATTGGCCCATCATTAGGTCAAGAAAATATTGATAAAGGCTTATTTTCTACTCAAGTCGGTTACTTACTAGTCTTTGCATTTATGATTATCTTCTATCGTCTATTTGGCGTCATCGCTAACGTGGCGCTAGCAGTAAACGTTATTATTATCATTGCTATTATGTCAATCTTAGGCTCATCACTTACCCTACCCGGTATTGCTGGTATCGTCTTAACCATCGGTATGGCAGTCGATGCCAACGTGCTGATTTTTGAGCGAATACGTGAGGAGATTGCTAACGGGGTACGGCCAAAGTCCGCCATTGTGGCAGGTTTTGATCGAGCTTTTAGCAGTATTTTCGATGCCAACATTACAACCTTATTGGTCGCATTTATCCTATTTGCGATTGGGACCGGTCCGATTAAAGGCTTTGCGATTACGCTAGCTATTGGTATTGTCAGTTCGCTATTTACCGCCATTTTGGTAACACGCGCGCTGGTACAAATTGCTTATGGTAAGCGTAAATCTATCAAACGTCTGAGCATCGGTTAGGAGAATATTATGGCGATCGATAAGAATAATCCTTTAGAACAGCAGAATACCCCAGATCGAAATGGCTCAGGGGGCACAAACAGTGATGCAGCTAATGCAAGCACACGCCGCCGCAAAAAACCACGCCGTGATGGTAAAGGCAGCAATACCCAAACCAATAATCCCACGACTACAGCATCAAGTAAAAACAAAACTCGTCGTGGTGGTAAAGGCAGCGGACAAGACAGTCAAGCATTGGCTACTCAAACGCGTAGTGCGACCACTGCTATTGACCCTGATTTAGCGTTGGGCGATGCCGCTGATGACGCAGCAGCACAAGCTGAAGGTGGTATCAAAGCGGTTGGCAACCAACGTATTATTCCGTTTATGAAGATAGAAAAGCCAATGGCACTTTTATCTTTATTCATGGTCATTGGTAGCATCATTGCTATCGCAGTGAACGGTCTAAATTTAGGGCTTGATTTTACTGGCGGTGTTTCTGCAGATGTGCGTTATGAGCAGCCTGTCGAGCAAGTTGAAGTTGTACAAGCACTCGCTGATAATGGCTTTGATGATGCGGTGGTACAGTATCTTGGTACCCGAGAAGAGCTACTGGTACGTTTGCCGCCCCAGTCTGATAATGTCGATGGACTTAGTGCCAGCCTGACTCAAGCGTTGGCTTTGCCCAATAATACGGCTAACATCAGCAATGTTAATATTATCGGTAGCCAAGTCGGTAATGAGGTTTATCTCAATTCCGTCATGTCGTTAGTATTGGCATTGGTATGTATGCTTGGCTATGTCGCGTTACGTTTCCAATTTAAATTATCCCTTGGCGCGGTATTATCACTATTCCATGATGCTATTGTCACCATCGGGGTCTTTGCCTTATTTGGTTTCCCCTTCGATTTAACTGTCTTAGCGGCTATTTTGGCGTTGATTGGTTACTCATTAAACGATACTATCGTTGTTTATGATCGTATTCGAGAAAACTTCCGTCGTGTCCGTGGTATAACACCACGCCAAACGATTGATTTGTCTTTAACCGAAACCTTACGCCGTACTATTATGACTATTTCAACGGTTTTACTGGTGGTACTTGCCATGCTATTCTTGGGTGGTGATGGACTATATTGGTTCTCAGTGGCGCTCTTTATTGGTTTGCTGGCTGGTACTTACTCATCTACTTATATTGCAAGTTCCATCCCATTACGTATGGGTTTATCGCGCGATGACTTTGTGGTAAAAGTAAAACCAGAATTTGAAGAAGAAATCGTTACTTTTAATGATCCAAAAATGTTTGAACAAGACAATATTAAATAACGCTTAATTATCACTAGTTAAGACAGTGTTTAACTAGGCAAGTTTATGACCTGTTGTTGGCTTGAACGGTAACAATTTTTAAATAAAGGCATCTGAAACAAAAGGCACCTGACTCATTAATAATGAGTATAGGTGCTTTTGTCTTTGTAGCTGTTTTATCCTCACTACTCAACTTGTTAAACTGACTAGCCTCGTGGTGTCGATTAACGAACAGCACTCTTTTCATGGTTTAAGTATAAACGAGCCAAAAATGCCCATGACTACACCATCATCTAGCATGATGCCGCCCATCGATACTCGTTACACGCGTATTATTGCGATCGCTTTGCCAGTATTATTGGCAAATCTTGCGATGCCACTACAGAGCGTTATCGATACAGCAATTGTGGGCAATATGAACGATGCGGCCAAACTTGCTGGCATGGGTTTGGCAATACAATTGTTGTCTTTGCTGCTTGTCAGTTTTAACTTTTTACAATACGCTTCGTCCGGACTGTCGGCTCAAGCACTTGGACAGGCAGAGAATCATACTGATAGCACTATAAACAATTCGGTAAATAATGCGGCAAAACCTTTAAATCTAACGCCATCACCGCTATTGTCTATCTTACAGCGTGCTTTACTATTAGCATTTATGATCGGAGCCATTCTGCTATTGGCAAAACCGTGGCTGATTGACTTTGGTTTGCAGGCTCTATCAGCCAATCCTGATAGTGGTCGTGCCGCAAAAACCTATTTAGATGTACGCTTTTGGGGAGTCATCGCTGAGCTGATGAATTTTGCATTTATTGGCTGGTTTGCTGGTCAAGGCAAGACGCGTTATATGCTCTACCAACAAGGTTTTATTGCCATACTTAATATTATACTGACCTTATTTTTTGTGTTTACGATGCAAATGGGTTTGGTTGGGGTGGCGCTCGGCACGACCATTGCGTTTTGGTTAGGCGTATTGTTGGCGCTATGGTTAAGTCGTCGACATCTTAAAATATCTTGGGCAGCGCTATTTAAAGCCGATCGACAGCATTTTACTAAAGAAAAAATACTTAGGCTATTTTCGCTCAATAAAGATATTTTTATTCGCACGCTTATTCTGACGTTGAGCTTTGCTTGGATCACACGCCTTTCTGCCCAAAGTGGAGATATAATACTGGCGGCCAATGCTATTTTACTTCAAGTATTAAGTATTTCAGCCTTTGCGCTTGATGGTGTAGCAGTCTCTGCTGAAACGTTGAGCGGTCAAGCTGCGGGGCGACGTGATTGGTCACGCTTTCGTGTTATCGTAAAACGGACAGGTGTCGTCAGTTATGGGCTTGCCATAACATTAAGTGCCATATGGTGGCTTGTGATGCCAACATATTTGCACTTTATGACCAATATCGAACCCGTCTTTGCGCTGGCTTATGACTATCACCTTTATGCAGTATTACTGCCGCTCATCGGAGTCGGTGCTTATTGGTTAGACGGTATATTTTTTGGTTTAACGGCAGGCAGTGTCATTCGCAATGCTGCCTTAGTATTAGCCGCTATCTTTTTTCCAGTGAGCTGGATGTTCTATCAGCAATGGGGTATGACGGGGATTTGGCTAAGCGTATGGTGTTTATTGCTTTTGAGATTTATTATTTTAGGGGGTTTTTTATACCGCACCCAGCAAACAGGGAGCTATGAAAAATTACAACCCGATGTTTAGACCATCTTTTATGTTGAACTGACTATAATAAGAAAATTTAGGATGTCATGTGACGACTCATTCAAATGAATTAAACCAATCGCTTAAAATCAATTATGCTTGGGCTGAAGGCTTCAAAAAAAGCCTACCAGTAGCAATGGGATACTTACCTGCAGGCATTGCTTTCGGTGTACTTGCACAAGTTGCTGGTATTCCTATGTGGGCAATAATGATGCTCAGTATCGTACTGTATGCTGGCGCGGCGCAATATGCTTGTTTGCCGATGCTGAGCGCTGGCTTACCGATTGGCAATATCGCGACCAATATTGCTGCTATTAATTTACGCCATGTATTTTATGGTATGCCATTACTGCAATATCTACCAGAACACAAACTTGCCAAAACCTATTGCTTATTTGCGCTTACTGACGAGACCTTTTCGGTCATGACCAGTTTACCTAACGAGTCACGACAAGCCTTGATACTGCCTATAAGCTTGTTTAATCAAAGCTGGTGGGTGCTGGCAAGCGCGATTGGTGTGATGATTGGTAGCGCGCTTAGCGATTTGATACCCCATTTG
Source organism: Psychrobacter vallis (assembly GCF_904846715.1). Taxonomy (GTDB): domain Bacteria; phylum Pseudomonadota; class Gammaproteobacteria; order Pseudomonadales; family Moraxellaceae; genus Psychrobacter; species Psychrobacter vallis. The sequence continues at coordinate 157,328 of NZ_CAJHBU010000002.1, forward strand.
GACTTTGCTTTGGTCTGTCTGTTTGCAATTTTAGCGTATGAACAATTTCAAAGCATCAAACGTTATTTTCCAATCGGCATTGCTGTGACCTCTTTAGCCGCAGCCTCTTTATTTACGAGCAATTGGTTATTGTTAGTGGCCATTACCATTTGTATGCTGCTGATTTTAGCACGGGGTATTTGGACACAACGCAGTCTGACAGGAGGGAACCATGAGCAGTAGTTATCTTATTTTTGCAACCTTTGCGATGGCCGCGGTTACTTTTGTCACTCGTGCCCTTCCCGCGTTAATACCCAAAAAGCTTTTGGATACGCCTTGGCTCCATCGATTGAACGAGAGCTTACCGCTATCGGTCATGGTACTGCTTATTTTGACCAGCCTTTCTTATCAGAACCTGTCAGTAACTACTGGTATTGATAGCGCCGAGTTGCATTTATTGATGGCACAAATTGGCGCGCTGCTCTTGGTATTATTCATTTATCATATCAGCCGTCAGCTCTTGATAAGTATGATTGTGGGTATTGCGGCAATTAATGGTTTATTGTGGGTGTTTACAAATTTCCTAGGCCAATAGTGCTATAGTCAGTGAAAAGTAATATCGATACAACGCGTACTGCTGGTGCGACTTTAAAACACTTCAACTATAGTGAATAATATTCGCTAAAAATAATGACGAAATACGCTAATAGCTCAAAAAACATTATTATACTTTGAGCATAAAAAAAGGCTGAACTCTCGCAAGAATCCAGCCTTTTTTACTTTCTGAGCTATTTTTAATCTTCTACTTTTTACATCTCTTCAACACCCGTCATATCGACTGGCGTATCAGCAACGATCTGCACGCCTTTTTTACCAGTCTTGGCAGTGTCATTACGTTGCTCTTGCAAATGCTCAAGGTACGCTTCATTGATTTGACCCGTGATATAACAACCATTGAATACCGCACAATCGAAACCTTCAACTTTACTATGCTTGGTGTCTTTTACCGCTTCAATTAAGTCATCCAAATCTTGAAAAATCAACCGATCAGCACCGATAATGTCACGTACTTCTTCAACTGTATGTCCTGAGGCAATAAGCTCACTACGTACGGGCATATCAATGCCATAAACATTGGGATATTTGACTGGCGGCGAAGCACTAGCAAAGAACACTTTGTTCGCACCAGCGTCTCGCGCCATTTGGATAATTTCGTGACAAGTCGTACCACGAACAATAGAATCATCAACCAACAAAACGTTTTTGCCTTTGAACTCTAGTGGTACGGCGCTAAGCTTTTGACGAACCGATTTTTTGCGTTGTTGCTGACCGGGCATGATGAACGTACGACCGATATAGCGGTTTTTCATAAACCCTTCGCGGTATTTGACATTCATCTTCAGTGCCAGCTCCATCGCTGACGTCCGCGAGGTGTCTGGAATAGGAATAACCACATCGATATCATGATCCTCGCCCCATTCTGCAAGAATTTTATCCGCCAGTTTTTCACCCATACGTAGGCGTGATTTGTAAACTGAGATATTGTCCATGATCGAATCTGGACGGGCAAAGTAGACATACTCAAAGATACAAGGAGTATACTCTTTTGGCTCAACGCACTGATGCGTGTGTAGCTTGTGATCCAAGTCAATAAAAATAGCTTCACCTGGTTTGACATCACGAATGATGCTAAAACCTGATCCTGTCAATGCCACTGACTCTGAGGCAACCATATATTCGGTGCCGCCATTTTCTGCCATACGCTTACCAAAAATAAGCGGACGAATACCGTTTGGATCCCGAAAAGCAAGTAGCCCATGACCAGTAATCAAAGCCACCACACCATAAGCGCCTTCACAGCGGCCATAAACAGCCGTTACCGCTTGAAAAATATCAGCGGCCGTTGGATGAGTTTTGTCCAAATTTTGCATTTCGTGCGCAAGTACATTTAATAGTACTTCGGAGTCTGAATCTGTATTCAGATGGCGACGATCTTCGCTGTATAATGACTTGGCTAAGCTCTCAGCGTTGGTTAAATTACCATTGTGCGCCAGCGTAATACCATAGGGCGAGTTTACATAAAAAGGCTGAGCTTCAGCACTGCTAGAGGTGCCAGCTGTTGGATAACGCACATGCCCAATACCGAACTTACCGACCAATTTCATCATGTGGCGATTCATGAAAACGTCACGTACCATGCCATTTTCTTTACGTAAATAGAGTCGTCCATCTTGCAAAGTGACAATACCCGCTGCATCCTGCCCACGATGCTGTAACATCGTTAAGCCGTCATAAAGAATCTGATTGACTGGCTCATGAGCTGCAACCCCAATGACTCCACACATAGTTATATCCTATTTTGACCCATATATTTGTACTACAATAACGGCAAAACTTCTGACAGTACCATTTGAAGTACTGGCTGACATTCAACCGTCTACCTGATGATGTTGGTTAGAAAATGAACGAATAATTGATTTGTTAATTATTTATCAATCGTCACTCATAAACCCTAACTGCTGTCCCATAAATTTTTATCAAGGATACAGTTGATACTAATAAAACAAAAATGATAAAAAGCATCACGTTAACATTGCAAGCGTAAATGCTTATGATTGATTGACTTGATCCCAAGCCATGCCCATGACGTCTGATACCAGCTCTTTACCCATTGGCGCATAAGGCATCAGTTCAGGTGCCAGCACTGAAGTTTGCCATTGCGGCATTTGTACCAACAACGGGGCACTAACACTAAGGACAACCAATACCATCAGTACGTTTTTGGCAGCTCCTAACACGCCGCCTGCCATCTTGTCCACGATACCCAAACGAAGGGTTTTGAGCACCCCTGAAAACACAAAAGCAACCAAATGCATGAGGGCCAATATAACAATCACCACTAATAAAAATGCCATTGCCATTTGCAAAACAGGATTTTGTACAATACCTGATAATTGGGGCGATACGGAGCCTGCTAGCCGAGTGGCAGCGATCAATGCGATCAACCAACCGACCAAGCCAACTGCGGTCTTAACCAGTCCTAATTGAAAGCCTCGCCATAAGCCAATCAAGACAACAATAGCAATCACGATATCCAGACCACTCATGTTTTATGCCTCATACCCTATTCGTTCTTATCGGATGTTTACTTAAGTTTCTATAATAAGATTGGTTTGTAATGATTCCATTTATCACCAAGCATTGCTTACTTGCTCTCGAGCGGTTTTAATGAGATACCAGCAGTTGATCGGTTGGCTAGAGTTCCATCGCATCGTAATAACCGCCGATTGCCTGAATACAAGACTGTACCAGCCCAGGCCCTCGATAGATAAGACCAGTATAGAGCTGCACCATATCCGCCCCCGCTTCAACCTTCTTAACGGCCTTGGCGCCACTATCAATACCACCTACCCCTATCAACGCTACTTTACCATCCAGCTGATCGGAGAATTGTTGTAAAATCTGAGTGCTAATGTGGCTCACTGGACGACCTGATAGACCACCCGTTTGGTTGCCATCATGCAAATCTTCAACACCCACACGGCTCAACGTTGTATTGGTCGCAATCAAACCATCAATCTCAAAATCTAGTAGCTGCTGTGAGATATAATCCACTTGCAGCGGCTCTAAGTCAGGCGCTACTTTAAGTACCAATGGTACATAAAAACCATATTCGGTCGCCAACTGACTGTGGCGATTTTTAATCGTATCTAAAAGCTGAGTGAGTGCTTCCCCACTTTGCAGATCACGTAAGTTTTTGGTATTCGGAGATGAGATATTGACGGTAATATACGAAGCATGTGGGTAGGCACGCTCTAGGCAATAGACATAATCATCAGCGGCCTGCTTTACAGGTGTGTCGGCATTTTTGCCAATATTAATACCGATATTGCCTTTGTATTTGCAGCGTTTGACATTGTCGATTAGATAGTCAATACCTTGGTTATTAAAGCCCATACGGTTAATAATGGCATCCGCTTGTTTGATTCTAAATAACCTTGGCTTTTCATTGCCTATTTGTGGCCTTGGGGTAACCGTACCCACTTCTATGAAACCAAAGCCCAGCTCAGCGAGCGCATCGATATAATCACCATTTTTATCCAATCCTGCGGCTAAGCCGACTGGATTAGCAAACTGTAATCCCATACAGTCTGTTGGCTGCATCGACTGACCGTATACCAAACCCAAAACACGCGCTTTATGAGCTTTATCCAATAAAGACAAAGTCATCTCGTGGGCGTGTTCAGGATCCATATTAAACAAAAAAGGGCGAAGTAAGGCATAAGACATAGAAAGGACAGACCCTGCTCGAAAGAAATAGTGAATGAAAAGTACGAATGACATCAAGCGCTGCGATTATATCAGCTTAACAGAAATAAGAGCAAAGTTTCATGCGCTAAATTTCTACAGTAAAACAGCGATTATTATGTATAGTCAGTGAAAAGTAATATCGATACAACACGTACTGCTGGTACAAATTTTTCTTGCTTGCTCTGCCTTCGCAGATAGAGGCTGCAAAAATTTACACCAGCAGTACTGTAGCGACTTTAAAGTATTTCAACGATATAAACTGAATTGCATGACTGCCATAAATCATAATCTCAACAGGTTTTTAGATCATAATTAAGGCACAGGACGACCATCAGTCAGTGCTATCCAACCACGAACAATGCGGTAAAGATGCCAAATAAAGGTAAACGTCATAATGAGAAGACCGAATCCAGCCAATAGCACTGAGCCAAGAGCGATGCTACCGCTATCCGCCAACATACTTACGCCAAACCCACCTAACGCAAAGGTGATAATGATAATACCTAAAAAGAACCACACGATACTGTACCAAAAGGTCTTGATCTGCCAATCGAAATGGGTGGATAGCCATGAGCCATCGGCATCACGGCGCTTCGCATAATTCATCACAATCGGGACGATCCACAGCAGACCAGCCGTAAAATAGCTAATCACATACAAAAAGTAGGTGATATGATTGTAGGTGATCAAAGAACGGCGTTTCGTATCACTCATCATATTGTGCTGTCCTCTTTGGGCAATCTCATGATCAGACATTGTACCAACGGGATCACGGTGATAACTGTCAGCCGTCTCAGTCGGCCGAGGTATTTGCTCATCAACTTTGTGCTCAGGAGAATGATTCATCGTAAATATCCATGTCTGATAGTGACTAATACTTGTTTGATTGTGCCAGACATGCGGTTTTTCAATGAAAATGGATTCAAATTAATGATTTAGAAAGCGTTTTAAATAAATCTTATTAAATTAGTCTAACTCTAACAAAACGTACTTTTACAAAGCGATTATTTATGAAGTGACTGTACAAGAAGTGACTTTCTATCAACTAAAATGCGTTTGACTATGAAGTAACGGTTGCTTGCACCTGAATAGATTTATTGGTCAGGTCTTGCTGCATAGACAGCTGCGTAAATTTCCAGCCTTGTTGTTCAAGCTTGCCAAGTGCTGCACTAACCACTGCTTGACTGGCGTGATTAAAGCTCAATTGCACCGCATCACCCGCCGCCACCACTTGGGCATTTGCAATACCTGAATTGTTCAACAGTGTACTAATCGTATTGGCAGGTGGCATTGCCGCGGCACCATCCACCGTGCTGGCAGCATTCATCGCATTGCTATCGATATTACCCGCTTGTGCCCGTAACCAAAAATAATCAGCCACCTGCTCCTGATAGTCGTTCTTGCTACTATTTGCGGCTTGATGCAGACTGTAACCACCGTAGCCCCCAACAAACAAGAGCAAAAATGCAGACAGGATGGCTAATGCCAATTGATCGCGTGGCGACAGGGCTTGCCAGCGTGACGATAGAATGTTTTGGTAACTGTCCATGCGCTCTGATAAGACATTACTGCCCATACCGACGCTATTATCAGAGGGGACGACAGTACGTTTTGCTCGGCGCTTTAATCGTTTCATTTTCTGACCTTTTCTCACCTTTATTGCCATAACTTAAATGACCGATAACTTATGATGCCGCCATATTTGTTTGGGTATCATTATTTTCTACGACAGCCACCGTCACTTGACCACTAAACTGCCCTTGCTCATTACTGTTTACTTGCGCAAGCTTGGCATTTAAACCCTGCGCAGTGAGTGTACTCGTAAATTGATCCAAACTACCACGGTCAGGCGCAATCAAAGTAAAGCTCAGTGTCGATGGCTGCATCACGAGCGCCTGCGCACGCAACGACGATTGTTTGATTAAAGGTGATATCCGCGCCAAGGCGGCCATATGTGCAGCTGGTGCTTGGCTGTCACTACGCAGCTTGGGTTGCAGCTGTACCTGCAATTTTGTCCGTGCGCTCAGTGGTTCATCCGCAAACCAAGATTGATACTGCCTAGCAATCTCTGTCTTAGTTGCCGCTGTCGCTTCTTTGTACTGATACCATTGCACGCCATCCGTTGCCATCTGTAGTACCAACGCTGACAAGGCGACCATTATTGCCACCCGCAGATATGGAGACAATTGTGAATCTGTAGATTTAATAAAGAAATTAAGCGCATGACGTTCAGGATTGTCAACAGGCTTTGGCGGCACAGATAGATTGGTGAATAGCAGCTGATGCTCAGTGATAAGACGTTCTGTTTGCGCTAAAATATCGGCTGTGGCTGAGGTCTCCTGTACAACCATACTATCATCATGCTCTATAGCATCCATTAAAGTATGGCCAGCAGATTGAGTGAACGAGAGATCGGACGTGTCAATCGGTGGCAATACGTTGACTTCACTTAACTGCGGAAAACGCTCAAAAACCAACGGCAAATAGCTAACAGCCATACCATGATGTAATGACTGACGCAGTAGCATGGTTTGGGTATCTTGGTACAGTGTGACTTGCTGGCTTGCAGGATCGAGTGGTATCGGCAGCAATAAAAAATCAGGAAGCAATGCCGTTATACTCATGCCAGCCAGTGTAGCGCTTTGCTGCCATGATTCGATATCGCTTTGCGCCAGTGCATACAGATGATGATTATCTGCATGATTAACTTGGCGAATGGACAGCTGCTCAACTGGCGTCAACGAGGTTTCTTCAAATAGATACTGCTTGCCACTATTGCCCAGTTGCTTAAGCTGAGCTGTATTCAGTGCAGTATCAACTTGTAATACATGGCTTGAAGGAAAATATAGACACAACGTCTTGCGTGCATTGGTCTTATAACTGCCATAGATAGCTTGCAGCTGTTGCCAACCATCGACCGATTGCCATCGTTGTACATCTTCATGCCAGACAGCTAGTGGGCTATGCTGCGCTCGTAACCAAACATGTAACACTAAGCGTGTCCTTAATCATTGAAGCAGTTATAGGGTTGATCCTAAATAAAAAAGGTACAATCATTGTCACGCTCTGCTAAGATAATATTTTTTTGATTGCTGTGCCTGCGCAGACAGAGGCTGCGACAACCTATCCTAGCAGAACTGTATTTATTAGCTTGATTATAGAAATGCCATTGCTATTAGTAAGGCTGTTCAGGAACAAAACGATCAACCTCACTGGCCATACCGCTCATCACAAAATCCATCTCGAATACCCGTGCTTCCGCTAAAGAGAAAGACTCAGGATACTCACCCGTTAGCAACCCAGCAATATTGGCAACGATAGACATATGACACACCACCACGAGACACTCTGCATCTATCTTAGCAATGTCTACTAGAGCCTTGTGAGCATCGTCAGAGGGCGTGATATTGTCCTGTACCGTTGAGGGCACTTGCGGCGCTCGCGATTGAAATTCTGCTAATGTTTGCTGCGCCCGATCATAAGGACTCACAACAAAACGATCTGGATGGTAGCGAGTCGTCACATATTCTGCGGTTTGTGCCGCCTGCTGTTGTCCAAAGTCTGTCAATTGACGCGCGCTATCTGGACGCGTCTCATCTTCTGCTTGACCATGACGTACTAGTATAATTTTCATAACCTTCCTTGTCATATGTTTTGGCGCACTATTTTAGGAGCGCTTCATTTCGTTAATACTATATATATCGCCTTAGCGCTGCTGTCATAGACATCATGTTATTTACTGTCTGTATCGTCTTTTTCATCTTCAGTGTGGCTGTTTGATGACTTCATCTGGGCAGTCAGCGTCGCATTACTATGATCATGAGCCATTACGAACTCAACGTCACTGCGAAAGCCAGCTTCCATCAGATGTAACGCAACGCCTAGTGCGGCTTTGTCTTCGTAAATGACCGCATAAAGCGCGTGAGTAATGGGCATATAGATGCCATCTTTGGTGGCTTTTTCGTGTACTTGCTGAATGGTATTGACCCCTTCAGCCGTTTGACCAAGCTTTTTCACTGCTGCATCGATATTCATACCACGGCCGAGCATGTTGCCGATACGATAGTTACGACTCAATTCTGAGCTACAGGTTGCGTATAAATCCCCGACACCAGAAAGCCCCAAAAAGGTCAACGGATTTGCACCAGCTTCTACCCCAAAACGGCTCATCTCTGCCAAGGCACGCGTCAATATCATCGCTTTGGTGTTTTCGCCTACATCATAGGCGGCGGCCATGCCCATCGCAATTGCGTAAATATTTTTGAGCGCGCCGCCAAGCTCCACGCCCTTAACATCATCGCTCGCAAATACGCGAAAAAAGGCACTGTGCAGCGCGGCTTGAACTGCATGACGTAGTGGCTCAGAATCACTGGCGATAACAGTCGCCGATGGCATGTTTTTCATAATTTCGATTGCAAGGTTTGGCCCTGACATCACCCCAAAATTCACTTCTGGCAATTCCTCTTTAATGATGTCACTCATCAACGCAAACGTATCTTTTTCCATTCCTTTAGTTAATGACACGATAGACTGACCACTGATAAAAGGCGCGATACTTTTTAAGGTTTCACGAAAAGCCAAACCCGGTACCGCGATAAAAATAATGTCTTTGTCTTTCACTGCCATTTCTAGATCATGACTGTACTTCAAACGATCATCTAGCTTATAACTTGGCAGATATTTTTTGTTGGTTTGGGTTTTCACCATAGCCTTAACCGCACGTTTGTTCCGTACCCATAGCGTAGTGTCACAGCCATTACGTGCCGCCAAGTTTGCCATAGCAGTACCAAAACTACCGCCCCCTAAAAATGCCAAACGCAGCTTAGTCGGGCTATTATGGATATCTGCCATGTTTTTTGCCACTGCTGACTCTACCGCGCTAGGATTGAGTTTTTTGCGACCGATACCTGATTTGCTAGCACGTTCGATGATACCTGCCAGCAGACTGTTTTGCTTCTCAGGCGTAGTATTGTCCACGTCACTATTGTCGTTACCAATATCTTTATTACTATTATTAGGGCTGGTCATGTTCTTTTATCCGTGTTGACTGACTTATTATTAATAATATGTATCATCATTGAGTTTTAAGACTCGCTTTTATATTCACCTATAGTAGAGAGCAAATAAATTGAGTCTTTTTTATGTCGACCTAACGATAACGATAGATAGCGATCACATATACTATGAATCATCAATACTATAATTCTTCAATACTATGACTCAAATCGTACTAACGGCTCGATATCCATTGGCTTGCGTGTGGCTTCATCTTTAGGAGCTGTGCCAGTATAAACAAAAGCCGTCACATAATCATCTGGGCCGACATCAAAATACGCTTTTACAGCAGGTTCGTTACATAGCAGCCCCGTCCGCCATACCGTACTAAATCCTTGCGCTTTTAACGCCAAAATTAGGTTTTGTACAGCAGCACCAGCGCTGAGCATTTGCTCAAAAGGCGGGACTTTTTTGTGTACTTGTATCTTAGTGACAACCGTGATGATGAGGGGCGCACGTAACGGCATGGTTTGCGTTTTTTTGATGTCTTTTTCGGACAATACTTCGCCCTCTCGCGTCGCTTTTTCTTGGGCGGCTTTAACCAAAGCATGGCCCAACTCATGACGCGACTCACCTTCTGTGACTATAAAGCGCCATGGACGCAGTTTTTTGTGATCGGGTGCTGTTGCTGCACACTCAATGGCCACTTCGATTTGGGCACGAGTCGGCGCTGGTGCATCCAAGTTGCCCATACTACGTCTTGAATTGATCCATTCAATCAGCGCTTTGGCAGTTATTTTTTCGTCACTTTTCTCTTGATCGTTTATATCAGATGAAAGCATTATCATTCCCTATTTATTATTATCTGTTGCTGTTTTTCACTCAAAAACGCGTTCTTTTATACTTGAACTATGATTGATATTCAATAACATGAAGACGCGACATTATGCCGCGTCTTCAACGCGATGCGCCATTCGCAAATAATCTTCTGACTGCATCTCTAACAAGCGCGAACGTGTACGCTCAATCTCAAACGCCAACTTTTCTCCTTGATACAAATCCAAAATCGATTGCTCTGCTCGGACTAGCAGCTTTACACGGCGATCATAAAACTCATCAACAAGGTAAATAAAACGACGCGTCGGATCACGCAGATCATCATCTAATACTGGCACTGAATTGACCAGTACTGTGTTGAATTTTTTGGCAATTTCAATAAAATCAGAGGCAGAGCGTGGCTCCATGCATAAATGACGAAAATCACAGAACAAGATATCTTCAGTACGAGCATTGATTTTGACTTCACGGCCATTAATAGTAATAGGCTCATTACTGATTTTTTGATTGTTAGATAAGCTGGCAAAACGGTTGGCGAGCCAATGATGGTTGGCTTTGGTCATGGGCGACTCATACAATTCGGCTTGCTGCAAAACCCGCAAACGATAGTCAATGCCAGAATCGATATTCATCACCGCCGTATGGCGCTCAACTTCTGCAATCGCTGGCAAAAAGCGATTACGATGTAGACCATCTTTATAAAGTCCTGACGGTTCAATGTTTGATGTGGCAACCAACGTAATACCGCGATTGAACAGCATGGTAAACAAATCGCCTAAAATCATGGCATCCGATACATTAGAGACAAAGAACTCATCAAAACAAATGATAACGGCTTCTTCATAGATAATATCAGCGACTTTCTCTAGAGGATCACTCTCGCCTTGTAGCTTATGTAGCTCTTGATGTACACGCTGCATGAAGTGATGAAAATGCAGACGCATCTTACGATCAATAGTCAAAGACTCGTAAAACATATCCATCATCCATGTTTTACCACGGCCGACACCGCCCCACATATATAGGCCTTTCGGTGCGGCAGGTTTAGACTTTAGAAAACTAAAGAAGCCCTTTTTTTGTTCCGCACTGTTGATGAGCTGATGATAAATCTCATCAAGATAACTCATGGCCTTGAATTGCTGCTCATCTCGAGTAAAATCGTCTGTACTGACGGCTTGCTCGTAACGTTGCAATGGAGATAGACTCATAATAAGACTCGTCGTTAGATAAAATGGATATTAAAATAATTGGTTAACGCTGCTTTGTGACATCGATACAACGCTATTAAAAGCCATTATTGAATAAAACTGCTGTGCTATGCTCTAACAATAACACTACTAATAGGTAAACCTACCGCTCGCTATCAAAGCTGTGTTTTTCCAATAAACCTTTCAACTCTGATAAGCGTCCATGAAAAAAGTGACCAGCGCCATCTACCACGCTGACGGCAATTCCTAATCTGTCAGCGAACGCCTGCATATTGTCAGGATCAATAACCTCATCCGCATTGCCATAAATCTCAAAAGTTCTGTCAGCTGGCAGGGTTAAATCGCTGCCATCGTTTTTTTCGACAGACGGCGCAATAAGGGCGATTTTAGCAATTTCAAAATCGCCCAATCCCCACACATGAGAGGCTTCCAGCACTTGTTCAGCAACGCGCGCGGTCACATAACCACCAAATGAGAAACCGCCAAGCCATAGTTTGCGTGCCGTGGTTTGCTCAGCAATCCATTGTAACACGGTCATTGCATCCACGACCTCACCTTCAGCATAATCATGTTCGCCCGTTGACTGACCCACACCGCGAAAGTTAAAACGTACCACATGCATACCGTTATCACGAGCGAAACGATACATGGTAGTCACCACTTTATTGTTCATCGTACCGTCAAACAGCGGATTGGGATGACAAAGCAGTGCCACTGTGTCGGTATTTGGATCGTTAGGATTGTCTTGTTGCCATAGCGCGTCAACTTCGAGCACGCCAGCAGGCGCAGGAATCAATTGCATAAAATTACTTATTGATTGAGAATGAATACGTCAATTATCCTAGATATGGTTTATATTTCAAGTGATTTGCTGTGTCAATATCTCTAATCAGTATAAAATTTCGCTACAGTATAGAAAACAATAACCACCTAGACACTCAAGGGGTGAATGGGTTAGATTCTGTTCATACTGATTAGACATTGACTCAACTCTTATGTTCAACTTACCGTCATTAGGAATTATCTATGAATACGTTTAATAAAACTGCAACCTTAACCGCCACTTTGGTGGCCGCTCTTGCATTGAGTGCTTGCCAAAGTACGCCTTCATCGCCTGTTATCCAGCGCGCCAATGCTACTTATGAAACCACTGGCATCGCAGAAACCAAAGTCAAAGCACAACAAAATGCGCTAGACAGTGCACAAAAAACCTGCCGTAGCAAACAAGTGATTATCGTCAATGACACTGTAAAATACAATGGTATTTTAGATGAACGCACTGGCCGTATGGTGGGTCAAGTGGGCGCGGTCGTTGGCTCAATCTTTGGTACTGGCTCGCCTGACTTATCACGTAGCGACGATTATGAATACACCATTAACTTTCGCTGTCAATAATGGCAATAGACCTCATAAATGCTAAATTGATCTCGGCCAAAAATTATCGAATATAGATTTTTATGTGTTTATATTTTGTCTGACTGGGGCATATCCTCATCAAAATCGCTCATAGCCAATAAGTCTGCGTGACACACTATCGCTACTTGTTGGCTTTACTTTTGGTATGAGCACTTTTGGGGTAAACTGTCTTCTCAAAAATGTTATTTATCATAATCAATCCACTCACAATCACAATCAGCCTTTACGTTTTAATCACCGTTGGTATCCTATTATGCGCAAGCCCAATCTTTCAAATATCACACAAGCCAAAGTATTAACGCCTGCCAAGGATTTGGCCACATTAGAGGCCGAACTGGCTGAGCAAGAAGACCATTTGGAAGACACCGTTTTGCGTTTAAGTGATTATTTGTCAGCGGTTGACATGGTCATCAAGCAAACCTTTGACCACCGCGTATGGGTAAAGGCAGAGATTCGCAATTTATCCAGCAAAGGTGGGCACTATTACTTTGAGCTGGCAGAAAAAGACGATGATGGAAAAGTAGTCGCCAGCTGCCGTGGCAACCTTTGGCGTTTCAAAGCCACGCGCGTGTTAGCAAAGTTTGAGCGTGCAACTGGCATGCCACTTGATCGTGACTTGACAGTATTGCTCAAAGTATCGGCAGGATTTCATGCGCAATACGGCTTTTCGCTGACCATTGAAGACATTGACCCCAGCTACACGTTAGGGGATTTGGCAAAGCAATATGCGCAAATGGTTGACCGTCTGACAGGTGAAGGACTTTTATATCTTAATCAGCAGCTACCTGCCCCATTTGACATCGAGCACGTACTGGTTGTCGCCCCTGAAAAAGCAGCCGGATTGGGTGATTTTCAAGCCGATGCTGATCGTTTAGCAAGTACAGGCGCGTGTCATTTTCATTACCATCACGCCACCTTTCAAGGCAATCATGCTCCCGCTGAGATTCGCCAAGCAATCGTCAGCGCTCAGCAACAATTTTATGATACGTATCAGCGTTTGCCCGATTTATTAGTGATTATTCGCGGCGGTGGTGCCGTGGGTGATTTGGCTTATCTCAACGATTATGAGCTGGCCGCCTTAGTCGCTGAGCAGCCTATCCCTGTCTGGGTCGGGATTGGTCACGAACGAGACAACGTTATCTTAGATGAGGTCGCACACACCAGCTTTGACACCCCATCTAAAGTAATCGCCGCCATCAGCAGTCATTTAGCCCAATTGGTCACTCAGACACTGCACTACCAAGCCCAAATCAAACAGGCTGCCCAGCGTCAGCTCAATATGGCTGAGCAACAAACTGCGTGCCAGTTAAATCAAATACAGTCGCAAACAATCGGTCAATTAACCGCATTACAAAAAGACAGTGATTATGCATGGCAGAGCATTCAGCAAAGCGCCACGCGCCAAGTAAAGCAAGCCGCTAAACAAACCACTGAGCTAAAGACCCAAATGCAAGCCGCGGCTTATCAGCAATTATCCATGGCTGCTACTGATAGTGAAAAACACCAAAAAGCCATTCGGAAAATCAGTCAGCAGCAACTGATACAGGCTCAGCGGGATAGCGAGCATTTGCGAGATATTGTGCTGTTACATAGACCCTCTCGTGTGCTCAAGCAAGGCTATACCATGCTTACAGATGAAAAAAACAAACAGATACTCACCAGTAGCACCCAACTTTATGCTGAGCAGACCATTCATATCATTTTAAAAGATGGCAAAGCAAAAGCGCGCATCCTTGATATGATCGATGCTAAATAAAATGGATACACGATATGATAACGCAAGACTGGGATAAATTTTTCTTGCTTGCTGTGCCGTTGCTGCCAGAGGCTACAAAAAATTTATCCCAGTCTCGCTGACTTTTTATATCCATCTGACTATAAATACACGATATTATGCCGCCATTATTTATCCATTTATTTTTTCAATATTAAAACACTCTTAGGACACACTATGACCACTCCGACTCGCAAACGTAAAAAAGCCGCCCCAAAAACCTTTAAGGCGGCTTACGATATTCTAAAAACCAATGCAGATCAATTACAGCAACAAGACGAGCCTGATATCGACAATCTAATGACCACAGTTGAAGAGTCTATTGCTGCGTATCGCATTTGCGAGACCCGCATCAATGCGGTACAACAAGCGCTAGATGCTGCCTTTTCTGAAGAAAATAAAGTAGAAAGCAGCGACAGCTAAGCGCTCTTTATTCAAACTCATCAACTTCAAAGACTTGGCGCAAATAGGCAAGATACGTGTCATTATTAATCATGGTCTTGCCTGGACTGTCGGACAGTTTGGCGACTGGTTGCCCATTGCACTCGACCAGTTTTAGAACGATATTAAGCGGCGTTATGCCCATGTCGTTGGTGAGATTGGTGCCAATACCAAAGCTGGTTCTAATGCGGCCCTTGAAATATTGATGCAACTCCCATGCCTTTTCGAGATCCAAACCATCGCTAAAAGTTAGAATTTTCGTCTTGGGGTCTATCTTTAATTTTTCGTAATGAGCAATGGCCTTGTCGCCCCAAATATAGGGATCACCACTATCATGACGTAGGCCATCAAAAAGCTTGGCAAAATACAAATCAAAATCCCGTAAAAACGCATCCATCCCCACAACATCGGTCAGTGCAATTCCCAAATCACCACGATATTCGTGTACCCACGCTTCAAGTGCCGCTTTTTGTGAATCACGCAGACGCACATCCAATGCCTGAAAGGCCTGCATAAACTCATGCGCCATGGTACCTATGGGCGTCATACCCAGCTTTTTTGCCAAATACACGTTGGACGTCCCGCTGACGATTTTTGGCTCAGCTTTGTGCAAAGTCTCAACCACATGAGCCTGCCACACTTTACTGAATCGTCTGCGAGTACCAAAATCAGCGACGATAAATGGCGGTATATCACGACCGTGTTTTGTCTGTTCTGCTGCATAGTGATGTAACAATTCTACTTTTTCATCCAATCTGCGCTGCCCTTCTGCAATCACGCTCGCATTGGATAACGCATTAAAATAGAGTTCATTGACAATCGCCAGCACAAAGACCTCAAAAAACATGGCCTGAATCATCGGGCCTTCAATATCGACGAACAGACGGCCTTGACCATCGGTACTGACGGTAATAAAACGGCGCTTCAGTTTAAACAACTCAAGATAATCCACAAAATCTGAGCGCATAAAACGCAGCCCGCGCAAATACTCCAGCTCATCTTCTAAAAAACGCAATTCACATAAACTGTCCAGTTGTTGCTCTAGTTGTTCTTTGATGTCAGACAGTGGATAGATAGCATCTTTGTTATTGCGACAACGGAAACGGTAAACGCCGTGCGTCTGCGGAAACTGATGCAGCATCGCTTGTAGCATCGTAAATTTGTACAAATCATTGTCAAGTAATGAGGTAATGATAGGTGCATCGGTAACGGTCATACTATGGCCTTAAAAAAGCTAAAATAAGAAATAAGCGTCACCCAATACTCAAAGCGACATCATAATGTGGACAATGGACTAAAGAACGCATAAATGCCCAATGAACCGCTAAGTATAACGAAGTTTTCGGTTGATTTCAGAGTTCACGATTGCTTGCAGCAAAACTACTACGATTGTGCGCAGTCTTTACAAAAATATGGCCAGAATCTACGCCAAAAAAAGACGCTAAGAAAATGCTTAACGTCTTTTTTATAGATAACATCACTTTATAAATGACATCACAACTTTAGCATAATTACGCTTTAACCAATTTGACCAATGGCGCATAGCCTGACTGCGGCATCACATCGACTGGGATAAACTGCAAAGCGCCACCGTTGATACAATAACGCAAGCCGCCACGATCTTTTGGACCATCAGGGAATACGTGACCGAGATGCGAATCAGCGACCCGTGAGCGAATCTCGGTACGCACCATGTTAAAGGCTTTATCTTCATGCTGAGTAATCACTTGCATATCGATAGGCTTGGTGAAGCTTGGCCAGCCGCAACCTGACTGGTATTTATCGGTTGATAAAAACAATGGCTCACCGCTGACGACATCGACATAAATACCGGGAGCAAACAAATTATCATATTCGTGACTGAATGCCCGCTCAGTGCCTGCATCTTGAGTGATATTGTACTGCGCTTTGGTCAGAGTATTCTTCAAAGCTCCTTTATCAAACCCAGCATAACGCTTAGGATCTAATGTCTCAGCGACCGTGTTGACAGGCGCAAGTTTGATCCGTGCCATGCCTTCAGGCTTGTCATCGGCAAGGCTCAAATCCACATGACAATAACCATTTGGATTTTTTGTCAAATAATCTTGGTGATACATTTCAGCCAAATAAAAATTGTCTAAAGCCTCGTTTTCGACGACGACTTTTTGCTCATATTGACTTTGCACCCGTTTAAGCGCGGCATCAATCACCGCTTTGTCTTCCTTATCAGTGTAGTAGACACCTGAGCGATACTGCACCCCGCGATCATTGCCTTGCTTGTTTAGGCTGGTTGGATCAATCACGCGGAAATAATATTTTAAGAGGGTATCCAGATCAGTTTTATCAGCATCGTAAGTGACTTTGACAGCTTCAGCATGTCCTGAACCACGAATCACTTGCTCATAGCTTGGATTGGCCATATCACCATTGGCGTAGCCTGATAACGCATCTACGACGCCATCGACCCGCTCCATATAAGCTTCTACGCCCCAAAAACAGCCGCCAGCAAGATAAATTGAGCGCGTATTAATCGCTTTGCCTTTGTCATTATAATAAACCCCATCTTTTTGCTTGATGGTCTCAATCTTGCTGTTGCTGTCTAAGGTTTGTGCGTTTGCAGGTTTGGCATTGCCCGCTTTTAGCTCAGCAAAATCGTTGTTGGCATTTTCGGCAAGCGCATAGGCTTGCTCTGCCGATATATTGCCTTTGACTAAATGTACTAAATTGCCGTTTTTATCAAGTATCGCCCAGCTTGGATACACCTGCACACCAAGCTTGTTGATTAACTCGCCTGACGCATCAGACAGGACAGGCAGTTGTGGATAATCTGCTTGAACACCAGCATACCAAGTGCCAAACTCGCCATCCGCTTTTTCATTCAAATGACCAGGACTGACCACGGTCACGACATTCAAATCAGCAAATTTTGGATCGGTGCGCCATTTCTCCGTTTCCTCAAGCGTTCCCAAACAAAGCGGACACCAGCTTGCCCAAAATTTGACCAAAGTTGGTTTGTTAGGATCTATCACTGCCGCGCCTGTATCGCCCAAGCCTTTGGTCAATTGTGGCAATGCTTGCATTTGTCCGATCATATCAGATGGCAACATATCACGTGAACTGTTGACGCCGCTGTTTTGCTTGCCTACTTTGGTGCTACTGCTCGCATCATTTTCCGCGCTGCTCATTTGTCCGCAGGCCACCAATATACCCGCACTCAATACTGTCGTTACACCAAATGCACTGACGTTTTTGAACCAACGAGAAGTAGTACATGAATCTGTGACCAATTTGCTGGCATTGCTGCGGTCTTTGTTGTCTATTTTTTTGTGTGACATGATATGTCCTTTTTACGAAGTCTTGCGATCATATACTTGATGATGGTTGGCTAAACGAGTTTGACGCAGCTAATCGTACTTTTTGGGTTTGATATTAGATATACTTAACAGTATACCTCTATGGTCGAGCCTACATTAATAGTAAGTTGCGTGTTGCTACACTTTCTGAACAACACAGCAAAAATAGCGATATAGAGAAATAGCTGACATGATGATTCCTGCTTGAGTATGTGTTTATAGAGATAATGTGAAAAAACTGTGAGGGAAACAATGCAATTAAGCCATCCTATCAACCCCTAAGTTTTGGCACTCATAAATTGCGCCACATAGTCATCAGCAGGATTGTAGCGTAAGTCACTTGGCGTACCAGTCTGTACCAAACGTCCACCATTTAAGATACTAATGCGTTGACCTACTTTGACGGCCTCATCGATATCATGGGTAATAAAAACAATGGTTTTATGCAAGCGCTCTTGTAGCTCTAGCAGTTGGTCTTGCAATTGAGCACGAATAAGGGGATCAAGCGCAGAAAACGCTTCATCCATTAGCAGAATTGGATTGTCTGTGGCCAAAGCCCGCGCCAACCCGACACGCTGCTGCATACCACCTGATAACTCGTCAGGATAGCTGTGTTCTAAATTTGATAGCCCAACTTCATTGAGCCAATACCGAGCAGTGTCATGACGTTCCTTAACACTCATCTTACGTACACGTAAACCATAAGCGACGTTTTGTATGACGGTCATATGCGGTACTAGACCAAAATGCTGAAACACCATACTGACCGTTTGTTGCCGATAATGCTGCAACTCTTTGTCATTAAAATCCAATACATTGATAGCGTCAGGCGATTTTTCTGTTTCGGCTACGTTTATCGTTTCTGCTGACGTTTTATTCATACTTGTAGCATGAACATCATCTTTAGAGTTTTCTACTTTCATATTTGCATTGATAGAAGTATCAACCCATATCTGGCCGCTGGTTGGGTCAATCAATCGATTGATATGACGTATCAATGTCGATTTGCCAGAGCCTGAGAGTCCCATAATACAATGCAGCTCGCCCGCCTTGACCGCCAAATTAATATCATAAAGGCCGACCGAATAGCCTGTTTTTTGCTTTACTTGATTACTGTCCATGCCCTCTGCCAATAACGCCAATGCAGCCTGTGCTTGCGAGCTACTGGCATTATAGATTTTACTGATATTCTCTAAGCGGATATGATTCATCGTGGTTCTCGCTAGTGACGCGTTCTTATAGACACGTTTTTATTGGCATCGCTTTCGTTATCGTTATATTGGTCATTAACTCTACCATTTGCTCATGATAAGCAAATGATTAACCAATCCGGCGTCTGCCAGCATCGATAGTTTTTTGACGAGCGCGTTTGCCTTGACCAAAGGCTTGAGTAATACGGTCAATGATAATTGCCACAATGACAATTGCGGTACCTGCTTGTAAACCCTGCCCAATATTGAGCGTCTGTATAGATTGCAATACATCTTCGCCCAAACCTGGCGCTCCAATCATAGACGCCAACACCACCATAGAGAGCGACATCATCACTGCTTGGTTGACACCTGCCATGATACTGGGTAGCGCTTGCGGCAATTTAATCCAAATGAGCAACTGCAAATGGGTACTACCGAATGAACGTCCTGCTTCTACCATTTCATGATTTACTTGCGTGATGCCCAACGTTGTCAGCCGAATAAGGGGCGGCAGTGCATATATGATAGTCGCAAATAGCGCAGGCACTTTACCAATACCAAATAGCATCAACACTGGTATCAGATAAACAAAGCTGGGCATGGTCTGCATCACATCCAGTATGGGAGTCACAATCTTGCGAAGCAGTTTGCTACCTGACATGGCAATACCGATAGGAATACCAATGACTACCGTGACCAATACTGAGACGATGAGCAGCGCCAAAGTATCAACCAATGCGCCCCATAATCCAAATGCGCCAATGAGAAATAACCCTGCCCCGCATGCCAGCGCAAACCAAACCTTGCGTACACCGAACCAAGCCAATACAGTAACCAGCGCAATAATCAACCATGGAGGGATAACGGTTAATAGACGCTCAATCGGTAGCAATAAATATGTTAGTGCCACCGTGCTGATAGTACGAAACACGTCACCATAATTTTGGACGACGTTTGCTAAGGTATTATTCAGTAGTGTCTCAAGTGACCATGAAGGAAATATAGAGGTTAGCGCTGTTTGATTGATACTAGATGCTGCTGTATCAGCAGTGATGTCGGCGCCAGTTAAGCCAATACCTAATTTGGTAGTAAGGTTGGTCGCCGCTTCTTCAGACACCCATTTTTGCCAAACACTTGGGTTTTCACGTAGAAACACTAAGGCTTGCGCATCTCCGCTACGTTTATTTTCACTCATCTCCAAGATAGCGCCATTCAGCTCATCAGAGGTAAATTGTACTTTTTTGAAGACCTCTACCAGCTCAGGATTGGTGTCGATAAATGGCGTTGATACTGCGATACCTAACGGGGATACCGGAAATCCGGAGACGCAATCAGCTGTGCCGTCCGCTCGTAACAAATCCTGCCAACAAGCATCGTCATGGGCAGGAAACACTAATGGCGCAAAGTCATATTTTGCCATCAAGCCTGTGGGCTGCCAATAATAAAACAAGAGGGGTTTGTGCTGCTCAAAAGCCGAAGCAATCTCGGCATCGAGTGCCGCCCCAGTTCCCGGCTGAGCATTATTAAAAACGCTGTCCAAACCGGTATTTTTGAGTAAACGTGTATTAAAAATCTCACACGTCCAGCCAGAAGGACAGTTCATAAAACGGGATTTGCTCGGATCTTCTGGATCGTTAAACAGATTTGCGTATTTCGGTAGATCTTGATAACTGCGAAGACCGGGGTTTTCTTCTAGTACATAGCTCGGTACATACCAACCTTGAGTCGCACCGCCTTTGAGTGTATCGCCAATGACTGCTACCTTATTCTGCTCGATGGCTTGCTCCATGATGGGAGAGCGTCCAACCCATTGCTCCCCAATAATTTGGATATCATTTTGTGACAGTGCTGTCTCAAGTGCTGGACCCGCTCCAGGTACCTCTTCAATGATACAGCCATAGCCATCTTCTGCGATATATTTAAGCACACCCGAGATGAACTGACCGCTCTCCCATGTCAGCGCACCAAATTTTATTGGTGAGGCGCAAGCGGCGGACGCCGATATCGGCAGCAATAGTGCACTCATACACAGTAAACTTAACGCAATCCATTGGCGCATGGTCTGTCCTATTCAACACGGTTACTTTAAAATAATTACTTTAAAACAATTACTTAAAGTGGTTATTGCAAAATGGCTATTGCAAAACATTTATTCTCGAAACGTTTATTTTAAAACCACTACTTTAAAACCACTACTTTAAAAACAGTGCCATGGCCTTTTTGAACAGCCCACCGTAAGGGGGCAGCAGTAGGTTCATGCCATTGAGCTTGGTTTGCACAAAGACAGGCTTCATATGGCTTAGACGCTCAAACCCTGCTTTACCATGATACGCACCCGTACCAGAGTCCCCAACCCCGCCAAACGGTAAATCATGCTGTGCGACATGCATAATCACTTCATTAATACATAGACCACCAGAGACTGTATTATTACGTACCTTTTCTATGCCTCTGTGGCTATCACCAAAGACATATAGCGCCAATGGCCGTGGACGTGAATTCACAAACTGAATCGCATCATCAAGCGTCTCATAATGCATCAGTGGCAAAATCGGGGCAAAAATCTCGTCCTGCATCACCTCACTGTCAGGAGCGGGTTCACGCACAATGACTGGCGGCATGAGGCGCGTTTCTATATTGGATTTGACATCGGTAAGCTCATGTATCTCATCACCTGATAGCGCATCCAAATAGCCTTGCACGCGCTTAAATTGCGCACCATTGATGATGCGTGAATAGTCTGGATTTTTCTCAATATTAGGATAGTGCTTTACCATCCACTCTCTAGCAAGATCGATAAATTGCTCATGATAGTAACGCTGAATCAACACGTAGTCAGGAGCGATACAGGTTTGACCCGCATTCAAGGTTTTGCCCATCATCACGCGATTGACCACAGACTCTAAATTGGCATCATCTAAGACGATCACTGGTGACTTACCACCAAGCTCGAGGGTCACTGGCGTTAAATTCGATGCCGCAGCGGCCATCACTTTTTTGCCCACGGCAGTGGAGCCAGTATAAAGCAGATGATCAAAAGGCAGCTCGCTAAAGCCCGCAGCGATATCAACTTCGCCCAGCACCACACAGATCATATCGGCTGAAAAATAGCGAGCAATCGCATCAGCGAATGTCTGAGCAAATTGCGGTGCGGCCTCACTCATTTTAATCATGATTCGATTGCCTGCTGTAATCGCGTCAATCATAGGCCCTATCGCCAAAAACAACGGATAATTCCAAGGCACCATGATACCGACCACGCCCAGCGGCTGTGGCTGGATTTCATTATGAGCAGGCCTATACAGCGCTGAAATAGAAACACGCTGAGATTTCATCCATTTTTTGCCATGTTTTTTGGCATGACTGATACCAGTGAAACTAGGAAACAGCTCAGCAAACTGAGTCTCTGATTCGCTACGATAGCCAAAATCTGCGCTGATTGCTTTCGCAAAACTGTCTTGATTGTCGCTCAGCATGATCTCTAGATTGTCTAATTGGGTTTCGCGAGTGACCCAATCATTGATCGGTTGCGTACGGCTCAGTATCTGTAAACGCAAAAACTGCGCTTGCATATCATCAATCGTATTGACTGTACTCAAGACTTTGGGCGCTTGTCGCTGCACAAGATCAGTCACGTTTGAAGTTGGCTCATTGGGGGTTTGATTATTGTCTGTCATTGATCTTCCTTGTCATATGCGTTGGTGTTCACAGGCTACATTGGGGAAAAGACTGCGTACTTCTAGTCAGATGCTCACTTTGCTAGCCTGCCCTGACCATAAAGTTCATCAGATTCCGTTCATTATACTTTAATGTAGCGCATCGATTGTTCAATGAAAAGCAGATTACGTTAACTACTGCGTCTGTATGAAACAAGGAAGTGTGAGCAGATGTTTTTGACCTTTTCTTCATTATGCGTATTTCTGGAGGTGAGGTAATGATAAGATATAGTTTTGTGCGACTGTCTTTCAAACAACCACGCATTCCATCAATAATCGGTTTTTAAACGCAACAATAATAAGATTACTACTCTCATGCAAAATACCACGCAACCGCTTAACGATACACTTATCCGTAAATCTCTGTCAGCGGCTGACTATGTGCCGACTCTCGATGCGATGTTAGCGCGTACGCTCGCACGTATTGACTTAAAAAAACAACAAGGGCTACGAACGCCTGACGAGCTATGGATTGTCGATCATAATGACGTCTATACGCTTGGGCAGGCAGGCAAAGAAGAGCACATATTACAACGTACTGATACCCCGATTATCAAGACCGATCGCGGCGGTCAGGTGACATGGCACGGTCATGGGCAGTTGGTTATCTACTGGTTGTTTGATTTAGACAGCCTTAAATGGAGTGTGCGTAATCTAGTTTCTCACGCTGAACAAGCGATTGAAGACGTCATTAATGACTGTCTGCACAGCCCATCTTCACTCAATAGTGACAATATCAGTGCTCATGCCCGCCGTGATGCACCGGGAGTTTACTTATATTCTGATGTTTCTACAGCAGATAATCATGCCGATATGGGTACTAATCATACCTCCTCTAATAATACGATTATGCTCGGCAAGATGGCTTCCCTAGGCTTTAAGATTAAGCATGGCTTTAGTTACCATGGTATCGCGATTAACCTAAACTGTGATTTGTCAGCATTTAATGCCATCAACCCTTGCGGTTATGCAGGCATGCAAATGTTACGGCTGTCAGATTTTGTGACGATGAACGATGTCTCAAACAACCAAACAGATGACACTAAAAATAATGCTCAAGCAAATGACAAGTTAAGCTATGAACAAGTCACCCAAAAGCTCATCGATAATATTGCCAAACGGCATGCGGGACTGATTGAACTGCGAGCGATTGCGCCAAAGTAAATTCTTTGAGTCCGTTTTTGCATAATATCTTGCCTGCTTAGACTTAAGCATTAAGAGAAAATTCAGGCCAAACTTGTTATAATCGCATGCAGTACAAATCGGATGCCGCAATATTCTTGCGATATCCCTAGCTAGACCCTCTTATTCAAACACCTAAAACAAAAGCAAATTGGAGCACTTTATGGCAGATTTTAACAAAATTTTAGACGCAGGCGACGTAGATGGCGGCATCATCAACGTAGTAGTAGAAATCCCAGCTGGTAGCAGCCATAAAATTGAGTGGAATCGCGAATTGGC
Source organism: Psychrobacter vallis (assembly GCF_904846715.1). Taxonomy (GTDB): domain Bacteria; phylum Pseudomonadota; class Gammaproteobacteria; order Pseudomonadales; family Moraxellaceae; genus Psychrobacter; species Psychrobacter vallis. The sequence continues at coordinate 181,991 of NZ_CAJHBU010000002.1, forward strand.
GGTGTTTGAACTTGATCGTATTGACCCACAGATTTTTGCTAAGCCTTGTAACTATGGTTTTATCCCGCAAACACTTGACGAAGATGGTGATGAGCTTGACGTATTGCTATTGACTGAACAGCCTTTACCAACGGGCATTTTCTTAAAAGCAAAAGTAATCGGCGTGATGAAGTTCGTTGATGATGGCGAAGTTGATGACAAAATCGTTGTCGTTCCTGCTGACGACCGTGATACCGGCAATGCTTATAACAGCTTAGCTGATCTACCAAAACAGTTGATCAACCAATTAGAGTTCCATTTCAGCCACTATAAAGACCTGAAAAAACCTGGCACGACTGTGGTCGAGTCTTGGGGTGATGTTGCGGAAGCAAAAGAAGTCATCAAAGAATCTATCCAGCGCTGGAAAGACTTATAATCTATTAACCATTGGCATAAATGCTGATAAAATATAGATAATGAAATACCGCTATCACATGGTGATCGCGGTATTTTTTTGCTCAAACGTTGCTGATATAAAATGGGTATAATGAACACTATTCATCATTTACATTCACACGCCGTAATAAGGACAGCCATGTTTAATCCTGATCCCAGCTCAAAGCCAAGTAATAAGAAGCTGCCAAAAGCGGTCATCATGATGATCGAAAAAAACAACTTGGTGATGGCCATCAAAACATTGGCGGCCGATGAAAACATCAGCATGGATGAAGCCAAGCTGCGCATTGATGCCTATGAAACCAAATTAAAGGTGGAGCAGCAGCAGAAACTCAATACTATCGCGAGCAAACAAGGCATCTCTAACCACGCTATTAGCTTTGATAGAGAGCAAGAGCCTGATGATGATCTCGACCCACTAATAAAAAACCGTGTCAAAACCACCAAACAAAGTCGAGTTTTCAAAAGCTTGCAAAAGGGCGTTGATAGTCAGCTTAACGACTTAGGCTACAAAAAACCGCTACTGCCTTATTGGCTAAAACGACTACTTGTCATTGCGGTCGTTATGTTAGGACTGTTTTGGATATTGTGGCGGGTGTTTGGTTAAATCAATAAGCCCTAAGTCGTTATATTTCAAACAGTAACCAATAACGCAAAATATTGAGTTCGACAAAGAAAATAAACTATTTACGCTTAGCAAAACTCTTGATGCTAAAGGCTCAAATACATATTATTTGAGCTTTAAAGCATCAATAACGGCTCTTAGTGCAGGTGATACATTATGATGCGGATAATATAAATGAAAGCCGCTAAAGGTATGACTGAACTCTCTCAATATATGAATAAGCTTACCATTTTTTAGCTCATTTTCAATCATATCGATGGGCACATAACCAATGCCCAGTCCTCGTTTTGCTGCATCAATCACTGAATAATCAGTCGAGAATACCCATTGTCCTTGCGTCTTTAATTTGTAAGGCTGCCCATCAATCATAAAGTCCCAGTGATACATGCCGCCACCCATGAATCGATAGCCCAAACAATTGTGATCGTTCAAATCCATTGGGGTTTTAGGAAGACCAAACTCATGGAAATAGTCTGGTGAACCGACCACAGCAATCTCCTCATCATAGTCGATACGCACCGATATCATACCTTCGGTGACCAAACTACCAAAGCGAACACCTGCATCAAATTGTGTGCTGATAATATCTGACAACGCAGTATCGCTTATCAACTCCAATTCAATATCAGGATATAGCTGTTTGAATTTGGCCAGCTTTGGTAACAGCACTTTATCAATAGCATACTGACCGGCACTGATGCGCACCAACCCCGCAGGCGTTTCGCGCAAATGTTTGAGTCTATCTAATTTCCTGTCTAATGAACCAAAACTTTGCTCAGCGGTCACAAATAATGCTTCACCTGCATGTGTCAAAGACAAGCTACGTGTGGTTCTCGTGAATAACTGTAGACCTAAGCGCTGCTCTAATAACTTAATAGAGCGGCTCAATGCGGATTGTGATATCCCAAGTTTGACAGCGGCTTTAGTAAAACTGCTCTCTTGAGCAACCAGTAAAAAAGCATGCAGCTCATTATAATTCTCTTGCTGTCGCATATTCAGAACCTGAGTGAATAAATAAAAGTTAAAAAATGGGTATTATCACTAGAATCGTAGAAGTATAAGATAATCTCATGACCTCACAGAATATATTATAAACAACTTTATCTTGTTTATAACACGGCTATTTTTACTCACACATTATAAATAATCACTAGGGCGTGTCATCAATTAGATTATGAGCATTAAAATGAGATAAATTGATGCTAAACAAGGAAAAATTCGTAGTAAATATGAACATATTGACAAGAGTTTTGACACTGTTTAGCGAAAATTTAGCCATTTTAAGGCCATAAATTGCATCAATGTGCTAATTGATGACACGCCCTAGTTAAGTGATTATTTACCATCACAAAGGACAACCAATGACTCTACCATCCATGATAAAAAAGCTTAGCTTGGGATTACTTGTCAGCTCAACCATCCTTGGTGCGAATCATATGGCACATGCAACCACACCCACCATCCCACTCGTACAAAAATGGGATAAAACCTTTGCTAAAAGTGACAGCGTCACACATCAAAAAGTAACTTTTAAGAACCGTTATGGCATTACCCTCGCCGCAGATCTTTATATACCAAAATCTTATAACAGTAAAAAGCTGGCAGCATTGGCTGTTGGTGGGCCTTTTGGCGCTGTTAAAGAACAATCATCAGGATTATATGCCCAAAAAATGGCAGAACAAGGGTTTGTCGCTATCGCTTTTGATCCTTCGTATACAGGCGAAAGTAGCGGTACGCCTAGAAATGTAGCATCACCAGATATCAACACGGAAGATTTTAGCGCAGCGATAGATTATTTAGGGTTACGTCCTGAGGTTGATAGAAATCGGATTGGCGCTATTGGTATCTGTGGTTGGGGCGGCATGGGACTCAACGCTGCTGCGATGGATACGCGAATCAAAGCAGTTGCCACGACCAGTATGTACGATATGAGCCGTGCGATGGGACATGGTATAGGCGACGGTGGTGATCGCTATGACGCGGATGATCGTCAAGCAGTATTGAAACATCTCAATCAACAACGCTGGGTAGACGCAGAAAAAGGCCAACCTGCGACAGCCAATCATGATCTCTATGTAGACGATAACGGCAAAGTGACCACGGCGGAGCGTATTTTGCCCAAAACCTTGGATAGTAATCCCAACCCTGTACAAAAAGAGTTTTTTGATTATTACCGGACGGCTCGTGGTTTTCATAAAAACGCAGTGAATTCGAGCGGCGCATGGACTGCTACCACGCCATTATCTTTTATGAACACACCACTGCTGAGCTATATTGACGAGATATCTCCGCGTCCCATTTTAATCATTGCTGGTGAGGACGCCCATTCGCTTTATTTTAGTAAAGATGCTTATCAAAAAGCCAAACAACCAAAAGAACTGGTCATTTTACCAAATACGAACCATGTCGATTTATACGACCGCATGGATAAAATTCCTTTCGATAAATTAACAGACTTTTTTAACAAAAATTTGAAATAAAAAAGCAAGATATTCAGTCATCAAAACAACCGGCTACGTGGTAGCCGGTTTTTGGTTTGGTCTAAAATCCGTTTTTTTAATAGCGTCTCAATACAATATCGAGAGTGTGTATATTAAGCACCAAAGAAATAGAAAAAAATGTAGAACAGCCTGCTTACTGGAGTGGGGTCTTTGCCATGACCTTGTGCGTTTTTGCATTAATTGCCTCAGAGTTCATGCCTGTGAGTCTACTCACGCCGATTGCAGCAGATCTCAAAATCAGTGAAGGGATGGTAGGTCAAGGTATTGCCATTTCAGGTGCTTTTGCAGTTATCACAAGTTTGACGATCTCTCGTGTAGCAGGCAGCATGAATCGTAAAACACTATTGTTGCTTTTAACCGCCATTATGGCTATTTCAGGAGCGATTGTTGCACTGGCGCAAAACTATACGGTTTACATGATTGGCCGCGCTTTGCTTGGGATGGTTATCGGCGGGTTTTGGTCAATGTCGGTAGCGATGGCAATAAGGTTAGTACCCAGCTCAGATGTGCCGCGAGCAATGGCTATTTTTAACAGTGGCAATGCCTTGGCAATGGTTATTGCTGCGCCTTTAGGCAGTTACCTTGGCTCGATTATTGGATGGCGCGGTGCCTTCTTCTGTCTGGTTCCTGTCGCCATCGCAACCTTTATTTGGCAATGGATCAGTTTACCTTCTATGCAAGTTACGAGGGGTAAGACAGACAAACATCCCACTATTTTAGGATTGCTTCGTAATCCTGTCGTGATGATTGGTATGTTGGCGGTCAGTTTGTTTTTTATGGGACAGTTTTCACTCTATACTTATATAAGACCTTTTCTAGAAACCATTACCCAAGTTGATATTTCTACCTTGTCACTGATTTTGCTTGGTATTGGCGTGATGGGCTTTATTGGCACGTGTATTATCAATATATTTTTAGATCGTCGTTTTTATGCGACGCTAATTATGAGTTCTATTTTAATGGCAGTTATTGCATTGACTTTGATATTTTTTGGTACATCGACCATAGTTGTAGCCATATTACTTGGAATTTGGGGTCTTTTAGGGACAGGGCTGCCTGTTGGTTGGTGGCGTTGGCTTGCCCACACACTGCCAGAAGATGCTGAAGCAGGTGGTGGTTTAATGGTCGCTGTGGTTCAGCTCGCCATTGCGTTGGGTTCGACACTGGGCGGTGTTTTATTTGACCATAGCGGCTATCAAGCAACGTTTATATTTAGTGCTATTATTTTAGTGATTTCTGCGTTCTTAACATCGCGTTTGGCCGCTAAATAACTACTTTAAGGGAGTTTGACAGATGAATGTGAATAATCGCATGATCATTATGATGGCTGTTGGTGTCATGTCAATATTTAGCGCTTGTGCTGACGATCAAAATGGCACGTCAAACTCACCTATTGTGCATGAAGGTTTGACAAAAAAAACAAGCCCTAATCATACAGAGCAACCGATATCAAAAAAGGAGCATATGAATATGTGGATGACAATTAATGGACATCGTTTTGAAGTGACGTTTGAGGACAATGCGACTGCAAATGCTTTTTCGGCACAATTACCCTTAACGTTAGATATGGAGGATTTGCACAGTAATGAAAAGCACGCTCAGTTGCCAAGTGCATTGCCAACAAAGGCTATTCGTGCGAATACCATTCATAATGGTGATATCATGTTGTATGGCTCATCAACGTTAGTGGTGTTTTATAAGGGTTTTTCTTCGTCATATTCCTATACGCGTATTGGTAGAGTAAGCCAGCCTGATCAGTTAGCCGATGTACTTGGGCAAGGTAACGTGCAAATTGAATTTAGTCGTGATTGATTTTAAATAGCCAAAAAATTGCTACTGCCTTATTGGTTAAAAAGACTGCTTGTTATTGCGGTAGTTATGCTAGGACTGTTTTGGATATTATGGCGGGTGTTTGGTTAAATACCAAATTACTGGATCATTATACTTCGGATAAAACAGTGTATCGATGAGAGCGGCTTTGAAAAATAAGTGCTCAGAGTCTTCGGCTATTCCTCCCAAGGCCTACCTTGCATTGACAAGTACGACTGGCCGCAAAAAAATAGAACCAATGCGATTGGTGCTCTATATTGTAAAACCCTGCTTGCCGTCGAGTCCTTTCGACATAATGTTAACTGGAAGGTCGTCAGATGGTAAATATTTCTGCTTTACCGTTTGCGCTACGATTTCTTTTGTCTTTTTTTACTCTACCAAAATAATTTTTCTGTTTATTACTATCGTCTTCTATGTTTTAAAAGCTCTACAGCATCGTTATAGAACTCTATATTGAGTAGTTCATTGGGACTTTTAGATAATGGCTTAGAAGAAGCTCCGTAATGAATAGTTCTCTGTCCTAAGTTATATTTTGGGCCATTAGCCGGTTCGTTACATTTGACACATTTATAAGTATCTCCTTTTTCTCCAGTAGGGATTGCTATATGGCCACAGCCACAATTGACAGCGTGTGCCTCTAAAAGTCTAGCGTTTATAAAGATTGGCGAACTGAAATCCTCAGTAACCATTCTCTTAGGTTGTCTACTAAAAATAGACTGTATTTTTTTAATCATTCGCATTAATTCCTAAAGTAATCTAAAATTTTTGGAATACTAAAAAATAGTGTATGCGTTACGTTTATTACCTAATATTAATCTGATTATTTAGGAATGAGTAGGTTAGCGGCGCACTACTATTGTATATCAATATGTAAATTTATGTATGTAATTGTTTATATATGAATTATTACTTTCTTCTTTTGGCGCAAAACTGTCATTTCTAATAATGACTAGGGATATCAATTTCAAGGTATCGATGAAAGCAATGCCTTTATTAATCGGCATGTTCGTGTGGCATTAACGGTATAGGCCAAGACGCAATCGCAACAGAAAATGAGCATCGAGTTGAAGGTGCAAATATCCCATTTCAAGCCAGCATACATATACCACCAAGTGTTTTTCTTTTAACTGTGAAGCTGCCTTTTATTAAAATAACAGACGTTATATTAAATAGTTATGAATAGATTTTGACTGTAATAAGCAGCTAAAAACAAAAAACTTAATAGCCTCGTATTCCTAACAATCAAATAGCCAAAAAACATGACTACCCTACTCATTTCACTTCTACGAGCATTAATACTTTTAAAGCACTAAAAAAGGATACCGTCGTATCCTTTTTTTGTTTTATCTCGCAGCCAATAAAAACCTTATTTTAATGATGCTCACCAGGAAGAATTTTGGCGAAGGCACGCTGTGCAAGGTTTGGTTTTTTATCGGTAGTCAGTCCAGCGCGGGTGCTTGGAAAAATACGATAACCCATCGACTGAATACCAACGTTGATCGCTGGTGCTAATGAATAAGTCGCTGAGGCGAATTTGCCCATGTTGCTGGCAATACTATTTGGCTTATGAACAATCGCTTTTGCTACCATCATCGCCGCTTCATCGGGCATAAGCGCAGGCATGTAACGATAAAGCTTGGTTGGCTCAATCATGGGCGTACGTACCAATGGCATAAAGATATTGGTGATTGTCACATTATCCCCTTTCACTTCAGCCGCCAAACAACGACTAAAGGCGTCAAGTGCCGACTTGGAAGCGACATATGCTGCAAAACGTGGACTGTTTGCCAAGACACCAATAGAGGAGATATTAACAATTTGTCCAGCTCGACGTTCAATCATCGTCGGCAAAAACCCAAGAACTATTTTAACAGCACCAAAATAATTGATATCCATGGTACGCTCAAAATCATGGAAACGATCAATAGATTCGTGCACTGAGCGTCGAATTGAGCGGCCAGCGTTGTTGACTAATACATCTACATATTTAAAATCTGCCAAAATCTGCTCGCTGACTTTTTCAATTTCATCCATATTGGTCAAATCACAAGGGTAATAGGTGGCCTTGCCACCAAGCGCTTCGATGTTTTCTTTGACCATCTTTAACTTTTCTTCGGTACGTGCCAACAAAATAACATGAGCACCGCACTCACTAAGCAAAAAAGCGGTGCGCTCACCGATACCGCTTGAGGCACCGGTGATGATGATATGTTTATCTTTAACGGTTTTGGTTATAGTTTTCTTCGAGGGATTAGCCATAAAAAGTCCTTTTCACTTGTTCTATTTTAATTGATATTTATTTATAGAATAGCAAAAAACAGAATGTAAAGTGAACAAAACATCAGACGCGGATGGTTAATTTGAAGATTTTGGAGGTTTGTAGACATATAATAGCGACAGTACTTGTTATTGTACTTTTTGCTGACTGATAACGAGGAGCATCTGCTTTGATAGAAACCTTAACCCAATATATTGACTCTATTGCCAAAATCATCGAATTTGTTGGAGTGATGATTATGGTTTTAGGCTTGGTCTATGCCTTTTATAAAACCATTTCATCGCTTGGTCACTTTACTGATGAAACGTATGTGAGTATCAGACAAGCGGTTGGTAAATCTATCTTGCTGGGGCTTGAGGTGCTAATTGCCGCTGACATCATGGCAACAGTGGTCACTGAGCCGACACTAAAAGATGTGCTGGTACTTGGCTTTATTGTATTAATACGTACCTTTTTGAGTCTATCGCTGCAAGTGGAGCTTGAAGGTCGTTTTCCATGGCAAAGCAAAAAATCTGCATCTGAAAAAAGGTTAAACACACCGCAGGCTGATAAAATATGACGCTCCTAAGCCATTGACACATATCAATTGGATAAAGCCCTACTACTCATGCTCGTGTAAAAAAGCCTCAACTACCCGAAACTGTCCAGCCGTACTTTCCTCACCATACATCGCCTGCCTAAAAGCATTGGAATTGCGGATGCCAGTGGTATACCACGCAATATGCTTGCGGGCTATACGGCAGCCAGAATATTCGCCATAAAAATCATACAGCTCTTGTAAATGCGCCAGTACAATATCTTTTATCTCACTAACACTAGGGGCATCCAGACTTTCGCCCGTACGTAAAAAATGTCCGATATCTCGGAATAACCACGGCTGTCCTTGTGCCGCCCGTCCAATCATCACCGCATCACAGCCCGTCAACTCATAAACGCGCTGGGCTTTTTGCGCACTATCAATATCACCATTGGCGATGACTGGGATGCTAATACTTTCTTTAACTTCTCGTATTAGCTCGTAGCGCGCTTCACCTGTGTACATGTCCTCGCGCGTACGTCCATGAATGGCAATCGCGGCAATACCTGCTTGCTCTGCTCGCTTTGCGACGCGTAAAATATTCTCTCGACCATTTTCAAAACCCAATCGTGTCTTTAATGTCACGGGAGCATTTACGCTATTTACCGCCGCATCTAACAAACGGGCAACCAAATCTTCGTCTTGCAATAATGCAGAGCCTGCCAGCCTACGACAGACTTTTTTGGCAGGACAGCCCATATTGATATCGATAATTTGCGCGCCATTATCGATCTGGTAACGAGCAGCTTCCGCCAGCTTATCTGGCTCAGCGCCTGCTATTTGTGCAGAAATAGGCGCAATCTCATTATCAAAATTGGCGCGATAAAGTGATTTTTTGCGGGCATACAATGCCGTATCAGCGATGATCATTTCGCTGACCGCATGACCTGCGCCAAACGACTTACACAATCGGCGAAAAGGATTGTCCGTCACGCCTGCCATAGGTGCAACCATAAGACGGTTTTCGATCGTTAGACCACCGATGTTTAATGGTTGTAGCAATGGATGATCGGCGACAGGTGAAGACGAGGATACAACGGGAGAGTTATTAGGCATAAAAAAACGGCTTGTATCACGAGAGGGACAAGCCGTTATTCTAAGGAATCGTACATATAATGCAAGCTATTCACATTAATAACTTGCACTGATAGACACTAACTTTTAAACATTAAGTCTTTATTTGTCAAACACACTGCCCTGTTCCAACGTGATATCTTCATCATGCTCTTGCATACGCCACGGCAGACTATCGGGTGCCATATTTAAGAAATGTAGATATTTTTCGAACTGGTCGATGATGTCATTAATGATAGATTCTGATTGATAACCATACAAATCGTAAGTTTGACCCCCTCGGCGCAGATAAACCTCAGCACGATAATGATGCTCTTGTGGCACGCTACCTGCCTTATCATCCATATAGTAATTAGGCACATCGTGCTCTGATAAACGAACCTCATACCAGAATTCAACATTATCGCCACGTCTTAATTCCAGTACAGCACGATTATTGACTTCATCATAATTGACATCAGGTAGCCAGCCTGTTTCTGCAAACTTCTCTGCCACTTCATTCATCGAGGTTACGATTGTCCCTTTGATATAACTCAGCACTTTCTCGCGCGTTGGCTGATTGGTCATATAATCGATACGATCGCGCCATGCGTCGAGTTTAAGTAAATGAGGCGGCAGATGATTGTCATTGGCCAAACTTTGATTGCGATGCCCTTCAATCCGTAGCGCGCGCCACATACCAAATGTCGAGATCAATATAATAATCGCAAACGGTAACGCACTAACAATCGCTGCTGTCTGTAGAGCGCTTAAACCACCCGCTATTAGTAAAACCGCAGCAACGGCGCCTTCAGTGATCACCCAAAATGAACGTTGCCACCATGGTGTGTCACTACGTCCACCTGCCGCCAGCGAATCAATAACTAATGACCCTGAATCCGATGACGTTACAAAGAAGGTAATAATTAACAGAACTGTCAACGAAGATACGATCTGAGTAAATGGCAGATTTTCTAATAATTTGAACAAAGCGATTGCTTGGTTGTTTTGCACTTCGCTAATAAGCGAGTCATAACCATCGACCATAATCATATGGAGAGCGGTATCACCAAAGACTGCAAACCAGAAGAAAGTAAAGAACGTTGGCACCAGCATCACACCAAGCACAAACTCACGAATGGTACGGCCACGGCTAATTTTGGCAATAAATAGACCCACAAAAGGCGCCCACGCAATCGTCCATGCAAAGATAAACAATGTCCAACTACCGATCCAATCACTGGATTGATAGGCTTGCAAGCTAAAGGTACGCTCAACGATATTGCCCAAGTAGCTTCCCGTATTTTCCATGAAAGCATTCAGAATAAATATCGATGGACCCACGATAAATACAAACAACATCAGTGCCGTTGCCAATAGCATGTTTAAGATGGACAACCGTTTTACGCCCTTATCCATACCGGCTAACACAGATACCAAGGCCGCTGCTGTCACTAATGCAATGATGATGACCTGTACCGTCGTACTCACTGGCACCATAGTTGGTAGCAAATAATTTAGGCCAGCGTTAATTTGTGCTACTGACAGTCCTAAACTGGTGGCGATACCGAACATCGTACCCACAATCGCAAATACATCGACCGTATGTCCGATAGGGCCATAAATTTTATCACCAATGAGCGGATATAGCGTTGAACGTACGGACAACGGCAGTCCATGACGAAAAGAGAAATATGCCAGCGACAAACCGACTACGCCATAAATCGCCCAAATATGAAAGCCCCAATGAAAATAGGCAATTTGCATGGCTTCTTTTGCAGCTTCAATCGTTTGCGGTGTAGATATCGGCGGACTGGCAAAATGTAATACCGGCTCTGCCACCCCATAAAATAGTAATGCTATGCCGTAACCTGCAGAAAACAACATAGCAAACCATTCAAGAAATTTATACTCAGCTTCGGCATGGTCAGGGCCAAGCTTGATACTGCCATAAGGTGAAAACGCTAAGGCAATAATAAACATCAAAAATATAGCAACTGCCAACATATAAAACCAACCGAAAGTATCGGTGGTAAACGCCAGTACAGTACTAAATAACTCGCCAGCCGCTTCTGGATTGATAGCGGTGCCAATCACTAGCAACAGCATAATAGCAGCTGCGGGTACGAAGACTGGCAGCAAAATGGTGGAGCGAGGTAATTTACTCATAAAAAATAATTTCCTCAAAAGAGTAACAATAAAAGATAATATTATGGGTGAGTTTATTCAAGTCGCTCTAATATTTATCACACTCTTTCCCAAAACCCCAGACAAGCCTTATATTTGTAACATTACTTTAACGAACATTACATCAATATTACTAAACAATAAAAAAGGCAGCTAGTAAGCTGCCTTCTGATTCATTATAAGAAAAATTTACATTTCTATTAGGGCATGTCCTAGCGATACGCTTTAACGGAATTAATTTTCGATAGCAGTAGCAAGCTGTTTAGCCATGTCAGCAAGTTTATCGGAGTCTGCTTGGGTTACCGCATGACGACCCAGCTCATGAATACTCGATGGTATCAGATGCACATGATAATGAAAAACCGTCTGCCCAGCTTGTGCGCCATTTAGCTGCATTTGAGTGATGCCTTCACGCTCAAATACTTGACGCTGTGCTTGCATGACTTTTTTGCAAGTCATTAAAACAGCCGCAGCATATTTAGCCTCAAGATCTGCCAAATCAACCGCTTTTTGTTTGGGTATGACCAGTACGTGGCCTTCTGCTTGCGGCATGATATCCATAAAGGCGAGGGTTTTATCATCTTCATAGACTTTATGATAAGGAATGTCGCCGTTTAGCATTTTGGCAAAAATGTTGTTGTCATCGTAAGCAGTCTGTTGGGTAATATCAGTCATTATTTTTTCCTTTAATTGTTTAATTATTGAATGCTTAATAGTTTTAGAATGATTTAGACAGCTTGTCATATATAGCGGCCGAAATGTCACTTAAGCACAAGATAGCATAGCGTGAATCATAAAAACCACAAATTGTATGCGTGTGGTATAGCTCACTAATTTATTGGCGAGTCAGGCGCTTAAAATGTTATATTAGTGCCCTACTTTGATGAAACACTCTAATTATGGATTTGCCTACTTTGCCGACCAATACATTAGATAGCCTAGATAATACTGACACTTATGTAGCACCTAATAATAAAGCATTTTTAGCGGATAGCGATGTGCCTAATACCTCTGTGCTTAATAATGCTGAACTGGCGCAATCAACAGCTGAAAACAGCTCTCAGAAAATTGATCCTAACGCCATTATCTTAGCGGAAGCACTGACTGATAAAGCCATCAGTTGGCAAATACACAATTGTAAAATCATCAAAAAGACGGTCACTCAAGACTTACCCCTGCCCTTCTTGTATCACTACGACAGCTTAGATGACGCTGTTAAAAAAACCCATCCGTTGACACCTACGCTATTAACTCAATTTAATACCTCTATGACAGCCAGTCAAGCCGCCAAACTGATTGGCATTGAAGAAGCATTATTATCCAGGCCGTGGCATGTAAAGGTGATAGGATCTTTGGTGGTATTTAGCGAAGCATTACAATTGGCGGTACGTTTGCACTGGACCAATACTGGCAAAGAAACGCAGCAGATTTATACCAAAAACGAGGCGGATGCTATTACCATCGCTTTTAAAGACTGGCAGTTTTTTGGCCGTGTCGATGTCCTCTATAAAAACGACAAACAGACGTTAATCAGTATCGATGAACAAAGCCGCAGCACTGAAGAACCGCTGACTGAATCCCTGCTAACTATTGATGCCAGTAGCGATTATCAGCAGTTACTGAATACTCATGCGTTGGCAGTGATTGTGAGGTTAGAAGCGGACAAAGCTGAGCTGCCTTGGTTTGATAAAGCCATACTAGAACGCATTGAATAAGATGCTGCTTGCTTATTTTATTCTGCTCAACCCACCGTTATCTCCATTATTTTAGTTACTCATATCTAATGGTATGGTTATCAATTAGTATAATTCACTAGTCCTCAAACCATATAAAAAGCACACTATCAATATCACAGCTGAGGATGTATATTTTTACCAACCTCGCCTATTTGTAAGGAATATCACATGGATTATCGTTCAAAAACCTCCACTGGCGGTCGTAATATGGCAGGTGCTCGTGCCTTATGGCGCGCCACTGGTATGACTGATGGCGACTTTGGCAAACCAATTATTGCCATTGCCAACTCTTTCACTCAGTTTGTACCGGGTCACGTACACCTAAAAGACCTTGGACAACTAGTCGCACGCGAGATTGAACAAGCAGGCGGCGTGGCCAAAGAGTTTAATACCATTGCGGTCGATGATGGCATTGCCATGGGGCATAGTGGCATGTTGTACTCATTACCAAGTCGTGACCTAATTGCTGATTCTGTCGAATATATGGTCAATGCTCACTGCGCCGATGCGCTCGTTTGTATCTCGAACTGCGATAAAATCACACCGGGTATGCTAATGGCCGCGATGCGTCTTAACATTCCAGTGGTATTTATTTCAGGCGGCCCAATGGAAGCGGGCAAAATTTTAGCCAGTACCGTTGGTAAGAGCCACAATACCGATAGTAGTGACAGCAGTGCCGTTCGTAAACTTGACCTCGTCGATGCGATGATGGATGCTGCTGATGACAGCATTAGTGATGAAGATGTGGCCGCGATTGAAGCTTCAGCTTGTCCAACTTGTGGTTCGTGCTCTGGTATGTTCACTGCCAACTCAATGAACTGCCTAACCGAAGCGTTAGGATTGGCCTTGCCAGGTAACGGCTCACTACTCGCTACCCATTCGCTGCGCCGCGAGCTGTTTTTAGAAGCGGGTCGTACCATTGTCTCGCTTGCCAAACGTCGCTATGAGCAAGATGATGACTCAGTATTGCCGCGCTCAATCGCTAGCAAAGCGGCTTTTGAAAATGCGATGACATTAGATATCGCGATGGGCGGCTCAACCAATACTATTCTGCATTTATTAGCAGCAGCTAACGAAGCAGAAGTCGATTTTAAAATGTCAGATATCGATCGTCTAAGTCGCGGTGTGCCTTGCCTAGCAAAAGTCGCTCCTGCCTCACAAAAATACCATATGGAAGATGTGCATCGTGCTGGTGGTGTCTTTGCATTATTGGCCGAGCTTGATCGTGCAGGATTACTGAAGACTGACGTGCCGACTATTCATAGTCCGACGATGAAAGCTGCGATTGATAAATGGGATATCATGAACCCTGATAATCAAGAGGCACGCGCGCGCTTCCTTGCAGCACCTGGTGGCGTACGCACCACTGAGGCATTTTCACAATCAAAAGAATGGTCAAACCTCGACGTCAACCGTGAGTCAGGTTGCATCCGCAGTGCCAAACACGCCTATTCTACAGATGGTGGATTGGCAGTATTATATGGCAATATCGCAGAGCGTGGTTGCGTGGTCAAAACTGCAGGCGTCGACGAGAGTATCTTAACCTTTACCGGTCGCGCGCGCCTGTTTGAATCACAAGATGATGCTGTAGCCGCAGTATTGGCTGACAATATCGTTGCAGGTGATGTGGTCATCATCCGCTATGAAGGCCCCAAAGGTGGCCCTGGTATGCAGGAAATGCTTTATCCAACGACTTATCTTAAGTCAAAAGGTTTGGGTAAAGAATGCGCGCTACTCACGGATGGTCGTTTCTCTGGTGGAACATCAGGCCTCTCAATTGGTCATGCCAGCCCTGAAGCAGCTGAAGGCGGTGCCATTGGTCTGGTTGAAGAAGGTGATACCATCCATATCGACATCCCTAATCGTACTATTAACATGCAAGTCAGTGATGCCGATTTGGCTACTCGCCGAGAAGCAATGGAAGCTCGTGGCCGCGATGCGTGGAAGCCAGTCAGTCGTGAGCGTTATGTCACCCCTGCTCTACGTGCCTATGCTGCCATGACCACCAGCGCTGATACTGGCGCGGTACGTGACGTCAGTCAGGTCGAACGCTAAGGCCAAAATTTCAATCATGATTTTGTAGCATATATTTATAAAATAATATAAAGCCTGCGCTATGCAGGCTTTTTTTCACCCAAAAACAACACAGCTGCTGTTTTGATAACGATTTTTTGCAGTAATAGAATTTTCTTTGCGTCATGATAAGGTTTTTTGATAACTATTATTTTTATTTCAAGAAATATATTCGATAATAAATAAAATGGATACACGACATTATGACGTAGGTTGATACAAATTTTTCTTGCTTGTTGTGTCTTTGCAGACAGAGGCTACAAAAATTTGTATCGGTCCTGCTGACTCTATTTTATATTGACCTAACTATAGCTATTAAATAGCACAAAACAGCCTTCCACCAATATAGCGGCATGCATAAAACTTATGATTGAAAACTACAATTTATTCTTATTGATCTGCGGCATCGCTTTTTTATTTGGCGCGCTATTTCCTATTCTATTTAAACGAACTCCCATCTCTTTGCCCATGCTACAAGTGACTTTGGGGGCTATAGTAGGCTATTTTTGGATTACGCTGACTTTTTTAGATCCCATTGATAATGGCGTGGTCATCGAAAAGCTTACTGAGTTTGTGGTGATAGTCTCACTGGTTGGCGCCGGTATTAAAATTGATACGCCGCTATCTTGGCGATTATGGCGGCCTACGGCACGCCTTTTGCTGATTACTATGCCGATTGGTATCTTTTCGATGGCAGTATTGGGTTATTATGCCTTTGGGTTGAGTCTCGCAGCAGCAATTTTGCTGGGTGCTGCATTGGCACCAACGGATCCAGTATTGGCGTCCAGCATTCAGGTAGGCCCGCCCAATACTGGCCGTGAAGACACACCTCGCTTCACCTTAACCTCAGAAGCAGGATTGAATGATGGATTGGCTTTTCCATTCGTGTATTTAGCCATAAAAATGGCAGAAGCTTTTAGCGAAGGCAATGATTTTACTACTGAGATGCTTTGGTCATGGTTTACCCACGATGTCTTGTGGAAAATTGGCGCAGGTTTTGTGGTTGGTATTATCGTCGGTAAACTCATGGCCAAGCTGGTATTTTCAAAATATAGCGGAGATACTGCTATTTCTCAAGGTTATGTGGTCATTGCTCTCACATTGGTCGCTTATGGGCTAGCAGAATTTGTACACAGTTATGGCTTTATCGCGGTATTTATCGCAGCATTTGCCTTTCGTCGTTCAGAGCATGAACATTCTTATCATCAAAAACTACACGACTTCGCAGAGCAATCAGAAGGCTTGCTGATGTCATTAGTATTGGTCAGTTTTGGTATATTTATCGGTCAAGGCTTACAATCTGGGGTTGAGCTTACGTGGCGCGTCTATATCGTCAGCTTTGCTTTTTTGTTATTCATCCGTCCAATCGGTGGCTTCATTGCGCTATCAGGACTAAAAATGCCGCACACCGAAAAGTACGCGATATCAGCACTAGGCATCCGCGGTATTGGCACGTTGTATTACTTATCTTATGCTCTCAATCAAGGCTTTTTCGGCGAAGAAGATGCGCTCAAATTGTGGGTCGTTTGTTCCATTGTTATTTTGATCTCAATATTTATGCATGGCCTCAGCGCGACAAGGCTGCTTAAAATGACACCAAAAGAATCCTGATAACCATTCTATAGTTCCTGTTCAACAGTCTCTGTTTATGACGCGAGCCTAGGACAAGTTTTTCTTGCTTACTATGTCTTTGCAGACAGAGGCTACAAAAATTTATCCCAGTCTCTCTTTTATATTGATCTGACTATATGTCATCGATAAGACTCAATACCGTTTCTGTTAGCGCAAACTGACGAATATCATGGAGCATCGTGGTATCAAAATTGTGAATAAAAGCAAATGACAACTGACGTTTGGGATCACACCAAGCAACCGAACCGTTATAGCCCATATGTCCAAAACTTGACCATTCAGAGTCCATGGTATTAGCCTTTTCATCAGAGCATAGGTGAAACATTCTGTGATAACCCAAGCGCCAGTACATTTTTGCTGGCATGACGGCATCTAAACCTGTGACAGGCGAGACAGACAATTGCTGAACGGTTTCGTTATCAATGAGCGTTTGTCCTTTCCAAGTGCCGCCATTGGCCAACATCGCATAAATGGTTGCCAATGCCTGCGCTGAAGCAACACCATTGGCCGCTGGAATGACCGCTTGTAACGTCGCACGATTGTGATAGTCGAGCGTATTTTTATTATCGGGAATAAGCGCCGCTTTATAGTTCTTCAGATTGAGGTGACTCTTGTCAAAATATAAGCCGTTAATTCGCATGGTATCGAGCATAGGCGGTTTATCATCAGCAGAAAGCTTGATTTTGTCACTTTTATGGTTATGGTGAGCTGCCGCTTGGTTTTCTAACGTATGCTGCTGCCAACACGAGTGGCTGGGCAAATTTGCATAAGTGTTTAGAATATGTTGAGAGTCTACTTTTAAGGTAGGCTTATGGCGCTTATTACGTAACGTTAGTGGCGCAGGATTGTCATCACTTGAGACGCCAAAGTCTCTAGCCAATGTCGCTACTTTCGCGATTTTGCTATCAGGTACACCAAAATAGCAACTGTCAGCGATACCTAAAGGTGTGGTTAGATAATGACTTAATGCTTCAGCCAACGACATATCAGTCACTACCTCTACTAGCCCGCCTAATATCCAGCCATATATCAACGCACTATAAGCACTATCGTACGCTTCGGCATTGTCAGGTGGCGTCATTGGCATGGCAGCAACTTTGTTTAGCATGGTATGCCAATCAAGTATGATTTCATTATCGACATCAATACTCTGAATTGAAAATAAATTGGCTTGATGTGACATGACGCTACGCAAAGTGATGGTTTCTTTATCTCCAGCTGCAAATGCAGGCCAATAGTTGGCAATAGGCACATCATAATTGAGCATCTGCTGGGAGACCAGTACATGAATCAGCGTTGCCAATATGCCTTTACCTGTTGAAAAATTAATCGCCAACGTATCAGGTTGCCACGACATCTCAGCACGCGCCATACCGATACTAGCTTCAGCAATACACTTGCCTGCTTGATAAACAACCACGGCACCACCTGCTGGCCCATCCTCTAACTGTAAATCCATTAATAATTGCTGTAAGCGTTGCTGAAGCTCTACATTGATTTGCTTATCGTGATTCTGATTGTTTTTTTTATTACTATCAATCATGACTGTACCGCTCCCTCTTTATAAAAGAATATCAATAAAATATAGTCGGTGAAAAGTAATATCGATGCAACACGTACTGCTGGTGCAAATTTTTCTTGCTTGCTGTGCCTTCGCAGACAGAGGCTACAAAAAATTTGCACCAGCAGTACTGTAGCGACTGTGAAGTATTTCCACTATACTTGCTCATAAAAAAGGCCACCTATAGGTCGCCTTTTTTTACTCAGTAATGATGATGCTTTAGCGTGGTACTTTTTAACGTGGTACTAGCAAACGCTTATAAACCTCGTCTTCAAGCTTGGTCAAACCATGACTGCGACCACGCTCCATAGCCGTGTCCATCTTACGCCCACGTAGCCAGCCTGCTCGTAGTGCAATCGCTGCGCCCACTCTATTACCTGATCCACAGTGCACGGCTATTTTTTTGCCGTAATGTTGACGCAATATGTTATCAAACGCCAATATTTTGAGCTGCTTTAAGTCTGCAGCGCCATTGATAGGCAGATGCTCATACTGCATCCCTGCGCGCTCAACCGCTGCTGATTCATCAAAGCTCAACTCGTCATCAGGCTGTAAATTAATTACCAGCTCAATTCCCGCCTTCGCTAAAGCGAGAACCTTTGTGTCGTCAAGTGCACCGCACACTATGGTGTTGGCATCAGGGCGAAAATAAGGGTCAATAACAGCAGCGAGATCCACACCATTATCAAGGGTGCTATTGTTAGTAGCATTGTTGTTGGCACCATTATCATTGGCAGCAGCAGTATCAGTCATTACTGAGCTATCAGATAGCTTTAAACTTGTTGCGTCTTTATGTGAAGTCATAATAATAAGTTTGTTCGTTAAATATGGCTATTAAGATAAAAGTTTTCTCATACTATTTGCTGTCGCTCTGTAATCTAACAACGCCAGCCAGATGCGGCTTGTCATTTTTTGAGCTATACAAACCAAATGCACACGTGTCTGCTGCGTTCTCAAGCTGCGCCACCGGATCAGCGATAAGTTCTACCTCAGCTGGTAAAAAGATAGGCAGCTTAAAGGATACCTCAACGGTACAAGCATCTGGCAAGTCATCCATCATAGCAAGACACTTGGCCTTTGACCACATACCGTGAGCAATCGCTTTAGGAAAACCAAATGCGCGTGCCGATAATGGATGCAAATGGATAAGGTTAAAATCGCCTGAAACAAAGGCATAACGACGGCCGATATCTTCTGGTACTTCAAAGATACTATGCACCCCTTTCTCGTTAACCAACGGCTTGACTGTTACTGGGCGCGGTGTACTTTTTTTGTCCTGACTGCTGCTAGGTTTTTTGCTACGAGATAGATAGGTGGATGTCCCTTCCCATACCACTTTATCCTCTGATTTGACCGTCGTCACAAAGTCAAACTGTTGCCCTTGAGCGTGGTCACGTAAATTGTCAAAAGTAACTGACATGGCGACTGTTTCGCGCTCACCGATAGGACGGTATTGAGTGACGCTATTTTCAACATGCACCAAACCCAACATAGCAAACGGGAATGGCTCTTTGACCATCATATTCATTTGCAGCGCTTGCGACAGTACAGAAAAATAAGTGATGGGCACTTTGCCATTATCCGCAAAACCACAAATCTTGCGATAATCGTTTAAATTATCCTGCTCGATATGCAAATCATCCACATAATAAGTTGCTTGTGGCAATTGATCTCTACTAATTTTGCCACTATTACCGATCGGTAGTAAACTTTTTACGATATTGGCATAAGTAGTATGCGCTTTTGGCAACGCATCATAATGTTTATCTGACATAAATAAATCCTAAGTGGGGCTTGAACAAATTTTCTGCGTGCATGTAGAGGCGCTATGAATACGTGGATTAAGCTCTAGCAATAAGCAATGTCGTAAGTACTATGTTTAATTCATTGTACTTACGACTATATAGTTGGGTGCTAAATAAAAGTGCTATACGATATTATAACGCAGGACTGATACAAATTTTGCTTGCTGTGCTTACGCATATAGAGTTTATGACAAATTTGCACCAATTCTGCTGACTCTTATATTGACCTAACTATAACAGCAGAAAACGATCTGGCGTATGGTTTCTGTGTTTTTATCATAAAAAAGCCACCCTTGGGCAGCTTTATTACAATTTATCAGCAATTTTTTCGTAAGCATATGTTAGGTAAATTAAAAATAATTCGCTATATCATATATTTATCGAAAGTACGATTAACATTTACCTCTACTAAACGATAAATAATATGTATTTAATGAATGCTATGCACCCAGTAAGCTTTGACCACAAACACGTACAGTATTGCCATTTAAGCCGCCAGAAGCAGGTGATGCCAACCATGCGATGGTTTCAGCCACATCTACTGGTAAACCGCCTTGACTCATTGAGTTCATACGGCGACCCGCTTCACGAATAGCGAATGGAATGGCTTCTGTCATTTGCGTTTCGATAAATCCTGGAGCGACTGCGTTGATTGTCATGCCTTTTGCGTTGTCTTCTAGTTGCTTTGCCGTAGCATCAACCAAGCCAATAACACCCGCTTTAGAAGTCGCATAGTTGGTTTGACCCATGTTACCGGCGATACCTGAAATTGAAGATACGCAGACGATACGGGCATTTTCTTTGAGGACATCATTATCTAATAAGTAACGGTTCAGCTTAGCGATACTGCCTAAATTAATATCGATTACCATATCCCACTTTTTTTCGTCCATGTTTGCCAGCGTTTTATCACGTGTTACGCCCGCATTATGAATAACTGAGTCCAGACCACCACGTTTTTGTGCCGCATCTGCGATTTGAGCGCCTGCGTCGTCACTGGTGATATCGACAGTTAAAGCCGAGCCACTGATTTCGCTAGCGACTTTTTGTAGGTCAGATTGTTGCTGCGGTACATCAAGACAGATAACGTGTGCGCCTTCGCGCGCCAATACACGAGCAATGGCTTCACCGATACCGCGACTTGCGCCAGTAACCAGCATAGTTTTGCCGCCTAGCGGTTGATTCCAATCAACATCCACCGAATCTCCTTTGCTCACACGAACCACTTGACCTGAGACATAAGATGAACGGGCTGACGTGAAAAATCGCAACGTCGAATCTAGATTTTGTTCAGCACCTTTTGCGACATAGATAAGTTGGGCAGTTACGCCGCGCTTAAACTCTTTACCAACTGATTTTACAAAACCTTCAAGCGCACGCTGAGCCAAGGCAGCATCGATATCCGTGATATCCTCTGGTGGGCGACCAACGATGATGACTCGGCCTGATTTGTCTACGCGGCGCGCCACACTGTGAAAGAATTCATATACTTCTTTGAGCTGAGCTGCATTACTGATATTGCTGGCATCAAACAATAAAACTTTAAATTTATCATCGCCACCCGTATTGGCTTTTGCTTCTACGCCTGCATCCGCAAGAGCGTCTTTGATATCATCACTACTATTCACAAACACTTCAGCATGGACATCTGACAGTATACGCGCTAATGACTCGCTGACGCTTTTATCTTCACCATCAGCACGACCAACCAACACACTACCACGTACCAAACGCTCACCACTCTCGAAACGATCAAGAGTGACTGGCAAAGGCAAGCCTAAATTTTTTGCAACTTTTTTGCCAATAGAAGACTGAACAAAATCACCATAACGGTCTGACATAATATAATCCTATAGCTGATGGTTAAATAAGAGTAAACAGTGAATAAAATGCACCTATTATATAGGTGTACCAACATCATAATTATCGATATAAAGTAAATAAGGCTAAAACTGCCTTAACTATACACTTTCATCATAAACAAGTCCAAAAACCACTAATGTCTATAACAATCTGTAAACAAGCTAGTATACAAGAGGGCAACTTTTTCTAGCGTCTAAAAATATCATATTGTGCTAATATTAAACGTATAAGTTATGGGGGACGTAATTATTGATAACAATATATTATCAAATATGCGGTTATGCAATATCATTATTCAAGACCAATTAGTTTAATAAGGTGGGATCTGTGGGTTGCAGTCCTGTTCTTGACCGTTTATAAGCGTCACATAATTTGCCAAAGATATACATTAAGACAGTAAAAACCGTTCTATCTTAAACAGTTATGCAGCACAATAAATGCTAGCATTTGTTTATTATCTTTTGATGACCTAGCAATCATTTTTAATATTGCCTTTTTTTTATCTACTTCTATTTAAATTTTTAAGGATAACACTATGAGTAACAAAAACAATCATCCTGATAGCCCTGTTGTTGAAAGCACTGTCGTAAAAAGCGATGATGCAAAAGATAAAGACACCGTAAATAAAGACACAGCAACGACTGATACCACTACTAGCTCGAATGCCCCTACCAGCTCAAAGTCTGCTGACGTGACGTCTACTAATAAATCAGAAAACACCAAAAAAGACGCAGCCGAAGATAAAGCAACAACAGTAGCAAGCAAAAATCCCGCCACCACGGCTAAAAAATCCAGCAAGACCAAAGCCGTCTCAGGTCAAAACCGTGTGGCTGTCTTAGGTGGCAACCGCATCCCATTTGCTCGCTCAAACGGCTCATACGCTGACGTCAGCAATACAGACATGCTAACAGCCGCTCTCGATGGTCTGATTGAACGCTATAACCTACAAGGCGAAGTCGTAGGCGAAGTTGTGGCTGGTGCAGTCATGAAACTAAGCCGCGACATCAACCTGACTCGTGAAGCCACGCTAAACACAGCACTCAATCCACATACACCAACTTATGATATCTCACAAGCCTGTGGTACTGGCTTGCAAGCGACCTTTGCCTCTGCCAATAAGATTGCACTTGGTCTTATCGATTCAGCCATTACTGGCGGTGTCGACACCACCTCTGACGCTCCTATCGCGGTTGGCGATGGCCTGCGTAAAGTCCTTATCAAGCTCGGTGCGGCAAAAGACAACAAACAGCGTCTAAAAGCCCTCATGGGTCTGAATCCAAAAGACTTGATTGATTCACCGCAAAACGGTGAGCCACGTACAGGTCTATCGATGGGCGACCATCAAGCGATCACCACGCTTGAGTGGAATATTAGCCGTGAAGCACAAGATGAGCTTGCCTTTAACAGTCATCAAAACCTTGCACGCGCCTATGACGAAGGTTTCTTTGACGACTTAATCACCCCATACAAAGGTCTGACTCGCGATAACAACTTGCGCCCAGATACCACACTAGAAAAACTAGGCAAATTAAAGCCCGTGTTTGGCAAAAAGAACGCCAATCCAACAATGACAGCAGCCAACTCTACGCCCCTCACAGATGGTGCTTCTTGTGTACTACTGGGTACGGATGAGTGGGCAAAAGAACATGGTCTAAAACCACTGGCTTATATCGTTCATCAAGAAACAGCAGCCGTTGACTTCATTGGCAAGTCTGGTACGACAGAAGGTCTACTAATGGCACCAGCCTATGCCGTACCACGCATGCTTGAGCGCGCTGGTCTGACATTGCAAGATTTTGATTTTTATGAAATCCATGAAGCGTTTGCCTCACAAGTGTTATCAACGCTAGCGGCTTGGGAAGATGAGAAATTTTGTGAAGAGCGTCTAGGTCTTGATGCGCCACTCGGATCGATCGATCGTAGCAAACTGAATGTGAATGGTTCATCATTGGCTGCTGGCCATCCATTTGCAGCCACTGGCGGCCGTATCTTAGCAACTGCTGCTAAATTACTGGATCAAAAAGGCTCAGGTCGGGCGCTAATCTCAATCTGTGCAGCGGGTGGTCAAGGCGTGACTTGCATTCTAGAAAAGTAGTTTTTTAGCCGCCAAATAAATAGCTTTAGAATTTCAAACCACCCTCTAGTCTATAGACTAGGGGGTATTTTTTTATCAAATCAATATTAGCCTTAACACGCAACTTACTGTATCTATGATAGATTTAAATTAAAATAAATACTTTATTCGATAAAGCAACCATCGAATGTAGCTAGTCTATAGGCCTTACTGATAGATGTGCTAAAGTAAGGATAATAACCAATAAAAAACTATAGTCAATTCACTATAAAATAAATCTAGTGCTGCTAGCATAAATGAGATCACAACTAATTTGGAGCTTTTTATGGGTAAAATACCGTCAGCCGTTGACCCAAAATCCTTGACACCGCAAGAGCTTAAGGAGCTAAGCTCACTTGAACAAAACAGTTTTATCGCGCGCATGGATAAAGAAGTATTCGATGATGAACTTCGCCGTAAAATGCATAAAGACTTAATCGACGCTTATGATGAAGAACTTGAAAATGAAGTCGATGACTATATACGTGATTTTCGTTTTGACGGCTGCGAGATGAGTGAACAAGAGAGGCTCGATCGTCGTATGTATTTTCAAGAATTGGTGCGGCTACAGCGAGAGCTTATAAAGTTACAAGATTGGGTGGTCGATCGCGGTGAGCGCATTGTGGTGATATTTGAAGGGCGTGACTCTGCTGGTAAAGGCGGCGCGATTAAACGTATAACTCAACGGCTAAACCCACGCGTTTGTAGAGTGGCCGCCCTACCTGCGCCTACTGAACGTGAACAAACACAATGGTATTTTCAGCGTTATGTGGCGCAACTACCAGCTGCTGGTGAGATTGTGTTATTTGATCGTAGCTGGTATAACCGCGGCGGCGTTGAGCGAGTCATGGGATTTTGCACCGATGCTCAGTATGAGGAATTTTTTCAATCCGTACCTGAGTTTGAACGTATGCTAGTAAGGTCGGGTATTCGTTTGGTCAAGTATTGGTTTTCGATTACCGATGATGAGCAACATTCGCGCTTTATGAGCCGTATTCATGATCCCCTCAAACAATGGAAGCTCTCGCCAATGGACTTACAATCGCGTCGGCGCTGGGAGGATTACACCAAAGCAAAAGAGACCATGTTTGAGCGATCTCATATTCCTGAAGCACCGTGGTGGGTCGTTGAAGGGAATAATAAGAAACGCGCCAGACTAAACTGTATTGCACATCTACTCGAACAGATTCCTTATAAAGAGGTGCCTCGTGAAGAGGTCGAACTACCTGACCGTAAACGTGATGATGAATACTACCGCGAACCCATTCCAGACGATATGTATGTGCCACCGCGTTACTAGGGTGCGCTGATATCTACTCAACCTTATCTCACTTATAAAAAAAGCAACCTTATAAAATATAGGGTTGCTTTTTTATAGCACTACTTATGTAAAATCATATCAGAGGCTACATGGTATAAGTAGATTGCAAGCCATCTACTTTACCAGCCAATAAACGCTCGACCTCGTTTTTAATTTTTTGACCAGCGATATCAGTACCAATTTGCACAGCAAAACCTGCTGGACGACCGCTCTGAGCTTTAGCATTTATCCATACGACCTTGCCATTCATAGGTAGACGCTCGCTAGAATTGGGCAAAGTAATGGCAATAAATATTTCGTTGCCTAATTGCTGAGGTTGGTCAGAGGGTACAAATATTGCCCCATTACTGACAAAGGACAAATAGCTGGCATATAGCGTTTCGATGTTTTCAATGTGGCAGGTTAAAATTCCGCCGCGTCCTGGCATTGCCATAGTCAGCTTCCTTGAGTGGTTAAATTTAATATGTTTTTATGGATCATCAACGGTCTGTAAAGCAATGCGTTTACGAAACGCCAAACGGCAAATATGAAACGGTAAGCAAACAACCATATACAAACGTGTCATGCTGTTCTATAAGTATGCCAATTCCTGCATCAGCTTATCATAAGCAAATTTCTCTTGCACATTTTGTTGTAGAGCCGTTTTGGTCTGCTGTAAGCTACTGGCGAATAACTCCAATCCATTATCAGCAGGTTGCTGGGTGTCTAGTATGGCTGATAGATTGATGTCGTTTTGTAGTTCGCTAAGCCCTAAGCAGACACGGCGCATATCAAGAAGCATCATCTCAGACAGCTGAATGAACGCTGCGATATCCAACTGGTTTTGCCAATAGTCGCTGGCGGCCACACTGCTGCGTTTACCACTACGTAACGCCTGCCACGTCGTTAGCCATAAAGCACGCTTACTGTACCATGGTGCTTGCGCCATCGCTATCGCTGCTAGTGGTGCGCCATTAGCCAGTTGAATCAGCTGTTCAATCGCAGCTGAACCGACTACCTTACGATTGACAGTACCGCCTAATGCAGTCGTCACATAGTCTATAGCCACTGTCGTATCAATCGTTTGCAATGCCAGCTGCTGAACACGGCTTTTGATGGTTGGCAGTAGTTGCGCTGGCGCGTCACTGATTAAAAACAAATGAACTTGTGCTTGCGGTTCTTCAAGGGTTTTAAGTAACGCATTGGCTGCGGCAACGGTCATTTGCTCAGCATAATCTAACACACAAATACGCATCCCTTGCCCGCCTTGATAGATAAAGGGTTGCAAGGCACGGATGTCATCTACTTTGATTTTAAGTACACTATTACTGGTTGATTTGGTCGTTTTTTTGTCTTTTGCGGTGCTGCTCGATTTTTCTGTATCATTGACATGGTCTGTGCTGATTGGCAGTCGAGCAATTGGCAACACTTGCAAGCTTGGATGCGTACCTGATCTTAACCATTGACAGCTTTCACACGCTGCACACGCACCCATTGGATGGTTTTCACGCTCACGGCATAACAACCAAGCGACCAGCCGCCATACAAAAGCACGTTTACCCATACCCTGCATACCTGCCGCGAGCAGTGCATGAGGCAAGGACTGCTGTGACAGCACCCGTGTCGTCAGTTGCGACCACAACGCTTGCTGCCATGGCAATAATGGCGCAAAGTACATGCTATCTGCAACGCTGATGTTTTCTACTGTGTCATTCATGGCTACTGCCCTGCTCTATAACATTGCTTAGTTGCTCGATTGCTTAGTATGCGGATGTACAGGATTTTGAAAATCCACCACGCTCATCGCGTTTAAGCGCACCAAGTCCTCCGCTGTATCAACACCAGCTGGTAACTGACAGGCAGCTGTAGCGATTGCGATATGTCCGCCATTCTCTAAAACACGTAGTTGCTCTAAGCTCTCAAGCACTTCAAGCGGTGTTTGCGGCCAATGGACGAACTGCTGCAATAGACTGACGCGGTAAGCATATAACCCTAAATGTCGATAAGCGTTTTTTGGCGGTTGCTTAAGGCTTTTATTGGCCAATACAACATCGCGCTCACAAGGAATGGGTGCACGGCTAAAGTACAGCGCCCGTTGCCTATCTTTGGCATATTGGCTGACCACCTTTACCACAGACGGACGCTGAAAAGTGTCATAATCATCTATAGATTCACATAGAGTAGCCATGACGCTGTCACTGTCTGCCTCGAGAAGTGCTTTCACTTGCTCCAACAATAACGGCGGCACAAGGGGTTCGTCGCCCTGCATATTGACCACAATATCATGGTCAAGCCAGCCTTTGATCGCTGCAACCTCTGCCAAACGATCAGTGCCAGATGCATGATTTGCACTGGTCATCACCACGTCAAAACCTGCATCCGTACATACCTTGGCAATACGATCATCGTCAGTGGCAATACACATATCATCAGCGAAGTGCGCCGCCTGTGCCTTTTCCGCGACCCAAAGAATCATTGGTTTACCATGGATAGTGAGTAATGGCTTGCCCGGTAGACGTTCGCTTTTAAAGCGCGCAGGAATGACGATATGAGTTCTGGCGGGCGTGACAACTGATGACATGGTTTGTTCCTAATTTATGGTGATATTTAGCTTATTCATTTCGACCACTTTTTATATCGATACCCACGTTATCTAACTGCTGCTGTAAATGATGGTAGCAACTATCAGATAGTACCGCAGTTACTGGTAATACCCACAATTTGCTCACAAGCGTCTTATAAGCATCGGGCAGTGCTTGCTCGGCGGTATACTCTAACAGTAATGCTCTTATTTTTACTGCGTCTTTGGTAGTGACAATGATTGGATGATCGCCATACTGTAACAGTTCAGCCAAGCTAAAATCATAATGATCAGGATAAGGGTGTCCGATGACATCGAAACCAAGCAAGTCTAGAGTATCAAAAAAACGCTGTGGATAACCAATACCGCTCACGGCATGTACTCTGCTACCCTTTTCAGGCGCTTCCTCTCTTATTTGACTGTTAAAGGGTATGGGTTGCCATAAGCGCTGTATGTCATCGGCTTCGAGATGCATGGTCAGACGATTTGCGGGTTGCTGATTACCATTGTTGTTGGTTGATATGGTCTTTGAACGTTCATGATAGATGACGCTTGCACCTTTTAGCCGTGACATTGGCTCACGTAAGAACCCAGTGGGTAATAATTGCTCATTACCAAAACCCCGTGCCGCATCTACTACAATCCATTCGATATCACGTTGCAGTGCATAATGCTGCAAGCCATCATCCGCAATAATCAATTGCAAATCAGGATACGCTGCCAACAAGGTAGTAATGGCTTGCTCGCGATTGGGGCATACTGCCATTGCTACCCCTGTCATATTGACGATCAAACATGGCTCGTCCCCTACCACATTGGGTAAGCTGTTGGCACTGACCAGCGTTGGCATCTGGCTGGTATCGCCACCATAACCGCGACTAATCACCCCGACTACGATCCTTTGCTTTTGCAAATGATTAACCAACGCAATAATCAACGGCGTCTTACCACTGCCCCCAACGCTAATATTGCCAATCACCATGACAGGAACGGGCGCACGATAGCTAGATAACATGCCAGTCTTATAAGCATGACGACGGATCATCGTAATGAGTCCATATAACCAGCTAATAGGCAGCAACAGCCATAACCAAGCGGCTTGACGTTGCCATGCACGCGTCACTGTCGTCTCAATGCTCATTCGTATTGGTCACTTACCTGATTGGTTTGGCACGGCTTAAGCGTTAAAATTATTCCAAGACACTATTCAATAGTCTTATTTACATCAATAACTCTATTCAAAATCTCGGGCATACATTTGCGCATAATGACCTTGTCGCTGTATCAGTTCATCATGTGTACCCAGCTCAACGATTTGACCGCCATCTAATACAGCGATACGGTCGGCAGACTCAATAGTTGTCAAACGGTGCGCGATGACCAATGTCGTACGGTCCTTCATAACGTTATCGAGCGCTTGCTGAATATAGTACTCTGATTCATTATCAAGTGCGCTGGTGGCTTCGTCTAAAATCAAAATTGGCGAGTCTTTTAGCAATGCTCGAGCAATCGATAAGCGCTGACGCTGACCACCAGACAACTGCAAACCTTCAGCACCGATTTCACTTTGATAGCCATTTGGCATTTTCATAATAAAATCATGTGCGAAGGCATCTTTTGCTGCTCTTTCAACTTCGGCTTGCGTTCTATTGGCCAAACTACCATAAGCGATATTGTTAAATACCGTGGTATTAAACAGAACCACTTGCTGGTTTACCATCGCAATTTGAGAACGCAGAGATTCGAGAGTAATGTCCTCAATCGCTATACCGTCTAAGGTAATCTGCCCTGAAGTGGTCGATAAAGTACGGGTTAATAAATTAACCAAAGAGGATTTGCCAGCGCCACTGCGCCCTACCAATGCTACCGTTTCACCAGCTCGTACATCTAGCGTAAAATCACGCAGGGCGACGGTAGAATCCGGATAAACCAAACTGACATTGTCCAAATAAATCTCGCCTGACAACGTGGGACTAAGCACCCCTGTATTTTTTTCTTCGGGCTCATCTAATAAGGCAAATATCGACTCACCTGCTGCAATGCCTTTTTGCAGCTTTTGATTGACGTCAGTCAGTGAGCGCACCGGCTTACTGAGCAAACCAGCCGCCGCGATATATGAAATAAACGCACCCGCCGAGATATCGTCTATCACTGATGGACGTAGGGCAAGCCATACCACAACTGACATTGCGATAGCCATGAGCAACTGCACTGCTGGTGTATTGATACTGTTGGTAACGACTACCTTCATACCTTGGCGTAAATTCTTTTTTGAGGTTTTATCAAAACGCTTGGCTTCGTATGCTTGTCCACCATAATTTTTGACTACTTGATAGCCACCGATCACTTCATTGGTAATATGGCTGACATCACCCATCGTCTCTTGGATACCTTTCGAGAGTTTAAGGTATCGCTTAGAAGCCACACGAATTAACCACAATATAGGCGGCAGCACGACAAATAAAATCAAGGTCAAGCGCCAATTGCTATAAAGTAAAAAACCTATCAATGCCACGACTGTCAAACCATCGCGTAGTAAGGTTTTCATAGAATCAGTGCTGGCAGCTGTTACTTGCTCAACATCAAATATCAATTTGGACGAGATCGTGCCCGCTGGATTGGCCAAATAAAACGAGCTTGGTAAGCGTAGCAGTTTATTAAAAACTTCTACGCGCAGCTCATAAACCAAGTGACGTGATACCAGCGCCGAATAATAATTACCCAAAAAGCTACCCACACCACGCACAAAAAACAGGGCAATAATCAATAGTGGAAATAAGGCCTGTTTACTTTGATCGTTTTGGTTGATGGCATCAGTAATGTATTGCAATAATTTAGCAATCCAAATTTCTGTCCCCGCATTAATAGCAAACCCGACAACCGTCAGCATTAATGCCCACCAATAGGGTTTGAGGTAACTTAGTAAGCGTAGCAGTGTCTTACGCTTAGGTATATTATAGGGCAACGCTGACCGTTTTTTGACAGGATTTTTTGTAGAGTCAGGTAAATGTGCTTGGCTCATAAAAGCCTCAATGTGGATATCATAATATGAATGAGCTGTGACTATTGCACAGTTTTATAAGAGTATCTATAGCACAAATCGCTATAGATTATTGCGGCAATGGTTGGCCAAGTGGCACAACCGTACTAATATTTAGGTTTAAAAATCCTAGTTTACCAGCGACATCCATTACTCGCACCACTGATTGATGCGTGGCGTTGGCATCTGCGGCAATAACAAACAGCATATCACGGTTACTGCCTGCCTCTTGCTGTAGCATACTGATCAACTCAGCCTCATTGCTGCTGGCCAGAGTAATACCATTGACCAAATAACTGCCATCTTCTTGTACCGCCACTTCGATGCTGTTTTTTTGTTCGGTCAGTGCGACACCTTCAGCTTCAGGAAGAATGATATTTAAGCGACTAAAATGATTGAATGACGTTGCCAGTAGCAAAAATACGATCAAAAATAGTAAGCAGTCAATCATTGGGGTCAAGTTAATTTCGAGTGGCTCAACAGTCGGTTTTCTAAAGCGCATATTACTCTCTTTAATTCACTTACTACTAATTCTGCTCAATCGATTATTCACATAACCACCAATACTAAGAAGTCACTGTCGTCACTTTATCTTAACCTGCTGTCAATCAACTATAAGCTTACTGCGAGCTCATGACTGGAATGTCCCTCGAAGCGCTATCAGGCTCAGGCTTATGAGCACTAGAGACAGAGATGTTTTCAAGCAGCTTATAGTCATACAACTCTTGAATCATAAGCCCTGCTTGGGTTTCAAACTGAGCATTGATATCAATGATACGGCGCTGAAAATAACGATAAGCCACAAGTGCTGGAATCGCAACAATCATACCGGCTGCCGTAGTAATCAATGCTTGTGACACGCCCGCGGCCAGCATCGTGGGATCTTGCATCGCCCCATCAGTAATCGCTAAAAATGAAGAAATAATACCCAATACCGTACCCAATAAACCAAGCAGCGGTGCTATGGCTCCTATAGTACCTAGCATATTGATGTTTTTTTCTAACTGATGAACTTGCACACTTGCGCGATTCTGCATATGCATCGTCATCGACTCTAAGCCATACTGACGATAGAGCAAACCTGTCGCCAAAATATCACCCAGTGCCGTTTTTTCTTTGACATTCATCAATTGCGTACGGCCAATATCGCCGTTTTCACGTAAACGGGTGATCAGTTGTTCACGCAATCGGCTCGGTGCAATTTTGTTAAACTGTAAGGTATGGCTACGCTCGATGATGATGACCAACGCCAATATTGAGCACACCACAATAGGCGTCATCAACCACCCACCCGCCTTGACCAACTCCCACATATTAGCTCTCTTCTATATTTTTACAAAAACAATTATTACCAAGATATTTGAATGGTTGTCGCAAATGCATTCAAATATCTTAAACTTGTGCTTCTATGTGCTTAATCAACGCTGCTAACTGGTCTTGGCTGTGAAAGAATATCTCAACGCTGCCCTGCCCATCTTTTTTATGCTTGAGTTTTACTTCAGCCCCTAGCATGTCGGTCAATCTTCGAGTCAATTGTTCAGCATCGCGAGAGTGCGCTTGTTCAGTTCGAGTGGCTTTAGGCGTAGGCTGCAAAATTGATTTGACCAGCTTTTCAGCTTCACGCACCGTCATGCCACCATCAATGATTTTTTGTGCGATGATAGGCTGCTGCTCAGACGATAACGCCAACAGCGTACGGGCATGACCCATATCTAGAGCGCTGTTGGCTAAATGGTCTTTTACGGTGTCATGCAATTGATTTAGGCGCAGTAGATTCGATACCGTTGTACGTGCCTTTCCAACGACCTCAGCGATCATGGCATGACTCATCCCAAACTCGGTATGAAAGCGCTGTAATGCGGCCGCTTGCTCAATCACTGATAGGTCTTCACGCTGGATATTCTCAATCAATGCCAGTGCAATCGCCAATTCATCAGACAAAGCCCGTTCAATCGCTGGAATAACCGACTTCCCTGCCATTTTTGCGGCACGCCAACGACGCTCACCAGCAATGATTTCATGAGTGACAAATGCTGCACTCTTATCTTCATTCGCGAGCAATGGACGGATAACGATAGGCTGCATCACGCCATGCTGTTCAATAGAAGACGCCAACTCTGCCAGTGCCGTTTCGCTCATATCGCGACGTGGTTGATATTTACCAGCTTGCAGACGTGTCACATCGATTTGCACTAAACTGATTTGGTCTTCTGCTACGCTTACCTCTGATCCATTACCACGTACTTTATTGACAGGGGTTTTAATCATCGTGCGCGGCACACGAGTCTTACGATTACTGTTTTCAGGCATGTCGGCAGCTACTGAATCTGTCGTCGACTTTTCATTGGCTTCTGTATGGTCTGTTTTAGCAATTACATTTATGCTTGGGCTATCAGTTGACAAAGCAGGGTCACGCACAGCCGTATCATCTTGCAAGGCAGAGGCGGTAATTTGCTTTTCTTTTTTGATTGACCCTAATAAGGCATCCAAGCCTCTATTGGCAGCCAATCCTCTTTTCTTCGCCATGATTACCTATCCTCTAACGCTAAAATAAAAGCCAAATAACTGCTAATGTAGCTTACTAAAAATATGATATTAAGTGTTTTACTACCTAACTGAATGTGCTCTTTTCTGACTGGTTGGTTTATCTTATAGCCAGTTATGCTTATTCATGAGTAGTATCACGATCAACTTTGCTTTATCACTTCTGCTGCGAGTTTTTGATACGCGCGCGCGCCTTTTGACCATCTTTCATAGGCAATGACAGGTAAGCCATGAGCTGGTGCTTCTGCCAAACGGATGTTTCTTGGAATATGAGTTTTATACATAATGTCGCCAAAGTGCGCTTCTAGTTCCGCAGATACATCGCGAGCCAGTGTGTTACGCGCATCAAATAACGTTCTTACAACACCGCGAATATATAATTTAGGATTTAGTTCCGTTAAACGCTCAATCGTCTGCGACAAATCAGCCAAACCTTCTAAGGCATAATATTCACATTGCATAGGAATAATAACGCTGTCAGTCGCAACCAAGGCATTAATGGTCAACAAGTTCAAACTGGGCGCACAATCTATAATGACATAATCATAAGCAGGTTTTTGCAAAGCAACTTGGCTATCGACAAGATCTGCCATCGCTGTTTTAAACAACTCATGACTGTCGGTCTTGCTCATCAAAGTGATGTCCATACCTGCCAAGTCACGATTGGCACCAATCACATCAAACCCTGCTGGACTGGTGACAATGGCGTCAGACAGCGACACACCATCTAATAAAACGTCCGCTATGGTAAGCGCTAACTCGTTTTTGTCTACTCCAGTCCCACTGGTCGCATTGCCCTGTGGGTCTAAGTCAATCAGTAGTACATGCTTGCGCTTAGCCGCCAAGCTGGCGGTCAAATTTACCGCCGTCGTGGTTTTACCCACGCCGCCTTTTTGATTCGCAACTGCTATGATTTCCATACACTCACTCAATTTAATGGGGGGTCTTTTACTAGGGCGTGTTTGATAATTCAACCATAGCACTGACAGAGACTGTTTTTTAGGCGATTCGCAGGTAAAAATAGTGAGTATAGTTATTCTATACGGCTATTTTTAACAATGAAGCGGCAAAAAAGAGTCCTGTCCCCTGTTTTTATTATTGGGGCTGATGCTAAAACTGCCCCATACTGTGTTACAAGTCTTGCTAAGGTATTAACATTATCGTCGACTTGCGCCTTGTCTGGAACATTTTAGCGATCAGCAGTGCCTATCTGTGAATATCAAACACGCCCTAGTATTTTCTTTAAAATTCAACTCATACTAAACACAAAAAACTCATTGCTGTTTGACAATCAAAAACATGCTCATAGCTTAGACATTTTTATAAGACAATTCAATTAAATGACGACTGTCATGCAATTGTGGCACGTTTAGCTTAATTGTCTTGATTTGCCAAGCACTCTCAAGCGCTTGTAACTCTTCATCGCTAGGCGATTTGCCTTTCATAGCACACAAATAGCCACCATCCGCCAATCTCGGCTGCGCCACTTCGACAAAGTCTATCAGGCTGGCAAACGCTCTAGATGTGACTACATCATAACTCGCCTCATGCGCTTCAATACGAGACGCAATCGGTTGCATGTTGGTCAAGCCCAGCTCACTACTGATCTGCTTAATAAAGCGAATTTTTTTCTGATTGCTATCAAGTGCGGTACACTGACGCTCAGGCTGACAAATCGCGATAATAACGGCAGGCAAACCAGCGCCAGTACCGATATCAAGCAAAGATCCTGATGGCAAATGCGTTATAATAGCCAAGCAATCAATCACATGTTTGATCAGCGCTTCTTTTGGCTCGGTAATTGCGGTCAGATTATACGCTTTATTCCATAACAAAAGCTGGTCTAAGTACAATAATAACGTGCGCTGCTGCGTGTCGCTCAAGGGCAGACTTAGCTTGTCGATCGCTTGCGACAAGGTATTGGCGAGCGCTGGCAATTGTGATCCAAGCTTTACAAAACCAGTCGGATCAATAGGGATATTGCCCGTTTTGGCAGATGATGAAAAGGTTTTAGCGGAAGCTGACATACAACGAGTTATCCAGTTTTGACATGTGAACCGTCTATTTTATCATGCAGTCTGCCCATTGAATAGTTGCAGATTGCCTCAATGTGAGACATCTTATACTATCTGCGCCTATATTGAGCTGTTATTCTTCTTTAATAGCCGCAAACTTGCTATTCATTGACCACTTTTTTATACATCATATAGTCAGATTAATGTAAAAAGTAATCAGAGAGACTGGGATAAATTTTATGTAGCCTCTGTCTGTAACGGCACAGCAAGCAAGAAAAATTTGTACCAGTCCCGCTGTATAGTGTCATGTAGCGCTTTTATTTAATATCAACCGTACATTGCAACCACGCTAATAATGATACAAAACTGCGTCTAATGACTTATCTAAAGCACGGTTATATCTTGTAAGATGCTCTTATTAGCTATTCACATTTAACATAAAAAGCCAAACACAGAAATCTGCGAAAAGTGCATTAAAAATTAATAACCCCTTACCTATTTTAAGATGATATACCATACACTTATGACTGAACAGCCAAACACTCTTATCTCTCAAGTATCAAAAGACACTAATCATATGGCAATACCCACTTCTGAGTCGAAAAACACTAAGCCGACCGTACCTCATCCTATTTTTATAGAAGTCAAACAACGCTGTCTTATCACCGCTGAACAACTCAAACGTTATAGCGAGCCAGATGAGCTGCCGACCGACACCCGTACTGCACCTGATTTGGATGTTGGCTTTGGTCAACAGCGCGCACTCAAAGCCTTACACACTGCTATAGACATCAAAGCCAGTGGCTATCATGTATTTGCCGCTGGTGAAAACGGCTTAGGAAAACGCACCGTTATCAGTCGCTTGCTCCATCGTATCGCCGCCGATGCAGCGACACCTGACGATTGGGTCTATGTGCATAATTTTACCGACCCACGCACTCCAGTAGCTTTACGCGTGTCTGCCGGTCAAGCGACGCTATTGCAACAACAAGTCAATCACTTGTGGCAACAAGCAAAAAAACGACTGAGCCAACGCTTTCGTAGCGATCAGTATCAAAGCAAAATCGAAGCCATTAAAAACAACACCCATCAAAAAGAAAGCCATGCTTATGAAGCGCTCAATGCCGAAGGCAAGCAATATGATTTAGCACTGACATTTCGCTCTTTTGATAATAAAGCGGTATTTGTACATCCAAGTCAGTTACCGACAGACGGTGACGACAATGAGGATAGCAGCACGCCACTCTCTGCCAAACATAAAAATAAATCACCATTAAATGATAGCAAAAAAACAAATGCGGTAAATGCAGACGACGAAGTGAGTGCCTATGATAATAGCGAATACGAAGCTGAATTGAATAACTTTGCACAAAAAAACCATATGCAAAAACGGCTAAGTCAGCTGACTATTGCTTTGGAACAGATAGAAGACAAAGCCAATGATGCTATAGAAACGCTGCATCGCAGTATTGCAAAGCGAGCACTAGAGCCTTTGTTTGCGCCTGTTTATGAGCAGTTCGTCACTCATCCTCTGGTCATTGAGTATCTCAAAGCAGTGTTTGACGACATGGTTACCCATGTAGAGCGCATCGTCAACGGCGATGATGAAGAGTTTGTCACGGCAGTGCTGGCCACGACACCGAGCCGTTATGCGGTCAATGTCATTATCAGTCACATGCCTGACAGCGGCGCACCTGTTGTCTTTGAAGATTTGCCAACTCACTTAAATTTATTGGGACATGTTGAGCAAATCACACAATTAGGCACGGTGACCACTGATGTCAGTATGATTCGGGCGGGCGCTTTACATCGTGCCAATGGCGGCTACCTGTTATTAGAGGCTAGCCACTTACTGGAGCACCCTTATGCTTGGCAAGGCCTCAAGCGCGCACTACAATCACGCAAGATTAAGCTATCTAGTCTTGAGCAAATGATGACCTTGACAGGTAGCTTATCGTTATCGCCTGCGCCCATTGATCTTGATGTTAAGGTGATTTTATTGGGCGAAGCAGATTTATATTATGAATTGTTGGAACTTGAGCCTGAGTTTGATGCGGTATTCAAAGTGCGCGCCGATTTTCACGATGACGTGATTCGCACCAGCGATCATGAATTGGCACTAGTCGCAAAAATGGCTGACATCATCGATTATGCAAACCTTTACCCATTTAATCGGTATGCACAAGCCGCGCTTCTTGAGCACTTAAGCTTACAAGCAGAAGACCAAGATCGCCTCAGTCTGCACAGTGACTTACTGATTAAACTCCTTCACGAATCCAATCGCCATGCACGCTTAAGCGGTGAAACGATAGTCGATGCCCATCATGTCACACAGGCCATCGATGATATGGATGAGCGCTCAGGATACTTACGCGACCTGTATTGGGATGAGCTCAAAAACGGCCAGCAACTTATCCAAACTCAAGGTAATGCGGTCGGCCAAGTGAATGCCCTAACGGTGGTGAGCTATGCAGATAGTGAGTTTGGTATGCCAGCCCGTCTGACCGCCGTTATTCAGCCAAATATTGGCGCTGGCGAGATTCTAGATATCGAGCGCGATGTCGATTTGGGAGGTAGCTTACACGCCAAGGGTATGCTGATTATGACCAGCTATTTGCGGGCGTTATTTAGTCAGCACCATGCCCTAAACTTTAGCGCCTCGCTCGCTTTTGAGCAAAGCTATGCGCATATAGATGGTGATAGTGCCACCGTCAGCGAAGGCTGCGCGCTATTGTCCGCCTTAGCAAACGTGCCAATTGATCAGTCTTTTGCTATTACTGGCTCCATGAACCAGCTGGGCGAAGTGCAGGCCGTCGGCGGTATCAACGCAAAAATTGCCGGATTTTTTGATGCCTGCCGCGAGCAAGAGCTGACTGGGCAACAAGGCGTAGTCATTCCAATGGCCAATGTCAAACAACTCATGCTGCGTGACGATATAATTGACGCTGTTAGTGCTGGTAGCTTTCATATTTATGGCGTTTATACGCTCAGTGAAGCGCTGACGTTGATGACTGGCCTGCCCATCGATACGATGAATAAAAAAAGCCGCTATCGCAAAGACACCTTATTTGGCAAAGTTTTGAGCCGTTTGATGTTGTGGGATGACAATCAGGCCAATGATGATGACATTGACGACAAAAAGTCAAAGAAAGCTAAAAAAAAGCAGAAAGCCAAACGTCAAAAGAAAGAAGACAACAAAAAAGAAAAACGCAAAGACAATCGTGAAGTGACTGTTGATAGTGAATATGACATCCAATACGATAGCGAAGACAATAATGAACAAAGTATTGATGACCATGATTCTATATAGTCAGGTCAATATAAAAGGGATACCGCAGGACGGGTATAGAGTTTTTTCAGCCTCTGTCTGCGCAGGCACAGCAAGCAAGAAAAATTTGTACCAGTTCCGCGTCATAATGTCGTGTATCCGTTTTATTTAGTATTGACTATAGTGAACTGAATATAGGAAGAATTTAACGAAGCATAAACAACGACGGACGTCCCTAGACGTTACGATGCTTTTCTGCGATGATAACGTGTTCATAGCACACCAAAACGTATAAAAACTGACTGTGACTTCATAAAGGCTATCTCTTAATGACTGTACTTCCTACTGATGCCAACCTTCTCCAAACTCAGGCAGACTCTGGTGAGCAAACGGCTGCGCCAGCGACTGCGGACAGTCATATCGTAGCAGACACCAGCGATAGTCGTCACGGCGCAGCGACAACCGCTCGGCAATGGCAAGTGCTATCCCAATTACAGCGCAATCGCTGGGTGGGCACGACCCACGTGTTTGAGCAACTCATGATGGCAGGCTTTGATATCAGTCTACGCACGGTACAGCGTGACTTGAATGCGCTGGCCAAACGCTTCCCCATTGAGAAAAACAACGCCAATCCGCAAGGTTGGCGCTGGAAAGAAGACGCCCCATTACAAAGCTTACCGCACATGAATCTATCGCAAGCCGTTGCTTTTAATATGGTTGAAGCCAATCTAACCCAACTATTACCGCCTGTGATTTTAGATGAGTTATTTCCTTGGTTTGATTTGGCACGGCGACAGCTTAAAAACAGTAAAGTGACGCATTCATGGATAGATAGAGTGCGTATCGAACCTGCCACTCAGCCTTTAATTGCGCCGCATATTCATTTGGACAGTAAAGACAATATTTACCATGCCTTATTTTATCAATTGCAAATTAACGCCCGCTACACTCGCAGCAACAAATCACAAGCCAGTGAATATACCTTAAACCCCATCGCTATTATTCAGCGTGGCGTTATTATATACCTTGTGGCCACCCGTACCGACGATCCTGAAGCCATTATCCGCACCTTTGCTTTGCATCGATTTGCCAGCGTTGAGATTCTTGATAGTGCCGCAAAGACCCCTGAAGGCTTTCAACTTGATACCTATTTGGACGCCGGCGGTATGGGCTTTAGCCATCCATTGTTCGGTGAGTTGCCAAGCCATGGCAAAAACACAACTATTGAGCTACAATTTACCAAACAAGCGGGCAAGAGCCTGACCGAAAGCAAGCTCAATGACGACCAAATTGTCACGTTGAATGACGATGACACGCTGACCATTCAAGCAACGGTTAATTTGACCTCACAACTGGTTTGGTGGCTGCGCGGTTTTGGTAGTGGACTATTGAATGCCAAGCCAGAGTTGCTATATCAAGCCGTGTTGGACAAGTCTATAAATGATGAATAGTGACAATGCTAAGGGTGCTGAGAGTGCTAGCGCTTAGCTTAACGCAAACCACTACGACCATTTATAAAATTAAGAATAAAAAAGGAATGTTATGCCAACCACTGCCCCATCATCATTACTGTCAGACAGTTTAAGAGGACTTGGCTTAGACGCGGGCACTTTATTTTTTGCGCTCAATTATGAATTTACTAAGATTGAACCAAAAGGCCTATTTAAGCGCTTTAAAAAGCATCAAGGCGCGATTGATATCGACTTGGCGTGTGTGCTGTATGACGACAATTGCACCATCAGCGATATCGTCTGGTTCAAACAATTGCGTGACAAAGCAGAATCTGTAAAACATCAAGGCGACAGTTTGAATGGCAAAGATCGTGGCGAACAAGCGATGTACTTAGCGCCACTTGATCAAGAGCAAATCAGGCTGTATTTGGATAAAATCCCAGCCCATATCACCCACATCGCTATGATGGCAAACTCCTACCATAACCATCCATTTTCTCGAGTCAAAAAGGGCGAGATTCATCTGAGTGACGATGAAGGCAACCGTTGTTTTGAGGTCAACCTAAAACAGCTACCACGTGACTGTACGACGCTTTGGGTTGCTGATTTGCGCCGAGAAATTGATGACTGGCATTTGACCTTACATAACTTACCGCTTGCTGCCGAAGATTTAGCAGGTGCCGCACAAGAGGTAGCGCATGAATTGGCACGGGTGCTCCCGCTTCCACAAGGAATGTAGCACTCACACCAAGCCCAAAAAATACGCTTGGCTGAGTCAAACTCATTTAACCTACCATCAGCAGTAGTTACCGCGTTTTCTTTGCTACTCTAATTTTTGGAATTAGGCTATATTGAGTAGTTACAATTGCTCGCCGCAATTTGGACAAAAGTTCTTCTGTCTCACCTCCACTTCTCTTTCGCGGCGCTCAAGCTCTTGTTCTCGCAATACCTGTAAGACGATATTTTGTGCCTGCTCCTTGTCCAATCCAAGCTCGCGGCGGATTTTGTCTATCATTATTTGATTTTGCACCAAATCAAAATCACTCTCGATGAGCTGCTCCCGAAAGTGCTGTTCAAGCTCTTCACGGCGCTGGGCCAGCTCATTTGCTAAGCCCGTAGCCAAAATACCAGCAGGCAATGCAGCTAAACCTACCCCCAATATCGTAATCACAGCACCCAATATTTTACCTGCGGTAGTAATGGGTATAACATCACCATAACCCACCGTTGTCAGCGTCACCACTGCCCACCACATGGCCTTGGGTATCGACTCAAACTCTTGGGGCTGAGCATGGTTTTCAACCAAATAAATCCCGCTAGAAGCTGTCACGATCATAATGATTAAGATAAAAATAACGGCTTGGAAAGAACCTCTTTCCTTACTAATGACCACCAGCAAGATACGCAGGGAGGCAAAATAGCGCGTCAATTTAAGGATACGGAACAAACGTAGAATACGTAAGAAGCGCAAATCAATAGAGACAAAGAAGTTTAAGAACGCAGGTACAATAGCGATTAGATCAATCAATGCTGAGGGGCTTCTTATCCAATCCCAACGCTGACGCCACGTTGTATGAGTGGGCTTGGCTTCAGCAACACT
Organism: Psychrobacter vallis; assembly: GCF_904846715.1. Taxonomy (GTDB): domain Bacteria; phylum Pseudomonadota; class Gammaproteobacteria; order Pseudomonadales; family Moraxellaceae; genus Psychrobacter; species Psychrobacter vallis. Next base: position 224,059 of record NZ_CAJHBU010000002.1, read on the forward strand.
CCACACACGTAACAAATACTCGATAGAAAATATCACAATAGAGAAGTTTTCAAACCAAGTAAAATACTCTTGATAAGGGTAATACCACTGATCGACAGATTCAGCAATGACGGCAGCCACATTGGTCATGATCAAAAATATTAAAAAATAATCAACATAACGGCTAAATAGCGTGTCATGCTCATCATTTTGCAAGATGTTATAGACAAAAAGACGCAAGCGCCGTATAGATTGGAATACCATGCCGTCCCTATGCGGTGAAACACCGGTCTTATATGAATAGAATAAAGCAGCCACCATGCAATGCATCACCAGTGTTGGGGTAAAAACAGGTTGTGTCAATCAGTCAGTGATTAGCATGTCGTTTAGAGATACTCGCTGTTCTCAGGCCAGCTTATTGAGTATGAATCATGAGAAGTGATTATACAAAATTTAAATAATAAATATAGACAGACACCAATAACATAAACACAATCGCTAACACAGAAAGTCGTAAGAACTGTTCATCAGCATGTAGTTGTTGGCTGCCATCTCGAGCAGGCAGTAAAAATAAATTGCACTTTGGACAACAGGAATCCATTTGATTCAGTATCTTGGCAGAACGGGCATTTTTACAGCGTAGAGGAGAGTTACTACAATAGCCAAGCATAATGTATGACACCTCTTTTATATCATCGTTATTGATGCAAAAACATAATCTATTTTAAAATTTGATCGTTAACAGCCATCAAATTACTTAAGAAATAAAATGTTGTAATAAACAATTAAAACCTTACAGAAAGCATGGTTTTGTATTATAATAGATTTATAATGTTACAGGTTAATAAATAATCATAACATTGTGTATCGGTAACTAATGTCATCCCTCATTAGGTATTTACCAATAATCATCTATTATGTTGAGGAATCAAATGATGAAACTACAATCCCTAGTTTTAGCTGCAGCCACCGCACTTACCATGACCACTGCTTTTGCTGTCCCTGCTGGCACTTGGTCTGTTGCTGCTGGTGCTCACTATGTTGATCCTAAAAGTGACAATGGTAGCCTTGCAAATGGCGCACTAAATGTTGATGTTGATGGCGATGTTCGTCCAACGATCAGCGGTGAATATTTTATTGCCAATAATGTTGGTGTTGAATTACTAGCAGCCATTCCATTTCATCACGATATCACTCTAACAGATACTAATGGTAAAGAAATCGATGCAAAAACTCAGCATCTTCCACCTACGCTTTCTGTGCAATATCATTTTGACTATGACAATATGCCAATGAACATCAAGCCATTCGTTGGTGTTGGTGTGAACTATACGACATTCTTTAAAGAAAGAATCTCTACTGGTGGAAATTTGAAGCTTGATGACAGCGTTGGTGTCGCCGGTCATGTCGGTCTTGACATACCTTTTGCCCCAACCGAAGCTTTCCGTATTGATGCACGCTATATGGATATCAAAACCGACGCTAGCCTAGATGGTATTGATATCGGCGAAGTAGATATCAGCCCTTGGGTATATGGTGTGGCTTTTGTAAAACAGTTTTAATATTATACCGATAAAAAAGCCAGCGTAATTGCTGGTTTTTTTGTGCCTAAAATTTAAGCAATAATTATCGTAAATCAAAACTATTTTATTAAAACATTTGACCACTAAAAAGGTCGATAGACATAATACTCATTATCATGAAATTTTGAGCATAAAAAAAGACCATCCTTAGACAGTCTTATTCTTGTAAATGTTTTTAGTTCAAATAATTTTTTATAACAAAATACGACGCGGATCCGCCAGTAATGTTGCAACATAACGGGTAAATACCGCAGCATCTGCCCCATTAATCACACGGTGGTCATAAGACAATGATAATGGCAACATCAAGCGTGGCTCAAACGTCTGCTTAGCAGCGTTCCAAACAGGCTGCATGGTGGCTTCTGACGCCCCCAATATGCCTACTTGTGGCCAGTTTACTAGCGGCGTGAAGGCAGTGCCACCTAAGATACCTTGGCTTGATATGGTGAAACTCGCACCTTGTAAATCTTTGGTACTGAGTTTTTTATCACGAGCTTTAACGGCAAGCTCGCCAATCTCAATAGCAATTTGCTTCAGACCTTTGTCTTGCACATTTTTAATGACGGGTACGATGAGACCATCATCCGTTGCCACAGCAATGCCCATATTGACACTTTTTCGCAAGATAACTTGAGTATTATCATCGCTCAAATGACTGTTAAAACGTGGATGCTGTGTCAAGGCATAGCCAGTCGCTTTGACTATAAATGCCAAGATCGTGAAGCCAATACCTTCTGCTTTCATACTACCTTTTAGCTCACTACGCAGCTTTTCCGTTTCCGTGATGTCTGATAAATCAAACTGCGTCACTTGCGGCAACAACGTATTATAGTTGAGCTGTGGTATCGAGACTTTCTGTAGACGGCTGAGGTCTTGTGTTTCAGTCTCACCCCAAATCTCAGCATTACTCATATCAGGCAAGCTTGGTAGACTTGAGCTGGCGACATTACCACTGACAGGGGCCGCTTTTTGCGTGGTCAGACTTTCCTTAACATGGGCAAATAAGTCTTCTTTTAGAATACGGTCATTTAAGGCCGAACCACTTACTTGCGTGATATCTACACCCAACTGACGCGCCAGCTTACGCACGGCAGGGCCTGCATACACATTGACCAGTTTTTCATTCACTTGTGCTTCTGTCAGCTTGCTTACTGGCTTACTGGCTGGCGCATCAGTGTTTTTCGGTTTGGCTGCTTGTTTTGGTTCACCCGTTGTTTGCTGATCGGCTTTGCCCTTTACTTCATCTTGAGTTGAATCTTTTGCTTCAGTAGTAGCTGGCTTAGAGTCACTGGCTTCAGTTGCATCATCTGAGCCACTACCAACGATGACAATGAAATCTTGACCATTGGCAACCATGTCACCCGCTTCGACCAATATTTTTTCAATCTTGCCTGCGACTGGTGCAGGCACTTCAACCGACGCTTTGTCAGACTCAATCAGCAGAATCGATTGATCAGCAGTAACGGTATCGCCAACACTAACCATGATTTCAGAAACTTGTGCTTCATCAACGCCTAAATCAGGCAATGCATGAGTGGTTGCCGCACCTGAGCTTTTCTTAGGTGCAGAAGATTCAGTATCACTAGCATAATCAGAAGAGGCTTGCGGCTTTTCTGATTCTTGCTTTTGATTTTCATTGTTGTCTACGCTATCAGTATTGTCGTCATCAGCATTGTCATCGCTGCCACTGTCATCGCTTTCAAGCTCAATCAGTACCATACCTTCACTGACTTGGTCGCCAACAGCAACACTGATTTTGGTGACTTTACCAGCAGCGGAGCTTGGTACTTCGACCGAGGCTTTGTCAGACTCTAGCAAAACGATGTTGTCATCTTTTGCGATGACATCACCAATTTCTACCATAATTTCGCTAACTTCGGCGCTGTCCACACCCAAATCGGGGGCTTTAATGTCCATAATTTATCTCCTTGTCTTATGATTATTATTCTTTGACATCGCCGTCATTGAGTAAAGTCGCATCCGCTTGATCTTCAGCACGGCCTTCGTTGCTGATTTCTTCATCGTCTTCAGCAACAAACTCAGGCACAGGAACTGGATTGACATTACCTGGTGCTGGTGCATCTGGGAAATGATCATAATGAGGCTGCTGCTGCCAAGCAGGTGGCTGATCCGCTTCGATACCAAAACTGGAGATAGCATCTTTTACCAAACGCATTTCTACTTCACCTTCATCCGCCAGACGTTTAAGCGTGGCGACAACAATGTGCGCTGCATCTACATGGAAGAAACTGCGCAGTTTTTCGCGTGAGTCAGAACGACCATAACCATCCGTTCCTAGCGTCGTATAAGGACGATTGTCTGGTAACCAAGCACGAATCTGCTCTGAGTAGTTACGCATATAATCGGTCGCTGCTACCACGATGCCTTCATGCGGTGCTAATTGCTCAGTCACCCAAGACACTTTTTCTTCTTCCATTGGGTGCAAGCGATTGTAATCATCACAAGCCATACCATCACGGGTTAGCTCGTTGAAGCTGGTTACACTCCAAACGTTAGAGGTGATATTGAACTCGTCTTTTAGAATCTTAGATGCTTTTTGTACTTCGCGTAAGATCACACCAGAACCCAATAGCTGTACTTGTGCTGAGCCGTTGTCTTCTAGCAAGTACATACCACGCTTGATACCTTCTTCCGCTCCTTCTGGCATAGCAGGCTGGTCGTAGTTTTCGTTCATCAAGGTCAAGTAGTAATAGACGCGCTCGCCTTCTCCGTACATACGGCGCAAACCATCATGCACGACAACCGCCAGCTCATAACCAAAGCAAGGATCATAAGTAACACAGTTTGGTACGACGTTAAATAAAATCTGTGAATGACCATCTTGATGCTGTAAACCTTCGCCATTCAATGTCGTACGACCAGCAGTGGCACCCAATAAGAAGCCTTGTGCCTGACAGTCACCTGCCGCCCAAGCCAAATCACCAATACGCTGGAAACCGAACATTGAGTAATAGATATACATTGGAATCATCGGCAACGCGTTCACAGAATAGCTGGTCGCTAACGCAATCCAAGTACTCATCGCGCCCGCTTCGTTGATACCTTCTTCTAACATATGACCATCGATGGCTTCTTTATAGCCCATCAGTGCTTCGCTATCTTCTGGTGTGTATTTTTGTCCAACCGCAGAGTAGATACCCAATTGACGGAACATACCTTCTAAACCGAAAGTACGCGCCTCATCTGGTACGATAGGTACAACGCGATCTTGGATGTCTTTGTTTTTCAGCATCGCTGATAACAAACGCACAAATACCATTGTCGTCGATTGCTCTTTACCATTGCTGCCTTTTAATACACGATCAAACATTGACAGTTCAGGGATGTTCAATGGAATATGGCCACTACGACGATTTGGCAGATGACCGCCCAACGCTTCACGGCGACCTTTTAGATACTTCATCTCAGCCGACCCTTCTTCAGGACGGTAGAATGGTAGCGTCTCTAACTGCTCATCGGTAAATGGCAAGTCAAAACGATCACGGAAGTAGACCAAAGCGTCTTGATCAAGCTTTTTAATTTGATGCGATTTATTGACCGCTTGTGTTGTGCTGGACAAACCATAGCCTTTCACCGTTTTGACCAAGATAACGGTCGGCTGGCCTTTGGTTTTCATCGCTTCGCTAAACGCAGCATAAACTTTTTGCGGATCATGACCGCCACGGTTTAGACGTGAAATGTCTTCATCAGTAAGCGCGTCAGCCATCTCTTCTAGCTCAGGATATTTACCGAAGAACTCTTTGCGAGTGAATTCAGGCATACGGGCTTCATATAGCTGGTACTCACCATCGACCACTTCTTCCATACGATGTTTTAGGACACCTGTATCATCATTGGCAAGAAGACTGTCCCATTTACCACCCCAAATGACTTTAATCACGCGCCAGCCAGCGCCGCGGAATACTGATTCTAGCTCTTGGATAATTTTGCCATTACCACGTACTGGACCATCAAGACGCTGCAAGTTACAGTTAACCACCCAAATCAGGTTGTCTAGTTTTTCACGACCAGCCAGAGAAATTGCACCCAAGCTTTCTGGCTCATCCGTCTCACCATCACCTAAGAACGCCCAAATTTTGCGGCCTTCTTTCTCTAACAGTTTACGGTTTTCCATATAACGATGTACATGGGCATGATAGATTGACATGATTGGACCCAAACCCATTGAAACGGTTGGGAACTGCCAATAATCAGGCATTAGGTATGGATGCGGATAACTTGATAAGCCTTTACCGCCCACTTCACGACGGAAGTTATCGAGCTGGTCTTCAGTCAAACGACCTTCTAAATAAGAACGTGCATAGATACCTGGTGCTGAGTGACCTTGGTAATAAATCATGTCGCCACCGAAATGGTCACTTGCTGCTCGGAAAAAATGGTTGAAACCCGTTTCATAAAGCGTGGCACTAGACGCAAATGATGCTAAATGGCCACCCAAGTCATCATCGTTTTTATTGGCACGCATCACCATTGCTAAAGCATTATAGCGAATCAAGGCACGGATCTTACGCTCCATGCCTAGATCGCCTGGGTACATCGGCTCATCTTCGACAGCGATACTATTGATATAAGCAGTATCTAATCGATTGAACGGCAGCCCTTCTTGGACCGCCATATTGTACAAAGCTTTTAGTAGAAACTGAGCGCGATCCTTATCGGCATGTTTGAGAACAGACTCAAAGGCTTCCAGCCACTCTTGGGTTTCGGTGCTATCAGCATCCTTATAATAATTCATCATCATTGTCCTTTGTTGTCAGTCAGTCCTGCTTAAAGCAGGAAGTTGTTAAATCGATAGTGTTAAATCAAAGTATTATTTCAATACTGTGTGACGTGAATGGTTCGCTCAATGACTTCCTTGTTAACTTTAAGAAGTTGTATATTAGTATGGTGCGTTAATATAGCCATGTACGACCGCTGCACAATAAGTAGTAGACGCCGCACGTAGCTGTAGGAAAAATGGCATTATTATCTATCGTTTGAATATGCACTGAGTAGGTAGATAATAAGGTAATATTCCAAATCAATATTTAGAGTCAATTACCGATTGATAATAACCCTTTATTATAGGCGCTTATGACGTGGTTGTTTATAGCGATAAGAAAATGATGATATGACAAGTATTTCTTAAATAAATAATGATTAGTGAGCAGGTAAATATTTGCTAAGAATATCATTATTTTCCATAATAACAAATGCGCTAGTACTGGCTACTTATCATCCTATTCAACCTTCTATCTTTTTTAATAAGCTTTTTGCTACATGCTTCGTTATATTTGACTATTTAAGGTTACTAATTTTTACTTTTATTGTATAGTAATTCTAATTTATATAGATTTAGCCTCGAGGTAGTTAGGTGTCCAACAATCAATGTCTATGCTTAAGCAATCGCTTCAAAGACAACATAAATTCATATTCTGTTGTCTTTACTCTGCTATTTTTTATGTTACTAATGTCTAACAGCGCTCACGCTAACTTTGCATCGAATGAAACCTCTGCAAACGGCATGTGTCCTGTTAATCATAAAATGTATTACATTGGCGCTAATCCTCCTGCCTCTACTTCAACTTTTCCTGTAGCCTCCCAAGCGTTGAGCTGGACTGCAGGCAGCACTACTAGGACTTTTACTTTCACTGAGTCATCAGGTAATAAAATATTTAGAATTACCTTCTCCAACATATTAGATAAAACTACAACTACAATTAGTGTACCGTCAAATGCCGAAACACCTTTTTATGATAGCCTTAGCGGTGTAACCACATCAGCCATAAATTTAGTTCATAGCTCTCCAGTATCAACCATTTCTAAAACTAACCATAGTATGGGGATTGCAGTTAACCGATCTACTAGTAAGTCGGGCTATAAAATACAAGACTTGGATTCTGTCACAACGAATAATGCAACGCCATATATAGAACAAGTAGATGTGTCTGCCAATAGCGGTAAACTGACTCATAACAGCAATTTTCATACGATAAACGCGGCTGGCAATATTGTTACTGGTAGAAGAGGACTGAACTGTGGAGTAGGTGCATGTACTATTGATGCAAATTGGGACTACACACTCGCTGATATTGCACTCAATTTGAGGCATAATAACGTCTTAAGTGAAGTAAACAGCCCGCATGCGGTCGGTTATTCAGACTTTTATTTCTGCTTAGCACCACCTAAGTTAATCATTAAAAAAGCACTCAATGGCAACCGTGTCAATGATAGTGATACTAAACGAGATCAATTTGAGCTAACTGCTACCGGAGGCTCAATAGCGACAAACAGCTTTACGACAACTGGCACAGGTTCAACCATCACCAATGGTACTAGCGCTACCCTTAGCTTAGCAGAGAACACAAGTTACATCATTACAGAACGAGCTATGAATGGTACATCACTGGGTAATATAGCAGACTATGATGCTACCTATACTTGCACCAATGCCACGACTGGTAGCACCACCGTTATGCCAACTGCTGCAATGACTTACAACGCCACCGCTAACACTCGCTCATTTACACTTGCTAATGCGACATATGGTGATGAGATCACTTGTACAATTACAAACACTCCGAGATCTTATACTTTTTCGGGTATTGTTTTTAATGATAATGGCGGTATCGTAGATAATAACAACACCAGACAAGATATATCGAGTACCTTTACAGGTAATAGCAGTTACTTTAATGGCATTTATGATAGTGGAAGTGAGCTTGGAATCTATGACAGTACCTTAAATATACGTTTAACCGACTGTAATGGTAATAATATCGTAACCCCCTCATCAAACCCCCAAACTGTCTCAAATCTTTCGACCTCTATAGGAAGATATAGCTTTGTAGTAGCTGCCAGCGCACTAGTCAATAGAACCAAGGTTTGTGTGATTGAGAATGAACCAAGCGTATGGGACTATACCGTAGACACAACTGCTGATAACAGAGAAATTGTACTAACAGCCAACGTCTATGATTATAGCAATTTAAACTTTGGCGAAATCAAAGCCAATAATTCGGCATTAGTACTAATAAAATCACAATATGTGCATGAATGTAATGATAATTTAAATTATCAAAGTATCAGCAGAAATAGCGCTGACCCGACCATAGGTTTCAGTGTCAACTCTATTAGTGGCATCAGTCCAGGAAAGTGTGTTGCCTACGCAGTTCAAGCCTATAATCGTGGACATATAGGACTTCAACAAGTACAAATTCGTGACCAGCTACAAACCACTCCGGTTACCTCGGTGTTTAGACTGCCTGCACCTTTGTTTATTCCTACTTCAGTAGGTAGTCCTTCGGTTAACTATGGCAGCAATGGTGAGATTCGGTCTAATCAATTCGGTTTAGCAGCTGTGCCTCCTGGCAGTACGCAACCAAGCTCAGCAACATTGTACTTCAACACCAAATACGGTCAAACACAATAGGATTTATAGAAAAAATCTATAACCTATAAAAATTGGTCCAGAACGATATAACAGACATTCTTTATCATAAAGATGTCTGTTTTTTTACGCATACGCTAAGTAATGTGGGTAATGTTAGAGATACTTATATTATTAGACCCACTGGTAACGATGATCCTAATATCACGATGTCAACTTCAAATTATGCTCTTGGCATCACTGATATCACCTATATTTTTAAGCAATAAGACGGCAGTGCTTTGATGCCCGCTCAGAATTCCGCAATAAACTTCTCTATCCTACTCTTTTTATAACTACACACAGCAAATATTAAAAGAATTCGGCATATTTTTTATGACAATAATTGCCATCTTACTGACATTTATAGTCAGCTATATGCCTCCCCAGTAATTCTAAGAATGAGCCAAAATATCCATAAAATTATATTTTGGTTTAATGATTGCCATTAGACTGCCTGAAAATACCACTCGTCACTTATAACATGACTCGTTAGCATATTATTTGTAATAATGTAACTAGGTACGCTATATCTTGTTTTTATGTAGTTTATTTGATTCTTTATCATAGATATGGCGCGATTATTGCATACGTGCCAATAGGTAAAATTTTTACCAAAAATTATGGTCTTAGCAAGGATAAAAATATGAACATCTTCAATGCTTTACGTATCGTTTTACTAGCGTCTTTAGCCTCTTTTTCATTACTAAGTGTTGCCCATGCTGATAATGCACTGCAAATGGAACTCACCGCTAATAAAGTCATTAAGAATGCAGAGGGAAAAGTCAGTTATTTACCTGTGAGCACTGCACCAGCAGGCACTACTATCCAATACAAAGCGACTTACACCAATACGATCAATAAAGATATTAATGACCTAATGGTAACGTTACCTATCCCTGCAAATATGATATTTACTGGTGAGGCAAACCCTGCCAGCGCACAAGCCAGTACTGATGGTAAAAACTACGCCGATATGCCACTGATGCAAAAAGTAAATGGCAAGCTGGTCAAAACACCTTTATCTGAATACCGTACTCTACGTTGGAATATCAAACTATTACCAGCCATGAAGTCTGCTGCCGTTGCTCTAAACACAACCGTTAATTAATAAACTATTTTATCTTTCATTTTTGCTCAGGAAAATCACTGAATGAACTCCAATATGTTTAAGTACTCTATACTTGCCGCAGCTATCATTACCTCTTTAGGTATGGTCAGCACAGCCAACGCTGCTAAATCTATAGCCGACTCGACACCTACCATTGATAACGTCGCTACTGCCACTTATAGCATTGGCGGTGTTTCACAAACGCCTGTAGAGTCTAACAAAGTAACCGTTAACATTACGCAAAGTGCGGCATTTAGCTTAACCGCTAAGAATGCAGATGGCGATCTGACCGATGATTACAACACGTCAGTCTCTGTAACACCCAAAGGCAGAGTGGCTTTTAACCATACATTGACCAACTCGGGCAACGTAGAAGATACCTATACACTCGCCTTGGTTCAAGGTGGTAACATCCCAAACAGCCCGCAAGGTGTCGGGTCTTATGACTTTGCTAGTACCAATGTAACTTACGTTATATACAATGCAGACAACACTCAAAAGAGCACTAATACCGTTACAGGAACGGTATTTCAAAACACCAAGATAGTTCTTGCGCCCAATGAACGTGCTGACATTTTGGTTTCTGCTAAAACATCTGGTAACGTTGGTGGTGACTCACAGAACCTAACGTTAACTGCCACCAGTGCATTTTTCACAACGTCTGACACTACCAAAGCGACTTTGACCAATATTAGTAACAGCGTTACAAAAGTACCTGTCTTCAAAATTACCAGTAAAGTAAGCAGTACTCTGAACTTGAATGATCCTACGTCAAAAGTCACTTACACCGTTACCGTGCGTAATGATGAAAATGCTGCATACACTACTAATGCTAACAACATTATGGTTTTTGACGGTCTACCAGAAGGTTTACGTTTAGCAGATCAGCCAAATATCAGCGTCAGCAACAATGCAACCATTACCTCAGGAAATGAAGGTAAAGGTACTAGTAGTTCAAGCGATAGCATTAGAGTCACTTTACTTAACCTTGCACCAGGTCAAGAAGCCACCATAAAATTTGATGTACAGAAGGATCAAGCAGAAGTGTTGGCTGATCCTAAGAATACAATCAATCATGCAGCCGTTACTCTTGATCTTGGCGAAAACCAAGTCATGTATGATACAACTGATGCTACTGATACCAAGCAAAACACGGCTAACTTCTACCCTCTAACTGATGATAGTGAAACTACAGATGGTACGGTAAGCACAGCAGTAGGTAGTGATTCAGCAGCACCGTTAACCTCTAATCAACGTGCCGTTAGCATCGTATCACCTACCAAAATGGACGTTCCTACAACGACCACTGCCACCACACTTGTGACCCATTCTGTGGTAATCAGTAACACAGGTAAAGAAACTGAAGGTGATCAAGTTGGTGAAATTAAGGTGAAGATCACCTCAGAGGCTGATAGTAAAGTGAGCGTGGTCGCAGGATCAGTTGAGTTGGTGTACGATGCTGATAATAATCCAGCCACACCCAATGCTACTTACACGCTTACCAGAGACGGCAATGGTGACTACGACTTCAGTACTGCTAAACCTAAAAATGGTGCGCCAGCTTGGACGGGTATGGTACCAAACTCAACCGCAACCTTTAATTATCAAGTTGAATCTAGCCAAGCCGTTATTGATACCACAGAAAGCATCACTGTCACATTAATTGTTGGCGGCCAAGACGCACCAACTCTAGGCGATCGTATTGTTAAAAACGAAAGTACAGTAAGAGGATTGAAGCTCGTTAAAGAACAAGCGCTCAATGAAAGCTGTACTGCCAATAGTACACTTACCTTTACTCAAGGAGCAATTGCTGCTAAGCCTGGTAATTGTATTGTATATAAAATTACTGCCTTTAATAACTTCTCTGCTGCAGATCCACGCTTTACTTTTGACAACGTGCTCATAACAGATACAACAGACCGTTTTAATAACAAAGCAACGGTACAAAGTGCCAGTACTGCTTATGCATTCCCAGTCAAATTGGGTGATGTGACCAATGGTAATGAAGCACCTGCAACCAACAGCTATAACGCATCTGCTAGCAACTCAGCTGTCAGCGGTACCGTAACCAGCTTAGCACCGCAAAAATATGCAGCAATGGTGTTTGCTGTAAAGATTAACGCTGCAGGCTCTGCAACTCCTTAATACCAGTTTGTTCTGTACCATGTTATTTGTCCTTAAAGGGATAAATAACATGATTACGGTCATTACTCCCTCAAAAAGAAGTAAAAGTAATTTTATACATTCTGTTGGTTTTATTGGATAAGCGACATATGACTCTATCTACCATAACACTGTCTAATCGTTCTTCATTGTGCACAGCGAAGATCTCGGCGCTGTCATTGGCAATGTTGCTTATGCAATCAAACACGGCATTTGCTGCGTCTGATTCACTCTTACAGTTAATCAACAACACGGCGCAAGCCAGCTACAATATTAACAATCAACCAGAGGTAACGATCAGTACAGCCTCAAACCAAGTACAGGTCAAAGTTTCTGAGCTTTCTAAATACGGTATTAGCTTAACTCAGCAACCGTTACGCACGGTCATGCCTAATAGCTTAGTAAACTGGGTCAACGTTCTAAATAATACTAGCTATAGCGATCAGACTGTTGAGCTCACGTTAGATGTATCGCCAACTCTTTCTAATCTAAAAGTTTATCAAGATATCAATAAAAACGGCATCATTGACAGCGCCGATACTGAAGTTATCTTTGACAACTTAAGTGCTCAAATCAAGCTTGGACATAGCGAAAGCATTCAATTTATTGTGCAAGCTTTATCAGATGCTAACGGTAGGAGTGGCGATACTGCTAGCATTAAGCTTGGTGCGGTCGTGTTAGAAGATCCGTCTGTATTAGCCGCTAATGCGACTAACAACCTGCTTATCGTTGAACCTGAAGTAAAATTTACTACCCCTCAATTTGATGGAAATAAAACCACCTCACAAGTTAGTGAAAACATCTATATCGACGCTAACTATGCGCAATGTAATGTTCAATTAGATAAACCAGATCAAGTATGGGTCACGATCACCTCTTTATTGACGGGTGACAAGTACTCATTGAAAGCGATTGAGACTGGTAATAGCACTGGTAAGTATCAGTTGTCCGCACCAACTCAAAACAATGCCAACGCAATCAATGATAGGATTGTTCAAACATTAGCAAACGATACGTTAACTGCCAGCTTGGACGCTTGTATTGCTCCTTCTGTCGGTACTGGTGCCGATCAGTTACCGAGCGATGGCGACTTTACGGTACGTATCGATGATTTAAATACTCAAATCAATATCGTCGATGCCAGTCCAAGTTTAGTAGTCACCAAAGAGAGTGATGTTAAAAGTGCCGAACTTGGTGACTATGTCAATTATACCATTAACATAACCAATAGTGGCAATGCTACTGCCTTTGATGTACAACTAAAAGATGCTTTACCACGTGGTTTCAATTACGCGGATGGTAGTGTACGCGTTAGCCAAACTGCTGATATCGATATCAATAAAGTACAAACCACTGAGTTTAAAGCTGATGGTAGATATCAGGTGTTAAACTTAGGTAACATGGCAAATGGTGAAAGCAAAAAAATTACTTACCGTGTATTGATCGGTGCCTCATCATTAGGCGGTGACGGTATCAATCGTGCAACCGCAGTTGCTAATAATGAACAAGGTCAACGCTTCGCATCAAGAGAAGCACAGTGGAAGATTGACGTAGAGCGCGGCATCATGAATACAGACGGTATCATCGTTGGTAAGGTCTATCATGATATCAACCGTGATGGTATCCAACAAAAAGACGATGGCGAGCTTGGTGTTGCTGGCGTCCGCATCTATATGGAAAACGGCAATTTCATTGTGACCGATCCTGAAGGCAAGTACAACTTCTATGGCGTTAGCGCCAAGACTCATGTATTAAAAGTTGACCGCACTACTCTCCCTAACGCAACTGAAATGGTCACACAAAGCAATCGTAATGCTGGCGACGCGGGTAGCCGTTTCGTTGATTTAAAGTATGGTGAATTGCATCGTGCTGACTTTGGTATTGTTGGCGGGATGGGTGATAGTACTGAGCGTTTGAATTCAGAGCTGATCGCTCGTAGCAAATCAGTGGGTGTTAAAAATAATACGCTTGACCAAGCGGTGAAAACAGAGCTAACCTTAGATCCTGACTACAATCGCGACTTTAATGATAATATTAAAGCCAGCGGCTGTCATATCAACGGTGATCTAGACTTTGGTACTCACTGCGACTCCGCTATCATTAATGAGATCGTCAATCCAGTGGGCAATCGCGTAAATATGGCGGTAACCACTATTGCGCCGCCAGTAGAAAAAGAGCTCGAAGAATACTTAAAAGAAGTGGCTAATAATGATGTGACTTTCATCAACCTAAACGAAGGTCAGCAGCTTAGTACCTATAAGCAAATGGTACAAGTACAAGCACCACTCGGCTCACTATTCACGCTATACGCCAATGGTAAAGCGGTATCAGAGCAACAAATCGGTAAAACTGCTAAGCAAGAAAAGCAAAATGTAACTGCTTTTGACTATTATGCGGTTGATCTACAGCGCGGCAACAACGCATTACGCGGCGTGGCTACCGATATTAATGGCAAAGTTATCTCAGAACAAACGATCAACCTACTAACACCTGACAGCTTACAAGCTATTAATTATCGAACCCAAACGCAGCTAGTAGCAGCCGATGGTATTAGCGAATATCAAATCGTTATCAGCCTAAAAGATCGTGATGGCCGCCCTTATATTGCCTCAACACCCATCACTATCGATACCAACATTGGCCGTATCAACTTGAATGATGGCAGTAAAGATCAGGCTGGTACGCAAGTTATTGTGTCGGGCGGCGAGCTATTAATACCAGTGACTGCCCCAAGCGTACCGGGCAAAGGTGAGATGATCATCGATACTGGTAGCAGCAAACAAATCATCCCATTACAATTCACCGCTCAACTGCGTCCTCTGATCGCAGTGGGTATCGTCGAAGGCGCCATCTCACTCAAAGACTTTGATGGTAGTAGTATTACAGATGCTCAAGGTGCATTTGAGCAAGAGCTCAATGATTTTGCTGGCAATGATGATTATGCCGCCTCTGGTCGTGCGGCTATGTTCCTTAAAGGAAAGGTACGCGGTGATTATCTGCTCACCTTGGCTTATGACAGCGATAAAAAAGGTGAGCGCCTGTTCCGTGATATCGAACCTGGTGAGTATTATCCGGTATACGGTGATTCATCAGCCAAAGGCTTTGATGCGCAGTCTACCAGTAAGCTATATGTGCGTTTGGACAAAGGTCGCTCATTCGCTATGTATGGCGATCTGAAAACACAGATTGACAATGATGAAGGCATCAAACTTGGTCAATATAATCGTACGTTAACTGGTGTAAAAGCCCAATTTGAAGACAATAATACTCGCGTTACTGCCTTTGTAGCAGAAACCAGTACGAGCCAGCGCGTCAATGAGACTCGTGGTTTAGGCATCTCAGGTCCCTACCCATTGGCTGAAAACTTTGACGCGGTATTAGAAAACTCAGAAATTATTGAGGTGATTACCCGTGACGCAAACAATCCTGGGTTGATTATCAGTCGCAAAACGCTTACTCGCTTCGCCGATTACGAGATTGACCCTATTACCCGCAGCTTATTCCTCAAAGCGCCTATTGCCAGTCAGGACATCGAAGGCAATCCTATCTATATTCGTGTTACCGTAGAAGTAGATGAAGGCGGTGAAGAGTATTTAGTCGGCGGTATTGCAGCCAAACAACAGCTCACTGACAAAATAGCGATTGGTGGTAGTTACATCAATAGTGACGACCCGCTGAATAAAGAAGAGCTGGCCAGTGTCAACAGCGTCATCAAGTTCAATGAGCAACTAAAGCTGGTCGCAGAATATGCGATGAACAAAGCTGAAAATCCGAATTTTCAGCCAAGCAATCAGATCAATACGGCAGAATTAAACGGTAATGACGTTGAAGGCAATGCATTACGTATCGAGCTGGACTTTGATAATAAGAAAAATACCCGTGCCAAAGCTTATTATAAAGATACTGACGAAGGTTTTGTGACTGGTGCCTCGCCACAAACTGCTGGCCGTGAAGAATCTGGCATCGAAGCCACACACCTACTCAATGATAAAAACACCGCATTAAAATTAGAAGGCGTGCGCACTAAAGATCATACGACTGAGGCCAATCGTCAAGGCATCTTAGCCAGTATTGAGCAACGCTTAAGTACCAACATCGTTGGCGAGATTGGCGTGCGTTATTATAAGCAAGACGCCACTGCTGCCTCACGCAATACTCAAGCGGCAACAGATGTCGTGGACATTACAGATGATACTGTCTTTAATGATGACATCATCAATCAATCGGCACTCAATAGTGTCAATGATGCTGAAAAAGACATAGAAGGTATCACTGCTCGCGCTCGCATCACCGCTCGCCTGCCCAAGCTTAACAATTCTTTGGTATTTGCAGAGTACGAACAAGATATTGACAACAGTAATCGCAATGCAACTTCTATTGGTGGCGAGACGCCACTAGGTGCATTAGGCCGTTTATATGCTCGTCATGATTTGATCAACAGCCTATCTGGTAGTTATGGTTTGGATGATACTGAAGAGCGTCAACGTACAGTAGTTGGTTTTGATGCCAACTATATGAAAGACGGCAAGGTCTATAGCGAATACCGTATGCGTGACGCTATCAGCGCTCGCGAAGCCGAGGCAGCTATTGGTCTAAAGAACAAATGGCATATCCAGAAAGGCTTAACAGTAAACACCTTGTTTGAGCGTATTGAATCTCTAGAAGGTGATACCGAAAACACCGCAACGGCAGCAGGCATCGGTGTTGAATATCTTGCAAAAGAAGACTATAAAGCCTCTGCTCGTTTTGAGAAACGTTGGGGTGAGACCAGTGATACGTTACTAGGTAGCGCTGGTATTGCTTATCGCTATACCAATGAAGTCACCTTACTGGCCAAAGACATTTACTCGCAAGTCGCCTACGATGATGGTGATCGTACGATTAACCGTTTCCAACTGGGTGCCGCTTATCGTGATTACGATAGCAATCAGTTAGACATGTTAACGAAGCTCGAGTATCGCTTAGATGACAACAACACTGGTGATGACGCATATCAAAAAGACACGGTTATCTGGTCATTGAGTGGTAACTATCACCCCACACGTCCGCTGACCTTATCCGGTCACTATGCTGGTAAGTACACACAGTTTAATGCCGATAATATCAGCAGTGATAATACGGCTCATGCACTTTATACTCGTGGTCTTTATGACATTAGTGAACGCTGGGATGTAGGCTTGCAAGCAGGTACTTACTGGAACAAGCAATCGGATGATATGTCTTATATGCTGGGTGCTGAAGTGGGTTATAGCCCGATGACCAACCTTTGGTTATCATTAGGTTATAATTTCATGGGCTTTGAGGACGAAGACATCGCTTATGATGACACCACCCAACAGGGCGCTTATTTTAGACTACGCTTCAAATTTGATGAAGACTTATTCAAGCGTGATGATCCTCGCAAAAACCAGCGCCTGATGCCTGTTTCTGAACTATAATGTATGTCTATTGTCTCATATTGTCATCATATAACTTTATGGCAATGCGAGCGGTATGCCCTGTTTCATCACGTTATACGACAGATATATTTCATTGAGCGATAAGATCAGTTTCGAAAATAACAAGCACTGACACCAATTGGTTTAGGGCGTGTTTGATAATTCAACCATGGCACTGACAGAGACTATTTTTTAGGCGATTCGAAGGTAAAGATAGTGAGTATAGTCATTCTATACGTCTATTTTTAGCAATGAAGCGGCAAAAAAGAGTCCTGTCCTTTCAGGCTGATGCTAAAACTGCCCCATACTGCGTTGCAAGTCTAGTTAAGGTATTAACATTATCGTAGACTTGCGCCTTGTCTGGAACAATTTTAGCAATCAGCAGTGCCTATTTGTGAATATTCAACACGCCCTAATACAAGGTTTTTGCATTATGTTTAATTCTGCGACCAAAATAAACGTTTGTAAACAAGCTATCTATATCCTGTTATCAGCCGCCTTATTATTGAACACCGCGTTGTCCGCTTCTGCGTCAAGCCATCATTCTCTTGAAGAAACAGCTTTAAAGAATGACGCTTACGATTGCGCCAATGATATTCAAACGCAGGCCAATCATTATAAATATCAAAGTACACACCAACGCGCCATGACGTGTATGTTGACAGAGCTAAAAAACTATCAACAAAAAAACATGACAGCACATCAACAGTACTTTGCTTACAAAGCTCAAGCTTGGCTTAATTATGCCATTCACCAAGACAGTATGAATAGTCGTTCATCTGCAGGTAAGCAAGCAGCGCAAAATGCAGAAACTATTTTGGCAATGTTAAAAAGTGGTAAAGAAAAAGACCTGAATCTCATCCAAGACATCCCTTCTAACTCTGCTTTAATGAGACCGGACCTATGGGCAGTTTTAAATGCCCTTAAGGAATCTGGCGGTATAACATCAGCACCACGTGAGTTAGCTTTTAGCGAAGTTGCCCTGATTTGGGCGGCAACCAATCAATGTCAGCGTGATTGGCGTGAGTCAGGCAGTCATTTTCGTATGGCAGATCGCTGGCTTGAACAAGCACGTGAGGCTTATATCAACGCCCATGATTCGCAAACCAACGTCGTTCTAGAGCAATTAATCGTCCACTACTATGAACAATACGCGCCTTTAGATGCGACCAAAGATGTTTGTCGTGGACAAGTATTAATGCCGATTCATTAAAATGATTCATTAAGACAACCAAAAAAAGCCGACATATAATGTCGGCTTTTTCTATAATAGTATGCTGTTATTTCACAACCTATATTAGCGGTTTTTACGCGGTAGCTTTTCTGGTAAATAGCAACGCAGATACGCGATAAAAGCGGTATTGGCTTCTTGAATATATTCATTGGTAATACTTTGATGACGGCGATAAGACAATGTGAATATAGCATTGATAATACTATAAGCAATCAATAATGTGTCTTGGATATCGTCAAAATTCGGCATTTCATAACGCTCTGCCAAACGCTTATAGACCAAGTCAACGATTTGATGATCAATATCTTCACCAAAGCTATCACCTTCAAATTCAGGCGTGTTGGTATCATAAATAAGCTTGGCTTTGGTTTCATCATTATGAAATATAGTCACACATTGGTCGATAAGTGCGGTTAGATATCCTTGCCATCTGTCGTAATTGCCGACATCAACTGTTTCTACCATTTCTAATATTTCGATAGCATTCAAAAAGCGTAGTGCTAAAAATATTGCTTCGATATTAGGGAAGAAGTGATAAGCAGAGGCTCTTGGAATACCCGCTTCTTCACAAACAGCAGCCAATGTAATATCATTAATGGCGTGTGTTTCACTCAGTTTTTTGGCACCAGCCAAAAGTTTCTGACGGCGCGCACGGCCTTGTTGGCTGGTAAATTTAAACTTATTTGGTACAAGCTTTTTTGCCAGTTCCGAGTCTACCAACACATCTTCGATTTTTTCGTCTTTATTTTCGCTCATCATAAGTCTCTTAATATTACACCCTATTTTATAGATACAATCTTCATTGGATAGTATTTGTCCCAAATTGAAGGATTACTTTTTATTAGCTCATAACGTAGAACCGATACCAGCGCTACTCAAGCTAATGGAAAGGCATCATAAACGCTTGTACACTAGCAAGCAAGGGAGATGAATGGGTTAAAATAATGTATGGGTCAACAATTTGACAAAATTGACCATGCAATGTAATAAAATTAATCGTTCAGTTTAATTTTCGCTCTTATAATACCATGATCGGTGACTCTATCTGCATAATCCCACTTCAAATGGTCATTAAAATAGTCTACTCGTTCAACTTGACCAAGCGAAAACTTGCTATCCGCCAAAAACTCTTCTGAAACAAACAATTGATCAATCACTTCTGGCATGCCCTGATATATATGCGTATAAGCCACATCCTTCATCCAGCCATAACGTGCTTGAATACGAGCAGCATCAAACAAGGCGACATCGCGCATGCCTTTATCATAGTTGACCTCACCAGTCTCAGTCATCAATTGCGTGGTCACACTACCAGTGACATCATTCATATCACCCAATAAGATCAATGGCTCACGAGTATGATGCAAACGCTCAATGATAGACATGCGAATAGATGCCGCTTCTGCTGCACGCATGCACAAACTACGCAGCTTAGCACGGATTCTGATATTTGGATCGTCCATGTCTTCTAGTAGATGACCGTTTTCATCACGCAAGAAAAAAGCACGTTTACTTTTGAGATGCGCGGTAATAATCGTTATTGGCTGACCAAACACATTCACCCGTAATACTAAGGGCGGACGGTTAAAGCGTTGGTAAGGCCCAACATCAGGAATATCAATCACTGCTTTTGGCATGATTTCGTCTAACAAACTGCTCTCTAGTTGTTCAAAGCGACTAATAATACCAACAGCAGGCGTATTCTGTGCCCCTTTGCCTTGTGTATACGGACTCGCACTGTCATTGCTTGCCAATGGAATCACCACATGCTCAGGCTTAAATCCTAACGAAACAGCCAATGCTTCTAGCGCATTACTGTCCCATACTTCTTGTACTGCAATAATATCGGCATGTGCTTTGGCCAATAGATCAGTAATGCCACGTAGCTTATGCTCATATTCTTTATTATTATAGGCGGGAGCATTCTCGTAATAAATGCGATTAGGATTAGCAAAATTCAGCAAATTCGCAGTCGCTATATAAAACTCCTTCTGACTGCTTTTATTGGCGTGGTTGACCATAGACTACCTATTATTATATTTGATGATGGGTTGCTAATCTTAAAACATAGTCAGAAATATAAAGCAAAAAAGCCTCCAAAAGATATCTTTGGAGGCTTCAAAATAGCATATATGCAACTTACTTTGTTCATCAAAATAGCAACATCTACAATCAAGCTAAATTTAGTGATGAGATAGTAAGCTTCTGCATTGTTTACTTACTTAAATTAAATAGGCCATTAGTTATGCCTCATTAATTTTAGCTTATATACCATCATTTCGCTATTATTTTAGCTAACTGTTATTTTGACACGCGGTTCCATGCATCACGTGATGCGCGGCGAGCATCATTCCACTCCATGCGTGACTCACCTTTCACTTCCTGCCATGAACGCTCTAAATCCGCTTCGTGGTCTTCAAAACGAGCATCAGCAGGATAACGAGCGCGGTTGGCATAACCTACTGCATAGGCTGGATGCAAATCACGGTCAAAGTCATGACCTTCTCTGTAATAGTCAGCGTTTGCATGTTCTGCACGCCAGTACGCTTCTTCATGTGTTGGATCGATGGCTTCCGCTGCTGCATGTCCTGCACCGCCACCAACGATAGCACCGATAGCACCACCAATTAGCGTACCTAATGGTCCCGCCATTGTACCGATAGCCGCGCCTGCTGCTGCACCGCCAATACCACCAATACCAGTGCCTACTGGATGCGAACCTGGCTCACCTGTAATAACGTCAGCATTTAAATCTTTTTTGGTCTCTTTTGACATACCTTTAACAGCGCTGCGATCAATCGCATCATGGTCATGGATGATATTGTCATTTTCATGGGCAACAACTCTACTGTTGTCTATCGCATGATCACTGCCAGTCACTCTACGTTCGTTATCGTCAATTATACGCTCTCTGTCACCTACTTCTAGGTAATCATCAGCAATTACATGGTTCTCAGTATCTGTAATACGGCCATCGTTATTCATAATATTGTCCTTAAATGGATTGTTATATATTAGAGTTATTAAGTACTAATTTATTAAGTAATAAAAAAATCAGCAATGTTGCTTGATTCATCTAAAGTATAAGAATTTATAGGTGCGGACAGATAGAACGATTATGTAAGCTGTGTTCGAATTACGAATATCTTGCGTTACAGCCTGTATCTTTAGACTCCTTTTGTATGACAGTTACATTCTTTAAGTAATAATTGATTAAACACTTTATTAAGTGATTGTTGATTAATCTGGTACAGCACTTCATGACGCTACTCAGTATTTATATCACGCTCAACGCTCTATTTATAGCTTGTTGCCACTTATAAAGATGCGCCTCACGCACATCAACAGACATGGTGGGTTCAAAAACTCGATCGACTTGCCATGAGGCTTGCATCGTTGCTTCATCATATAGACCGGTTTTTAACCCAGCAAGTAACGCCGCACCTTTGGCCGTGATTTCTGTATCTTTTGGACGCAGTACCGGCACATCCAGCAAATCTGCCTGAAACTGCATGAGTAAGTCATTATTAGCAGCCCCGCCATCCACTCTTAGCTCGGTGAGTGGCTGAGGACTGTCTTTTTGCATAGCGATCAGTACGTCGTAAGTTTGATAGGCAATCGCTTCTAAAGCCGCTCGCGCAATATGAGCTTTGGTGGTGCCACGGTTCATCCCCGTAATACTCGCGCTGATATCCGAGCGCCAATAAGGAGCCCCAAGCCCTGTAAATGCAGGCAGCAATACTACCTCGCCACTACTATCGACTTGCCGTGCCAAATGTTCAACCTCACCGCTTTGTTGAATCATACCCAGATTATCGCGCAGCCACTGGACAATGGCACCTGCCATAAATACACTGCCTTCTAGGGCATAAGTAACTTCCTTTTTTGGTGGTTGTAACATGCGTCGTCCTGATTGGACGATTTGATCAAATGAGAGACTCTCTGGACGAGTTGACGCAGATTTTCGTTGCCAAGCGATGGTGGTCAATAGTTTATGCTCACTGAGCTTGGGTTTTTGGCCAATATTCATCAGCATAAAACAACCCGTACCATACGTATTTTTGGCCATGCCTGCATCAAGGCAACCTTGTCCAAACAGCGCCGCTTGTTGGTCGCCCAATACCGCATGAATAGGAATCTGTTTGGCAAATAATCCTTTTTTGGTTTTCCCAAAATCACCATCAGAAGACAAAACTTTGGGCAACATACCCATCGGTATCGCAAAAAGAGCACATAAGTCTTCTGACCACGCCATTTTATGGATGTCATATAACAAAGTACGAGAAGCATTGGTCACATCAATGACATGCTCACCACCTGTGAGCTTGTATATGAGCCAACTGTCTATGGTGCCGACCGCTATTTCGCCTTTGTTGGCGCGCGTACGCCATTTAGGATTGTGTTCTAGCAGCCAAGCGATTTTGCTGGCACTAAAATACGGATCTAAGCGTAAGCCTGTGATACGTTGTATGTCACTTGCTATGTCGTCCTGATTGCCATTATTGATGCTGGTAGGAAGCTCAGTCGCAAGGGTTTTACAATAGTTTGCGGTGCGTCTGTCTTGCCAAATGATGGCAGGCGCTAAAGGTTTGCCCGTTTGTTTATCCCAAATAACAATGGACTCGCGCTGATTGGTAATCGCAATACTGTTAACATCGGTAGCGAGTAGTCCTGCTTGGTTAATCACATCATGGGCACAACTGATTTGAGTTTGCCAAATTTGCTGCGCGTCTTGTTCAACAAAATCTGCTTGTGGCGTTTTTAACGTCGTCGGCTGCTGTGCCATTTTAATTGGACGCGCATGATCATCGTATAATATCGCTCGACTTGACGTTGTCCCTTGATCTAAGGCCAAAATATATCCTGCCATTACTCACACCCTGTTTTATCTCACTCATTTATATTTTATAGCTTTCTATTCATCGCTATCACCTATTTATGATGCTTGAGACCGTATTGTAGAAAAACCAGCAAATTCAAAAAATCTCAACACTTAACCTTCTGATCTTTAAGTCAATCTATTTTTATTACCTATTAACAAATGATGATATCATCTAGTATAGAAACAGATGTTTAGCACAAAATTATGATTCGTTCAACGCTATGCAAGAGAATACTAAGCATTGACCGGTCACCATTGTGGTACTACAGTGTACGCCTTATTGTTAATGACAAAATTCCAGTCTCTATTGATAGTCTATAGTATCGTCCCCGATTTAACAGTGATGGGTTATAAACAATGACTCCTGTCAATAACTCTAAAATACCTTGCATTCTAATTAATAGCTTGTGCGACTTATGAAATTTGCCTTATCGACACTGTCTAGTGCTGTAATTGCAGTGACACTTATAAGTCTAACTGTATCTGCCTCCGCTAACGCGAACGAAAATCATAATATTGAATGGCAACATGACATAACACCAGTCGCAGTGACACAAATTATCGACGCTGATAGTGCTGACAGTCAAATTAATACTCAAAATCTAACCGTAGTGACAAATACTGATACTGATAAAGTTGAGCGCCAAACTGGCTTGACTACTTTGATTGACCCTATCACTCATAAAAGTATCGATAACAGTTATCCATTAGAAGTCTCTAGCCTGTTAAGCCTTGAGCAAGCTCAAAATATTCTATTGCAAGTGTCACCAAAAATTGCTGCCAATCAAGCCGCAATTGCCGCTAGCGAATATCAAACGGACGCGCTTAGAACCATAGACAACCCGTTGGTATTTGCCAGAGTATCAGCCAGTGCTTATAACCTAGATACAGATATTGATTTATCCACGCTCAAGAGTGGTCTTATCAATGAGGTAAATGACGGTGTTACCCCTTCTGTTCCTATCCTACCTGACTTGCCAAATTTTGGAGAGTTAATCGGTGAACGTATTCCTGATTCATACGAATTAAAGCGCTCAGGCTCAACGACAGGTGCAGGCATTGGTGTGGCATGGCCAATTTATACCGCTGGACGCGCAGCAGCATTAACGGGAGTATCTAATGCCCGTACCCAAGAAGTGCTAGCAGACAGCATACTCGATAAAAACGAACTATATAACACCTTGATTGAACGGTATTTTAAGGCGCAACTGGCAATCATTGCCGCTTATTTACGTGACGATGCTTATGATACGTTACAGCAGACCGATCACATGGCAGAGCGATTGTTTGAAGAAGGTTTCATCTCACGCGTTGATCGCTTGGAAGCACAATCAGCACTTGCCGACGCAAAAAGCGAATCGGTGAAGGCTAATAATGATGCGCGTCTTGCGATGATGGCTTTGCAGCGGCTACTGCGCACGGATTACCGTATCAAACCCACGACGCCTCTGTTTGTCTCCAGTCGCCCTCTACCAGAGGTCAATTACTTTCAGAATTTAGCACTCACCAACCATCCCAGTCTGCAAAAAGTTGCTGCCAAACGCGCACAGGCTCAGCAACTACATGCGCTATCAGATACCGGTTATAAGCCCACGGTCCTGCTATATGGCTATGGACAAGTCGAAAAAGACCCAAGCTGGGTAGCAGGCGTCTCTGCGAGCTGGAAACTCTGGGGCGGACTTGATAAAACAGCGTCACTGGCATCAAGTAATGCCAAAATACGCCAAGCCGATCTGTCTGAAATTGAGGTCAGTGACAATTTATTATTGCTGGTCGAAAAAAACTGGCATGATGTCAATAATGCTCAGTCCCGTTATCAGGCATTACAAAGCAACGTGGACTTGGCCGCAGAAGTATTGCGTTTGCGTCGATTGGGACTACAAGAAGGCCTGAACACACCTATCGATGTGGTACAAGCACAGACACAATATCTCAAATCACGCACTGAACAAGCGCAATCAGCAAACAGTTATGTACAAGCATTGGCAGCTCTTATGCAAAGCTGCGGTACGCCACTCGCCTTTAACGCTTATCTCAATGCCGCTGACATCCACCTGCCGACTTTGTATACTGAATGATGATTTCATATTAAAAATTATCAGGTATATTGGTAAGCGCTCATATGACTATTATGCAGCTACTAAATGGTCATCCTATAACTACTAATGACCATACTATTAATAATCCTATTGTGAATAACTGTTTTATGAAAAAAATGACTTTCAAATTGACAAGTTGGCTACCGCCTTTATTAAACACATGGCGTATCGCGAATAGCTCTAATATTTGGGCACATTGCGCGAGCGTCGGTTTTTTTGGTTTTTTGTCCATTTTTCCAGTAATGGCTGTATTTGTGCTGCTTTATGGACTCGCATTTTCACCTATTGAGATGCAAGAACAGATCTCACTTTTGCGTTCCTTTATACCTAACACCGTATATGAAGTCCTTGATTCGCGCTTAAGCGAGTTAGCCTCTAACACCTCATCCACACTCACTCTCAGTCTTCTTGTCTCAACCTTACTCGCCCTTTATGCTGGCTCTAAAGGCATAAAATCTTTAATTATTCTTATCAATCTTGCCTTTTATATCACCCAAGAACGTAGCTTAATACAGGGCACGATTCGAGCGGTTGGTTTGACCTTTGCCGCAGTCGTGGTTTTAATCATAGCGATATCCTCTATTGCTATTATTCCTTTAGTGGCAGCTTATTTCCCCTTCCCTCAAGTGGCTAAGACGATTGCGCTTTGGAGTAGATGGCCAATATTGGCTGGTATCATATTCTTAAGCTTTTTAGGCCTATATCGCCTAGCCCCGAACCGTGACGCAGTCGCGCTAAAAAAACTGATACCAGGCGCAACTCTGGCGACTGTTTTTTGGATTATATTATCTGTGTTGTTTTCGATTTATGTGCAAAACTTTAATAACTATAGTGCTGAGTTTGGAGCACTTTCAGCTGCCGTGGTCATTATGCTGTGGCTTTATTATTCAGCATTTATCATCGCTTTTGGTGCTATTTTCAATGCTGAAACCATAGAAAACGCCAAACCTTGTGCTATTCGTGTGTACTAGTAATAAGCCTTTTATTCTCAACTTTGTTACTTTAGGATCTCACCGTCATGACTGAATTACCACACGAATCAGACAACTCCCATCAATCAGATGATGCAACCGAGTCAGTAACCTCTCAAGAGGGAAAAGTTTCAGATAATACCACAGAGGATGTGCCTGAGATTGAGGCAGAACAACCAGTGCCTAGTTATAAACGCACACCAGACAAAACCGATAAATCTATTAAGATAAAAAAAGCGCTTTTTGCCTTAATTTTTCTGATAATAATCGCTGTGATTGCTTATGGTTTATATAAGAGCAATCAACATAGCGAGCCTACAATCGTGACTTTGCAGGGACAGATGCAAATGCAGCAAACGTCCATAGCATCAAAAGTGTCAGGACGTATTGCCCAAATCTTAGTGACAGAAGGCGACACCGTTACTGTCGGTCAACAGCTCATTGAAATGGACTCGCCTGAGATTAATGCCAAAATCAATCAAGCACGTGCTGGCAAGCAAATGGCGCAAAGTCAGTTAGACAAAGCAGAAAACGGTGCTCGCCCGCAAGAGATTGCTCAAGCAAAGGCGGCATGGCAAGCCAATAAAGCGGCATCTGATTTGGCAGAAAATACCTATCAGCGTATCAATCGTCTTTATGAAGAAGGCTTAATGGCACGGCAAAAACGCGATGAGGCCTATGCTCAGTATTTAGCCACTCAAGATCAAACGGAAGCCGCACGCTTGCAATATGACCTAGCAATGGAAGGCACGCGCAGTGAAGACAAGTCCGCTGCGACAGCACAAGTCGCGCAGGTCGATGCCCAACTAGACGAAGCACTAGTGGCAAAAGAAGAGGCCAATTTAAAAAGTCCTATTGCTGGTATTGTTGACAATGTCATTGTCAATGCAGGTGAAGTAGTCGGCCAAGGCGTTCCTATTTTAACGCTGGTCAACACTAATGACCAATGGGTGGTGTTAAACGTCACCGAATCCCATTTAAATAAGTTTGCTATCGGTCAGCAATTTATGGGTACTATTCCCGCGCTGTCATCCGCCAATGAACCTTACACAAGACAATTTACGGTCTACGCCACATCCACGCTCTCTGATTTTGCGACTTGGCGCCCGACTAACAATGATGATGGCTTTGATGTACGTACCTTTGAAGTAAAAGCGCGGCCAACAAATACTGACGACCGTATTCGCTCGGGTATGAGTGTTATTGTGCGTATTGACTCAACCAATCAGACCCAAGAGTAAGTCATGAGCCTAACTAAGCTAAGTGGGGCTTTTATACGCAGTGCTGCCTACGAGCGACGGTTTTTAACCAAGAATCCATGGGACTTCACCATGGTAGTCTGGATACCGTTGATAACGGTATTAGTCATTTGGTGGATATTTTCACAAACTCAAATTACCGACTTGCCCATTGGAGTCATAGATCAAGACAACAGTCCTGTTGCCAATACCGCCGTACGTTACTTAGAAGCCAGTCCTACTCTGACGGTGAGACAGCTTTATTACTCAAATGCTGAGGCAGAAGCAGCGATCTTGCAACGTGATATTTATGCAGTTGTGATTATCCCTGAAAACTTTTCTCGCAATATTTTATCTGGCAAACCTGCCCCATTAATTTTGCAAGTAAACGCTCAGTATGGTACACACTCGGGTATCATTCAAACCAGTGTTCAAGCCGTCGCTGGTACATTATCAGCAGGCGTTGAGATACAACAGTTAGTCAAACAAGGCATCGCACCAACCCAAGCGGCAATTGCTTACTCACCAATTAAAATACAGCGCATCAGCCTATTCAACGCAGCAACCGACTATCAGCAGTTTTTAGCATCAACCGTCATCCCTGCTCTATTGCACATTTTGGCAATGGTCATCGGTGCGACGACCATTGGTCGTGAATTGCGTGACAAAAAACTTGGTCACTGGTATCGCTTTATCAATACGGAGATTTCTGATAAAGCTTTTCTCACGAAAAATGAAACAACATCAGCGTTAGAAACAGCTCAAACGAACAATAGTCAACATTTTAATAATAAAGGCAAGCTGCCTAACAAACATCTCGAGCAAGTAAGTGTCGTAGTTTTATTATTTGGCTTGTTGGGTAAATACCTTTGGCCAATGTTGGCTTATAGCATTTGGGCAATGCTGGCTTTATTGCTATCTAGGCCTCAAGAGTCCATTGCCATCGGCTCAATCCTTGCTACTTATGCCGGTTTAATACTACTAATAATGCTATCCTTTTGGCTCGGCGCTATTTTTACTTTAAGCTCATTTTCATTACGAATGGGCTTGTCTGCTACTGCTTTTATTTCCGCCCCTTCTTATGCGTTTGCAGGTGTCACTTTCCCCTATATCGCTATTAGCAGCAGTGCTCAGCATTGGTCAAACGCCCTACCGCTCACTCACTATCTAAAATTGCATGTTGCTCAATTGCAGATGCACGCGCCTGCTGCCGTATCATTACCGATTGTCTATGGGCTGACCATCGCAACGATGATTGCGATGAGCTTGACTGCTTTATTAACCAAACGCGCACTGGCGCACCCTGAACGCTGGGGAGCACGCTGATGTCATTATCGCCAAAAGATCATTTATCTACCGAAACGACAGCTGCAGACTCATACTCATCACAAAAATTTTTAGACAGTTTTTTGCAGACTATTAAAGATATCTTTTCTGATAAAGGTGTGCTTTTATTATTAATGATTGCGCCCGTTATTTACGGTTTCTTTTATCCTTGGCCCTATTCGAGCGAAGTGATCAATCATGTGCCAGTGGGTATCATTGATAAAGAAAATAGCAATCTGTCAAGTACCCTCATCCGTTATGCGAGTGCCAGTCCGCAGTTAGATACACGGCGTTTTATCGATGAGCAAACGGCCAAAGAAGCCATGTGGTCAAACGACATCGCTGGATATATGATCATTCCAAGTGGACTGGAGCAACAAATACTGTCTGGAAAATCCGCAAGTGTCAGCGTTCTTGGCAACGGTGGTTATTTTTTGTTGAACAAAAACGTACAAATGGGGTTTTTACAAGCAGTCAGCACGGTTTCAGCAGGTATTGAGGTCAAAAAAAGCGTGGCGCAAGGGGCATATTCAGCTACCGCAGCAGCCAACACTCAAGCTGTGCCGTTGAAAATTATCCCTTTATACAATCAAACTGAAGGTTATGGTGCTTACGTCGTACCAGCAGTCTCTATTCTTATTTTGCAGCAAACCCTTTTGATCGCCACAGCAATGCTAATTGGCACGTGGTATGAGCAACGTCGTCATATGACCAGCATAAGCGGCTGGCTTGGGCGTATTGTAGCGCTTAGTATGTTCAGCTTTATAGTCGGCTGCTTTTATTATGGCTGGGCATTTGAGCTCCATCACTATCCACGTGGACAAAATATGATCGGAAGTTTGTTATTTTTAACACTGTTTTGTCCGACAGTAGCCACACTTGGATGCTTACTGGGGCTCTGGTTTCGACAACGTGAGCGCAGTATGCAACTCTTAATCTTTAGCTCACTGCCCATGTTTTTTGTGAGTGGCTATCCATGGCCCGCAGATCAACTTCCAGAGTTGCTACAAATCATACGTTGGCTCATACCAACAACGCCTGCCATCAATACATCTGTCCAACTGAATCAAATGGGTGCCAATGTCTCGCAAGTTGCTATGGGATTTTACGCATTGATAGCATTGTGGGCGTTTTACTTTGCCTTGCTCATGTTGGTTCGCCGGCACCTTTCAACAAGAATCGATAAAAGATGAACAAAAAAAGCGCCTACAATACCAGTAGGCGCTTTTTTGTTCACAGTATCTTCTAAACACTTTATAAATTAAAACACTCGATTCAAGCCGTTCAATGCCGCCACGCGGTAAGCTTCTGCCATCGTTGGATAATTGAATGTGGTATTGACAAAATACTCAAGCGTATTGTTACTCTTACATTTCATTACTGCTTGTCCAATGTGAATAATCTCTGAAGCATGATTGCCGTAGCAATGGATGCCTAATATCTCTAACGTCTCACGGTGGAATAGTATCTTTAGAACGCCAGTACGCTCACCAATGATTTGCGCACGAGCAAGATGTTTGAAAAATGCTTGTCCCACTTCATAAGGTACTTTTTCATCGGTAAGCTCTTGCTCAGTTTTACCAATACACGATATTTCAGGAATCGTATAAATACCAGTCGGGACACTTGATACTGGCTCAGCATCTCTATCACCTACCATAAAGGCGGCGGCGCAGCGCCCTTGGTCGTAAGCGGCAGACGCGAGCGACGGCCAGCCGATGACATCACCAGCGGCATAAATGTTTTCGATCTCAGTACGATAGGTGTCGTCAACTTTTAATTGACCACGGCTATTGGCATTCAGACCGATGGCTTCTAAGTTTAGACTTTCCGTATTACCCGAGCGTCCATTTGACCAAAGAATGGCATCAGATTTGATTTTTTTACCACTTTTTAGATGCAAAATTACATAATCATCATGGGTTTCAAGGTGATCAATCTCTTCATTGCTGCGGATAAGGACACCAAATTGTCTAAAATCGTGGGCGATAGCATCACTGATTTCACTATCTAAATAACTGAGTAGCTGATCTTGGTTATTGATCAAATCAACTTTGTAACCAAGCCCTGTAAAGATAGAGGCATACTCACAACCAATCACGCCAGCACCATAAATAATGATTTTTTTGACGATATAGTCCATTTGTAGGATTTTATCAGAGTCAAACACACGTGGATGATTAAAATCTAAAATGTCAGGACGATATGGGCGACTACCCACGGTCACAATGGCTTTGTTAAAGGTAATGGTTTCAAAAACATTGTCATCGGTTTCGATACGTAAAGTATGGTTATCGATAAAACTTGCCCAACCTTGAATAACTTCAATGCGGTTACGTTCATAAAAACGTGTGTGCGTATTTACCTGACGGCGTATCACTTGACGGGCATTGGCCAGTACGCTATTGAGAGGTACTTGCTTATACTCCATCGCCTTGGTAAACATAGGGTCACGGCGAAAGTTAATTAAGTTAAATACCGATTGGCGTAGTGCTTTACTCGGAATGGTACCCACATGCGTAGAGTTGCCACCAACTTGGTCACGCGGATCAACGACCACCACTCTTTTACCAGACTTGGTCAGCTTCATCGCAGCAGCTTCACCAGCAGGGCCTGCTCCTAATACAACAGCATCATACTCATACTCGTGATCGTCACTTTTTAAACGGCGAGAATCTTTAGCAAAACCAGATTTGATGTCAATACGGATATCATCGAGCGGATTGATAAGATCGGGGTGATGCATGACATCATCAGTGACTTGCTCATGAGTCTGCGCAATTTTTTGTTTCTCACTTTGCCCTTCAGTGTGCTCAGGACTGGGCACACGACCACTCTCTTTATTCGATACTTCAGTATGAGTATCCTCATCGATATTATTAGTAGCGTCGCTTGTTTTTTTACTTACCATCATGTCCTCTTTATGCGTATTTATTTATCGTTTAAACCAATAAGTGAATTTATACATAGATGAGTCGAAATTTTAATACTAAGGCATGCTCACCATACGTTTTGACACTACATTTTGCAATGTCCAATACCCAGTCAGTCGTTGTTATCCTTTATCAACCGATGCGGCGCTTAAGACCTGTCATCTGCAAAATACGCGTGGCGATTTCTTCAACAGACATCTCAGACACATCTAAGCTTGGAATACCATGGGTAATATAAATCCCTTGTATCGCGCGCTGCTCTTGCTGACATTGCTGATAGCTTGAGTAACGACTGCCTGCGCGGCGTTCTTGACGAATTTTGACCAAACGATCAGTGTCAATCAGTAGGCCAAATAGCTTGTCTTTGTGTGCGCGTAATGCTTTTGGTAATTGATTGTCATACAAATCATCCTCGGTCAAAGGATAATTGGCGGCGCGAATACCAAATTGTAATGCTAAATATAATGAAGTTGGCGTTTTGCCCGAGCGAGACACCCCAATCAAAATAATATCGGCCGCATCATAATGACGCGTTCGCGCACCATCGTCATTGTCTAAGGCAAAATGAACCGCATTGATGCGTTCTTTATAAGTCTCAGAGTCTACATCATCATGCGCATGACCTGAGTGTCCATCTGGCTCTACTCCTGTCTCTTCTGCGACGCGCCCAATCAAACCTTCATACATATCTAAATTACAGCTTTGAGCAGAGTTAATCTTTTCACGAATATCAGGGTTAACAATCGTATCAAACACCAAAGGCAACAAGCCATCTCGTTGATAGGCCATATTGATTTGTTTGACCGCCTCTTCTGCGCCTTCTAAACTATCTACATAAGGCAATACTCGTGTCTCAAAAGGTACTGAGGCAAACTGACTCAAAATAGCGCGGCCAAGGGTTTCAGCAGTAATCGCTGTACCGTCCGAAATAAAGAACGCCGTCCTGACAGATTGTGAACTGTTTGAGTTTAGCGCATCACGATTTTGAATAGTGGGATTCATTTGTTCGGCTGGATTGCTTGCGTACATAACTTTGGCACCTCGATTGAGAACACAATAGTAACCTTCATTTGATATTTGGCTGTTATCTGTTTTTAACTGCCCTAATTGGCTGGTTATTTACTACTGAATGATTTGCTACTGACTATAAATATTGATTATTAAGGCTGAAATTGAACACTGATATAATCATAAGTCTCTACTATTCACGCCTTGTATTATACGCACAATAGTGACTCAATAGAAATTAATGTTACAGGCGTACACTTAGAAACCCACACTATTTTTCATCTCCTGATTCAATCAATTGTGCCTTTCGTGATTGAGTTTAACCGATTTTACCTTCCAATTCGTTTTGACTGATTTTATATCACCTTTTTATAAGCCAATTTAAAAATATCACAGAATAGAATATGAGCTTTTCCTAACGTTTTGTAAGCTCGCTAAAAAATAAAATTGGCACACTGACGATAAAATATGTAGCAAACCCCACAATTTGTATATTTTTAACAAGTTTTTTGGTTAAACTCCTCGAAATCCTCTTAATATGGCGGTATAATTCACCGTTATAATCTTTACTAAATAACCTTATTTTCTGGAGTTATCATGGCAGCGCAATCTACAGCACTTGTAATCAATCTTGATCAGCTAGGAAAAGACGACATTGAGATGGTCGGTGGCAAAAATGCCTCACTTGGTGAGATGATCAGCCATCTTTCTGATTTAGGCGTTAGTGTTCCAGGCGGCTTTGCCACCACTTCAAATGCATTCAACCGTTTTTTGACCGAAACGGGCTTACTTGACAAAATCAACAGTGAGCTAAAAACATTAGATGTGAATGATGTCAATAAGCTTGCAGTCACTGGCAAAAAGATCCGTACTTGGATTATTGAGCAAGAACTGCCAAAAGATCTTGAGCAAGAAGTGCGTCAATCATTTGAGACCATGAGTGGCGGCGAAGATATCGCTGTTGCTGTACGTTCTTCTGCAACTGCTGAAGATTTGCCAGATGCATCATTTGCCGGTCAACAAGAAACGTTCTTGAACATTCGCGGCATTGATAACGTCCTAATTGCTATTAAAGAAGTATTTGCCTCTCTTTATAACGACCGTGCCATCTCTTACCGTGTCCATAAAGGTTTTGAGCATGAAGGCGTCGCCCTATCCGCTGCGGTACAGCGCATGGTGCGTTCAGAAACTGGCGCTGCTGGTGTGATGTTTACGCTAGATACCGAAAGTGGCTTTGATCAAGTGGTTTTCATCACATCAAGCTACGGTCTAGGCGAAATGGTTGTACAGGGTGCTGTAAACCCAGATGAATTCTACATCTCAAAACGTCTACTAGCCGATGGTAAACCTTCTGTTATCCGCCGTAATCTCGGTAGTAAGCATAAGAAGATGATCTACGGTGACGAAGGCAGCACTGCCAAATCAGTCAAAACGGTCGATGTTGAAAAACAAGATCGTATGCAGTTCTCTTTATCTACTGAAGAGCTGACGTCACTTGCCAAGCAAGCAGTAACGATTGAAAAGCATTATGGCCAAGCGATGGACATCGAATGGGCAAAAGATGGTGATACTAACGAGATCTTCATCGTTCAAGCACGTCCTGAGACTGTTAAGAGCCGTCAAGACAGTAATGTGATGGAACGTTATATCATCGATACCACTAATGCAAAAGTATTGTGTGAAGGTCGCTCAATCGGTCAACGTATCGGTTCAGGCAAAGTACGTATCGTGAGTAATTTGAACGAGATGGACAAGGTACAAGAAGGCGATGTACTCGTATCAGACATGACTGATCCGGATTGGGAGCCAGTTATGAAGCGTGCTTCTGCCATCATCACTAACCGCGGCGGCCGTACTTGTCACGCTGCGATTATCGCTCGTGAGCTTGGTGTACCAGCCATCGTTGGTTGTGGTAATGCCACTGAGCTATTGGTCGATGGCCAAGACGTGACCGCTTCTTGTGCTGAAGGCGATACTGGTTTCATCTATGAGAGTCAGATTGATTTTGAAGTACAGACCAACTCTGTTGAATCTATGCCAGACCTAGCATTTAAAGTCATGATGAACGTTGGTAACCCAGATCGTGCGTTCTCATTCACGCAAATGCCAAACGAAGGTATTGGTCTTGCACGTCTAGAATTCATCATCAACCGTATGATTGGTGTGCATCCAAAAGCTTTATTAAACATGAACAGCTTGCCACGTGAGATTTCACAAGCCATCAATGAGCGTATCGCTGGTTATGCCTCACCCGTTGACTTCTACGTTGATAAATTGGTCGAAGGTATCTCAACGTTAGCCGTTGCCTTTATGGATCAGCCTGTTATCGTTCGTATGTCAGATTTCAAATCAAACGAATACGCGAACTTGCTCGGCGGTAAATTATACGAGCCATCAGAAGAAAACCCAATGCTGGGCTTCCGCGGTGCTAGCCGTTATGTGTCTGATAATTTCCGTGATTGCTTTGAGCTTGAGTGTAAAGCGCTCAAACGTGTGCGTGATGAGATGGGCTTGACCAATGTCGAGATTATGATTCCATTCGTACGTACGGTTGACGAAGCAGCACAAGTAATCGAATTGCTTGAGAAAAACGGTCTAAAACGCGGTGAGAACGGTCTACGTGTCATTATGATGTGTGAACTGCCGACCAACGCTTTATTAGCAGAAGAGTTCCTAGAGCACTTTGATGGTTTCTCAATTGGTTCTAACGATTTGACTCAGTTGACGCTTGGTCTTGACCGTGACTCAGGTATCGTCTCACATCTATTTGACGAGCGTGACCCTGCTGTTAAGAAACTGTTGACCATGGCTATCGAAGCTTGCCGTAAGCAGAACAAATACGTCGGTATCTGTGGTCAAGGCCCATCAGACCATCCAGATCTAGCGTTCTGGCTCATGGAGCAAGGTATCAGTTCGGTATCATTGAACCCTGATTCAGTATTAGATACTTGGTTTTTCTTAGCGGGTGAAGAAGCGAAATAAGCCATCACGTTAAGTCACAGCAATAATTCACACAGTCATTAAAGCTAACGCTTTTAGGGTCTATTTGATTTTTTCAGATAGACCCTAATATAATGACTTAAGATATGACTAACTATGCAGGCAATTATGCAGATTTTCCTTGCTCGAAATAACGTACAAGCTGGTCCATACAACTTGGAGCAGCTTAATATTATGCTGGCCTCTGGTGAAGTGTCACTAGATGATTTGATGTGGCATGAAGGCTTAGATCAATGGCAGCGCGTCGGTAATTTGACCAATAATCAAACGCTTTATCAACCGACTATTGCTAACAGACCTGAAGTGAATGACTCTATCATCAATAATGTGACTGTCTTTCCTGAAGACACAGCCACTAATGCTAAAGATGGTAAGTCCGTATCGCTAGATAGACTATATGGTAAGCCTGAGAACCCTAAAAACGTGAAAGCAGATATGACGAACAATCGTCATCAAACGCCGCACAATAATGTATCCTTAAGTAAGTCTAGTATCAAAAAAGCTACCACAGACAAGGATAAAATCGTTGGCAATGTGGTACTTGCTCCTATCATGTCGCGAGTGCTCGCTACTGCCATTAATGGCTTATTGTATTTATTGGCAATTGTCCCATTAGTGCTGGCATTGACTAAAATGGATGTAGATTATACTAAGTTTCAAAACATCCAGGATATGGACGCTGCTTATCAATACTCAATGACGCTAATGGAAAGCCTTCCCAGTAGCACATTGATGATGTCGCAAGTCATGGTTTTTGGTTTATTTGCGCTACAACTGGTCTTTATTACGCTACGTGGGCAATCATTGGGTAAGCTACTTACTGGTATTCGTGTCGTGGATCAAACCACCCATCGTCTGCCATCATTTACCAAGCTTATCGGTGTGCGAACCTTGTTGCTGTTTATTATTTACAATTTGTTGTTCTCTTTCACCAGTTTCTTAGGATTTGTCATTATTGCTATCCATTATTACATGGCTTCCAAAAGCCCTGAAAACATCGGTTGGCATGACAAACTGGCTAAAACGTTGGTTGTAAAAGCTGATAGCAGTCAATTGGTAAAAGAGCCAAAAATAAAATAATCTTCTTAAATAAAACAATCTTCTTTTAGCCACGTTTTTAATTTGGTTCATCATATATTTTATTAGCAGCGCCTCAGTGATTAACCTTTGTGTTAATGATTAAGTCCTGTTATAATACGGCGCTTTATAAACTAAGCTTATGCCCCGCTATATTTGCTCGGTATCAGGCTTACCTTATAAATCTCCTTGCTATTAACATAGGGTTAATAGCTACTAATCCGTAAGGAGTCATAATGCGACATTACGAACTGGTGTTACTTGTACACCCAGACCAAAGCGACCAAGTGGTCGGCATGGTCGAGCGCTATATCAAGTTAGTTCAAGACAACAACGGCACTATCCATCGTCTAGAAGATTGGGGTCGTCGTCAACTGGCTTATCCAATCAACAAGATTCACAAAGCTCATTACGTTCTTTTCAACATTGAAACTGACGGTGAAACTTTGGCTGAACTTGAAGAATTATTCCGTTATAACGACGCGATCATTCGTAGTCTAGTTATGCGCCGTGACGAAGCTGTCACTGAAGAGTCGCAGTTAGCCAAGAATGCCGATGAAAAACGCGCACGCAAAGCAACTACTCGTCGTCCAGACAGTCGTGAAAACGATGGTGACGACAACGACAACAGTGAAGACTAATTAAAGGAGAATACTCATGGCACGTTTCTATCGCCGTCGCAAATTCTGCCGTTTCACTGCTGAAGGCATCACTCACATCGATTATAAAGATGTTGAATTGCTAAAACAGTATATCAGTGATAATGGTAAAATCGTACCAAGCCGCATTACCGGTACATCTACTAAGTATCAGCGTCAACTGGCCACTGCTATCAAGCAGGCTCGTTATTTATCGCTACTTCCATACACTGATAACCATCAAGGTTAACCGTTAACTAGGAATGACTCATGCAAATTATTTTGTTACAGCGTATCGTCAACCTTGGTAAACTCGGTGAAACTGTCGATGTAAAACCAGGTTACGGACGTAACTTTCTTGTCCCACAGGGCAAAGCGCTACCTGCAACTAAAGCTAACATTGAAAAGTTCGAAACACGTCGTGCCGAGCTTGAAGCTGAAGAAGCCAAAGAAGTTAGTATTGCTCAAGAACGTGCTGAAGCGTTAACTGACGTTAATGTTATTATGCGTGCTAAATCAGGTGACGAAGGCAAGCTATTCGGCTCTATCGGTACACGCGATATCGCTGAAGCCTTGACTAACTCGGGTCTAGAAGTAGATCGTGCTGAAATCAAGCTTCCTGAAGGCACTTTACGTCAAATTGGCGAATACAATGTTGATATTCAGCTACACCATGACGTTACCGCTACTATTCTAGTTACTATTCTTTCTGAAGATGGCGACAACGAAGAGTCAGCAGAAGAAGTTGAAGACGAGAACGAAGATTATTCAGAAGAGTAATTTTTTGAATATTTAGATCTAGTCTAAAGAGGCCAGTAACTTCATGTTGCTGGCCTTTTTTTATGTCTATATTTTACTTGTAAATCATATTCAAGCCACTATAAAATCAGTAAAGCCTGACTGTGCGCACTTTTAAAGTAGTCAAATTATATAGGGCCTGTCTTCATTTTGAAAATGGTTATAAAAATGAGATAAATTGAAGCCAAACGAGAAAAATAGCGCTAATAATATTTGGATATTGACCCGCTATTTGACGCGGTTTTGCCAATATTTAATCATTTTTAGTCCATTTAGTCGCTATCGTTTAGATTGAGTACACACCCTAACATTGTCTACTTACTATCATTTCTTTTTAAAATGATATATTCAAGCAACTATCTGCAATACATTGTTTAAAAACGCTATACTTAACAATAAGATATTACCTATAAACTCATCTTTATAATTATTAATTAAGTTGCTATTCTTTTTTTCATATTATTTACCGACTCTTATTTTTTGACAAGGCATGAAGTATGATAAACACTATTGAAATAAAAACCAATGATAAATTATTGTGTATACGGGGTAATGATTTTTATTTAGAAGGTGAGATTTACACCGTAGGTAGAATTGTGAATAATAAATATTTTCAGCTGTTGACTGGCAGTAATGACGATCACTGGTATGCAACATTAGATGAGCAAGGTATCTACGTGAGCTTTGACTCTACGACGGCCAAAAATAGTAAAGCGTGGTTTGATAGAATCGCGTAGCTCTCAGTAACAGAGGAAAATATGGAGTGCTTCTAAAAGCGACCATCAACTCTGATTATGTCTTTGATCAAAAATCTAATCGATGATGTGTCAGATAATTGACAGACTGTGGCCATTCAGAAGCTATCTTTGGCACGCTTTTTTTGGCAGCAATCATTTTTGCAGCGTTAATCCAGCCTGCATGACCAACCACTAATATTGGCTGACTATTGCTCTCAAAGTCACTTTCGATAACTCTATCGCGCAACCAACTGGCGGCACGCTCAAACAGTTGCTGCAAGCTTTCACCATCATTAGGGGCAAAATAGGCAAAATTACGACACCAATCATCAATTTCTGTCTTAGCGATTTGTTCCCAAGTATGGCCGTCCCATACACCAAAATTAATCTCAGCAAGTTCAGATGCAATTTTGTATTGAAAACCACGTTGCGCTAATATCTGCCCAACGAGCAATGAGCGCTGTAATGGGCTAACCCAAATAACCTTGGGCAATTGATGCAGGCGTGCAAAACGCTCGATTTTATTGGCAAGCCGTTTTAGTTTACGTTTATCTACCGCTATGTCCGTCTGCCCGATGCACTTGCCTTTTGCTAAAATTGGTTTGGGATGACGCCAAATATAGAGAATCATAGCTGTGTGTATTTCCTACTTGATTGCTAAAACTTAGACAAACGGTACAGATGCTGCCAGTCCCATATATATCGCAACTTCGCTAAGCTGCTGCGTCGCGCCTAGTCCATCACCAGTATAACCATCAAGTCGTCTGCGTAATAGTCGCCGCATATAGTCGGTTGCGATTAGTGTCAGCAATAAAGCCAGCAACCATTGACTCAGTCCGATTTGTTGGATGCCACTAGGAAATATGGCGATTACCAATATCCCTGCCAACAGCAGCCAACCAGTGCTCAACACTCCCTGCAATAGCGTCAGCTGCTGCGCCATCGGTTTGGCTTTGGCATGTTCAATCTCACCGCCATAAGGCAATAAAGCGATCAAGCTAATGCATAGCAAGCGCGAAGCCGTATGACCGATAATAAGCGCAACGATAGCAACCGATGGCGGCATAGAGGCCAACAAGGTGATTTTGAGCAGAAGCACTGAAACTAAGCCTAAAACGCCATAAGTTCCTAAGCGCGAATCTTTCATGATCGTTAAAGTACGCTCACGAGTCAAACCGCCACCCAAGCCATCGCAGCTATCCGCCAGACCATCTTCATGAAAAGCACCTGTCAGTCTAATACCAAATATAGTACTTATCACTGCGGCAATCAGCGGCGTAAATAAAACACTACCAAGCCAAAACACGCCAGCACAAAGCAGCCCAACCAACAGACCCACAGCAGGGAAATGACGGCTACTCTGATGTAACCACTGCGGATCATAATTGGTAAATGAAGGTACGGGCAGTCGCGTCAAGAACTGTACGGCAACGAGCAGCAGACGCCACTCATGTTTGATGAGCTGTATCATATTTGGTTTAGACACAGAGTGTTTTGACTGCTTTGGTGGTTTTAAAGGCGATGACATCAGTGATTTTTCTCACTGATACCAGCATCACTAAAACTTGCCATCTCTTTAATAATGGCACATGCTGATTGCAATAGCGGGTACGCTAGCGCCGCCCCACTTCCCTCACCCAAACGCATGCCCATGTCCAATAATGGCTTAGCTGCCAATAGCTTTAATAAATGTGCATGACCTGGCTCGACTGAGTGGTGAGCAAATACCGCATATTGGGCAACGCCTGGCGCTAAACGTTCAGCAACCAACAAGGCGACACTGGCAATAAAACCATCCATTAAAAGGATACGGCGTTCGCTGGCAGCGCCAATCAGTGCACCCGCCATCATCGCAATCTCTAAGCCGCCAAGGGCTGCAAGGGCGGCTAATGGCGCTTTTGCCTCACTATGACGCACTAATACTTGCGTTAAAATATGGGTTTTGTGCTGCAACCCTACATCATCAAGACCGGTGCCACGACCAATACAATCAGCAATAGGTATATCACCCAATCTTGCCAACAATGAGCTAGCGGCTGAGGTATTGCCAATACCCATCTCGCCTACAATCAATAGATTACCGGGTAAATCCTTGACTACTTCCATACCGCTCTTTAAGGCAGCCAAACACTCATTTTCTGTCATGGCAGACTCTGTTAATGCGTCACGGCTACCACGGCGTATTTTGTAGTCCAGTAGTTGTGGATGCGGTGCAAAATCTGCATCTACCCCCGCATCGACAACCTTGAGCGCAATATTATGCTGGCGTGCCAATACATTGATTGCCGCCCCACCTTGCAAAAAGTTATATACCATTTGCGCGGTAACCGCGCTAGGATAAGCAGATATGCCATGCTTGGTTAAACCATGATCCGCCGCAAACACTCTGATTTGTGGCTGTTCAATGTGCGGCGTAGTTGTCCCTTGAATCATACCCAATTGCAACGCCAGCGCCTCTAATCGTCCAAGCGCACCAAGCGGTTTGGTTTTTAGGCCAAGAATGTGCTGTAGCTGCTGATGAAGTACATCATTTTCTATATTGGCGATAGGGGGTGCGGTGAATCTGGTCAAGAGAAGCATCCTGATATTGGTAGAGGTTAAACAAAAACACATACTAGCAGAGTATGGAATTTTTGCCATTAACTTTGCCATTAACAAAGTCATATCTGTTCCGAATAGATTTCCTAGTAGCGCATATTTACGATAGAATATGCCCCTTTAAAAATCCCTATCATTATTGATGTCGAATGAAGTGACAGCGGCATAAATGATTCACTAAATATCAACTATATAGAGACAGTAATGATCGTATTTTGGCTGGTGCTGACCATTCTTTTTATTATTTTCGCCACAGCAAAGTTGAAGTGGCATCCTTTTTTAGTCTTGATATTGTCCGCTTTTTTGGTCGCGCTTTTTTATCAAGTGCCGCTCAACACAGTGGCAAAGACAATCTCTGATGGCTTTGGTGGTATCTTAGGCTATATTGGTTTGGTGATTGTCTTTGGTACTATTATCGGGCTAATCCTTGAAAAAACAGGTGCTGCTATTGTAATGGCAGAAACGGTCATTAAGGTTTTGGGGCCGCGCTTCCCTACCTTGACCATGTCCATCGTTGGTGCTGTGGTGTCAGTACCAGTGTTTTGTGATTCAGGCTACATCATCTTAAACTCTTTAAAAGAGTCTTTGGCTGAGCGGTTGCAGGTATCCAGCGTGGCAATGAGTATTGCCTTAGCAACGGGTTTATATGCAACCCATACCTTTGTGCCACCAACACCTGGTCCGATTGCAGCAGCAGGAAACTTGGGGCTTGAGTCAAACTTAGGCTTGGTCATCATGGTTGGTGTGGTGGTAACGGCTGTGGCCGTACTGGCAGGCTGGTGGTGGTCTAATCGCTTTTTGAATGTCGCTCCTGATAATATAGATGCACTGGACGCGCCAGCCGCGACATTACCTGAGAATATGAAAACCCGCGACGACTATAGCCATATGCCTTCAGCAACGATGGCCTTTTTGCCTATTATCGTGCCAATCGTATTGATTTGCTTGTCCTCTATTGCCAACCTCCCAAGTACGCCGTTTGGCAGTGGTATGATGACTGATATTTTGATATTCATCGGCAATCCACTCACCGCGCTGCTCATTGGTTTGTTTCTCTCATTTTTACTTATCAATACTGAGCAAAAAACACAGCAAATTAGCGACAGCATCGCACAAGGTTTGGTAGTGGCTGCTCCTATCCTTCTGATCACTGGTGCTGGTGGTGCATTTGGTGCCATGCTAAAGGTCACTCCGATCGGTGATTATTTGGGCACGACTCTATCAGCATTAGGACTGGGCATTTTTATGCCATTTGTCGTCTCTGCTGCTTTAAAAACTGCGCAAGGTTCGACCACAGTCGCTTTGGTCACTACCTCTGCGATGATTGCTCCGTTAATGAGCCAAATTGGTCTCGATAGTGAGCTTGGCCGAGTATTTTGTGTGATGGCCATCGGTGCAGGTGCAATGACCGTCTCGCACGCGAATGACAGTTTCTTTTGGATTGTCAGTCAGTTTAGTCGTATGAGTGTGGCACAGGCTTATAAAGCCCATTCAGTGGCTACTGGTATTCAAGGCGTGACCAGCATCGTGTTTATCTGGTTATTAACCTTGGTATTTATTTAACGCATTAATTGAAATAGGCAAAGAGAATTTCATGAAAATTTTAATCGCCCCCGATTCGTTCAAAGAAAGCTTAGAAGCATTGGATGTTTGCCGTGCCATTCAATCTGGGTTTAGCCAAGTGTTTCCAGATGCTGATTATACGTTGTTACCGATGGCTGATGGCGGTGAAGGCACGTCTGCGGTGTTGTCTTATGTATTGGGGGGATGCTGGAAAGAAGTGCGCGTGCACGACCCACTTATGAGACCCATTACTGCAAAATATTTGTTATTGCCGGATGCGACTGCGGTTATCGAAATCGCTCAGGCTTGCGGATTGCATCTATTGACAGCCGCAGAGCGTAATCCTTTGGTCGCTAGTACTTATGGGGTTGGTGAGCTTATCGCGGACGCTTTAGGAGAAGGTGTCAAACGTATCGTTATCGGGCTGGGCGGTAGTGCGACTAATGATGCAGGTGTTGGGATGTTAACCGCGCTCGGCATGACGTTTCATGATATGAATGACGACATTTTAGCTCAAGGTGGTGGCGCACTCGCTCGCTTGCAACGACTCGATAACACTAACTTTCACGCAAGCGTACTAGACACAGTATTTGAAGTGGCGTGTGATGTGACCAACCCATTATATGGTCGGTTGGGGGCAAGCGCGGTATTTGGGCCACAAAAAGGCGCTTGTCCAGAGCAAGTCAATACCTTGGATAAAGCGCTGAGTCACTTTGCAACTATATCTGGACACCACGGTTATGAAGCGTGTCAAGACGTCGCGGGTGCTGGGGCTGCTGGCGGTCTTGGCTATGCATTGATGACTTTTTGCCGTGCTCAACTGAAATCAGGTTTTGACACTGTGGCTGAGGTGGCTCAACTGTCACAGCATATTGCTGATGCTGACTTGGTCATCACTGGCGAAGGTAAAC
Source organism: Psychrobacter vallis (assembly GCF_904846715.1). GTDB lineage: Bacteria > Pseudomonadota > Gammaproteobacteria > Pseudomonadales > Moraxellaceae > Psychrobacter > Psychrobacter vallis. The sequence continues at coordinate 268,775 of NZ_CAJHBU010000002.1, forward strand.
TTGATGCACAAACAGCCATGGGCAAAGTGGCTGGCGGTATCAGTCAGTTTGCCAAAGACAGTCATACGCCAGTCATCGCTATTTGCGGCAGTGTAGATGGTTTAAAACCTGCTCAAACCAGCCAATTCGATGTCGTCATGCCCAGTATTCAAAAGATAGATTCTATTAATAATGTGCTGAGCGCCGCTTATGACAATATTGAGACAACCGCCGTGAATATCGCTGCAGCGATGCGACTGGGTCAAAGCATGAGATAATCAGATTGAGGGCACGCCCTATATAAATGATGTTTTTTCTCATAAAAAAGGACATGATATCGCTATCATGTCCTTTTTAGTTATACGAGTACTATCGTCAAACGACTACTCAGCAGCGATGGCGATCATCTCAACCAATAGCTCAGGACGTGCCAATGCTGATTCGCCACAAGCACGAGCTGGTGGCTGTATGCCTTCAAACCATTTGTCATAAACTTCGTTCATAGCAGCAAAGTCTGCCATGTCTTTGATCCAAACCGTCACGGATAGCAGCTTTGATTTATCGCTACCAACTTCTTCTAACAACGTCTGGATTTTTTCCAAACAAGTCAACGTTTGCGCTTTGATATCGTCTTCTGCGTTACCCACCTGACCACATAAGTAAACAGTCTGGTTGTGGACAACAATTCTGCTCATACGTTGAGTGCTATGTAGCTTTTTTATCATATTCTATACCTTCAAATTATTAATTTAAATCTGTGCTAATTCAGTTAAACACGTTATTAGTTAGAAAAACGCTGGGCGCTAAACGGTGCTAAATTTACTAATGCTGGCTTGTCATGAATCATCTCTTCAACGAGACGCCCTGTCATTGGTCCAAGTGTGAAACCTTGATGGCTGTGACCGAATGCAAACCATAATTTGTCGTGCTTATCAGCAGGACCGATTACTGGCTTCATGTCAGGCATGCAAGGACGTGATCCTGCCCATGCTTCACTCTCCACCGCATCTTCTAAAGGCAGGATTTTTTTAGCAAGCTTCAATACCGTTTTTAATTGACCAAAGTTCTTTGGCGCGTCCATGGTCGTCATCTCAGCACCGGTTGTGATACGGATACCTTGCTGCATCGGCCCCATGACGAAGCCTTTGTCCATATCAAACATACTATGATTGATGGTGTTTTTTTCCGTTACTTTGAAATGCTGATGGTAGCCACGCATTGGGAACAATGGCAGATTGTAACCAAGTGGTCTGATCAAATCGTTAGACCATGGGCCTGCTGCAATGACCAATTTATCACTGTAGTAAGTGTCTTTATCAGTAATAACTTTCCAGCCATCTGCATCTTGGACGATTTCTTTTACACCGCTTTCTTTGATCGTGCCGCCCATGTCTTGGAAATTTTTCGCATACGCTTTTACCAGCGAGCTTGGGTTTGATACTTGCCAAGAGTTTTTCCAGTGAATGGCACCAACGAAACCTTCAAAATTGGCGCTAGGCTCCATGGCTTTTAGCTCTTCAAGGTTTAGGACGTTGTGTTCCACACCTTGGTTGCGAGCATCAATGGCGGACACTTGCGCTTCTTTAAACGTCTCTTCCGAGCGATGCAGTTGTAACCAACCATCGCGGGTAATCAATTCATCAGCACCAGAGGCGCTAATCATGGTTTGGTGCTCACTGGTACAATGCTCAATCAGCGTCTGCCACTCAGCTTCGATTTTTTTGACAGTGGCAGGTACAGAGTATTTCCAATACTGTAATAGCGCCTGATGGTAACGCAGAATTGCTGGAATACGATAGCGAATATCAGTCCCTTGGTTCGGCAATACTCGTATCATTTCGGTCAATTGACGCGGAAAAGGATGCGTATGAATGGCTTCGCGCTGAATCAATCCTGCATTGCCATATGAGGTCTCTGACCCTGGCAATTTCTTATCTAACATTAATACATTTGAGTTATTTTTTTGTAGATGCCAAGCGATTGACGTACCAACCATACCTGCACCGATAACGATAACTTCATAGCGCATAACCTATCCTTTTCTTAGGGTGTTAATACAGAGTATAAGATGTAAAGGTCTAACAGAATAAGGTGGTAATAGTAACGCATTAAGCTGAATATTAAACCCCAATCTCATAAATATTTTTGCTATTAAATACTTTTGGTTATAGGGTTTTAAAAAAGGTATTTTTGATAGGAATAATTTAATAACCTAACGAAGGTTTTGCCTTTAAATTATTCTTTCTAAACTGAATACATGTAATTCTAGTCGGTTATTTAGAAACACTATTGAAGTAATAAACATATTTTATAAGAAGGTGGTGCGTTTAGTAGCTTCCAAAATTTTATTTGTAGTCAACTTCTCTTTCAAATAATAGCTGCAACCAGTCACTGAGACCATCAATATCAAAGGTTTTTGCACCATAACCAATATTTAGTAAATCCTCAGGCAAATACTCATCAAACTTCTCAATCATTTTATTGGGTACACTTTTGGCAAGCTCAGTAGCAGACGGCATAGGATTGGAGGCTAAATCTCTCAAAAACCTAATAACCTGAACCGAATCGGCTTTATTGACACGTATTACTCCAGCATAAAATTCAATATCATAATTATGCAGCATAAATAGTGCTACTAAAGTAGCAACTACCTTATCTCCACGCCACGTAAAGATGTAAGCATGGCCGTCTTGATTTATTACTAGTCGATGACGCAATTGACACCTGTCAAAAGTCTCAATGCTTTCTTTAAACAACTCATGCGCCGTTTTATCAGCGAAATCGACTTTTTGATCACCAACTGAAATACGATAATCGCCTTTAGCTAATATGTCATACATCTCTTGACGGACTCGGTCGTGTATCGACATATCTTCGCCCCCATTAAAGTCTGGAGGCTGACCGCCGCCTTGGACAGCGTTCACATAAATGACCTTTTTATCCATATCTATATCTTTGACTTGCCAGCGTATACCAGCGAAGATGATGTATTGTTCGGGTAGCAGCAGAGTAGTGACGGGTAATGTGCCCAGTGTTTTACTACCAGCCACAAGACGATATTCTTCTGGCGTTTTAAACACCGCATAAAAAGTATAATGACCAACGATACGCTCGCCTACTATCCCTAACACTAATTGCTGATTACCAAGCTGGGTAATCAGTTGCATCTCACCCATTTGTGATAGTAATGATTTAAAATGAGTAGGTGTTATCTTTTGAAAAGGACCTTGCCTACATAGCAAAGTATAAATTTGATCGGCACGGATACCGCCCCATTGACCAATGGTTGCGAGCACTTGATGAAGGAGCGTTGAGAAGTGATAGAGCGACGTATCCGCAGGCTCAAACCATCTGCTAGCGATAAGCAGTCTTATCATTGCTAATGACTGAATAAGCTCTAAGCGTAGCCTATCCACCAAGCCAGTATCTACATCGATTTGTTTTTCGGTGATAAGCATGCGCAAAACTGATGAACCGCCGCGCCTACCCGAGCGCCCAAGCCGTTGCCGTAAGCTTGAAACTGAATGCGGTGCGGTCACTTGCACAACAGAATCAACTTTACCGATATCTATACCTAGCTCCAAAGTCATCGTACAGACAGCAGTAGTCGGCAAATCCTCTTTTTGCAAACGCTGCTCTAATCCTTCTCTTAACTCTTTCGCTAACGAGCCATGATGAGGAAAAAACTCATTTGGAACGATGTTTTGCTCACATTTCTCACTTAGTAATGTGGCTATAAGTTCAGTACGCTTACGGCTATTGGCGAATATAAGATGGTTACCCCCACGGCAGAAGCGATATAAATCCGTGCATATTTGTGATTGAGCATCATAGAAAATTTCAAAATTACTACTCTCAATAATGGCACTCTCTAAACCAATACCTGTAAACCTTTTTTCTTCAGTTTTATTACTTTCATAATAAGTCTCAACACCATCAATTTTTTGTAGCATCTGCATTATCTGACTAGGTTCTATATAACCTTTTAGCTGAACTTTAACGTTTGATGTCGATTCAGTATCTTTAATAATGACGCAAGGTAAAGAATAATTAGGACGAAGCGATAAAGGTACAGTGTCTAAATTGCCCAAAGTGGCGCTTAGTGCGACTCTAGGAATAGGCGTCTCTAACCGCCCCGCCACATGCTCAAGGCGATTCAACAACGACAATAAATGCTGTCCACGCTCACTACCCAGAAACGCATGAAACTCATCTATGGCAATATATTTGAGCTCGCCAAAAGCTTGTTTTACCCAGCCTGCATCTCTTATCAATAAGGATTCAAGTGATTCAGGAGTAATCAAAATAATGCCCGATGGTGACTTTTTTTGTTGTTTCTTTTTACTTAACAGACTGTCGCCATGCCATGGAGTCAATTGCATATCTAGTAGCTCCGCTAGACTTTGCAAGCGTCGATACTGGTCATTAATTAAAGCTTTTAACGGACTGATATAAAGAATGCCAACGCCCTTGTCTTGATGAGCAATAGCGCTACAAGCAGGCAAAAAGAAAGCTTCTGTTTTACCCGCAGCGGTTGCCGCACTAATAAGCACATCCGTTTGCCCTGATAAGATGGGCGCAATGGCTTTAGCTTGTACTTCGCGTAGCCCATGCCAGCCTTGATTAAAAATCCAGCGTTGCACGCGTTTATCGAGCTCGGTATGGGCATCTCTCAAAGTAATTTTCCATCCTAAAATTAAGTGTCAAACTTATAAGCTAAAGTCTGCAAGTTCATCATCTCCATCAATATCGCTCATATCGATGTCCATATCGGAGGGCGTCTCAGGATCGATAGTTACCGAATTGATTAGATGATCCCATGAGATAGTAGGATTTTGGTCAATAACGGCCAGCATATCCAAAAACGCCTTGATGGTATTGCGCGGCGTTCTAAAGTAAGCATCGCCAATCGTCTGGCTACAATGTTGCAAAAAAGCTTGTAGTGATTCATCAGGTACAAGATAAGCAGTCTCATCACCGCCTGCATAAACATGACGTAAGTTTTTGAGTAAGATATAAAGCTCCTCTGGCGTTAAGCTGGCTAAATGTAGAGCAGGAGATGAGTAATCAATCACTCCTGCTTTTTTAGCAAAGCTATTATCCGCCAAACGCGTTTGCAGGGCATCGTAGCTGTATAACCCTTTGCGCGGATCGAGTAAAAACTCAGGAGTACCGCCTAATAAAAACCCTAAATGCTCAGCCGTTCCTTGTAAACAATCATTTAAGATACGCAAAATTTGCTCATAGTTGCCTTGACGCGCCTGCGCGCTATTGAGCTTATATAAATTTACCATTTCATCCAAATTTACCAGTAATCCTTGATAACCTGCTTGGCGCACGAATAAACTCATGATTTTTAATGAGTCGTAGAAGGAAGCATCAGAGATAATTGTGCGCACACCCAAATCATGTTTCGCATCGGTCTTAGTAGAGTATTCTGCCCGCAGCCAGCGAATAGCGTTAACTTTTAACTCGTCATTGCCTTCTTCGTGTCCTTGCCAATACGCCTCAATAACCTTGGCAAAATCATAGCCGCCTACAAGTTCAGTCAGCTCCGCTAAATTGTGCTGGATAACGTCACTAATAGCCTCCCCACTGCTATCCGCTTGTTTGCGGGCTTCAGTAATAAAACGCTCAACCACACTAGCAAGACCATTACCATCAGGCTTATTGCGCGTCGATAAATTACGCATCAGCTCAGAATATAAATTTCTCGCTTGCCCTGATGACGCTTGGATACGTCTATCAGGTGATAAATCGGCATTAACGGTGACCAGTTTACGCTCCAGGGCAATAGCGCGAACCACGCTTAAAAAGAAAGTCTTTCCTGAACCATATTCCCCGATAATCAGCCGAAAGGCAGAGCCACCGTCAGCTACACGTTCAATATCGTCTATCAAGGCTTTGAGCTCGTTAATACGTCCGACTTGAATGTGCTGAATACCAACTTTAGGAGTCACGCCAGACTTGAGCGACTGGATAATTGCATCGCGCTCTTTGGCTCTGATTTTTTTAACGCTCATATTTATTCCCTTTATTTACTGTTTTATTGACTGAAAGCTTTTAGCTCTTCTACAATTTCAAAATCGACTATGACTTCGTCATCATCTTCTAATACAGGCGCATCGACGTTTTCATATGCCCAATCGTTAATAGTTTCAATGGCGCCATTTATCATTAGGTTAAGCGACTCGCACAATACGTTAACAGCTTCACGTTGCCATACCTCAGCATTAATAAGCTGATGATATAATTGGCTATGACTACTATCTAAGCCATCTATAGTCGGCTTATTATCTGAGTTTTCAATAGGTACATTACTCTGCTGGTCAGTCGCCGTCTGATTACTTATCTCTAAGGTTTCATTTTCTTCTGACTCATCCTCTACGGCAAAAATACTGCTTAGCATAGCTTTAGCTACTGCTGTCTCGCGTTCATGTAGGGCTAATAGTTCGGCGTCAAAACTAAATAAGGTGCTGTTTTTACTGCTATTACCTTTTGCTTGGAACGCATTATTTATGCCCGTGTTTACTTGTTTATTCGTCGTCAGCTGATGGATAGCACTAGTCACTAACGTTTTATCTAAACCTAAAGCTTGATATAACTTTTCGATCTGTTTAATTTGACTAGGTTCGATATTACCATTCGCTAAGGCAACGGTAATAATGAAACGGCTGATAAAACCAATGTATTGCTCATCAAGAGTAGCCAATGTTGACTTTAGGCCCGCCATATTTGCTGGAGTGTTTAATTGCCATAACAAATAAGCTCTAAGCGAGTCTTTTTCAATAGTGCTCAGCTGACTGTCTTCATTGAGCAGCGTTAATAAGGTGTCCACTTCCCTTTTATCAACATAGCCATTAATAGTCGCTACCATAGCGCCCAGCCTCATGGCTAAACCGACTTGATAGAAAGATGAACTAGGATTAAATTCTTCACTAAACCCATCATGACCACCAGCAAATAACACAGCGTAACCATCTGATTGCAAGCGCGTCTGATGATAACGTTGGTCAGGGGCAATACCAAAACCGGCAAGCTCTAGCAGATTAATGATCAGCTCGTTTTGTTTTTTACTCAGCGCTTTGTTAGCTGTTGATAGCAAAGGCTCGTTTAAATATGACCATAGCTCTTTAGTCGTTGTCAGCCCTTCATTATTTTCTATAACAGATTCAGCCCATCTCTTAAATTTTTCAATGACAGGGTAACGGCTGTTATGAAGTAAAGGTTTTGGCAGTAGCATGATAGCGACAACGTCATCAGCCGAGCTGCCCTCTTTACCCAAATAACGACTGTAAGCATCTAAAGCGTCATTGCACTGCTCAGCGATATTTATAAGCTTTTTAACAGGTGCCCGTAAGACGCTAGGATCTGGTAGATCATCAAGGGTAAGCTCTACACTAATAATAGAGCGACTGGCAGCATTATAGCTAAGCTTGAGCCTCGTTTTATTAGCAGAAACTAAAAATCCGTTTGAATTATCTTCATGATATAGAGTTTGGAATAACGCTTTAAACTCAGTCTCGCAGCGCTTGGCAGGAGTTTTAAAGTTGTATTCATTAGAATAGACAAGCCACTCCCACGCTAATAGTGCAGGAATAGGCAGTTGCAACGCTACTATCTTTGCCAAACGCATCTTAAATTCTAAGTTTTGGCCAGTTACGGGTGGCGGTAGTAAATGCCCAGTCTGCGCTTCATCTTCAAACAATAATGAGCGAATAAGAGTCATAAATGCTAAAAAATGGGCTGAATAACTGTCGAAAGAAGCAGACTGACTGCCGTAGATACGATTGAGTCGTGTGATCTCTTCATAGATAGCTATAAACTCAGCGTCAGAGACGATATCGTCGTTAATGTGCTCAATAATACGACGTTCAAAACCACCAAAATAAATGAATATATAACCAATAGGAGTACTTGGATAGGCGCGATTTGAGGCTAGCCAATCAAGATAGGCTCCTCGGCACTTAGAGGATAAGCGCTCATAACTGGGCCAGTAACCAAGAGAGTCATCCTGATGAATTTGTGAGGTACTATGGATCATTTTAGAAGAGCTAGCAGACAAGCTATCATCGAGTAGTGACGGTTCACACCCAAACCCCGTTAGCATTTCCAGCTGGCCACCAAAATAATAAAAACCGCGCTTAATAGAGCGTCCGTTAATATTCAAAGTTTCGTTTTCTTTGATCCAGCGTCCTAGCTGTTTATTGGATGAAATATTCGAAGCGTTAGATTTAGCAGATGAGATAATAAATGACGCAAACTCATCGCTATCGTCATTTTGAATAGAACGGCTGTCTCTACGAAAGTTATGAGAATTGTCAGGCTTGATATCAGGGGGTAATTCTATAAAGGTGGGCTTCGCTGTTTTATTACCTTGAGCGTCGGCATCATATTTTTGTTTAAAAAGTGCCTTTACGTCTGCAATAAAATTCTTCATCAATGATAATATCCATGCTAATTAATATCAAAGTTGTTATAAAAAAGCATATAACTAACATTCATTCTAACAACAAACGTGCATTTTTTAATATTTATTTATTAAAATAAGCAACTTATCACCACCACACTGGTTCATCACTTTCTTTAGTAGGTTTTTTAACCGTCTCAACAGTTACCTTGTCAGCAGACAGCTCTGCAATAAAACGGGACACTTTATCAAAGTAACCTGAATAACTAGAAAAATAATCTGGTGCCGTTAAAAACAGTCGGTTCTTCGCGCGGCTACAAGCAACATAAAACAGCTTACGCTCTTCCTCCAATGCTTCAAAATCACTTAATGAGCGATAATGCGGCATCATGCCATCGACTAAGGAGTTGACGAACACCACTGGCCATTCAAGTCCTTTTGCACTATGAATGGTAGAAATGGTTAATTTATCATCGTCTTCCCCTTCTGCCTCACCTGACGTGGCGACCGAATCATTGGGCGGATCGAGAGCCAATTTTTCCAAAAAATCATCAAGATTGTCATGCTCTGCCGCTAAGTTTGTAAGAACACGAAAATCCTCGCTACGCTCTCGCCAGTTGTCTTCATTGATTTTTAGAACAGGAATATAAAACTCAAGAATCAGCTCGATAACTTGTTCAACGGTATCCGCGCGGCTTGCTTTGCTCAGCAATTCATACAATAGCGCAAGTTGTGTGCTTTTTTTGGCAAATTTTGCCGTCAGTAGTGGCGCAAAAGAATTATTGTCGGCGGTAATCGCTTGCGTTAAGCGAGTTGCAGTCACTGCGCCTACACCTTTAAACAAAGTCAAAATCCGATGCCAAGCAATGGTATCGTTGGGGTTATAGAGTATTTTGACAAATGCTAATACATCTTTGATATGACGCCTTTCAATGAACTTAAGACCGCCGACGACAATAAACGGAATGCGGCGCTCCATAAATTCCAGCTGGATATAATTGGACTGAAAAGACGTGCGGCACAATACCGCAAAATCCTTGTAGTCATACTCTGACTTTAACGCGATGATTTTATCAGCGATATATTTTGCTTCTTTGCTTTCATTACTTGAGCGGCAAAATGTTGGCGTTATCCCTTCTACTACTGAGCCGGAATACAACTGCTTTTGATAACCTAACGTGATTTGATCTGACAAAGCGTTAATATAATTTAAAACAGCGGGCGTACTACGATAATTTTGCTCAAGCTTGATAAGCTTGGCATTAGGGTATGTCTCACCAAACAAAAGAATGTTTTCGTAATTGGCACCGCGAAAGGCGTAGATACTTTGATTGTCATCGCCAACCACCATCAGCGAGACCGATTCAGGAGCGCAAATGAGATCAATCAGTGCTTTTTGCGGGATATTGGTGTCTTGATATTCATCCACCATAATATAACGATATTGGTTTTGTAGGAGCTGACGAAACTTATCGTTCGTTTTTAGGTGCCGTACGACTTGACCAATAATGTCGTCAAAATCGTATAAGTGATTGATGCGTTTGTATTCGTGAAAATCAATCGCCAATTTTTCTATTGCAGGTATGTGTATGGCAATATCAGGATAACTACTTTCAATCAACTCACGGAGTTGAATACGCCGATTTCTAGAAGTAGAGAATATTTTTTGCAAGGTTTTTTTGCGCGGAAAAGCTTGACTGGTGATATTGATTGCGTATTTTTTCTCTTTATTAATCAAGTCTATGGCGTCTTCACTATCGCCCGTATCCAAAATAGTAAATCTTGGATTGATACCAAGCAGTCCGGAGTATTGACGCAGCAGCATGGTACAAAACGAATGAAAAGTACCACTATTGATAGCATTGAGCGTTTTACTGTCTTTTTCGCCATCTGTGTCACTCGCTAATCTGCTTGCCAGCAACGTCTTAGCACGCCCTTTAATTTCATTGGCAGCTTTACGAGTAAAGGTTAGCAGCAAAATCTCTTTGGGCGGCACACCATTTTCTATCAAATAACTAGTGCGATAGGTCAGCGTTTTGGTTTTACCAGAACCCGCGCCTGCAATCACAAGTACCTTACCGTCAATGGTTGTCGCAGCCAAAAGCTGATCGGCGTTTAGCTCACTGGCGTAATCCACTTCCAATGCTAAGCTGTCAAGCCGCTGATTGAGTAACTCAGCATCCGCCTTTATCAAATTGGCTTCGAGTTTTGCAATCGCCTGCTCAAGACGCGCAAGCTTGGGTTTCATCTCGATAAAGTTTTGTGGATAATTATAACGGCGTGTCTCAAAAATCGTAGAGGTCATTTTACAATCTTGCCTTTAATAAGGGTTGTCGCGCAATCAATCATTAGATTAAAGCAGGTGAATAGCCATTTAACATAAGCAATAAGTCGTAGCTTATCATAATTGTGACAGTACTAAACCTTACTGAGACTGAGTCGTGAAAATCCAAGTATCTAGCATATAGCCAGCTGAAAATGAAAATGTTGCATCAATTTAAACGCGCTACTGGAAGAAATTTTACGCAGCCTCTGTCTGCGAAGGCACAGCACGCAAGTAACATTTATTCCAGTAGCGCTATCATATTTTTAAAGCGTCTCAACTATAACAACATCACCCCTATTGAGTGAAATTTGCTACAATATGCGCAATTTTGATTTACTATTTAACCAAGTTGTAGATCAACTGATTTTATTACTATATTGAGAGAACGTTATGGGTTTTAATTGCGGCATCGTCGGTCTACCAAACGTGGGTAAATCCACCCTGTTTAACGCCTTGACCAAAGCGGGTATCGCCGCTGAAAACTTTCCATTTTGTACCAAAGATCCCAATACAGGTATCGTTCCTGTGCCAGACCCACGCCTAAAGAAACTGGCTGATATCGTCAATCCTGAGCGTGTATTGCCAACGACGATGGAGTTCGTTGACATCGCAGGCTTGGTCGCTGGCGCGTCAAAAGGTGAAGGCATGGGCAATCAGTTCCTAGCCAATATTCGTGAGACTGATGCGATTGCGCATGTCGTACGCTGTTTTGATGATGACAACGTGGTACACGTCGATGGTCGCGTCAGCCCCATTGATGACATCGAAACCATCAACACCGAGTTGGCGTTGGCAGATTTGGAAGCGGTTGAGCGTGCTATCCTTAACTTAACCAAAAAAGCCAAAGGCGGCGATAAAGATGCGAGCGCCATGCTTGATGTGTTCAAAAAAATCGAACCACTATTGGCAGAAGGTAAAGCGGCTCGTGCAGCCAACCTTGATAGTGATGAGAAAAAACTCATCAGAAGTTATGGTCTAATTACCCTAAAGCCAACCATGTATATCGCCAACGTTGCTGAAGATGGTTTTGAAAATAACCCGTACCTCGACGCTGTCCGCGGTTATGCCACTGGTGAAGAGTCTATCGTCATCGCCCTCTGCAACCAAATCGAATCTGAAATCGCTCAACTTGATGAAGACGATAAGAAAGACTTTTTGGAAGATATGGGTATGGAAGAAGCGGGTCTCGATCAAGTGATTCGTGGTGGTTATGACTTACTTGATATGCAGACTTACTTTACTGCTGGGGTAAAAGAAGTGCGCGCATGGACCGTTGCTATTGGCGCTACTGCCCCGCAAGCAGCGGGCGTGATTCATACTGATTTTGAGCGCGGCTTTATTCGCGCCGAAGTCATCGCTTATGACGATTTTATTGAGCACAACGGTGAAAAAGGTGCGGCAGCTGCTGGCAAATCACGTCTAGAAGGCAAAACCTATATCGTCCAAGATGGCGATGTGATGCACTTTAGATTTAACGTGTAATACCACTGGCAGTTTGATGTAAAAAACCAATATAGAGCAATCTATGTTGGTTTTTTTTAAGACTAATATGTTATATTATAACGTAACTATTTACGCTTTTATTCTCACACTACTATCACTTTATATTTACAAAGGCATTTTTCATGATAACGCTTACTCGTACTCACTCTAAAACTGCTCTACTTTGCGTTGCTTTTCTATTGGCAGGCGCAGGTTGCCAACAACAAGCCGATACACCGCAACCAATTGATAATGAAGCTGCTGCAACTGACTCAACCACTGAGATGGCACATGATGCGCATGCAGATCATGATGCACACGAGCATGAAGAACAAGGACATGAAGAAGACGATCACGGGCATGAAGGCCATAATCACGCAGCAGCAGATATGACCACTTACACGTGTCAGCCGGAACAGATGATCGAAGCCCATTATGATACTGCAAATGGCGATCAAGCTGCTAACAGCGCCCATCTATTGATTGACGGGGTAGAATATGATCTGACTGCCATGACACCACCGGCAGGCAGTAATGGCTTTACTGCGTATGAGACGGATATTGGTATCAATAATGATGCAGGCATGAAATGGCAAGTCAGTACCGACACCAATAAGGCCATACTAAGTAATAAAACATTAGATGGTAGTATTGCTGAGAGTGCTGAAGCTGTATTGTTTGATTGCCAAAAAACAGATAGTTAATACTGCTCAATAAATACTTATCTGAAGCACTACTTTCTAAAAATCATCCAAAAAAAGTTGTCGCTGTCTGATCATCAAATAGGCAGCCACAACAGATGAACCGACACGACTATTTTGCTATGCTAAGAACAATATAACAAATACCGTCCGTTCATCATTGGGATCATAATAATAATGTCTAACCACCTATCATTCTCCTCTGCCACTACCCAGTGGTCACACTTGCTAAACGCCCAACGCCTCGGATCAGCCAAAAAACCCAAAACCGGTGAAACAGCACGCTCGCACTTTCATAAAGATTATGACAGACTGGTTTTTTCTCACTCCTTTCGGCAGCTCAACCAAAAGACACAAGTTCATCCATTAACCAATCAGCTCGGCATTCATACTCGCTTGACGCATTCGCTTGAAGTGTCTTGTATTGGTCGCTCTTTGGGAATGATGGCAGCAGAAAAACTCCATGACAAAATAGATAACGGTTTACCAGCGGGCATCTCGCCAGCCGACGTTGGAGTCATTGTACAAGCAGCATGCCTCGCACACGATATCGGCAATCCACCATTTGGTCATGCGGGAGAATATGCGATTCGTGATTGGTTCAGAAATCCTAACGCTCAGGCTGTTTTGCAAAACCTGAGCATCAATGAGCAATTAGACTTGCTGGCATACGAAGGCAATGCACAAGGATTTCGACTGTTAGCGCGCAATGAGCATCATCCTGATAAAGGCGGTATGCGTCTCACTTGTGCAACGCTGGGCGCTTTTATGAAATACCCTTGGCTGGCAACGCATAGCAATGATGTCAGTAATAATAGTCTAGACAGTAACGTGAATCTAAGCAGTGCCGTTAGTATAAACAGTAACGTGCAGAAATTTGGCTGTTTTGATAGTGAGTCAGCGCAGTTAGAAGCATTAGCAGCGACACTGCACTTACCTCGCTCAGAGCAGCACGACGGTTTTGCCCGTCATCCATTGGCTTATTTACTAGAAGCCGCAGACGACATCTGCTATGCCCTGATCGATTTAGAGGATGGCATCAATTTGAATATGCTGACCTATACCGATGTGGCCAGCATATTTTATGAGCTAATTGGCGAGCGTCCTAGTAGCATTCATGTACCAGCACACATGTCAGTGCGGCAGAGTCTCGCATCATTACGAGCGCGTGCCATGATGCGGTTGGTCAATACGGTCACTGATGCCTTTGTCGCAAATAATGATGCCATGCTGGCGGGCACACTACACGGCAGCTTATTTACTCATTGCGATACCAGTGTGCAAAACGGTATCAATCAAGCCAAGCAATTGGCACGTGAGCAAATATTCAATCACCCAAGTAAAGTAAGAATGGAGCTGATGGCCAATCAATGCTTGCATCGTCTGCTAGATGCTTTTATGCCGCTGGCGTGGACAGGTGGTCAAACAGCCTCCATGTCCTCCGTATCTATGTCCTTTGAGCAACAGCGTTTGCTAAGCTTATTGCAACCACATCTTTACGAACATCGCCGTGAGCTGGCAAATGACACCTATCTTAACATTCTGAATGTTTTGGATTTTATTACCGGTATGAATGACCATGAGGCTTATCGCTTGGCTCAGGAACTACAAGGGCATTGGGGGACGATGGTGTAGTCATATCAAACCTAAAAAATACAATTAACTGTGTCAAATTCGCTTAGCCTACAATACGTATAGTTAATCCTAAATAAAAAAGGCACAACCATTGTAACGCGCTGCTAGGATAATATTTTCTTGCTTGCTGTGCCTTCGCAGACAGAGGCTACGAAAAATTATCCCAGCAGCACTATATTTATTTTATAGTGAATTGACTGTAGCGATTGCACTCGTTTTCCTTCCTACTCTGATTTTTGGGATTGGTATAAATTCACCCAAGTTGCGTATTTCAGTCGTATTTTTACGCTGAAATGAGTATGATAAACCTCTATCGGATAATTTTGAACTATTATGAGCAGTCGCGAACAAAAGAAACTTCAGACTCGGCACGCTTTTTTTAATGCGGTGCTCGACTTGTGTATGACAGGGCAGTCATTTAGCTCTATCAGCTTAAGGCAGGTAACCCGCGAGGTTGGCGTTGTGCCGACAGCGTTTTATCGACATTTCAATGATATGGAATCGCTTGGGCGAGCATTGGTGGTAGAAGAGCTGGGCGGTACCTTGGCCATATTGAGCGATAGCTTACAGATTGGCCGCAAACGCAGCTTTGATCGCCAAATTGCCAAGAGTATTCAGCTGTTTCTATACATGGTCAGTGAGCAGCCTTATTACTGGCAGTTTTTGGTCAGTGAGCGTTATGGTGGCTCGGAAGCCGTGCGTAAGGCAATCAATGAGCTGGTCAAAAAACACGCGCAAAGCTTAGCTGACGATCTCGCGCTACAGCCAGCATTTACCCATATCAATGGCTACGATCGTCGTTTATTGGCTGAGGCTGGCGTCAATATGTTCTTTTCTTGGATTATCGATTGGCTGGAATTGACCTATACTGAAGACCATGACGATGAAATAGATTTGAATGAGATTGAAGAAAATAAGCAATTGATGCTACATAACTGTACCCGCCAAGCACAGATGCTGTTTTATGGCGCTTATAATTGGAAGTCTAGCGAAGAAACGCTCTTAAAAGATTAGAGCCCGTTTGATTGCTTATAATGAGTTCAGTATAGAAACGAGTCAGCGTAACTGGAATGAATTTTTTGCAGCCTCTGTCTGCGAAGGCACAGCAAGCGAGAAAAATTTATACCAGTTACGCATTAAAATATAATGTATCTGTTTTATTTGGAATCAACTTTATCAAAAACTGGGTCTGAACGCCCATAATCGCTGGGTGACCACTTTAACGTCCTTTGCTTTGTCGCTATTGCTCGCATCACCCAGAGTAGAATTATTGTTATTGGGATTACTGTTGTTAGGGTTATTACCGTTAGAGTTACTGTTACTTTCTGTCTCGGTAGCCGTTTTACGGATTAAAACCGTCGCAAAACGCTGTCTTGTTTGGTCACTATCTGCACTATCGGTCGCTGTAATAAGCGCCATAAAAGCCTGACTGTCAACGGCCAATAATGGTGTTAATGCCTTACGCTGCTCTTCATTTAGACTGCTCAATAGTGGCAATTGCCACATGTCATCGACAGAGGTTAACGCTTGCTTTTCACGTATAGCGACCAGCTCTTGCATCTGCTCGCCAGTGCCACCTTCTATCAAGGCAGCTAATAGGACTGGACTGGCTGTATTAACATTGATAGCTAGAAAGTAAGGCGTCGCTGTAATATAAGGACGAAGTGCCGCTAGTACATCAGCATCAATGCCTCGAATCTCTTGCAACTGATCGATACTTATAAAAGGCTGATTTGGTAATGTATTAGCGGCTATAGTATTCGACTGCTGAGTGTATACCACACTCTCATTACCACCATCTTCATGCACTTCACTGTCTGTATCTTGATAATCAAGTACCGCAATGGCAATTTCAGCGTCCAAATTCAACTGTGTCAAAAGCCGTTGAAATATGGCCAAAGCGGTCGTATCAACTGCCCCGTTTTGATATAAATTATTGATATTAAAGCGACTGGCCTCATCACGCAATTCGATGCTGATACTGTGTGTGCCGAAATTATAAGGCGGTATTGGCTGCGCCCAGATATCTTGCATGCTGTCCGTATCATTCAATTTATTATCAGCACGAATCATAGTAACGGCCAACTGCTGACCTGCATTGATATCTTGTAATAACTGATTTTGATCAAACAACAAACCACTGCGCCTAATAGCAATCTTTTGGCTGGCAAGCATCGCCCCTGCGACCACAGTAATACTGACCACCAATAGCAAGATAGTGAGTAGCGCCACCCCGCGCTGAGATCTGGCTATCATTGACATGCACAGCTTTTGTTATTGACCCAATGGTACATGCTCATGTCTACCTTATCGATTGCCATTTTCTGCACCATCGTTCGCAGTCTCGCCACCATTGGTGTTGTCATTATTGTTATTGCCATCATTATCGCCATTGCTATTAGGAATGTTTTGACTATTGTTGCGTGGTATTGGTTGCGGGGCAAGCGCCCACTGCCACGTGATGGGCATGTCTTGATAAGTGAATTTGACAGCGATGCCTTTTGGTAACAAAACTACTTTAGGCTGCGCGTTTTCTGGATTGACCGTTTGTCCAAAAGTGGGATTTGTAGTGCTATTATTGCTTTCTGCGTTGGGGAACGTGGTGCTCAACTCTGGTAAATAGGCTTGCCAACGCCCAGCGCTAACACCTTCAAGCAACACACTGTCTAAACTGACGCTATCGCGCCCACCATCCACGCTGCTATATTGACGGCGAATTAAACGCTCATCGGCAAAAATATATTCGATATGCTGCACGCTTTGGCTACTTTGATAACGTGGATCAGGATCAGCAAAGCGTACAAAGCTGACGTGCTCACCATCCAAACTCAAAAAAGGCTCAGGTGCTATCTCGTTTGCTTGATTACTATTGCTTGTATTGCCATTTGTACTGGTACTTGCCGCATTATTTTTTTGCGTAGCGGCTGCTTGATAAGGAATAATCTGCCCCATATCTTGCTGCAATTGCAGATACGCATATTGTAATACCGCTAAATTGTCAGCATGGAATTGCGCCCGTTCACGAGCACGATTGACACTATCAAACACTTGCCAACCCGCCACTGCCAACATGGCAAATATAGCCATCGCAACCATCAGCTCAAGCAGAGTAAATCCATACTGCGGCCTCACAAACGATCTCCCGTTTGCCCTGCGATACCTGCGCCCAAACCACCCAAATCTAAACTGCCAATATCCTGCTCGGGATTGCTCAATATCACATCGATATCCGTCACTGCGTTGCGCGTCTGTCCATCTATAATAGGTGCAACGGTAATGTTTACTTCTTTTAATGCTGGTGTCATCGCCTCGCTGACCGTCATCACCACTTGCCAATCACGCCCTTGAGCATTGATCGTTTGCGTCCGTTTGGCTGTCAGCCATGTATCTTGAATACGCAAATCGGCCGCAGCGTTTTGGGCAACAAAGTGTGCGAGCGTACGAGTGCGCAATACATCGACTGAGCTAAGATAAGCACTACTTGCACGGCTAGCAGCGACGGCAACCACTGCCAAAATGGCCAAAGCTACCATCACCTCAATCAAGGTAAAGCCCCCTTCACGCTTAGACTGAGAAAACACAGGCGCAGCAGAAGTCGTCAGCGACTTAGAAGAAATAGTCATCAACTACGACCCCTGTCCTATCATCATACTACCATCGGGCATGATCATAATGACCTCACCGACCAAACGCGAGTTATGAATCACTTCAATGGTCACGGGTGTCGCTTGCCCTGTCCCAAACCATAGCACCTGCGGCACGGTTTGGTCGGTAAACCAAGGCTGTAGCGTTTGGCTCTGTACCGCATTTACTGTGTTACCAGACTCCAAGCTTTGCACCCGCAAACTGACACCAGCAGGCAGTTCAGGCAAGCTAACCTCTGGCTCAATATCCCAGCTCGGCGTGGGTTGTTCGCTAGTAACGCCTGACATACCTGTCAGATCTGCAGACAACTCCATGGCATTTTTGGGGCGACTATTCATACTATCTGATGAGCTATCAGCAGTTTGATAAGCAATATAAGGATTGGATAAGGTAACAATCACTGGCGCTACTTGACCTTGCTTATCCGCTTGTAGACTCAAACCCATGGGCTGCATACGCTCCGCTGATAACAGTCGAACGTAACTTAATGAATCGGTCAAGTGTTCATAAAACGCGCGGTTTTTGCGAGACTCACTACTGCCGACCGACAAGCTCATCATGCCAGCAAATATAGACAAAATAACCACCACCACCACAATTTCAACGAGAGTAAAACCCGTTTGTGAGTGAGAAATGCTTGGTGAGTTAACACTTGATAGGTTAAAAGAGGAAGCCTGAATATTTTTTAACGAGGAAACTTCACTGCAACAATGACGAAATGGCGGATTGATATCTGTCTGATTGTATAGCGAATGTCGATTGATTGCGCTGAGATGGCAACTGGCCGCTGAGCTGGACTGAATCTTGGCAGTGACCGGCATGTTGCACCTATAAGCCTATCATTGGCTTGTCATATGTGAGGTAGTATCGTGAGCTTTCAAAAATATAAAAAATAGCATTAAACAGGTTGCCATCTAGATAATGGCAACGCAGGTTTTCATAAAAGCCTACTATTATAAAAATTGTCTAAAAAACATCCTAATAATTGGTATTACGATGTTCTTCTGATTCAGTATCGATTTGCTCTACTAATTCTTGCATATCCTCATCCATCACCTCATCCTCAGCGGCAGGATAATGGCTCGGCAGCTCTAGCATTTGCTGAACGAAAGCATATCGCAAGGTATCGCGGCGACCCAAATAGCGCTGATAAAAACTTGAATTCAACAGCCCTGCACCGCCTTGACCCATCGCCCAAATAGAAGACAAATAATCACGCGTGCTCAAACTGCTGTGTTCATCTTTTAGATAAGCACTGATAATATCAATCAAACGCTTCATACGCTGACGGCGAATATCATACAACTCACCAAATAAGCGATTGAGACCCGTCACCGACGCCGCCAAACGCTCTTCGATTTGATTGAGTAACATCGCTTTTTGTGGATTAAATAGCTGTTGAAAAATCATACGAGCCACGCCTGCCGATGGACAATCGTCAATACGATTGATCTCAAATAACTGTTCTTCGTAACGAATAATAATACGTAAATACAGCTCATCTTTACTGGAGAAATGCTTATACAGCGTGCCTTTAGCCAAATCAAGCTGGTCTGCCAAACTGTCTAAGGTGATATCACCATCGCCCGACTCGAGTAGCAATTGCTCTGCCATCGCCAAGATATTTTCTTCTCGTGCCTTAAATTGATGCTGACGACTCATAGTCTCTCCTAAAACCTGACAAGATTAAGCATATGACCATCGTTGATATTGGTATGTCGGCAACTGGCCTATGAGGCTATAAACCATCTGGCCGAAAAACAACGAAGAATATGCTGGCGTGTGCTAAATAGTCATTGAGAATCATAGGATTACGTTTGGTATTTAAACCCTTTAATACGTAACGCCACAAGGCTATCTCGTAAATGACTGACTGGTCATAGCATAACCATTTTAATCATACTGTGCCAGTAAATTTTCAAAGTTTTTTGCCGTTAGCGCACCAACCTCATCGCTACTACAGCCATACATACCTGCGATATGACTGGCGACGTAAGGTACATATGCAGGCTCATTTGGTCTGCCGCGTTTCGGTACAGGCGCTAAATAAGGACTGTCCGTTTCAATCAATATTCTGTCTCTGGGCATTTTTTGCGCAGTATCTTGAATCATCTGCGCGCTTTTAAAGCTGACAATACCCGAAAATGAAATATAAAACCCGAGATCTAACGCGCGCTTGGCGGTATCCCAATCTTCGGTAAAGCAGTGGATAATGCCATGCTCAGCACCTTCACTTTTTAGAATATCAATCGTATCTTCTTTGGCGTCACGCATATGTATCACGAGTGGCTTTTTCAAGCTTTGGCTAGCGTGGATATGACGGGCAAGGCTGGCTTGTTGCGCTTTTTTATTCTCAGTTGACCAATAATAATCCAGCCCCGTCTCCCCTATTGCCCATACATGATCGGCACGGGCCGTTTCTATCAGTCGCTCAACAGTGGCTGATTGCAAGACTTGAATATCTTCACACGGATGAATGCCCACACTCATGCCTAAGTTTAGCGTTTCATCACCATAGGTGCTGACGATACTGGCAATCTCATCATATTCGGAAAAATCACACATAATCGCCATGGCACGGCTGACATTGGCTTCTTTCATAGCGGCAATCGCGCCGGACAATTCACCATCATACTTGGTTAAATCTAAACGGTTCAGATGGCAATGGCTATCAGTAAACATATAAATCTCAGTAATAAAAGTGGATAGACAAAATTAAAAATTGAATGAAGCATTAAATCTCATAATACACACATCACTTTAATGCAGCGGTACTACTCGCATCACTTCTTCTATGGTGGTGACTCCTTCACTAATGCGCTTTGCCCCAGATAGGCGCAAAGGCTGCACACCTTCTCGGTACGCTTGCTGCTTCAGTACGTCTAAATTTGCGTCTGCGGCGACCAATTTTTTTAACTCATTGGATAAAGGCATAATTTCATAGAGACCAACGCGCCCTTGATAACCAGTATGGCGACAATGCTCACAGCCCTGTGCCGTATAAATTTGTGCAGGCACAGGCGCGCGCCACGGTTGCACCAACTCTTGCCACTGAATGGCTATTTCACTGTCAGGCGTTATATCAATCGCCTTTTTACAATGGGGGCACAATGTCCGTAATAGACGCTGCGCCATTACGCCCAGTATGGTGGCCGATGTCAAAAATGGCTGAATGCCCAAATCATGCAAACGAGTGATTGAGCTTGGGGCATCATTGGTATGCAAGGTCGATAGCACCAAGTGTCCTGTAAGTGATGCTTGCACTGCCATATTCGCTGTTTCGGCATCACGAATTTCACCCACCATAATGATATCAGGGTCTTGACGCATTAATGAGCGAATACCATCCGCAAAATGCAAATCAACACCTGGATTGACTTGCATTTGATTAAAGGCCGGCTCAATCATCTCGATAGGATCTTCAATGGTACAGACATTCACTTGCTCAGTGGCCAACTGTTTGAGCGTACTATATAAGGTAGTGGTCTTACCTGAGCCAGTTGGCCCTGTGACCAAAATAATACCATTTGGATGGGCGGTCAACTCATGCCACGTTTCAAGCTGCTTGCCAGACAAGCCAAGCTGCGCAAAGGAGCGTACCAGCACCTCAGGGTCAAACACACGCATGACCAGCTTTTCACCAAAAGCAGTGGGCATTGTAGACAGTCGTAACTCGGTCTCTAGCCCTTTTGGGGTACGGGTTTTTAGGCGACCATCTTGCGGCTTGCGTTTTTCGGCGACATTGAGTCGTCCTAAAATTTTAATACGCGCCGTCACCGCTACTATAATCGCTAACGGCATCTCATAAACCGTATGGAGAACGCCATCAATACGAAAACGCACTTTGCCAGTCTCACGCCGTGGCTCTAGATGAATGTCACTGGCGCGCTGCTCAAAAGCGTATTGCAATAGCCAATCAACGACTCTGACGATGTGTTGATCATTGGCATCAGGATTGGTATTGTCACCCAGCTGCAATAGTGCTTCGACATTGGTGACATCAGCCGCCGCGCGTTTATGGACACTATTTGCCCCTGCAATCGCTTGCGTGACTTGATAGAACTCTCGTCGATAGCGATTGATCTGTTCAGGATTGATATAAACCGTACGATAACTTTTAGATTTTATTAACTTTTCGATATTGGCTTGCCAGTCTGTATAAAACGGTTGGTCTGTACCGATGACCACTTCGTCTATCTTCACTTCAATTGGCAAAATATGCTGCGAGCGCGCATATTCAAAGGACATCAGCTGTGTGACGGCTGGCACATCGACTTTTAATGGGTCAATACGAACCAGCGACATACCGGCTTTGGCAGCAAGCCATTGATTCAGCCATGCTATCGTCAGTTTGGTCTCAGGATTATTATCAAGCGCATGACCATTCGGCAAACCAAACTCACTAATGGTGAGTAATGGATGCTGCGCTTTATCACGACGGCTCGTAACCACTAGATTGTAGCCACGCTGATCAATCACCTTATCTGCCAATAACTCATCTAGGCACCAACGCAAATCAATCACTATCGAATACTTATGAGCAGACATATTGTTCTTCTTTTATGATTGGTGAAAATTAAAATACTACCTCTTAAAACACGGTCTCTTAAAATACAGTCTCTTAAAATACAGTCTCTTAAAATACAGTCTCTTAAAATACAGTCTCTTAAAATACAGTCTCGTTGGTATAATTAGGTCGCCAAAAAAGAGAGTCAACAATACTGGGATAAATTTTTTAACTCACTTCTACAATGGCGATTATCTGTAGCTGTCCTGATTCTATCAATTGAAAGCTCACATCCACCGACTTATAGCGCATCACAAACGGTATTTTTATGTCATGACGGCGATAGGCAGGACGCGGGTCTTGCGCGATTAATGCTTTGATAACATCGATATCAGAAACGAGCAATTGACTTTGAGTCTTATAAATCAGCGCAGCTACCGTAGTAGGTTCTGTATCAGCATTCTTACTATCACTTCTGTGCAACTGCCGTATATTGACTAGAGTCATAAATTGCTCATAAGCAGACTCAGTGATAGTCACATCTAAAGACACTGGAGCCGCTTGCGCAAAGCCACTCGCTGCATCGATAATCGCATCACTATAAGCCACATAGGGTTTGATATCGATAATTGGTGTGCCATCTATCATATCTGCTCCGCTAATAATAAGTAAAACACGCCCTTGTACGATCTCGATACGTTCAAGCTTAACGACCGACAATCCCAACGCCGAAGGACGATACATACTACGACTGGCGAACACCCCTATTCTCTGATTACCGCCCAATCTTGGCGGTCGCACTTGCGGACGAAAACCATTATCCGCTTGATTGATAGAATTTTCTTTATTGATATAGTTCTGATGAAACTGCCAACTGATCCAGATATCACTAAACTCATTCAAACCTATAAAAGCAGCTGGCGTATCATAAGGCGCTCGCATCTCAATAACACTAGTCAATGCTACCAAATTGGGTTGTCTTGGCGCACCAAATTTCTGTGAAAGTGGGGCGCGATGGTAGCCAATAATTGGCGCACAATGATAATTATCCCGAGACGCATTTTCGTCGCCCATAAATCCACTCCATTAATGACAAACTGCTCTGATAAAATAGTTCTATCCAATCTTACAAAATTACTCGCTAACGATATTCCATTTTATCATGCTGCATCGTCGCTGCTTGTCAGATTTTTATTTTAAAGTTTGATATGATGAGCGAGCAATTCGATGATAGCCTTTTGAGTTCATACACTATCTTACCTTCCTATAGACTTTCAAGGCATCTATATGTACTTATCACATCGGATAAAATGTTAGAATAGCGCTCAGTTTTTGACTAATGCACACAGCTCATTATCAAGCGCTTACCAAATTGATGTTTCAAAAATAATATTTCAGACAAGCATCAAGGCTCAGAGACGTTTTTGTCATTTTTAATCTATTATTGAAAATATTGAGTTGATACTCATCTAAACTTAACGATACAGATAACCACTTATTAACGAGGACTTTATGTCAAAACTTCGCACCGAAACGGTCACAGAGGTTCATCATTGGAATGACTCTCTATTTAGCATCAAAACCACTCGTGATGACGGCTTGCGTTTTCGTAATGGCGAGTTTGCAATGATTGGAATCGTTGTCGATGGCAGGCCTCTATTGCGCGCTTACTCGATTGCTAGCCCAAACTATGAAGATCATTTAGAATTCTTCTCTATTAAAGTGCCAGACGGCCCATTAACTTCACGCTTGCAGCACATCAAAGTAGGCGATGAATTGTTAGTGAGCAAAAAACCGACAGGGACACTCGTGCTAGATGATCTGCTACCGGGCAAACACCTCTACATGCTCTCAACAGGAACTGGAATGGCGCCCTTCTTAGCACTGGCACGTGACCCTGAAGTCTATGAGCGTTTTGAAAAAATCATTTTGGTTCATGGTGTACGCCATGCGGAAGACTTGGCTTATCGTGATATGTTCGAGAACGAGCTACCAAATGACGAAATATTTGGAGAATGGTATCGCGAAAAATTTATCTACTACCCTACCGTCACTCGTGAAGAATTTAGAAATCAGGGCCGTGTGACTGATTTAATGAAGTCAGGCAAACTTTTTGAAGACATTGGATTGCCACCGATAAACAAAGACGATGACCGCGTGATGATATGCGGTAGCATGCCCTTCAACGCAGAAGTCTCGGCGATTTTAGATGACTTTGGCTTGACCGTTTCACCGCGTATGGGTGTACAAGCGGATTATGCAGTTGAGCGTGCCTTTGTCGGCTAGATAGATCTAATTGCTTTAATCGAAAATAATTTGAAATAATTCTTGACGGCTAAAAATAGGCTGCTATAATACGCAGCCTATACAGAGTTAACCCTGTAGCCCAATTCGGTAATATCTATCTAATAGACATTATCTTCTAACATGCCAGTGTGATGGAATTGGTAGACATGACGGATTCAAAATCCGTTGCCTTTAAAGCGTGTCGGTTCGAGTCCGACCACTGGTACCAATACATAGTTCTATACTATCTTATAGAGCCTCTAAAGCCCCTGATATCAGGGGCTTTGTTGTATCTGGCGTTCTATACTGTCCTGCTCTATCTATCCCAATCCATGCATCTGATGTACACTACTATGTACACTGGTTTTTAAATGTACATTGGGGTGTCAGTTATGGAAGCACGCAAACCTATCAGCTCCGACCGTAGCATCAGTAGTCATAAAGCTAATGACAAAGAATATCTGGTCTCTGTCAAAAACTATCCCATGCTTTATCTCATGGTCAGACCTAATAACACTTTATGGGAAAGAACATGGCATGCAATATAGTCAGGTTCATATAAAAAACATTCATCCCAGTAGCGAGTCATAATAAGAGTATTTTTGGTTTAGATTGATTGATTAAGTAAAACCCTAATCAGTATGCCGCTGCTTTATACTGGTTAGGCAGTTTTAGGGACAATAATGCCGCGATTGCCACAAACAAACTCGATATCCAAAGACAAGCCTCTAAGCCAAATTCTTGGTATACCCAACCTGACAACACCGTGCCAATCAATCTGCCCATCGCATTTGCCATGTAATAAAACCCGACATCAAGTGACACGCCATCACTATCAGCGTAGCTGACGATGAGGTAGCTGTGTAATGAGGAATTGACGGCGAAAACCACGCCAAATATCAGTAACCCAACCATAACTGATGTTTGTATATAAAAATCAAAATATAAAGCCAGCGCGATTGCTGCCGGAATAAATGTCAAATAGCTTGCCCACAAAAAGGCCGCTTTACCCGTTGGCAGCACGCCTTTTTTCTTGCCTGTAAAATAAGGTGCAACCGACTGAACGATGCCATAACCGATGACCCAGCTTGCCATAAAGCTACCCACCCACCAGTGACTCCAGTTAAAGGTCGCCGCCAAAAACACGGGCAAAGCCACGACAAACCACACGTCTCTCGCCCCAAACAAAAACATGCGGGCAGCGGAGAGGGTATTGATAGCAGGGCTTTTAGAAAAAATATCTTTAAATTTAGGCTTGTTAGTGGCTTTGCCAATGTCTTCTTTTAACACCACCAAGCTAAATACCCAAACGATGGCCAATAGTGATGCCATCAGTATCATAGCGCCTTTAAAGCCAATCAAAGTCAGTAGCAAACCACCAATAAAAAAGCCCACGCCTTTTAGCGCGTTTTTAGAGCCTGTGAGTATCGCCACCCATTGATAGAGTTTGCTTTCAGCATCTTTTGGTACCAATAATTTGATGGCGCTTTTGGCACTCATTTTGTTTAAGTCTTTGGCGATACCTGAGAGCGCTTGGGCGATCATCACATAAACCACAGTCAACATATCAGCAGGCACAGCGAGCATGGCGAGGGCGATTACCTGGATAGCCAAACCAATATTCATGGTTTTATTTAGCCCAAGACTGGTGCCAAGCCAGCCACCAACCAGATTGGTGATAACGCCAAAAATCTCATAAAACAAAAACAGCATGGCGATACTTAACGGGCTATAGCCTAACTGATAAAAATGCAGCACGACGAGCATGCGTAGGGCGCCATCCGTTAAGGTGAACGCCCAATAGTTGCCAGTGATGACCAGATACTGTTTAACTTGTGTCGATAAGTCCTTGACGGATAGCAGTCCCATGATTAACCCTTATCTGCTAGACCAACCATCTGTACCAATTCAGCCGTTCTGTTGGCGTAACCCCACTCGTTGTCGTACCAAACGTAGAGCTTGACTTGCGTGTCGTTGACGACCATCGTCGATAGCGCATCAACGATGCTTGAACGTGGATCGGTTTTGTAATCAATCGATACCAGTGGACGTGTCTCAAAGCCCAATATGTCTTTTAGCTCATTTTCAGACGCCTGTTTGAGCAGTTCGTTGACTTCTTCTACGGTAGTGCCACGCGCCACTTCAAACACACAATCGGTCAGCGAGGCGTTGGCTAAAGGCACGCGAATGGCATGACCGTTTAGCTTGCCTTTTAGCTCAGGGAAAATATGAGTGATGGCGGTTGCAGAGCCTGTCGTGGTCGGAATCAGGCTCATACCGCAAGCACGCGCTCGGCGTAAGTCTTTATGCGGGGCATCCAATATCGTCTGGGTGTTGGTGATGTCATGAATGGTGGTCATCGAGCCATGCTTGATGCCTATTTTTTCGTGCATCACTTTGACCACAGGTGCTAGGCAGTTGGTGGTACAAGATGCCGCAGTCACAATGGGATAGATGTCTTTGTCGTATAGATGTTCATTCACGCCCATGACGATGTTTAATACGCCTTCTTCTTTGACAGGGGCGGTAACGACCACGCGTTTGACCCCTTGGTCTAAGTAGGCTTGCAGCAAGGCTTTGGTTTTTATCTTGCCTGAGGCTTCTATGACCACGTCGCACATCGACCAGTCGGTGTCTTTGGTCGCTTTGTTTTGCGTACAAGGAATGGCTTTGCCATTGATAATCATGGACGTGCCTTCGTGATTGGCTTCGTGATGCCAGCGACCATGCACAGAGTCAAACGTCATCAAATGAGCAAGCGTCTTAGCGTCGCCCGCAGGATCATTGATGTGGACGATCTCGATGTCATCCCAGTCAAATGCGGCGCGCATCGTTAAACGTCCCATACGCCCAAAACCGTTAATACCGACTTTAATAGCCATAAAGTTGTCCTTTGTTTTGTCTAAGTGTTATCAGAAAAAATGGTTAAGTTTGTTTAAATGCTCAGTTTTCTTTAAATGTTAGTTATTGATTATTTACAAAAGCTGTCTTTGTCTGGTCTGTTTTGCATCGCATCCAACCGCCCGATCTCACGCTCAATCAGAGAAGTGTTATTTTCTGTGGTTTGTGCAACTACGGTCTTTGCCCATAACGGCAGCTCCGGATTGATGCGATAAAACACCCACTGGCCGTGTTTTCGATCAGTGATGACGTTTGCCTTTTTTAACACAGCAAGATTGCGTGAGATTTTGGGCTGACTGTCCTCCTCCAATGCTTCCATTAATTCACAAACACACAGCTCACCATGATATTCGATCAGCATCAATGCTTTGAGTCGAACGTCATCAGTCAGGCTTTTGTAAAAGGTAATGGGATCAAAATCAGGCAACACCATGTCTTCTTTACTGACAGCAGGTGTATTGACAGCAGTCTTTGTGCGGTTATGTTTTTCTACAGCAAGAAACATCGTTAAACGATTGCTTAATTCACTTAATGTACTGGTAAATGGATGGCTGCCAGTGCGAGACTTGGGGTCGGGAATATCCCAAGCCAGTTGCTTGGCTGTATTGGGATAGCTTCTGCATTCGGTGCTGGCTTTTTCACACAAGGTAATGACGTAATCAAAGTATTGACCGTCAAACTCGTCGACGTGTTTGGATCTTAGTTCACTGGTATCGAAATCAAACTTTTCCAACGCTTGTATGGTTCGTTCATCGACTTCCCCTTTCTCTATACCTGCGCTGTAAACATCGTAGACATCACCAGCTTTGTACTTCAATAATGTTTCAGCCATTTGTGATCTGGCTGAGTTACTGGTACAAAGAAACAGCACCTTTTTCTTATTTGTATTTTCCATCACTATTCCTATTGAAGAAGACTTTACATACGAAATATTATATATACAATATTTCGTATGTAAAGGTTTTTTAAGTTTATTATTAAATCATAGTTAGTGAAATTATGTTTTAGGGCGTTGCAATACTGTTTGCATAATAAGCTTGGCTCATATATTCATTAGCATTTGGCATTGACGGTATTTGATAAGCGTTTAAGCAGAATATATGCTCGATTGATACCTAGAGAGCCAAAAGGTAAGCCCAAATACAAGCAATCAATTTTTCTGGTAGCAGAAACTGAGGACCGTTATGTCAACTCAGGCACACAAATCTATATTGAGCTGGCTGAAGTGGCTGACACTAGCTGGGTAACACGTGAGCCACCATTGTTTTTAGCTGATGATGTCGATGGCCATGTATTGTTTGAAAGAGCAACAGCACGTATTACTGGCAGCAGTAATGATGATCCTGTAGAAAGTATCGGTGATATCGTCATGGTGCCACCAGTCAAAGCAGCACGTGACAAAGGCATCTTACATTCAGTACCCATGTTCCGTAAGTTTACTGAACAAGGCGTGATTTGGGACGATGGTCATGAAGAACAAGTAGATGCCATTATTTGGTGTATTGGGTTTAAACCAAATCTTGACCATCTAGCACCTTTAAATGTTCTCGAAGCGGATGGAACAGTACAGGTCAAACAAGGACAAGCAGTCAAAGAGCCACGGCTATGGTTTTTTGGCTATGGCGACTGGGCAAGTCCAGGCTCGCCCACGCTGATCGGTGCTGGACGCAGTGCTAGAGAGAATGTTCCAGCCTTGCTAAATTTTTTGCAAAAAGATGCTTAAATAGCGTGACTGTTTTAATTAACTGTACAAATATAATGTTGGCATAATGCGATCAAACAAACTCTGCGAATAGCTCTTTCATCTTTACTTTCACCTTATAATGTTAATAACCATCCAGCAGCGCCGCAACTTATAACGACCAGCCAAGCAGGTAATTTCCAGAATATTAAAGCAACCAATGCGATCAATGCCAGACCAAAATCTTTTGCTTCAAGGATAGCGCTTGTCCATACAGGTTGATAAAGCGCTGCCAGTAGCAAACCGACGACTGCTGCATTGATACCCGACAGAGCAGCTCGTGTCCGCAAATTTTGGCGTAGACCCTCCCAAAATGGCAGGGCACCCATAACCAATAAAAATGATGGCGCAAAGATGGCAATTAAGCAAATCATACCGCCCAACCAGCCACTAGGCACTTCATTCATCGAACTGCCAAGAAACGCGGAGAAGGTGAATAAAGGGCCTGGTACTGCTTGCGTGGCTCCGTAACCTGCCAAGAAAGTATCATTACTCACCCAACCTGCTGGAACAACCTCAGCTTGTAATAATGGTAACACCACGTGCCCGCCACCAAAAACGAGCGATCCGGCACGAAAGAAGGTATCTACCATAGAGAGCGTATGGGTTGGATATAATGTGGCCAGTAGCGGTAAGCCGATGAGCAGTGAAAAAAATAAGAACAACCAGAATAAACCCACTCGACGTCTGACAGTAATAGGCAGAGGATCATGAGCAATCGTTTTTTCAGGTTTGAACAATATCAGTCCAATAATGGCGGCAATAACAATGACGCTAACTTGGCCTAATGCAGAGGGCACTAAAAGTACAAAGCAAGCGGCCAGCGCCATGATAGAGACTCGTGCAACATCAGTGCAGAGATTTCGCCCCATACCCCATACTGCTTGTGCCACCACAGCCACTGCCGCTACTTTTAAACCGTGCAGTACGCCAGATGGGATAATCTCTCCATAACTGGTAATACCTATGGCAAATAGGATTAACGCTATGGCAGAGGGTAAGGTAAAACCAGCCCAAGCCGCAAGAGCGCCAGCATATCCTGATCGAGATAAGCCTATGGCAATACCAACTTGGCTGCTTGCTGGTCCTGGCAAAAACTGACAAAGCGCCACTAAGTCAGCATAGCTGTTCTCAGTTAGCCATTTGCGCCGTGTCACAAACTCATCCCGAAAATAGCCCAAATGAGCGACAGGACCACCAAACGAAGTTAAACCCAATCTAAGGAAAACAAGAAAGACGGTCCACACTGATTTGCTTTCAACCTTATGATTATTATGCTTTGCCACAAATTGCTCTCCTCGGCAGAATATATTTGCTAAATTATCGAGTTTCCATAATTTAGCTGAGTTGTGTAAGTCAACGTGGCTTGTTTTTACACCGGTATTGTTAGCTCTAGTCGTGTCAGAGAGTATATTTACTATAAGAAAACGTTTGGTGTAATTTAAAAAAGAATCGTGACGTTTTGGACAATCATCACTACGCCACTAACGACCATTAATAGGATCAGCATTACTCTAAACTGCTTAACATTCATACCTGTTAAAAAACGCTTACCAATAATGTTGCCAACTATGGCACCAAGCCCTAACGCAAAACCATAAATCCAAAGATTGACGGTCAATACACCAAAAAAAGTATAACTGCCAATCTGAGCGAGTCCTACAAAGAAGGAATTGGCTGTTTTGGTAGCGACTAAATCCTCTTTTTTTAGTCCCGTATTCATATAGAAGGGATTGAGTACAGGACCCAAACCACCGACAAGCGTGCTAATGAATGCAGTGATAAAACCTAAAGGCACAAAACCCAATTTAGGCATATCAAACGACTTTTCCACTTTGCCAAAACGATACTGAGAGACGGTAGATATCAAAAACGCACCAACTAATAACTGAATCCAGCTGCCATCAAGACGGCTAAATAATAATGCAGCTAACCACGCCCCAACAATAGCGCTTGGTACGTAATACTTTATTAGCGACCATTCGATATGATGCCAAAATAAATAAAGACGCGAAGGACGGCTAATAAAATTACCCAAATTAATAACTGGTGGCGCAGCTGAGGTTCCTATCAGCGCCGAGGTAACAGGTATGAGCAAAAGCGCACCGCCACCTCCTGATATGGTGGAAATCACAAAAGCAATCATACCTGCCAAAAACAGCCCTGCAAGATGCCAACTAGGAATTGCTTGTAAAATATCGAACACGGTTAAGCTCCAATATTAACAGAAGGAGTCAGCACTCTTTTAGAGCTATATTTTATCTAAAGTCACAATAAAATACAGCTCTAAAACATCACCTGAAGCTGTCTATTAGTAGCTATAGTCAGCTTAATATAAAAGTGTTATGGCTAGGGCAAATATCATAAAACAATTTAGACAAGTCATTCTCCATCCAGCCTTGTCGTAGAAACTTTACCTGAGCCCACTTCTTTTCAATGAGATTCAGATCAGGACTATAGGGCGGCCTAACTACTATTATTGCTACATAAAAAATGAGCGAGACAATCACTGTTCTCGCTTATTTTACGTCTAATCATATGAGGCGCATGAGCGTTTGTATCAACCTAGATTTATTAAGGTCAGAAGGCTTTTATTTGCTCATGATGAGTATGTAAAATAGTTATCGTTACATCCAATCCAATAATTATCAATCTTTGCGGCTATGTTTTGGTTTAAAGGGTTTAGAGAATTGCAGAATGATGAAACCAACGACAGACAGTATAGTGGCAATTTCATAGCGAGCGTAGGCGACAGAGTCACCGATAGCCGCTGTGTTCCATAGCCCAGCAGCGGTTGCCGTGCCCTTTGCGCCATCCTCGTTTTTGAAAATAGTCCCGCCACCAATAAAACCCATCCCCGTAATGATTCCGTACATAATTCTAGCTTCCGCGTCAGAGCCTTAATAGATATCCATACCTACCAACATAAAGGCACATGAAGCAATAGTCACTAAAAGAAAGGTTTTTAGCCCAGTACCATTGTCTTCAAGTTCACGGTTAAGGGCAATTGGTAGCGACAGCAAAAAAGCAATGCCTAACTGAAGTCCGTGGTAGAAAAAAATTTTAAACTAATATCAAATTCAAAGATAATTTTCGTCTGTTAAGATGAGTAATAAGTAAGTAATGAGAATATATTTT
>NZ_CAJHBU010000003.1 GCF_904846715.1 Psychrobacter vallis
CAGAAGCTAACTTAATTAAGTCCCCTTGCTGTGGGTGTGTATTATATAGATTTACACATGGCTGTCAAATAGTATTTTAATAATATTAGTAAATAATTAAAAAAACACTCTCAATACCATTATCTATAGGAGCTTAAGTCAGTTATTTAGAAATACTCCACCGAAGATACTTGTTATAGTTGTCCCTATTATTCAGTGATCAAAAACCACTATACTGTTCTTGCTTTATAACTTACGCTTTATTTTTCATCTGATTGTCGGAGGCAGACATCGACGCGTTTACTATTAAACATACCTTTACCACTTGGTCTTGGGGAGATCTTGCTGGGTTAGGTCTCGTATTGCATATTATTTTGATGATAGGTATGACGCTACGAATTGTATCGGTGCAGCGCAATATTGGGGTGTCGATTGCTTGGATTGCTGTGCTCTATACCTTACCATTATTTGGCTTTATTGCTTACATATTGCTGGGTGAGCCGATGATTGGTCGGCGCTATCGTGAGCGAGTAGATCAAGCAAGTATATTGATGAATGACATGGCGCGGCGCGAGCATTTGGTTTTTGATCAAGGGCAAGATTTACTGCCAGCCAATTATCAAGGTGTCAGTCAAATAGGTACGCGTTGGACAGGGCTTGGGATATTTCCGGATCATAAGATGCAGCTGTTGACTGAGCCTAATACGATTTTTCAAGGTTTGATTGAGGATATTCAAGGAGCTCAACGCATTATTCTGATGGAGTTTTACATTGTCTATCCCAAAGGACAGGTATTAGAAGTGATAGAAGCGTTGGCGGCGGCGGCGCAGCGAGGGGTTGAGTGTCATATATTGGCTGATAGTGTGGGAAGTTTTAGCTTTTTTAATAGTCAGGCACACCGTACATTAGAGCGGGCAGGTGTTTTTGTTCATCAGTCACTGCCCGTGGGATTGTTTAAAACGCTGTTTAAACGCTCCGATTTGCGCAATCATCGTAAGATTGTGGTGATAGATGAGCACATCGGTTATATCGGTAGTTTTAATTTGGTTGATCCGAGGTTTTTTAAACAAAATAAAAACGTCGGGCAGTGGATTGATGTGGCGATACGCACAACCAACCGACGCTTTATCAGTATCACTACAGCTATGGCGAAAGTGGTGGTAACGGATATCGGTGCTGAAAACAATGACAATCTTGACGCGCTCAATCAGCGGGTAAATAACTATACTCGTAAACTGTATGTGATGAATCCGACTATTAACGACTTAAACAGTCGGGTAAAAGTGTTGGGCGAGAGTATTGATTACCATGAGCAGCCAGATATTGGCTCGACATCGATTGTGATACCGAAAATGCCGATTGTGGAAGGCGTACTGGCACAGCTGATACCCTCAGCCCCGCAAGTAACTGCCCATGTGATTTATGATACCTTGGTCACAGTAATTCATCGTGCCAACAAACGCATTTGTATTACCACGCCATATTTTGTACCCGATGAAACCCTGTCAGGGGCACTGACGATAGCTTCTAAACGCGGGGTCGAGGTGACGATTATTGTGCCTGAAAAAGTCGATTCGTTCCTCGTGCAACATGCGTCCCAAGCCTATTATCAGGAATTGCTTGAAGCTGGCGTGACCATTGCTTTATTTAAAGGTGGCTTGTTGCATACTAAAACAGTGGTCATCGATGATGATTACTGTCTGTTTGGCACCGTGAATATCGATATGCGCAGTTTTTATCTAAATATGGAAGTCAGTTTGGCGATTTATACACCAGAGATGGTTGCCCAAGTCGCTGATTGCCAAGAAATCTATTTACAAAGTTGCCGTTTTTTGGATTTAGAAGAGTGGACGCAGCGTCATGGTGCGGCACGTTTGTTTGATAATGTGGTACGCTTGTTTAGTCCTTTATTGTAGCGCCTTAGATTTTAGGTTAAGGTAGCACTATATTTTGGTTAAATGAAATCGATTATATCCTCAGTGTATTTACAGAAAAGGACACGCCTGTCTATGTCTGCATCGCCCCAAACGCCACTTGACTATATTGCAGCAGGCTATTGGCAAGACTTCTTAGCTGAGCGCCCTATCGCAGGAGGCACAGCTTATGAAGCCGAGCTTCGCGATTGTATATTGGATGAGTCGCTGGTAAGTTTGCAGCGTGTAGATACGCTCTTATCACAAATACGCCGTGACATGATTAAGGTGGGTAGATGGGATGAAGAGGCGCTGTTAGTCGATGAGCGCTATCGTAACTTTATGATGTTTTTGGCCTTTTATGCAGGACGCGTATTGGCGCGGCAATGGCAACAGTCGCCGCATTGGTATGGTCAGTTTGAGCTACGTAAGCGCTATCCTGAACTCCTTTTGACAACTGACGATTTTTACCAGCATATGGCAGTTGGCTATCGCGACGAAGGTTACCCTGATGCCAATGACAATTACAGTGATGTTGATAGGGCATCAGCCTTGTTTTTTGCTTTAGAGCCAATCGGGTTGCGTTTGTTTGGACATATCGATCGACCGTTTGCTGCTGTACAAGGCGGTCAAATCGGGAGCGGCTTATATCAAGCCGTCAACGCCAGATTACCAAACGCTAATAACCATCGAGTTTCTGGTTCAGCTACCGAAAATGTCATTCAAAATAACAGTAGTAGCAACAGTCAAAATGTTGATGTAGCTGAGCAGGTGAATTTGCCAGTAAGCAGACGCATCGATGCCCAGAGTACTATCGATTCTCAGAGTTCTGTAGCAAAAATGACGGCCAGTAATAGTTACAATCACAGCCTAGCAGATAGCCGCTTGTCTCAACAAGAGCACCTTCTCAAACCTGATTTATCTAAGCCTAAACGAGACATTCTTATTAAGCCTGAGCCCTCTAAGAATGAACCTTTACCAAGCATTTCCACACCAGAAATTCCCCCATTAACAAAACCAGCGCCCACAGCACAAATCTCGCCAACGCCAGATATGTTTACGCAGTTGCTGACCGAGCTGGATGAGATTGAGGTGATACAAACTGCGGGCGATGCTGACTATCAAAAGGCTCGGGAAGTGCTGGATCAGTTTGAGCAGTATGTTACCAAGCGAAATAAACCCCGTGCACAAATTGTGTTTTCAGCGAACCATTTGGCTGCAAAAAAGCAAGCACTACTGGTACTACAAGAGTCTGCTAATGCTGGCAACACCGCTGCTATGTTGCGTTTGGCGATGTATGAGTTACTGGGTGAAGGATTAACCGCTGATAAAATGGCTGGCACAGAGTCAGGTGTTGAGTGGGTTAAGCAAGCGGCCAGCAAAGAAGATAGCCGCGCCCAGCGTCTACTAAGCAAGATGTATTATCAAGGTTTGGGCGTCACGCAAGATATAGACAGTGGCAAATATTGGCTCACGCAAGCCGCTGAAAATGGCCACGCCGAAGCCGCCGATTTGGTAGCACAGTGGCAGCAAGCACAAGCATTAATTACCACAAAAAACCAAGAGCAACACAGTATCAAGCGCTATCAAATATTGCTCGGTATAGTGGGCGTGATAGCGATACTGATAGTGATTCTTGTCTAAGAGATTTTATCTTATCACGCCCTATCTCTTAAAAACTTATAATTAGGCGCGAAATTCAGGTAGAATTGGCGCGTTTTTTATCGTCATTTTTTATTATTTGATCCATTACTAATCTAGGCTGTTGCATGCCATCTTCTCATACACCCTCTGATTGTGTTTCAAAATCGGCTGATCTTACTGCCTTGCCGAGCCGCGGGGTTTATGCGCCGCCTCTTTATTATCAATCTATTATCGGCTTACTCAAACCATTATACCGACTGCAAGTATGGCGACGCTCACATAAGCGTGATAATTATCAGCAAGAAGTGGCGCAGCGCTTTGGCAAAAGCTATCCAGCACGTCCATCGATTAATTTGAATTCTGATACTGAGGTGTCGGTTGCCAATAAAGGCATCATTTGGTGTCACGCTGTCTCATTGGGCGAGACCAATACCGTCGCTCCTTTGTTAGATGTGCTACTAGCCGAGGGTTATAAAATATGGCTGACCAATACCACGCAGACAGGTTTTGCGCGCGGTGCCAGTCGTTTTGCAGATGAGATTGCTCAAGGTCAGATGAGTCACAGTTATGTACCAGTAGACAGTCCAGCAGTGATTGACTGTTTTTTAACGCATGTGCAGCCTATCGCCGCTTTATTTGTAGAAACAGAGTTATGGGCAAATATTTTAACCAAACTGTCTGAGCGTGATATTCCTAGTATCTTGGTCAATGGTCGGCTCTCAGCGTCTTCTTTTAAAAGCTATCAGAAAATTGGTGCGGTCAGTGCCAGTATGATGAAGAATTTGAGCTTAATCATTGCACAAGATAACGAGTCTG
This sequence comes from Psychrobacter vallis, assembly GCF_904846715.1. Classification (GTDB taxonomy): domain Bacteria; phylum Pseudomonadota; class Gammaproteobacteria; order Pseudomonadales; family Moraxellaceae; genus Psychrobacter; species Psychrobacter vallis. The sequence goes on from NZ_CAJHBU010000003.1 coordinate 4,353, forward strand.
CAAAGCGCTTTCGCCAGTTGGGGGCGCATAGCGCACGAATCCGTGTGGCAGGCTCACTAAAATGGGTGATTAATACTCCCAAAATTGTTGATAAGGTCATGCATCCAGAGCATGAGAGTGGCGACAGCCAAAAGCAGAATATATCAAACCGACTGTCAAATCGGCACGTTGAGCTGGCAGCAGCGCTGGGAGTAGCAGGTCGACCGATTTGGGTGGCGGCAAGCACACATAGCGGTGAAGAAGACACCGTATTAGCGTGGCATCAGCAAATACTGTCCCATTCAGCGCTGGCTGATACGCTGCTCATCATCGTGCCGAGACACCCTGAACGTTTTGATGAAGTAGCAGACCTTATCCAAAACCAAGCATTAAAAATGGCGAGGCGAAGTGCAGAAGAAACCATTAACGCAGACACGCAAGTTTATTTGGCAGACAGTATGGGTGAACTAATGACTTGGTACGCATTAGCAGATGCGGCGTTAGTGGGTGGCTCATTGGTCGATATTGGCGGACACAACCCTGTTGAGCCAGCGAGTGTGGCAACGCCTGTGTTGATGGGACGTTATACGCAGTCTTGCCAGAGTGTGGTGGATAAGCTGGCCGAAGTAGGAGCGTTGTATCAACCGCACAACACTTTTTATCATCCTGCTTCCTATGATTCAACTGCTAAAGAAAAAGCGGCAACAGATGGACTTAATGCAATAGATGAGCAAGCAATCATGCAGAATAAGTTACCGACCAGTCAACAACCCTCTCACCAGCAATCTGTCTCTACTGATGACGATAACACCTTGATTTATCAACAGCTCACATTTTGGCTCAGTCATCTTGAGCTGGCGAAACTGGCTGGACAAGCTGGCGAGCAGATGACCAAGCAGCAGCAAGCAGTATTGCCGCGTCAATTTGCTATGATTACCAGTGTTATTGAGCAACACTCGCGCACAGAGGCTGTATAAACGGTATGAACTGTATTTTACTACCAGCAGCAAGCTTCATGCATGATACGGCGCAAATCAAGGCATTGGCGCAAATCAATCATGTAAATCAAGTATTGACAGCAAAAGTCGGTGATACTCTTAAAATTGCTCAACTCGGTGGTCATTTAGGGACGGCAATCATTGAGGATATGACTCCTGAATGTATCCAGTTGCGTGAGGTTAAGCTCACCATACCGCCACCACCCAAGCTAGACTTGACGGTGGTATTGGCATTGCCACGGCCAAAAGTGCTGCGGCGTTTGATTATGGATATGACCGCACTTGGCGTACGCGACATCCTCTTAATAAACAGCTACCGTACCCAGAAAAGCTATTGGCAAAGTCCGATGCTAGAGCGTCTCGATGAGTTCGTTTTAGAAGGACTGCAACAAGGTGTTGATACGATAGCGCCTCGCATTCACCTGAAAAAACGTTTTAAACCCTTTGTCGAAGATGAAATGGCGCATCTAGTAACCAATCGCGCCATCGTGGCACATCCTTATGGCGCACAGTCATTTGCTCAGTATTTGCAAAAACAGCATTTACAAAAACAGTATTCACAAAAGCCGTCAGCATTGGCGTTGCCTAGCTTGGTGTGTATTGGCGCTGAAGGTGGCTGGATCGAGTACGAGATAGAGATGCTTGCCGCCCAAGGCTGCGAGGCGGTAAATATGGGTCTGCGCATATTGCGTACTGAAGCGGCCGTTAATGCCATTTTAGGGCAATGGCTAGTGTAAAACACTGAGGCATAAGGGTGCATTTGAGTGTGGTTTTTGCGTAAAATAAATGTATTGATAGTTAATCTCATTTCCATTAGTATGTTGTTTTCAAGCATTATGGTCTTATCAATTCTACTAATGAGTGTTAAATATTGTGATTGGTAGCACCGCTTTGTCTCAGCATCCATCTAAAACTTTTATAGCACCATTATGGGGAAAACCATGTCATTGAGCGCCATCAGCGTCACCTTACCTTCTAGTAAACTCACCTTATCGGTTGCCGTATTGGGCATGATGTTGGGTCTTACTGGCTGTAGTAATTCATCTACGCCAGAAGAGAGTGCGGAAGCGGAAACAGCAGAAATGGGTACTGAGCAAGTAACCACTGATAATGCGACTGCTGATAACGCGGCCAACGCAGATGCTCAAACGATTACGATTTATTCATCACGTAACGAGCAGTTAATTAAGCCATTGTTAGATCGTTATACCGAAGAGACTGGTGTAAAAATCGAGCTGATCACGGACAAGGCTGGCCCACTTATGGCACGTCTACAAGCCGAAGGTCAAAATACGCCAGCCGATATGCTGTTGACAGTCGATGCTGGTAACTTATGGCAAGCGTCACAGCAAGGACTACTGCAGCCAGTGGCGTCAGAAGTTTTAGAAACCAATGTTCCAGCAAAATATCGCGATCCCAAAGGTATGTGGACAGGTTTGTCGTTACGTGCGCGTACTATCTTTTATGACCCAAGTAAAGTCACAGCTGATCAAATATCGACCTATGCAGATTTGGCAGATCCAAAGTGGAAAGGCAAGCTTTGTTTGCGTACCTCGAATTCAGTCTATAATCAGTCACTGGTTGCCAGTATGATTGAAAATTTAGGCGCGGAACAAACCGAACAAGTTATCCGCGGCTGGGTCGATAACTTAGCCACCGATGTGTTCAGTGATGATACCAGCCTGTTAGAGGCCATTGCAGCCGGTCAGTGTGAAGTAGGGATTGCTAATAGTTATTACTATGGTCGTATCTTTGATGAAAAGCCTGATTTCCCAGTGAAAATATCTTGGGCAAACCAAGCCACGACAGGAACGCATGTGAACATTTCTGGTGCGGGTGTCATAGCAAATTCGGACAACGCAGATGGTACGCTCAAACTAATCGAGTGGTTGTCATCTGACAGCGCTCAAGGCATCTATGCCAGCTCGGATAAAGAGTATCCGATAAAAGAAGGCGTGGATGAATCAGAGCTGCTTGGATCATGGGGTCAATTTAAGAAAGATGACATCAACGTGCAGAAATTTGGCGAATTACAAACCCAAGCGATTCAAATGATGGACAAAGCGGGTTATAAATAGAGCATTATTTATCAAGCCGACTTTAAATATTGATTTTAAATATTACAGGCTCAAACATTACAGTAGCGAAAGCTAAAAGCTAAAAGCTAAAAGCTAAAAGCTAACTGTAATATTTGAGTTTGGAGTCGGTTTGTAAGGTCTTTATGCGTCTGACACGGTACCGATAATATGATCCCAATGCCAAATACGTCTGTACGGCAAAGCGGCACGAGCAATGACCATGTGAATGACAAACAAACTGTCAGTCAAGACCACGCTATTCGTAAACGTATGATCTCGAAATCAGTCTTAGGACTGATTTCGTTGTTTATGCTCGTGCCAATTTTGATCGTGCTGCTATCGTGGACACAGCCAGTGGCTGATATCTGGACGCACATGAAAGCGTATGTGCTGCCGCAAGTTCTCAAAAACACGGCTATCTTATTATTGATGGTCACTATCATCTCTGGCACTATCGGCACGGCTCTCGCTTGGGTGACCAGCATGTACCGCTTCCCTGGGCAGCGGTTTTTTTCGTGGGCGCTGATGTTGCCGCTCGCGATGCCTGCTTACGTATTGGCGTTCGTCACCGTCGGTATGGTTGATTTTAGTGGGCCATTACAGACAAGTTTGCGAGATTTAGGCATCAATAATGCCATTCCGTCGGTACGCAATGTCTGGGGTGCAGGTTTGGTATTGTCGCTCGCTTTTTATCCTTATGTGTATTTGCTGGCGCGTCAAGCGTTTCTATCACAAGGCAGGCGGGCGATAGAAGCGGGGCAGATGCTGGGCCTTAGCCGTGGTCGCGTGTTTTTTCGGCTGGCATTGCCACAAGCTCTGCCGTGGGTGATTGGTGGGTTGTTGCTGGCCTGCATGGAAACTTTGGCAGACTTTGGCGCGGTTTCAGTATTTAATGTCGATACCTTTACTACGGCTATTTATAAAGCATGGTTTGGCTTTTTTAGCTTAACAACGGCGGCACAGTTGGCAGCTTTGTTAATTGGTGTGGTCTTTATCGTGGTATTGTTTGAGCAGTACTGGCAATCAAAGCGTGGTAACTCTGTCGCTCAAGGCAATAATCAGCGTTTTGAAGCCAGCAAACCTGCTAATTTGGCCATGACTTTATTCTGTACGGTCGTATTTTTGGTGGCTTTTTTTATACCATTTCTGCAACTGATTTATTGGACAGCATTGAATTTTCGACAAGATTTTGATACGCGTTATATTGATTTTGTGACCAATAGCATTATGATTGCTAGTATGACCACGCTTTTTATTGCCTTTTTGGCGATTATCATTGCGTGGATTAAACGGCAATATCCTGATAAATCGACTAAGCTGATGACCACTTTAGCCAATTTGGGTTATGTGGTGCCAGGTACGGTATTGGCGGTCGGAATATTTATTCCAATCGCTTGGCTGGATAACCAAATGATTGCTTTTGGTATCACCTCGCATCAAGTGCTGTCAGGCAGTGTCATTGTGATGCTGTTGGCATTATCGACACGCTTTATGACGGTGAGTTTTCAGCCAGTGGATCGACAGCTACAGCGATTGACAGTCAATCAAGAAGCGGCGGCCAATTTACTGAGTGACAGCCCTTATCAGCGTTGGCGACAGGTGATGTTACCAGTGCTTAGTCCGGGCGTGCTCACCGCGTTACTCATGGGTTTTGTCGAAGTGATGAAAGAGATGCCGATTACGTTGATGACGCGGCGACAGGGCTGGGACACATTGGCGGTGCGAGTGTTTGAGATGACCAGTGAAGGCATGTGGGGACGGGCGGCATTACCAAGCTTATTGATTGTGTTGGTTGGACTTTTGCCTGTTTGGATATTGTTGCGCCAAAGTGATAAACAAAGCTAAAGACAGTTTTTAAAGTAATAAAATGAATCAAAAGTCTCTGATCTTTTTATGTTGATGACCTTATTGACTGTTTTATCTATCGTCTTTATTTCTAAGTAGCCAACTGGTACTGTCTATGTTCACCGATTCAATAAACCACTCATCAGACCCTAAGTCCGTAAAGACTATGGCGTCTGAGATTAAGCCAATACCTGAGGATGCCAAAAAATTGTCAGTAGCCCAAATCAAAACGCATCAAACCCAGCTCAATAAATCCTATGAACCAAACGTTACTTTGAGCCAAGAGAGTGATATGGCCAGCAATCCTTATTTTAGTGTACAAGACTTAATCGTAGGCTATGACGATACCATCGTTGTCAATGGCCTATCACTGATATTACAACAAGGCGAGATTGGCTGCTTTTTGGGTTATAGCGGCTGTGGCAAGACCACGGCATTACGAGCCATTGCAGGATTAGAGCCGAGCCGCCACGGCACGATCTATCTAAACGATCAGTGCTTAACTGACAAAACCGCCCGCAACTCATTTGCAGTCGCGCCCGCCAAACGCAGTATGGGAATGGTGTTTCAAGACTATGCACTGTTTGGGCATTTGAGCGTGGCAAAGAATATCGCTTTTGGACTGAATAAATGGTCTGCCGCCGACAAAAAAGCCCGAGTGGCTGAAATGTTAAGCCTCGTCGAGTTAACTGAACATGCTGACAAACGTCCAAATGAGCTCTCAGGTGGGCAGCAGCAGCGCGTTGCCTTAGCACGAGCTTTAGCACCAAAACCCAAGCTACTATTGCTCGATGAGCCTTTTTCTAATTTGGATGTGGTGCTGCGTGAGTCATTGGCCATGAATGTGCGAGACATTCTCAAGCGCACCAATACCACTGCTATTTTGGTCACTCATGATCAAAACGAAGCGTTTGCGCTGGCAGATAAAGTAGGGGTGATGGAAAAAGGTAAGCTGGTACAGTGGGCGACCCCAAGTGAGCTATATCATGAGCCAATCAGTCCTTTTGTGGCCGAGTTTGTGGGCGAGGGCGCAATGATAGATGGCATTATCAAAGAAGGCCACGTCGAGACGGCACTGGGTAATATTTATCGACGCATGGAAGTCTGTGATGAATTGGGACAGCCGCAATACTGTGAGTATGATTATCCCAATGGCACACCTATTAAAGTACTCGTGCGCCCGGATGACATCATTCACGATGATGACAGTGCGCGGACGGCGCTAGTGATTGGCCGAGTTTTTCGCGGTGCCAATTATTTATACCGCTTGCAGCTCGATGATGGGCAAACGGTATTGTCGTTAGTTGCCAGTCATCATAATCACGAGATTGGCTCACACATTGGCATCTTACCTTTGCTAGAGCATGTGGTGGTGTTTAACGAAAACGAAATCCATGCGACGACTTGGTCTGAGTACGATAGGTCACAGAGAATTGAAGCAGTAAAATAGGCGTTATTAATCTTTCCTAGCGAGCTGCCATAATGTGCAAATAACGCCCCAGCCATTTATACGGCTCTTGTTGCGAGTAGCGTAGCTCCATTCGTATCACGGCATCTGGGTCATTATGACCGCCGCGTTTGAGCGGTGCATAATCATGAAACACGCGTAAACCACTGGCACGCACAATGTGATAATTATGTGCCGTTAGCCAAGATTCCACTTCTTCTTTGGCAACTGGATAATTGGGTGTCAGACTTTTTTTATTGTCAGCTTTGTAGTCCGTATTATCAAGCAAGTTAAAATTACCCATAATCAGGTTACGATAATCGAAGCTCGCTGGATTATAAAAACATAACGACAGCGCTCCATGATCTGCCAGTTGCCGATCAAAAAAGTCCATGACCATGGCAGGTTCTGCTAACCATTCTAGCAAAGCATGCGACATTATTAAGTCAAACTTGGCTGATGTGTTAACCGCATCGCCGGTGCTTTTTTGCTCATTATCTTTGGTTAGTTTGTTTTCAATGAGCTTGTCTTCAAGCGCTTGATACGGGCAAACATACCATGTTATATCAAGATCTTCGTCTATCAGTGCCGCGCTCGCTTTGGCTTTTTCAAGCATATTGGCCGAAATGTCATTGATGACTACAGTGTGTCCTTGAGTGGCAAGCTCAATTGCAATCTGTGCCAGCCCTGCACCTACGTCTAAAATCCGTAAAGGGCGTCCAAGCCTGCTACTCATTTGCGCGCTATATTCAAAAATATCACGGCGGAGCACCGCCAAGCGAATCTCACCTTTTAAACCGCCATAGACTTTTTTTTCAAAGTGATCGGCAATCGCATCAAAGTTACGATCTTCTCGATCGACTTCTGGTGGTATGGAGCGGTTTAAGTCAGGTTGTCTATCTTGATGTTTAGTTGGCATAAGGCATTCAGATCAATCAGTAAGAGGGTTAGGGTAATAAAAATATTCGGTACAACCTAGCGTTGCAAACGTCTATTAATGACCCATTTGAAGACGACTTTCGATAAAACAATAATGACAAATACTACGATAACGAACACCCACATACCATTACCCTGTAGGTTCTCTTGATAGGCTTGTGCCAAGTATGCTGATAAAGCCATAGCGACTAAAAGTGCCCCCCAACGGACATAAGGCACAGCACGATTGTTATGGTTAGGAAAGCTAGTAACATAATCGCTCGAAAAGCTATATAGCACCATTGCTAAAATCCAAACAATCGCAAGAATGATATCCATAATAAGAGTAGCCTGTTAGGTCGTGACTTAAGTATTGTAAAAGATGAGTTAGTGTAGCGTTTAAATTTTTTTTGTCTAGGGCGTGTTTTAAATTTACTCGATAGTCATTTAAATGGGCTAAAAGTGGCAAGATTAGTCAATCAAAATGAACTTGCCAGTGATATATTTTTAGAGGACATTGATTGCTGAAAATATTGGGGTTAATAGGCTGTTTTGCTTGATTTTAATGACGCTCAGAACCCCTAAATCAGCAAATTTGTGCTAAGATGACTTCTTTTATTTATTATCAAAAATATCATAATTTTCCTAATATTTTTCACGCTTTATAGTGTTGCTTTGCTTGTTATATTTATTGGTTCTTATCAATATTTAGTGAGACAAATACGCTATCTATAAAGCCTGCAAAATTAATAGCGTGGATATGAGTGAAGGAGTGTATATGAGCGAGTCGGTCAGTCCTATTGGCATCGTAGATGAACTAAAGCAATCCTATCTGGATTATGCGATGAGCGTGATTGTCTCGCGTGCGCTACCTGATGTGCGTGACGGGTTCAAACCTGTCCATCGCCGCGTGATGTATGCCATGCATGTGCTATCTAACGACTACAATAAGCCTTATAAGAAGTCAGCACGTGTGGTCGGTGATGTCATCGGTAAGTATCACCCACATGGCGATAGTGCTGTGTACGATGCCATTGTGCGGATGGCACAGGATTTTAGCCTGCGTTATCCTATGGTGGATGGTCAAGGTAACTTTGGTTCGATTGATGATGATCCACCGGCAGCGATGCGTTATACCGAAGTGCGTATGACCAAGCTGACCCATCAGATGCTGGCTGATTTGGACAAAGACACGGTCGATTGGGAAGACAACTACGATGGCTCGGAGCGTATGCCAAGCGTTATGCCAGCCCGTATTCCTAACTTGTTAATTAATGGTGGTACAGGTATCGCGGTCGGTATGGCCACCAATATGGCACCGCATAATCTGACCGAAGTCATTAATGCCTGTTTGGCTTATGCAGAAAACCCGCAAGTCTCAGCGGAAGAATTGATGTCGCACATCTCAGGACCTGATTTTCCAACAGGCGGCATTATCTATGGTCGTGCTGGTATCTTAGATGCTTATCGCACGGGCAAAGGCCGTTTGCACATACGCGGTCGCTACCATATCGAACCCATGACCGATACGGGTGTTAATCGTGATCGCGAGCGTATCGTATTCACTGAAGTGCCTTATCAAACCAATAAAGCCAAATTGATTGAGCGTATTGCTGAGCTGGTGCGTGATAAAAAGATTGAAGGTATTAGCGAGATTCGTGATGAGTCTGATAAAGACGGTATGCGTATCGCCATTGACTTGCGCCGCGGTGAAACTGCCGAAGTGATCGTTAATAATTTGTTTTTACAAACGCCGCTTGAGTCTAGTTTTAGCATTAATATGGTGGCACTGGATAATGGTCAGCCAAAATTATTAACCCTGCGTCAACTAATCGCAGCGTTCGTACGTCATCGCCAAGAAGTAGTGACGCGCCGTACCATTTATGAGCTTAATAAAGCGCGTGTACGTGGCCATTTGCTAGAAGGCTTAACGGTTGCACTCGCAAACATTGACGAGATTATCGCAACAATTAAAGCCTCTGCTAATCGCGGTTTGGCACGTGAAAGCTTGCTCAATAATACGTGGGGTTCAGGGAGTGTGGTGGCGATGTTAGCCGCTGCTGGCAGCCAATCGGTACGTCCTGATTTCATCGAAGGTGAAGATCCTAAAGCGCCATTTGGTCTGATTGAGAATCAAGCAAGCTATCGCTTATCACTTGAGCAAGTTAATGCGATTTTGGATATGCAGCTTCATCGCTTAACCGGTCTTGAACAAGATAAGCTGACCGAAGAATACCAAGACTTACTGCGTGAAATCGCCCATTTAGAGTCGATTCTTGGCGATTTTGATAAGTTAATGACCATTATCTCTAATGAAATGATTGAGATTCGTGACAATTTTGGTGACGAGCGTCGCACCGATATCATTGACTCGCGTACTGATTTCAACCGCGAAGACCTCATTCCTGAGCAAACAGTCGTCATGACCGTCTCGCGTACTGGCTATGCAAAAACCCAGCCGATTGATGATTATGTCGCACAAAAACGTGGTGGTAAAGGCAAGTCTGCAACCGCAATGAAAGAAGACGATGTGATTGACCATTTGGTCGTGACCTCAACCCATGCGACAGTTTTATGCTTTACCGATAGTGGGCGCGTCTTTAGCTTGCGTGGTTTTGAAGTGCCAATCGCCAGTCGCGGTGCTCGTGGTCGTCCATTGGTCAATTTGATTGGCTTAAATGGTGACGAAACGGTTACCACGATATTACCAATTCCAAAAATAGTAGAAGATTTATCGGCGAAAGCGGATCTGCCACTAGTAGATAACGATGATGATTCGCTAGCAGACAGCAATGAAGCAGAGCCTCCTTTTGTCTTTTTTGCAACCGCGAATGGGACAGTCAAGCGAGTAGAGCTTAAGCAGTTTGCCAACATTCGCTCGAATGGCTTGATTGCTGTGGGATTAGAAGAAGGCGATAAATTGGTGAGTGCGCGTATTACCAGTGGCAACCAAGAAGTCATGTTGTTTGCTTCAAGTGGTAAAGCCATTCGTTTTGATGAAAATGATGCTCGTGCTATGGGTCGTACGGCGAAAGGTGTTCGAGGTATGCGTCTGGCTACTGATGAATTTATCAAGTCATTGGTCGTTATCGAAGATGATGTACGCGAAATCCTCATTGCCTGTGAAAACGGCTTTGGTAAGCGTACCTTTATCGATGAGTTTAATACTCAAAATCGTGGTGGCGGCGGTGTGATCGCTATCAAAACCAGTGCGCGTAATGGTGCGCTCGTTCGTGCCACCAAAGTTGAGTCTACAGACGATATTATCTTAATATCAGACAAAGGCACATTGGTACGCACACCAGTTGAGCATGTGGCCAGCTCTGGTCGTAATACACAGGGTGTCACGCTTATCCGTCTGTCTAAAGATGAGAAATTGGTCGCCATGGCACGTGTTGAACATGAAGAAAATGACGATGAACTCATCGATGCTATGAGAGGAGACGGTACGTTCGAGGTAGAGGGTCAAGAGCAAATAGATATCGACGCCGCAACTGGTAACACAGCAACGGCTGATGTCAACGACGCTATCGATATTGCCAATGATTATACATTGGATACTGATGCAGTAGATGACGACGAATAACAGTTCTAGTAGTTAGCTTTTCAGTCTAGTTTCTCATCATTGTTCTAGAAAAAAGCCTCTGACGTTATCGTTGGAGGCTTTTATTTTTTAACTTAATTTTTTTCTCAATAATGTACACAGGGTTCTATTTTTAAGGCTGTTGTTATGCTCACGAACAATCAAACTTTTCAGGGAACTATCGCAGCGGTATCATCGAGCTTTTTATTCTCGATGATGTTCTTGTTTGGGTTATTTATGTTGCCCCTTTCTGGGACACAGGTGGCCTCATGGCGAGTGCTGATGATGCTGTTAAGTTTGATCATGTTGCTCAGTTTGACCAAGCAGTGGCAGCATGTCTTTGATTATATAAAGACACTTAAGACCTTAAAAGAATGGCTGATATTTATATTACCCGCACCAATCTTGGGCGGACAGATTTGGTTGTTTATGTGGGCACCAGTGAATGGGTTTGGTCTGGATATCACGTTGGGCTATTTTTTATTACCGCTTGTGATGATTGTTCTTGGTCGATTTTTTTACCGTGAGCACATGAGTACCTTGCAGTGTGTGGCAGCGATGTTTGCGGCGCTGGGTATTGGTTACGATATTTTTCAATATGGCTCGGTATCTTGGGTGACGCTATTTGTGTGCTTGGGCTATCCGCCGTATTATCTATTGCGGCGCACGCTTTCTGTACCACCCATTACCGGCTTGCTGTTTGATTTGACATTATTGACACCAGTGGTGCTGATCATGCTTTATATTACTGGTGGTTTTAGTGTGGCGGCACAAGAAATGAAGTTTTGGTATCTATTGCCGCTGCTTGGTGCTTTTAGCGCATTGGCAATGTCGCTGACGATGATTGCGAGTAGTAAGCTGCCAGTTTCATTGTTTGGAGCGCTGAGCTACATAGAGCCGATGCTGCTATTTGTGTTATCCATTACGGTTCTGAGCCAAAGCCTTGATGAAGGTGGCTCGCTCTTCATGTATGGCATGATTATGCTTGCGCTACTGGTGATGATAGTGGATAGTGCGGCGGGTTATCTGGTTCGTCGGCGTGACGACCATTTGCATGGTTATAGAGAGCCTCAAGTGGGCGGATTCCCTCCGCGCCGTCATTTTATCAATCAGCGTATCGATGGCGTATTAACAGCGCATCGTTTTCGCAAAATTCGTCGTTATCAAAAAAAGATGGATAAGATACAGCAAAAAATTGAACAACTTGATGCAAAATAAGCACTTATATATATTAAATTTATTGAATGTAGAGATTAATACACTAGATGCACAGTGGCATTGCTTATCTATTCCGACTTTGACATAATGCCGCCCATGATGTAGCAATATACATTAAAAGCGTTTATCTTAGATTGCGCGACGACCTTATATGCAAAAGCCTCAGACGTTATCGTCTGAGGCTTTTGTTTTTTTTAAAAATTGCCAAGGATGTGCCCCAATCTCTAAAGGCTGTTGTGATGTTGACTACTAACCAAACCTCGCAGGGTACGATCACTGCTGTGGCTGCAAATTTTTTATACTCATTGCTGTTCTTATTTGGTTTGCTGTTGCAACCGTTATCAGGTACGCAAGTTGCTTCTTGGCGTGTGCTGACGATGTTTTTTAGTCTGGTGCTGCTAGTGAGTGTGCTAAAGCAGTGGCAGCATATTTTTGATTATCTAAAAACACTAAAAAACGCAAAAGAGTGGTTTTTATTTATATTACCCACTCCGATTTTGGGTGCGCAAATCTGGATATTTATGTGGGCACCAGTCAATGGATTAGGACTTGAAGTGACATTGGGTTACTTCTTATATCCAATGATTATGATCGTAGTCGGTCGCTTCTTTTACAATGAAGACATGAGCTTGCTACAGTGGGCTGCGATCATATGCGCAGGTCTCGGTATTGCTTACGATATCTTTGAATATGGTGCTATCTCTTGGGCGACTTTATTTGTGTGCTTGGGTTATCCGCCGTACTACTTGCTACGTCGTAAACTGGCCGTACCGCCTATCACAGGCTTGATTTCAGATCTTGTGTTGTTATTGCCTGTCGTATTGGTCGCGCTATATATGAATGGCGGCTTTGAGGTGGCAATAACCAACCATAAGCTTTGGTATCTGTTGCCATTATTAGGCATCATCAGTACTGCTGCGATGTCACTGACGATGGTTGCGAGTCAAAAGCTGCCTGTCTCGTTGTTTGGGACTTTGTGTTACCTTGAGCCAGTATTTTTATTCATATTTTCGATTGCGATTTTGGATCGTAACTTACATGAAGGCGGCTCCATGCTGATGTATAGCATGATTTTCATCGCACTGCTTATTATGATTGCTGATAGCTCACTTGGCTATCTGGCGCGCAAACGTGAGAATCGCTTACATGGCTACAATGAGCCACAAGTGGGCAGTTTTCCGCCACGCCGCCGTCTCAAAAATCGCCGTATCAAAGGCGTGCTAATTGCGCATCGCTTCCGTCAAATCAAAAAATATCAGCAAAAGATCAATAAGATGACGCGCAAGATTGAAGCCTTGCATGTAGAATAATGCTGACGACTACCGTGTCCTAGATATATGTAGAACTGACTTGTCAGGCAGTGTTTTCGTCACCGTTCTACAAACTTGTAGTGTCAAATGGGCGTAGATTACGCTATTATCGAGAGCAGTGGCGTTACGCTTAACTGAAAGCTTGGCGCCATATCCAAGAGATTATGGCTGATTTAAAACAATATATAACTAGGACGGTTTATGTTAACTCTGCATCATTTAAACAATTCGCGCTCATTTCGTATTTTATGGTTGTTAGAGGAGCTAGAGCTGGACTATAAACTGACCAGTTACGAGCGTACGAAAGCCTATCTTGCTCCCGATAGCCTTAAAAAAATTCATCCGTTAGGACACACGCCTGTACTAGAAGTTAATGATCGTGCGCTGGCCGAGTCAGGATTTATCATTGAATATTTGCTGAGACACTACGATACCGAGCATCAGTTTAAGCCTACTGATGACAATGAAGCAGCGTGGGAAGCTTATACGTTTTGGCTGCATTTTGCTGAAGCTTCAGCGATGCCACCATTGGTAATGCGTTTGGTATTTAGCAAAGTGGTTGAACGCTCACCCATGCTCATCAAACCGATCAGTAAAGGTATTCGTAAGCAAGTTGAAGATGGAATGATTAATAACAATATTGTGAATAACCTAAACCTAATGGAACAGCATCTCCAAGACAATCACTGGTTCGCTGGCGAAACCTTTAGTGCAGCCGACATTCAAATGTATATCGTGGTAGCCGCCTCTAATGCGCGTGCGGGCATGGACAAAGTCAGATATGTCAATCTCTTGAATTGGCTCAAGCGTTGTCATGAACGTCCAGCCTTTAAACGTGCCGAAGGAAAAGGCGGTCTACCGCAGTTTTAAAGATACCGAAGTTTTGAATAAATAATGTGCTATTGTAAGCGTTTTTTCTCATATCCAACGATAGCATATAAAGAAGGTACAGCCATGAGCGATCAGAATGACCTGACCAAGCATAAAGCCGATAACACTGATAGTAATATCACCAATCAAAATATCCATGCGCAGCAGGTCTCCATTAAATCGTGGACACAAAAGATATTGGTGGTTTTATTGTGTGCAGCAAGCTTTTATGGAGGCTGGAAATCTTATGAATCTAACATGGTCAATGAGTGTACTGCCAATGGTGGAAAAATGATCGAAGGTCAAAAAACCATGATATGTCAATTGTCGTAGCAACATGATATGTTTATTGTCATAGCAAATAGTACCATTACCAAAAATTTGAGTAGTACCCAAAACGAGTATTAGTACCAACTTCAGTACCAACTCATAGTAGGTGAGATGCGTCTGACACTGCTTATTATATCTTTTGAGATTGATATGCGTATGATAAGTAAGAAAATACACCCATGTTAAAATTAACCTTCTTAGGGACATCGGCAGGCGTACCCACCAAACAGCGTAACGTTACGGCATTGGCGATTGAGTGTCTGAATCCTTTCTTGCCGAGCTCAAAACAAAGTCACAGTAATCAAAATAAAAAATCTCGCCCATGGCTATTGATTGATTGCGGTGAAGGCACACAGCAGCAACTATTGCATACCAAGCTGTCCTTACATCAATTGGCCGCCATTTGCATCACGCATGTGCATGGCGACCATTGTTATGGTTTGCCAGGATTGCTCGCGAGTGCTGCCATGTCAGGTCGTCGTGACCCACTGACTTTGATTGCACCAAAAGCCATTGCCACGCTACTCGATGCCCTCAAGCTCACCACAGAGCTGTATCTCCCATTTGCGATTGATTTTATGGCAATTGAAGATTTATTGTCTAAAGAAGGTGCGCTCAAAGGTATGGTCACTCTCAATTTAGACAAGCAACATCAGCTTTTAATAGACATTCACCCCTTGTCGCATCGTGTGTCTTCGCATGGTTTTGGTATCACTCAGCATATCAGTCGGCGTTTACTCAATACAGATAAGTTGACAGCAGAAGGTATTCCAGCAGGTGTGCTATGGGGCCAATTACAACAAGGTAAGGATGTGATAACTGATAATGGGCGGCAGTTGCGTTCGTCAGAATATGTCAGTAATGACGTGCAACGTACACGCGTCGTTGTGGCTGGAGATAATGATACACCAGATTGTCTAAGTGCAGCGGTGGTTGATACGGATTTATTGGTACATGAAGCCACGTATACGACTGACGTCTTAGCGAAGATTCAGGCAAAAAACCCAGAGTTTGACCCTATGCACAGTAGTGCATATTTAGTGGGCAGGTTTGCGCAAGATAACGGCGTCAAAAATTTAATTTTGACGCATTTTAGCGCTCGTTATCAGAGCTTTGACAATCTGGATAGCAGTGCGCCAAACATGGGACATATTCGAGCAGATGCCCAAAGCGTCTATCAGGGCAGTTTATGGTTGGCCGCAGATTTTGCTCAGTATATGGTCACTGGGGCAGCTGACTTGGCAGATAGTAAAGAGCATGAGCATGTACAATATTTGGGCGACGCCCGCGACTATGAGCAATGATTGCACGTTCAACCTTAAGTTTGACTGTCTTCAGCATCCAGCTGGGTTTTTCCTATCCAGTAACGACTAAACTGATAAGCGACTCGTCCTGAGCGCCCACCACGTTCTGACGCCCATCGTAAAGCTGCCGCTCTGATATCATCAGGTAGCGCGTTACCTAACACTTCAACATCAGTTGTTTTATTATTATTTTCATTATCTACGCTGTGTTTTTGCTGCATATATAGATAATGATGAACAATTTGTAGATATGTGGTTTGATCCATTGGATGAAATGATAGCCATAGACCAAAACGATCAGACAATGAAACAGTCTCGTCAATGGTCTCATAAGGGTTGACCTCATCGGTCTGTCCATTATATATATTGACGTTGTCTTTCATCAGTTGCGGCAATAGGTGACGGCGGTTACTGGTGGCATAGACCAGCAGTTTGTCTTGCTCTGAATCAAGCGCCCCATCCAAGACGCTTTTTAATGTTCTGTAGCTCTCGTCTTGACCGTTAAACGCCAAGTCATCGCAGTAGACCACATAGCGGCATTCACAATCTGCTGGCAATGCATGAATCGCGGCGCGAATCTTATCAAGTACCTTTAGATCATCCCGCGCAATTTCAATAATGCGCAGTCCTTCGCTATGATAGGCTTGTAGCAACGCTCGAATCAGTGAGGATTTACCCGCGCCGCGTGTCCCCGTCATCAGGACATGATTGGCCGGATAGCCTTTTAAAAACTGACGCGTATTTTGTACCAGTTTTGACTTTTGGGTATCTATCCCATGCAAGTCGTCTAAACTTAAAAATAAATTGACCGCCAGTGGTTCTAAATGACCATTATGACCACCGACCCAGCGATAAGCCAGCTGCGCAGGATCAATCTTAATCGTTGGCGTGACTTGCTCTTGTAAGTATTGGCTGAGCAAATCTAATAGTGGCGTAGGCAGGGCGTAATGAGTAGTAGGCTTAGATGAGCTGTTTGGTTGCGACATAATAATTCTAACCGTTGAGAGGTATTTAAATTGCGTAAAGGCAGTTTCAAGATTTCACTGCATTATGAAAAACTATCATAAAAGATCAAACTATGAAAAACAGTGCCAGTAATTCGCTTATTATACAGGCTTTGCAAGCACATGCTCAGCAGCTATTGCCGACTGTGACGCAAGTATTTTCAGTATTGCAGTATGGTGAAATAGTACACCAGCGAATAGGTCAGACAAATACTGCGCATACTGAAAAATCTCAAAATACCCCAATGCAGCACATCAGAAAGACTGGCTACCAAGGTTTAACGCGCGCCACCCATTCGCAGTTCGGGCACGTGATGATTAAATGGCAACTAGTGTCTCATGCCAGTCATGATTCATCTGATTTGGCTCATGAAATCAATGTTTTAAGATCTTTAAATCATTTATCGCAAACTCAAAATCACAGTGCCGCTATCGCACCATTAATACTCGCTCATCATAAGTTAGACGTTCAAGCGTTGGGACAGAGCCAGCATTTAACTGCTTTAGTCATGGTCTACTATCCGAATGGCAGCTTAGCAAAGCAGCTTAGTAGGCAAAAATACCCATTATTAACGAATAAACAAAAGCAGTATTTCATCAAACAGACCGCGAATCTTATAGCCAATCTACATAACACTGGCTGGCTACATAATGATATTAAACCTAGTAATATCTTGCTCAGTTATACCTCGATAGATAGTAATCATATAGTTCCTGATTTAATATTAATCGATTTTGCCTTAGCAGAGAAAGTTGATAAACCAATAAAAGCACATCCTTTTGGTACGCCAGCTTATCTGGCACCTGAGCGCTGGCAAGGGCAAGCAGCCACCGTTCAAAGTGATATCTATGCGTTTGGGATAATGATGGTTGAGATAGTAACGGGCGCACGACCTTTTAATATAAATACCCAAAGTAGCGATCCGATGATTGATTGGACGATACAGCATTGCCAACAGCCTATTCCAAGGCTGCCAACAGAATACAGTCATTATCAATTTATCATAGATAAAGCATTGGCAAAGCGGATAGAGAAGCGGTATCAGACGATGGATAAAATACTATTAGATTTAGACAGAGTATGAATGTACGATTGAAATTATAGACACAAAAAAACCTGCTAAATAGCAGGCTTTAATATTTGGTCTAAGATGTACTATCCAAAAATGGTGGGGCTGGAGAGACTCGAACTCTCACACCTTGCGGCGCCAGAACCTAAATCTGGTGCGTCTACCAATTCCGCCACAGCCCCATTTTTGTTACTCTATCATCAAAAGCAGTTAAACTCAAATGCTATCTAGACAGTTAACTGATTCGGTAGTGCGTCTCAGTGGTTGGCTATTATATAGAGTTTGCGTAGTTTGGCAAGCCCTATTTGCAGTTATTTTTAATTATTTGATAACTATTTTTGCCAATGATAATAAATATCTGATATTACTGAGATTTTTATTTAGCGTTTTTGTGCTTTATACAGAGATATCTAACTGCTGTAACTTACGTGTCAGTGTGTTGCGACCCCAACCGAGCAAGCTGGCTGCCGCTATTTTTTTGCCGCCGCTGTGCTTGAGGGCTGCCATTAGTAAGACACGTTCAAATTCAGGTGTTGCCGTTTGTAAAATATCGGTTTCACCTGTTTGCAATGATTGCTCAGCCCAAACGGCCAAGGCTTGCTGCCAGTTTGAGTTGTTCGAAATATCATGAGCATGTTGATTCTCTATACGAGCACCATTTTGCTGTTGGTGATTTTGCGCCGTTTGTTGCGTGGATAAATTTTGCTCTGGATGCGCCTCAAAATGAGAAGGAATACTTTCCAACAGCTCTGGTGGTAAATCATCAACCATAACGGTATCACCAGTCGCCATGACAGTTAGCCATAAGCAAACGTTCTCAAGCTGGCGTACATTTCCGCCCCATTCAAAAGACTGTACAATCTGTAGCGCCGCAGGATGTAGTTGCTTTGGTGGCGTATTCATCTGTTCGGCTGCCCGCTGCATAAAGTAGGTGGCCAACGCAGGAATGTCTTCAGGACGCGTGCGCAGAGGCGGTAGGGGTAGACGAATAACATTCAGACGATAAAACAGATCCTCACGGAACTTGCCTTGTTTTACTAATGCTTCTAGGTTTTGATGAGTGGCGGCCACGATGCGTACATCGACTTTGACAGGTTGCTGTCCACCCACACGATAAAACTCTCCATTGGCCAGTACTCGTAGCAAACGGGTTTGGGTGCTAAATGGCATGTCACCGATTTCATCCAAAAACAACGTCCCGCCATTTGCTTGCTCAAAACGACCTTGCCGCGTTGTCGTCGCGCCAGTGAAAGCACCTTTCTCATGACCAAATAACTCGGATTCGATCAAATCATGCGGAATGGCAGCCATATTTAGGGCAATAAAAGGCTGCTGATGACGAGGGGAATGTTGGTGTAAAGCACTGGCAACCAATTCTTTACCTGTTCCCGACTCACCTGTAATCAAAACCGTGATAGGGGAGTGTGCCAGCCTGCCAATAGCGCGAAACACTGTTTGCATGGCTTGTGATTGACCAATGATGCCACTAGGATTGGGATTACTCTGTACCTTAGTATCAGTTTGAATACCAGTTTTATGGTTGGCAGCCTGATTATTTTTGCTTACTGAATTGGCTTTACTGACAACATTTTTTTTGGTATCAAATATCGCATCATTATCGAAGGACGAGGTGTCGGATAAGGTATCAGTGTTTATGTGGCTATTAGGCGCAGTTATAGCATTTTCCACGTTCATATTGGGCTGATAATTAATTGCTTTATAAATCGTGGCAACCGCATCGTCCAAGTCAAAGGGCTTTGGCAAATATTCAAATGCGCCGGTCTGGTAGCTATTAATCGCCGACGTGAGATCCGAATGAGCGGTCATGATGACAATTGGCAGCTTTGGGAAATGCCGATGCACCCAATCACTAAAGGATAAACCGTCCATCATTGGCATGCGAATATCAGTCAATATCACATCTGGTAATGGTTCAGCTGATGCCTGCAGGATGTCATTGAGGCGTGTCCATGCTGCTTGTGCTTGCGTAAAGCTAATAACGGTAAGTCCTGCGTCCTCAAAAGTATCAGCCAGTACCATTCGTAATGCCGCATCATCATCGATGAGCCAGAGCGTTGCTGGATTGGCATCAGGGGCATTATTGACCGTTACTTTTGTCATTTGGTCACCAATTATCTGATCTTTCGATGTTTGGCTATCGCTTTTAGGGTTGTGTTTATCGTTATATTCAGTCATGTATCAGGCCTAATGAGCAATGAATTGTTTAGATTGATGATTTAGTAATGTGCGATTGAGCGGTTTTATCTGCGGAGCAGCGCTGCCTAGGTTTCCATAATTGGTTGGTTAAACGGTAGGTATAGCGTAAAACAAGTCTGACTATTGTGCGGGTTGTTTTTTAAATTGTCGTTAGGATTTTGTGCTTGAGTAGAGCTGGCGTCAATCATACCATGATGATGGCTGATAATATCTTGCACAATGGACAATCCAAGGCCAGTTCCCTTAGCACGGCTGGTCACCATCGGGAAAAATATTTGTCCAATCAGTGCAGGATCAATCCCTGAACCGTTGTCGGTAATGTTAATTTGCACCACTTGTTTGTGCTGTTGCCCACTGATGGTATGTTGAAAGGCCACTCGTGTTTGAATATGTAGCGTTGGCTGGTAATGACAGTCGTCAGTATTACGGTCTATTTGTGAACTAGAAGAGGATAAGGTTTTCGGTTTGGGTGGTTCTTTTTGCGGTAATGTTTGTTCGAACTCTGTCATCGATTCACAAGCGTTGTTAATCAGGTTTAAAAACACTTGAATCAACTGGTCTTTGTCAGCCTGCAACTCAGGCAACGATAAATCATAATCGCGCTGTAGTGTCACTTGTGGATACTGATTGCGTATCAAGGTTAATACGTGCTCTAGTGGCTCATGAATATTAAGAGTTTGCCAGTTTGGTAGTTGATTGGAGCCAAGAAACTGCCCGATAAGATGGGTTAAGCGATCTGTCTCTGAGATGATGATATCGGTATAGTTACGAAGTTTTATCGCGGTTTTTTGCAGGTTGTTGTTATGGTTTAATATAGACGTTGGATGGGAGATAACCCCAGAAGATTGAGGGTCAAATGTCGCCACGTCACTGAATTTAATAAACTGTCGCTGTAACAGTTGCGCCGCACCGCGAATGCCAGCAAGCGGATTTTTTATTTCGTGGGCGACCGAGCGTAACATATGACGGGCAACACCATATTGCTGTTGTTGGCGCTGCTCCTCTGATATGCGACTTTGGCGATCTTTGCCCCATATTTCAATAATAAAATAAGTCTGCTGTTCATAAATGACAGGCGTCACACTGTAGTCGATTGAGAGGGGCAAATTACCATTCAACGGAGTGCTTATGATGTGATCGTGATCAATGAATGGTTGCTGGTACTGCTTTGCTTGATAAAAACGTTCGGTTAAAGAGCAGATTTGCTCTTCTATCATTTGCTCGCTTGTATCGTCGTTATGAATGGTTGAGCTGTTTTGTGATTTTAGCTCCTCAGGTGCCAGCAATGTCAAGACAGACTGATTGAGTAATCTGCCACTGCTGATAGCAAGTAGGTGTTCGGCTTGAGCATTCAACCAAGTGATGGAGAGGGTATCATCGACCCATAAGATAGCTGTGAACAGATGCTGTGATATAAAGGCTAAGTCAGGTGTCGGTCTTACCGTTTTCAAATTGGTTGTCATAGGTAGAGCCTAAAAAAAGGATGCTTGATATAATATTTAACCACAAATCAACACTATAGAACGGCAAAACTGGCGATTTTTGCAAAAAAAACGTACAATGCGCATAGCCAATTTCTCTCTAGCAAGGTCAGCCATGCCCAAAACTTCTACCGAGTCGATGAATACGACTACGATGACCTCACAGTCAGCTTCTACCTTATCTAAAGACGCTCCTAAGAATCCTGCCACTATTTTTAATCCTGCCAAACCAATCATGGCAAAAGAGCAAGAATTATCAGACAGTAGCCAACCCTACCATCATAAAGCCAACCACAATCAAAACCGTAGTATTGCACAAAGTAGCGATGCAACGTTAGCGACTGCCAACGCGCCAGTAAGTGCGGCACCAAAGATTGGTTTTGTGTCGTTAGGTTGTCCAAAAGCACTGGTGGATAGTGAGCGTATTATCACAGAGCTTAGCCGTGATGGTTATCAAGTGGCCAGTGATTATGAAGGGGCAGATCTTGTCGTGGTCAATACATGCGGCTTTATTGAGTCAGCGGTACAAGAGTCGCTTGACGCAATCGGTGAAGCCATTAGTAAAAACGGCAAAGTGATTGTTACTGGCTGTTTGGGTAAAGAAGCAGAGAAAATCCGTGAAATGCATCCCGCCGTCCTAGCAGTGACTGGCGCTCATGCTTATGATGAAGTGATTAGAGCGGTTGCGCAACACGTGCCTAAGCCAAATCGTAGTTTGGATGCCAATTACGACCCAAAAATAGATTTGATCAATGAGGCGGGTATCAAATTAACCCCAAGTCATTATGCTTATCTTAAAATCTCTGAAGGCTGTAACCATCGTTGTACGTTCTGCATCATTCCAAGCTTACGTGGTGACTTGGTTTCGCGCCCGATTGATAGCATAATGAATGAAGCAATGGCGCTCAAAAACGCAGGCGTAAAAGAGTTACTGATTATCTCGCAAGATACTTCTGCGTATGGACTGGATTTGAAATACAAGACCAGTTTTTGGAACGGTATGCCGCTCAAATCAAAGTTTTATGATATGTGCCAAGCGTTGAATGACTTAGGCATTTGGGTACGTTTGCATTACGTTTACCCGTATCCGCATGTCGATAAAGTCGTTGAACTCATGGGCGAAAAAAAGCTACTGCCTTATTTAGACATACCTTTTCAACACGCCAGTCATAGCATCTTAAAAGCCATGAAACGTCCTGCGCATAGCGAAAACACGCTGGCACGTATCAAAGCGTGGCGTGAGATTTGCCCTGACATCGTCATTCGCTCGACCTTCGTCGTTGGTTTCCCAGGTGAGACCGAAGAAGATTTTCAGTGTTTGCTCGATTGGCTGGTTGAAGCGCGTCTTGATCGCGTTGGCGCATTTACTTATTCAGAAGTTGAAGGCGCGGTTGCCAATGACTTGCCAAATCACGTCCCTGAAGCAGTGAAGCAAGAACGCTATGAGCGTTTGATGGCGCTACAGCAAGACATATCTGCACAAAAGTTACAAGAAAAAGTTGGCAAGACCTTAATGGTTTTGGTTGACGACATTGATAGCGATGAGAATATTGCGATTTGCCGTAGCTATGCGGATGCGCCAGAGATTGACGGTCGTGTTTATGTCGATGAGATTAATGCTCAAGTAAAAGTCGGGCAGTTTTTGACGGTGACGATTGATGATGCTAGCGAATATGATTTATTTGCCAGCTATAAAGGATAAAAATCCCTGTAATATACAAGTGAAAATTGCCCAAGAGCAGGCAGTTTTTGCTACAATTAGCGCGATTTAGCCTTTCAAATACACCCATCATTAAGTATGGCGCGCTGGGCAAGCGCTATTTGTATTTTACCAATGACTGTAATTATAATTTAATGCTAACAAGGTGACCTCATGTCTGACAAAAACCCGCGTTACTCTCGTATCTTGTTGAAACTCTCTGGTGAAGCGTTAGCTGGAGGTAAAGACATGGGTATTGATACCGAAGTACTTGATAAGATGAGCTTGTCTATCGCTCACTTGCGTGGACTGGGCGTGCAAGTTGGGATTGTTGTGGGTGGTGGTAACTTATATCGCGGCGCGCAATTACAAAAAGAAGGTTTGGTTGGCCGTGTCACTGGTGATCAGATGGGTATGCTCGCGACGGTTATGAATGGGCTTGCAATGCGTGATGCACTTGAGCGCCGTAATATTAAAACGCGCTTAATGTCAGCATTACCCATCGGCGAAGTCACCGAAAGCTATAGCAGCCGTAACGCGATTCGCTATCTTAAAAATGGTGAAGTTTGTATCTTTGTCGCTGGCACTGGCAATCCGTTTTTTACCACAGACACCGCTGCCTGTTTGCGCGGTATCGAAATCGAAGCGGGCTTGATTTTGAAAGCGACCAAAGTCGATGGTGTTTATGACAAAGACCCAAGCCTACATTCCGATGCAGTCAAATACGATGGTTTAACGTTTGATGAAGTGTTAGAGCAAAAGCTTGGCGTCATGGATCTAACCGCTATTGCTCTATGCCGTGAGCATAACGTGCCGCTACAAGTGTTTGATATGACCAAACCCAATGCATTATTAAATGTCATTATGGGCGAAAATGAAGGCACGCGCGTTTATCATTAACGGATGATACGCCCTAAGATAGCAATATATCCCTTAATAGTTTTTTATAACCAACAATAATGAATGATTTGTCGGTAGCGATAAATAAGGACACATAATGATCAAAGAGATTAAGCAAGACGGCGAAGCGCGCATGCAAAAAACCTTGGAAGCGCTTGAGAGTACTTTTAGTAAAGTTCGTACGGGTCGTGCGCACCCAGGTATGTTGTCAGGTGTAATGGTTAGCTACTATGGCTCTCCGACACAGCTGAACCAAGTGGCTAGTGTGAACGTTGAAGACTCGCGTACACTACTGGTACAGCCATTTGATCGTACCATGGTGCAAGCGATCGATAAAGCCATTCGCGAAGCCGATTTAGGTCTGAACCCAATGACAGCTGACGTGATTCGTGTGCCGATGCCAGCCTTGACAGAAGAAACACGCCGCGACATGCAAAAACTTGCCCGCGGAGAAGCTGAGAGCAGCCGCGTATCTATTCGTAATATCCGCCGTGATATGATGAATGACATCAAAGAGTTGGCAAAAGAAAAAGAAATCTCAGAAGATGAAGAGCGCCGTGCTAGCGATGACATTCAAAAAATTACTGACAAATATATTGAGACTATTGATAGCCGTCTGAGTAAAAAAGAAAGTGATTTGATGGACGTTTAACCATTAGCGCGTTGTTATTTATAGCAACAACAGTTGAGCCTTCTTTTTACAGTTAAGCAGCCAATGCGCTATCGCTATTGGCTGCTTATTATTATGTCAACTGGTACGATATAGTGAATTTACTATAAAATAAACACAGTGCTGCTAGATATAGTACTGATACTCTCTTTCCTTGCTACTAAAATTTTCGGCAATGGTATCAATGATATTTGATGGCCTATATTTCGCAAACTATAAAAATCTTGATTTGTGATAAGTTTGTGAATTATATGATCTATACTTTTTAACTGATCTATTACAGGCTATTATTATTTTACCTTAACAATAAGTAAGTTTTCCTATGTCTATGTCAGTCCCTTCGACTTCTGCTATTCTTCCGCGCCATATTGCCATTATCATGGATGGTAATAACCGCTATGGCAAAGCCCATAATTTGGGCAAAGGCCAAGGGCATGTGGCTGGCAAAGAGGCGTTAGATCCTATTGTCGAGTATTGTGTCGAGACAGGAATTGAGGTATTGACAGTATTTGCTTTTTCTAGTGAAAATTGGCAACGTCCACCCAGTGAAGTAATGTTATTGATGCAGCTGTTGGCATTGACTATCAATGAGCAAATGCCGCGCATGAATGAGTACCGTATTCGCTTACGTTTTATCGGTGATCGCAGTCATCTTAGCGCTGATTTACAAGCATTAATGGCAGATGCTGAAGCAAAAACGGCGGCGTTTGATGCCATGACGCTAGTGATCGCCATCAGTTATGGTGGGCAGTGGGACATTGCGCATGCCGCAAAACAGTTAGCACAGCAAGTACAGGCAGGTCAGTTGCGTGCTGAAGATGTCAATACTGAGCTGCTTGGTGAGTACGTTCAGCTGGCCGATGCGCCCGCAGTAGATATGTTGATACGGACGGGCGGTGAGTATCGACTCTCTAATTTTTTATTGTGGCAAGCCGCTTATGCAGAGCTGTTCTTTACCCAAACACTATGGCCGGATTTTGCCGCAAGTGAGCTGGAAATGATGGTAACGGAGTTTGCCCAGCGCCAACGCCGCTTTGGCAAAACCAGTGAACAGGTCGTGACGGAGCAACAATTTCGTTAGGATATTGATTGTTTAATAGACCTGTTTAAAGGGTTTGCGTAGTATCCTACAAAGCTAATATTCTATCAGTAGTTAATACTGCTTGTTTGTGAAATAATAAACCGTTTTAATGAGTGTTAGTTGCTATGAGGAAATGCCCTAGAAGGCGATTGTAGATTACCTGCTATAATGCACTTTTTGACCATGCATTTTTTATTATTATAAGTATAAGGTTCAATAAGTATGTGGCAACGAATTAAGACGGCAGTTATTCTCGTTATTATCGTTGGTATTGCAATGTTTGCGAGCCAAACCCCTATCTTATTTGCACCGCTTCTAGCGATTGGCGTCATAATTTCTGCTCACGAATGGACAAAGCTGATGCCAAAATGGCGGCAGCCTGCGCTGTTTGTCTTATTGGTCTTGGTACTGACATTGGTATCACTTATATTCAAAGTAACGTGGCTGTTTTGGTGGGCCGCTTCATTAGTAATATGGTTGATGGCACTGTCTTGGGTAAGAGCTTTTCCAACTCACACCAATTGGTACGGCAAGAAGTTGGCATTGATGGGTGCTGTGATATTGATTGCATGCATTACCGCGATGTTTTACTTGTGGCAACTGTCAGCATGGTGGTTGTTTTATGTGTTCTTATTGGTGTGGTGTACAGATAGTGGGGCTTATTTTGTTGGGCGTAAGCTCGGTCGTCACAAAATGGCACCGAATGTCTCACCTAATAAGAGTATAGAAGGGCTGGCTGGTGGTTTAGTCACTGGTTTGCTGGTTGTTGTCGCCATTAGCGTCTTTAAGCTGCAATTAACGGGTGTGTCATTGGTTGCATTTGTCTCGTTATCAGCTTTGACGATTTTGGCGTCCGTACTTGGTGACTTGTTTGAGTCAATGCTTAAGCGCCGCGCCCGTGTAAAAGACTCAGGAACGATTCTACCTGGGCATGGTGGTGTCCTTGATCGTATTGATTCGCTATTGTCTGCCACACCAATATTTGCGCTTGGTTTTTGGGTGATGCAGCAGCTAGGTTTAATAGTAATATAAATCTCAAAAATGAATGTGCTTACTAACTTTATAGTGGGTTGACTGTAGGTCAGTAGGGGTTTGACTTTGCTGCTATATATAATCGATTCTAAATAAAACAGATACATTACTTTAATAGTTACCACGTTTTCTTGGTTTTTTATTTTACTTTTCGCAGTATTATTGATAGGCACCGATTGTTATGACGCAACGCATCGCCGTATTAGGCGCGACAGGCTCGATTGGCGATAGTACGTTGGCTATTTTAGCAGCGCAACCACACCATTATGAAGTCTACGCTTTGTCAGGCTATCACCGTTTAGATAAGTTATTTGCGCTCTGTGAGCAGTTTTTGCCTAAGCGTGTCAGCGTACCGACGGCAGCGGTCGATGATTTTGCCCAGCGTCTCATGGCGGCTGGCCTTACTATTGATGTGGTAGGGGGCGAGGCAGGGCTAGTAGATATTGCCACCGATTCGCAAACCCATACGGTGGTCGCTGCTATTGTGGGCGCAGCAGGTCTACCGTCGACCTTAGCCGCCGCTCGTGCAGGCAAACGTATTTTATTGGCCAACAAAGAAGCGCTGGTGATGGCAGGGCAAGTGATGATTAGTGCGGTCAAAACGCATAATGCGACTTTGCTACCGCTCGACTCTGAGCACAATGCTATTTTTCAGTGTCTGCCACTGGCTATTCAACAAGACAACACCCAGATTCATCAGCCAGATCACGGTGTACGTAGACTATGGTTGACCGCATCTGGTGGTCCTTTTTTGCAGCAATCGTTTGAGCAGATGCAGCAAGCAAGTATCGCTGAAGCCGTCAAACACCCAAATTGGTCAATGGGTCAAAAGATATCGGTCGACTCTGCCACCATGATGAATAAAGGTCTTGAGTTGATAGAAGCCTGTCATCTATTTGATTTGCCTGAAGATAAAATAAATGTGGTGATTCATCCACAAAGCATTATCCACTCGATGGTAGAATATAGCGATGGCAGTTTTTTAGCGCAGTTGGGCAGTCCAGATATGAAAACTCCAATCGCCCATGCACTTAGCTACCCGAATCGTATTGATAGCGGTTCACAGCCTTTAGATTTATATGCACTCAGTGGATTGGAGTTTATTGAGCCTGATTTACAAAAATTTGCCTGCCTACGTCTTGCTCGTCAAGCGATGAAAGCAGGTACGCAGGCGACTATTGTGCTAAACGCTTCTAATGAAATTGCAGTCGCTGCGTTTTTGGATGGAAAAATTCGTCTAACGGATATTGCGGATATCAGTGAACAAGCCCTGACTGAGATAAAAGTACCTTTATTAAATGAGCGGGCTGATATAGAAGATATATTGGCAATTGATAAAATAGCACGCTGTCATACCGAGACGCTCGTCAAAAAGCTGGCATAATTGTATCAAGAGTAACTTAATCGAGAAAAGATCATGACGTTTTTGTTAACGCTCCTTGCGGCAATATTTGTCTTAGGTCCGCTCATTGCCCTACACGAGTGGGGTCATTATATCGTGGCGAGACTCTGCGGCGTTAAAGTGTTGACTTACTCTATTGGTTTTGGTCCCAAGCTTTTTGGTTGGACCAGCAAAAAAAGCGGCATTGACTATCGTATTTCAGCACTGCCGCTTGGTGGCTATGTCAAAATGCTCGATGAGCGTGAAGGGAATGTGGCAGAAAACGAGCGGCATTTAGCCTTTAATCATCAGCATCCGCTCAAAAAAATTGCGATTGTCGCGGCCGGTCCTATCATGAATTTTGTCATTGCTATTGCGCTATTTTGGGTATTGTTTATGACCCCATCAGAGCAGCTGGCGACTAAAATTGGGCAAGTGTTACCTGATACGCCAGCTGCAATGGCGCAGTTGCCAGTTGGTGATAAAATCGTTGCGATTGATGGTCATAAAGTAGAGACGTGGGAAGGTATCAACTATCGTCTTGCTGGACGTATGGGGGAGACAGATACTGTCAGTATTACCATGCAGTCGGATGGACAAAGTGAAAACTTGACCAAAACCTATCAAGCACCAGTACAGCAATTTATGCAAGGCGCGGCACAAGGTAAAGACGCGTTGACCAGCTTTGGTATGCTACCGTGGCAGCCACAAATTGCGCCAATAGTGGGTGATTTGACGCCTGATGGCGCGGCCAGTCGCCAAGGTCTAAAAGAAGGTGATCGCATTACTGCTATCAATGGCGAAGAAATCAGCGACTGGATCAGTGCCACGCGTATCATCCGTGATAACCCTGAAGTTCTACTTAATTTTACGGTGTTGCGCGATGATAAGCCTGTTCAGCTACAGATCATGCCACAAGGTAAAAAAGACAATTTAGGTAACGATTATGGGCAGATTGGTGCTATGGTGGCACAGTCTGAAATTGTCATCCCTGACGCATATAAAACAACAGTGGTCTATGGCCCGGGTGAGTCGCTGGTTAAATCGTTTGAAAAGACCGAGCAGTTAGCGGTGATGACGGTAAGCTCCATGGGTAAAATGCTGTCAGGTATGATAGGCTTGGACAATTTATCAGGGCCGATTACCATCGCCAAAGTTGCCAAACAAAGCTTCGATATTAGCTGGCAGATGGTATTGTCTACAGCGGCTTTGATCAGTCTGAGTCTCGCTGTCCTAAATCTTTTGCCTATTCCGGTATTAGATGGGGGTCACATCGTTTATCATCTTATTGAGCTGATTCGAGGCAAGCCACTCTCAGAAGGGGTGCAAATGGTGGGTCTAAATATTGGTTTACTCTTGCTGGCAGGTTTCATGGTGTTAGCAATTGGTAATGATATTAGTCGTCTGTTTTGATGGAGGGCTGGTCGATATGATTGACAAGGCGCGATATACTAATGGTTCTGTGGTTATTGGGCACTGATTGTTGACAGAGTAGGCAAGGTGTTTTGTGTCAAGAACTCTGTACTAATCGTAATTTTTAGTTTATTTTGTGATGCATTTTATATAAAGTGTTCTGAGTCTGCCGTGCGTGAATTTAAGATTCCATGTGAAATGGGCTGGACAATACGGGCTTTTTAACTTAACTTAAGCAAGTTTTTTATTGACGGATAGTGTTTATGCGTACGCCTTTATTTATGAGCGCGGCAGGGTTGCCGTTAGTTGTAGCGATGATGAGTATGCCTGTACAGGCTGCAGAATTTGTAGTAACTGACATCGGTTTCAATGGTCTACAACGCCTAACCCCCGATAGCCTCTATCCGGTTCTACCTATTTCGGTAGGGGATACGGTTAATGACAGTAGTTTGGCGGCCAGTATTAAGGCGCTATATGCGACCGAAAACTTCGCCGATATTCAAAGCCGTGTCGAAGGTGGTCAGTTACGATTTGATGTCGTTGAACGCCCAACCATCGCTGAGGTAAATTTTGAAGGCAATAAACTCATCCCAAAAGAAGGGCTTGAGCAAGGATTAGGTAACGCGGGTCTGTCTGTTGGTAATGTATTGAAGCAGGCCACATTACAGGGCGTCGCCAATGAGCTACAGCAGCAGTACATTAGCCAAGGTTATTACAACAGTAATATTGAGGTTAACCAAACGCTGCTAGATGGCAACCGTGTCAAGCTTGACGTGCGCTTTATTGAAGGCAAGCCTGCCAAAGTCGTGGATATCAATGTGATTGGTAACACTCACTTTAGCGATGAAGAAATCAAAGACATTTTTGCTGTCAAAGAATCTTCTTGGACACGCCTGCTGTCTAAATCTGATCGTTATGCCAAAGAAAAGCTGGCTGCCAGTTTGGAAAACCTAAAAGCACTATACCAAAATGATGGCTATGTGCGTTTTGCCGTAGACAATGCCGTACTTAATATCAGTGAAGATAAAAGCAGCGTCTTTATCGAAGTAAGTCTCACCGAAGGCGAGCAATATCAATTTGGTGAAGTGAATTTCTTAGGTAAGCCGACTTTTGACACCAATGAGCTAAAAGAGCTGGTCACTTTTGCCCCGAATGAAAAATACTCGCAAGCCAAGCTAGATGAGACGACTGCAGCGCTTAAAAGCCGTTATGGCAATGAAGGTTATTATTTAGCGCAGGTCAGACCTGTACCACGTATCAATGATGAAACCAAAGTGGTTGAAGTTGACTATTTTATCGACCCTGCCCGTCCTATTTATGTTCGCCGTATCAACTTTACGGGTAATATCAAAACTCAAGACGAAGTACTGCGCCGTGAGATGCGTCAACTAGAAGGCTCGCTTGCGTCTAGTGAAAAAATTCAGTTGTCACGCACACGATTGATGCGTACAGGATTTTTTAAGGCCGTCAATGTCGATGTGAAGCCAGTACCTAACCAGCCAGATCAAGTAGATGTTAGCTATACCGTTGTAGAGCAGCCTTCTGGTAGCTCAACGATTGCTGCAGGCTATTCGCAAAGTGGCGGTGTCACCTTCCAATTAGATTTAACCCAAAACAACTTTATGGGTACGGGTAACCGCGTCAAAGCGGCATTGTCCCGATCAGAGACACGTGACTCGTATAGCTTAGGATATACCGATCCCTACTTTACTGAAAATGGAGTATCGCAAGGTTTGAGCGCTTATTATCGTGAAACCAAGTACGATGATAGAAACGTGAGTAACTATGTTACGGATGCTTATGGTGCCACGCTGAATTACAGCTATCCTGTTGATGAAACCAAGCGTGTTAGCGCTGGTCTAAACGTCGATAATACCTCAGTACGTGGCGGTCGTTTCCTCGGTGTATCAAACGTACAGCAAATTATTGATGACGGTGGTACGTTTGAAGACTTCACAGGCGATTTTGAAGGTCGTACTGGCTTCAAAAATGACTATCAAACTTACAATTTACTGTTTGGCTGGGATTACAGCACCTTAGATCGTCCTGTGTTCCCGACTAAAGGGATGAGCCATAAGGTTGATGCGACCATTGGTCTAGGTGATACGAATTATCAGAAACTCATTTATCAGGGTAATGTCTATTATCCATTTTACAAAGACTGGGTAGCGCGCGGTTATACTAGACTTGGTTATGGTAATGATTTGCCATTCTATGAAAACTTTTATGCGGGTGGTTATGGCTCAGTGCGTGGCTATGAAGCGTCAACGCTTGGACCAAAATCACAAGCCTATTTTGATGCAGTCAATGACTCCGCTAATCAAACATTTTCCTCAGAAGAAGTTGGGGGTAATGCGTTGGTCAGTTTCGGTAGTGAGTTGATTTTACCAATGCCTTTTAAGGGTGATTGGGCAGATCAAGTACGTCCCGTGTTATTTGCTGAAGGTGGTCAGGTATTTGATACCACTGATAAAGAAGATCGCACTTTCATTAATCCTAGTACAGGTGTTGATACGGATGTGCCATTATTGACGCAAGACAATAAGATGCGCTTTAGTGCTGGTGCCGGTGTGACTTGGTATACGCCCATTGGCCCGATCTCACTCAGTTATGCGATGCCTATTGGTGATAAAGAAGGCGATGAGACGGAAAAAGTACAGTTCCAAATTGGTAATACGTTCTAATTTAATATAATTGTTCTGGTTCCTCTCATCAACGAGACAAAGTTATTTAAATGAACGAAGCGTTAGTGCAATATCAGTAGGTCGCCAAGTGAGTTTTTAGCTTGGCGACCGTCTTATTCATAATAATATTTATAATAATACTAATAGCAACTATGATAACGATTGAGCAACTTATCACTCGAATTGAACAGCGTCAGCCTATTATCAATAAGGCCGAAATCGATGCGGAGCAGTTGTGTCACGAGTTCAGCAGTATTGGCAGTTTAACTACTGCTGATAATAAGCAATTGAGCTTTTTAGCGGATCCTCACTATATTTCTAGTTTATCGCGTAGTCAGGCAGGAGCAGTGTTGATTACCGAAGAGTATCGGGATCAAGTTCCAAAAACAGCTGTCGCACTGGTAGTGGCAAGTCCATATTTGGCTTATGCCAGTGCCAGTCAGATTTTTGCTCAGGATTCAGGGCTTAATGGTATTCATCCTAGCGCTGTGATTGCCGATAGTGCAGTTATTGGCGATCAGGTTTATATTGGTCCTTTTTGTGTGATTGGCGATCATGTGCAAATTGGTGCACGCAGCTCACTTTATGCTCATGTGGTGGTTGAAGCAAATACTGATATCGGCCATGATTGTGTGATTAAATCCCAAGTCGTTATTGGCCATAATAGTGTCATTGGTAGCCATGTGAGGTTACATGCTGGTGTGAGTGTTGGCGCAGAAGGCTTTGGTTTTGCCCCAACCAGAGATCCTAGTACCACTGGCTGGGAGCGCATTGCTCAGCTAGGACGAGTAGTGATTGGCGATCATGTGCGCATTGGTAGCCAAACCTGTATAGACCGCGGTGCCATCGATGATACGGTCATCGGCAATCATGTTATCATTGATAATTTAGTACAAATTGCCCACAACGTGCGTATCGGTGATGGTACTGCCATCGCTGCCCAAACAGCCATTGCTGGTAGTACCAGTATAGGCAAGCGTTGTATCATTGGGGGCGCTGTCGGTATTACAGGTCACATCGAAATCACCGATGATGTCACTTTATCTGGAATGACAATGGTAACCAAATCCATCAAAACGGCTGGTTCGTATTCTTCTGGAACGGCGGCCATGCCAACTGCTAACTGGCGACGTGCTGCGGTACGTTTTCGTCAGCTTGGTCGGGATTGATTGGCGCAAATACAAACAAAATAAGCCATAAAGATTAAAAACATAGCAAGGAAGTACCATTATGAGCAGTAACGATATAGATACCCCAACTGATAAAGATGTTAAAAGCTTGGCTGAGCAAGGTCTCACGCTGCCATTAACTTATCATACCCTCAAGCATTACTTGCCACACCGCTATCCTTTTTTGCTGGTAGATAAGATCATTGCTTGCACGCCCGGAGAATGTATTACCGGTATTAAGAATGTGACTATTAATGAAGAGTTTTTTAATGGGCACTTTCCTGATGAGCCGATTATGCCAGGCGTATTGATGGTAGAGTCGATGGCACAAGTATCAGGCGTGCTCGGGTTTATTAGCGCAGGATTAACGGCAGAAGACGGCTATCTATATCTGTTTGCAGGTGTTGATAAGGTTCGTTTTAAGCGCCGAGTTATTCCTGGTGATCAGCTGATTATTCGAGCCAAAACAGTCATGCAAAAGCATGGTATTTATAAGTTTGATTGTACGGTACATGTCGAAGATGAGCTTGCTGCCAGTGCCCAGATAATGATTGCCCGTCAAGAGCAGTAGTATTTATTTGTTGCTATTATGCCCATCATTGACCAAAGCATTCTATTCAAATGGGCAGCAAAAATTGCAATCAATAATCATGTTTAACAGCAGAGTTACTCTTATTTTATCTAATAAGGTTAAATTGGCTGTATTTGTTTTACCATTTATTCGCATCAGATGATACAAAGGCCTACATTATGAGTCAGATACATCCAACAGCACTCATCTCACCGTCCGCTCAGATTGATGAGACTGCCATCATTGGCCCATATTGTATCGTCGGTGATGAGGTCTCAATTGGCGCACATACGGTGTTGCATCGGCATGTGGTCGTGGCCAAGTTGACTCGTATCGGTCAACACAATCAGTTCTATCAGTTCGCAAGTATTGGCGAAGATCCACAGGATTTGAAGTATGCTGGTGAACGCACGTGGCTTGAAATCGGTGATCACAATACTATTCGTGAGGCGTGCAGCTTACACCGTGGTACAACACAAGACAGTGAACTGACTAAAATTGGTAGCTATAATCTACTAATGGTTAATACTCATGTGGCTCATGATTGTGTGATTGGTGATCATAACGTATTGGCCAACAACGTTGGTGTTGCAGGTCATGTGAATATTGGCAATCATACCATCATTGGTGGAAACTCAGGTATCCATCAATTTTGTAGTGTCGATGATTATAGTTTGATCGGTGGTGCCACTTTGATTTTAAAAGATGTGGCTGCCTTTACTATGGTA
The DNA here is from genome assembly GCF_904846715.1 of Psychrobacter vallis. Lineage (GTDB taxonomy): Bacteria > Pseudomonadota > Gammaproteobacteria > Pseudomonadales > Moraxellaceae > Psychrobacter > Psychrobacter vallis. The sequence goes on from NZ_CAJHBU010000003.1 coordinate 39,333, forward strand.
TCGGGCAATCCAGCAAAAACGCATGGTCTCAATATCGAGGGAATGCGCCGTAAAGATTGGTCAAAAGACACGGTTGATGTGTTACGCCAGGCTTATCGTACGATTTTTAGATCTGGGTTAACGATTGCGCAAGCGCTTGAAATCTTGAATAATGAGTTGTTGCCAAAAGAGCCAAAAATTCAACTGCTCATCGATTCACTACAGAAAAGCAGCCGAGGCGTGGTACGCTAGAAATTTGATTAGATTTACTTAAGATTATATAGCGTATAGATGTATTATTTGGCAAACACTCGTCAAATAAAGACAAAATCATAAAAAGCCATAACCAATCGTTATGGCTTTTTATGTTTATAACTGCTTGACTTTTTTGGTCGCTTAGCAGAAACTTCCTAGTCATGTACTGTTAGATTCTAGTAACTTATTTTAACCAACCGCTAATTTGTAGTCTCTTTAAGTATCTATCTTGGTCTTTTGACGAGTTTGATAACTTAAAGGGAATTATAATTGAATTTTAGGAGTGTCGTATGGCAGAGCAAAGGGAAAATTGGTCCAGTAGAACTGGATTTATTATAGCCGCTGTCGGTTCAGCTGTCGGGTTAGGTAACATATGGCGTTTTCCATATGTGGCTTATGATAATGGTGGTGGGGCATTTATGGTGCCGTATCTTATTGCTTTATTAACTGCAGGTATCCCGCTATTATTTCTAGATTATATTATCGGACATAAATATCGGTCAGCTCCACCGCGTGCCTACAAAAAAATGGTAAAAAATGCCCAGTTTATAGGGTGGTGGCAGACGCTCGTCTCTTTCGTAATTGCCATTTACTATGCTGCCGTTATTGTTTGGGCGGGCAGCTATATGTTTTTCTCTTTTGGTCAAAAATGGGGTGAGGATACCACAACCTTCTTCGTCAGCGACTTTGTAAAACATACAGGAGAATTGACCTCAGTATTTGTACCACAGATGTTTACTGGTCTCATTATTGTTTGGGCATTGGCCATATTGATTATGTTTGGCGGTATCCGTAAAGGTGTTGAGCTTGCCAATAAAATCTGTATTCCACTGTTAATTGTATTGTTCGGTATCATGGTGTTCAAAGCACTTAGCTTACCTGGCGCTGCAATTGGCTTAAATGCTTTTTTTGAGCCAAATTGGGAGAAAATGAAAGATCCTAACGTTTGGCTTGCTGCCTATGGCCATGTGTTTTTCTCACTATCAGTGGGTTTTGGTATCATGGTAACTTATGCCTCATACCTCAAAAAGAATACCAACCTAACTGGCGCAGGCTTAGTGGTAGGTTTTGCTAACTCTTCTTTTGAGCTTATTGCTGGTATCGGTATCTTTGCTGCGATTGGTTTTATGGCAATGTCGACAGGTCAAGATGTCGCAGAAGTCGCTAGTGGTGGTGTTGGCTTGGCGTTCTTTGTCTTCCCTAAAATCATCTCTACGATGGGAGCCAGTGGAGATTTCGTTGGTTTCTTATTTTTCGGTTCTTTAGTGGTTGCTGGTATTAGCTCGTTAATCAGTATTCTTGAAGTACCTATTTCTGCTTTCCAAGACAAGTTTGATTGGTCACGCAAAAAGGCAGTTGCTGTGATTGGTGGAGTCTGTGCTGCTATATCTATTGTTGCCTTCTCTACTGGTAGCTCACTCGTACTGGTTGATGTGATCGATCATTTCGCTAATAATATTGGTATCGTAGCTGGTGGTTTGATGTCAATTGTTTGCGTCACATGGTTTAACCGTCAAAAAATCCCAGGCTTACTTGACCATATCAATCGTATTTCTAGTGTCAAACTAGGCGGCGCTTGGATATTTATGCTAACAGTTATCACGCCAACGGTATTGACTATTGCTTTGGGTCTAAAGCTTATCAATTTGGTTCAAGAGCCATATGAAGGTTACTCGACCTCTATCTTATTGTTATTTGGTTGGGGCGTTGTCGTATTCTTCGGATTAGGAGCGTTTATCCTCACTCGTATTAGAGGTCGACATGATGATGAGGATGATAAATCTCGCTTGATTGATGATAGCCTCTAACCAGATCGAAATTTTAATAGGAATTTATTATGAGTACTTCAGCGATTATTTTTATGATTATTTCAATGCTGCTTATATGGGGTGGTTTAATTGCTTCAATTCTGCACCTGAGAAAACATCCTGATATTGCAATGGATCAATTGCCAGACGATCACATTTACTAAAATCTTTGAAATTTTAAAGATTCGAAATATCACAAAAAAATGCCAGTCAGTTTTTACTGACTGGCATTTTTAGGTTTCAATAGACTTAATAAAATTGTTATTAAGCCATCGTTAGATTAACGCAAATTAAGCTCAGGAACGGTTTGTCCGCGTTTACTATAAAAATCGCTTACAAACTCGTCAAAGTTATCTTGCTCAATCGCATCTCTAATGCCTTGCATCAAACGTTGGTAGTAGCGCAAATTATGGATAGTTGCCAATTGAGCACCTAGCATCTCCTTGCATTTATTCAGATGATATAGATAAGCACGGCTAAAGTTCTGACACGTATAGCAATCACATTCTGGGTCTAGTGGGCCGTCATCATTGCGATATTGGCTATTGCGGATACGTACCACGCCCGCATTGTCCGTATCGCCTGTGACGAAATAATGACCGTTGCGCGCATTACGAGTTGGCATCACACAATCAAACATATCCACACCGCGGCGTACTGCTTCGACGATATCTTCAGGCTTGCCCACACCCATCAAATAGCGCGGTTTGTCTGCTGGCATCGCATTTGGCATATAATCTAAGACATCCATCATCTCATCTTTTGGTTCGCCAACGGATAAGCCGCCGATGGCATAACCATCAAAGCCAATCTTGAGCAAACCATCGAGTGATTGTTGACGCAAATCAGCGTACATACTGCCTTGAATAATACCAAACAGAGCATTGGTGCTTTCTAGTTTGTTATGCTCATCAACGCAGCGCTGGCCCCAACGTAATGACAGCTCTAAAGACTTTTTGGCTTCATCATGAGTCGCAGGATAAGGCGTACACTCATCGAACTGCATGACAATGTCGGAATTTAAGCTGTATTGAATCTGCATAGATTTTTCTGGAGATAGAAAAACCTTGGCACCATCAATAGGAGATTTGAAGTCAACGCCTTCTTCAGTGATTTTACGCATAGCGCCTAGACTGAATACTTGAAAACCACCTGAGTCGGTTAAGATAGGTTTGTTCCAATGCATAAACTTGTGTAGGCCACCAAATTTATCGATAACCTCTGTGCCGGGACGCAGCCATAAATGAAAGGTATTGCCTAAAATAATATCTGCACCGATGGCTTCGATATCACGTGGCAGCATACCTTTGACAGTACCGTAAGTACCGACAGGCATAAACGCAGGTGTTTGTACGTCGCCATGATTGAGATGAACCGTGCCACGGCGTGCACGCGTTTCGCCACTGGCTGTTTTATGTAAGACAAATTGCATATGATAACCGCTATTTAAGCTATGAAAATGGCGCTAATTATAGCATTGTTCGCTGTTTTTTGGATATGTATGTTCAGGTGTCATGGATATAACCATTTGATTCGGTCGGGCTATGGATATAGTCGAGCCAATTTAAAAAGGCTACAGTGCCACTCGGATGAATGCTTTGCAGCCTCTGCCATGCTTGTAAACAGCAAGTATAAAATCATTCCAATAGTAGGCTACGATGAAAGCATTTTGTTTACTTAGAACCGATCAAAACACCAAAAGACACAGACAACGTCATTGAGTTATTGGTAAAGTGAAAAAGTAGTGCGTGAAGTGTGGTCAATCCTTAAACCTTGCTTTTGGACGCTGGAGACAATCTATGAGCAAAACAAGCTATTTATTATTGGGTAGTTTAATATTCATATCAGGAGCAGCTATGGCCACTGAAGAGCCGAATTACACCGTTTTGGCGCAAGCAGCCGAATTTGAATTGCGTCATTACGATAGGCAGGTTGTTGCACAGACTTGGGTGACAGGCGACCAAAATGACGCCAGTCGCGAAGGATTTAAAATTCTAGCAGACTATATTTTCGGTAATAATACAGCGCCCAGTGGGGGCGGTAGTAAGATTGCGATGACAGCACCCGTTACGATGCAACCTGACACCAAAAAAGACAGTAATGACTCTCAAAAAATTGCGATGACGGCACCAGTAAGTATGCAACAAAATGATGGTCAATGGCGCGTACAGTTTACTATGCCGAGTCGCTATACAATGCAAACGCTGCCCAAACCAAACAACCCAAATGTTGAGATCGTGGAAGTGCCTGCGCAAAATTACGGGGTTATCAAATTTTCAGGATTGGCAGGCAGCCAAAAAGTCACAGAAAAAACGGAGCAATTACAGGCTTGGATGCAAGAGCGTAATTTAACGGTTACGGGTACACCTGAGTTGGCACGCTATAATCCACCGTGGACGCTACCCTTTATGCGTCGCAACGAAGTGATGATTGCTTATCAGCAAAAATAGAGCAAAAAAAAGACAGCAATCGCTGTCTTTTTAACTCAGTCTTTTGTATTAAATCTTAAAAAACTTTGATTCAGTTTTTTTGTTCACGGATGATATTGAGCATACGGCGTAAGGGTTCAGCGGCACCCCATAATAGTTGGTCACCAACGGTAAATGCACCTAGATATTCAGGCCCCATATTCAGTTTACGTAAACGACCTAATGCGACCGTTAGCGTACCCGTTACTGCCACTGGCGTTAAGCGGTTGATGGTGGCTTCTTTATCGTCTTCGACCAAATCTAACCATTCGTTACCGCTGTTTTTAAGAGCGGCTTCAATCTCTTCTAATGGGATATCTTTTTTGAGTTTGATGGTCAGACCTTGAGCATGGCAGCGCATCGCCCCAATGCGGACACACATGCCATCAATTGGCACATTATTGGCTTCAGAATTACCAAGGATTTTATTGGTTTCAACACCGCCTTTCCACTCTTCACGTGACTGCTTGTTTTCTAGCTGGGCGTCGATATAAGGAATCAAGCTACCAGCCAAAGGCACGCCGAAATACTGTGTAGGAAAGTCATCTGAACGTTGAGTCTGAGCAATTTTTTTGTCGATATCTAAAATAGCGCTAGCAGGGTTAGCCAACTCGTCTTTAACAGCGTCATGCAAGACACCCATGCCGTTGATTAGCTCGCGCATATTGTTTGCGCCAGAGCCACTTGCTGCTTGATAGGTCATCGCACTGACCCATTCTACCCAGCCTTTATTGAACAGCTCGCCAATCGCCATTAGCATGAGTGATACCGTACAATTACCACCAATAAAGTCTTTTTGACCATTAGCTAGGGCGCTATCAATGACAGCACGGTTGACTGGATCAAGAATAATGATGCTGTCGTTTTCCATTCTTAATGTACTGGCTGCATCAATCCAATAGCCTGTCCAGCCACTATCACGTAACGGCTGATGCACTTTTGACGTATAGTCGCCACCTTGGCAGGTAATGATTACATCACAGGTTGCTAATGTGTCAATATCATGAGCGTCTTTTAATTGGCTGGTTTTAATACCATCAAAACTTGGTGCATCACCACCTGCATTGCTGGTCGAAAAAAACACAGGCGTAATACCGTCAAAGTCTTTTTCTTCAGTCATACGTTGTATCAATACTGACCCGACCATACCGCGCCAACCTACCAAACCTACTGTCAAATTACTCATGAAGTTTAATCCTAGTTACCATTATTTATTGCATTGCCAGCCGATAACAATGCCGTGAATGGCTACAAAAAGCAAGGCGTTTTGGCAATTTTTAGACGTTTTTTAGACACTATTACCTGTGTTTATTATAACTTTAAGTTATTATTATAACGTCGATACTTACTTTTGTTTGAGTGCTTTATGGTAGGTAATAAAAGCAAGCTGCTTGACGTGCTATGTTTGCCATCCGGAGTGGCATAAAATTGTAACGTTTTATGGCAGTCGTCACATAATTAAGTCTCACTATTAGGCGATAATCTTACGAAATGCTAAAGTAAGTACTTATGGCAATTTAGTCAACGTTATGCAGATCTTTGTTATTGTATGGATGATCAGTATCATTAATGCAGTCCTCATTTTAATAAACGGTTAATACATATTATGGATCTTTCACTATTATATGCCAGCGTGCAGTGGCTAGCAGGGTTCATCACATTTGTGACAATTTGGGGCTGGTTGCCACTTGATAATTGGTGGGTACGTGGTGTTGAGTTTCCACGTATTCAGATAATGGTACTGGGCGTCATTGCTTGGATTGGCATGTTGGCGTTTTGGTCAGAGTGGCAGCTAGGTCAATGGCTGTTATTTGCGGCATTAAGTATCACGTTAGCGTTTCAACTGAGAATGGTGTTGCCTTATACCAAGCTATGGAAAAAAGAAGTACAACAGGCAAAAGATTTGCTAGAAGGACAAGCGCACGAGCTTAAGATCATGGTCTCAAATGTCTTAACGCCCAATGATGACACTCACAAACTGATTGATTTGGTCAAGCACAGACAGCCTGATATTTTAATTACCCTAGAAAGTGATCAAAAATGGGAAAAAGCCCTCAATCAAATTGAGACTGATTATCCTTATACGGTAAAAGTACCGCTGGATAATTTGTATGGTATGCATTTATATTCTAAGCTTGAACTGATTGACCCTGAAGTTAAATACTTAATGATTGACGACATACCTTCTATTCACACACAGCTGCGTCTACAAGGTGGTCGCGTGATTTGGTTGTATTGTCTGCACCCTATGCCACCAAGCCCAACGGAAGCAGACAAATCGACCACTCGCGATGCCGAGCTACTGACGGTTGGCAAACATATTAAAGAAAATGAGCAAACAGCCATATTGGCAGGTGATCTCAATGATGTGGCATGGTCAAAAACGACCAGACGTTTTCAACGAATATCGGGATTATTGGATCCCCGTATTGGTCGGCACTTTATCAATACGTTCCATGTCGATTATCCATTTTTGCGCTGGGCTTTGGATCATATTTTTCACAGTGCCTGCTTTACCGTGGTTGATATTCAGCGTATGCCTTCAGTCGGCTCCGATCATTTTCCTGTCATGACAACTTTGCAATATGAGCCAGAAGAAACCAGTCAACAAGAGCAAAACGCACCGAAGGCAGAAGCAGAAGATATCAAAGAAACAGATAAGAAAATAGAAGAAGGTAAACAAGAAGGAGAAAAAGTTTCACAGGAGCATGCAGAAGAGCGTAGAAGTGTGTGTTAACAGAGTGCAATCTTACCTTCTATCCGCGTCCTGTGCCATCATATCCTGCATTCACTTTATTCAGTATCGACTATATTATAATGTAGTAAGATTAGGGATTAGGACGTAAGCATATGCTTACGTTAAATAAGGTCTTTGGCCTCTAGTCGACTGAAACTGATTGACCTATAATACATCCATCAACACAAGGACATGCAAGGATGCAGTGTTGAGACAGTATCATAAAATTCAGGTCAGCCCGCTGTTTTATAGGTTACTGTTTATGACTTAGGATGAGTCAACATGGAAGAAATAATAATAACAATATGAAGCCCCATAGCCCCGAACCAATCGCCCTAGGTTCGGGGCTTTTCTTTGTGGATAAATGCCTAAGCTAAATAAAAAAGGATACCTGCATCAACAGATATCCTTTTTTTGATCAAATATAACGTGCAGAAATAGACTAACCCAGCACTTGGATATAAGCGCCTGCTCGTAGCTCTTGTAGCCAGTCTTCTCTGGCTTGCGGTGCTAGACGTTGATATAGTGCTTGACGCGCCATATTACGACGATATTGGTCGCTCACATCTTGCTGACGTTTGCCATCGACTTTTAGGATATGCCAGCCAAACTGTGTTTTAAAAGGAGCAGAATAATCACCGACCGCGGTATTTTTCATAACGGCTTCAAACGGCCCGATCATATCGTCTTCACTGACCCAATCAAGATCACCACCACGACCTGCGGAGCCTGGATCATCTGAATAAGTTGATGCTAAACCAGCAAAATCAGCGCCACTACGTAGCTGCTCATACAAGTCATTGATCTTTTGCTCAGCAAGTGCATCTGTCTGCAGTTCATCGACCTTAATTAATATATGACGAGTATTCCACTGCGGTATCAATACGGTGTCACTGGAGTTTTTATTAGCCAGCTTAATGATGTCAATGCCTTCAGGGGTTACTAACGGTGCGCTGACAGCGCCGACCTCAAGCTTGGTAATCTCACTTGACAGCTCTGTAGGTAGGGATGCCGCTTGATGAAAGCCCATGTCGCCACCTTGTAGTGGAATAGGATAGTTGCCTTGACTGGCAGCAACGGCTTCAGCAACATCGACATTGGGTACAAGTAGACGAGTACGCAACGCTTGTGCTACCTTCAGCGCTTCTGCACGTTGAGCTTCTGACAGACGGCTGTAGTCATCGATGTAAGGAACTCGCACGTGAATTGTTTGATATTCACTTTGGTTTAGGCGTTTGGCTTCAGGCGAGGCCAAAAACGCATCAATATCCTGCTCACTAATACGTACCCGATTGGTGATTTGGCGTTGTTGTAGCGCTTGGATGGCAGCATCTTCGATCAATTGCGCGCGAAGAGCAGCATAGCTGCCAGGTTGTGCTGCGTCAAGCCGTTGCTGTAATGCTGAGATGCTACTAAGTCCTTCTGCCTGTGCGATTTGACCAAGGCGCTGATTAATGGCTGCCTCGTCAGGGTTCAGACCGACACGTTTGACCATGGAGAGCTGTAGCTCACGGAGGATAAGTGCATTTAAGACTTCAGATTGTAATTGAGCTGAGTTAGCTATAGGCTCGCCAGCAGCTTTTGCGCGTGCTTGAGTTTGCGTGATAGCAGCGACCAATTCGCTTTTCAAAATCGCGTTTTCATTGACCAAGGCAATAATACCATCTGTGCTATTGGCTGGTGTCAAACGATTGACGCTGCTTTGTGCAGCAGAAGGCGTTGCTTGTGCTGCTGCATTAACAGTGGCAGCTTGGGCGCTCAATGTAAGCGCAACACTGGCACTCGTAGACAGCAGTACAGCTCGGCTAATCTGGCGTAAAGAAAAAAATCTCATGATGCTCCTCATCAATGTCATCGCATCGGATGGTAGTCGGTTAACTCTATCCCATACTTTTGAAAGTCAAATATTAGACAGGGTTGTCCATAATAGGGTTATAAAAATGTTCTATAAATATCTAGGGCGTGTTTGATAGTTCAACCATGGCACTGACAGAGACTATTTTTTAGGCGATTCGAAGGTAAAGATAGTGAGTATAGTCATTGTATACGTCTATTTTTAGCAATGAAGCGGCAAAAAAGAGTCCTGTCCCCTGTGTTGTTATGATTGGGGCTGATTACTAAAACTGTCCAATACTGTGTTGCAAGTCTCGCTAAGGTATTAACATTATCATCGACTTGCGCCTTGTCTGGAACCATTTTAGCGATCAGCAGTGCCTATTCGTGAATATCAAACACGCCCTAGGCAAATCATACTCTAATCTGGCTGAACGATGATTTATTAATCTTTCCATGCCGTCTGGACAGGTTCAAAGCCCAGCACTTTATCAGAGAGTAAGCGTGTTAGGCGGCTGCTACCGCTACCAAGTCCGTTCAATCTAATCTCTGCCATGATTGCTTGTGTTGGTTTGTCTTTGACGTTGAGGTCATTATAGTAACGACGGCCATAAACTGCAAAACCAAAACAACAGTCTTCATAGTCAACACCGACCAACGAATCAAGCATTTTATCACGATTATAATCATATTGGCCTTGAGCCAAGACTCGCCAATTGTTATTGATCGGAAAGACCGCAGAGGCTGTAAAAGCGGAGAGCGGTAGCTGATTGGTGTTTTCGTCACGTTGACGCTTAACGAACCCAACGTTAAATAAGCTGTTGTCTGACGGCTGATAGCGAAGCTCAGTGGTAATATAATTTAAATCATAACTGTTGGTAAGCGCGCCACTGACATCAACCCAAAAATTATTATAAGGCTGCGTGCTGGTATCCCAAACCATCCCCGAAGAAGAAGAGTTAAAGACAGATTGCTCATCGTCAAGTGTCACACGTCCTTCATCGATATAAAATTGCTCTGCAATGCTACCATCAAAACGTGTCACACCCGTTGCGTCGATGTAACGATAATTGATACCAGGAGTAAATGAATGCAGATCCTGCAAACGATCATGACCTAAAAACCAGCTGTCTGAAAACAGTTGCTCGTAATTGATAGAGGCAATACGCGTGTTAAAGTTAGGAAGCTCGTTTTGGTCTTTATAAGGCGAATAAGTGTATTTCAATCGCGGACTCAGCAATTGATAGCCACCCATGGTATCGTCAAACGCACCAAAAGGTGAACCTGCTTGGTAAAAGTTCAGTCCCGCATCGATACTGGCTTGCGGCACAAATACTGACTGACTGCCATCTTCGTCACTGAGTTGATTATCGGCCAAGCTATCTTCATCATATGAGGTATAAAGATGTTGCAAGCTTAACTGGGGCTTAATATAACCCCATGATTTTTCGATTGGATAAACAGCACTTAATTTATTATAAAGACGGGCGCCACTTTTTTCATTTTCAGACCCATCATCGATCGATTTTTTGAAATAAGCAGAATCACTGACACCAGTGATATCGAAGTTTTTTGCCCACGGCAGTCGATAATCAAGTTTGAGCTGTGGCAATCGTGAATAAGGTTTGTCTTTGTCTTCTAATGGCTGACCACTATCGGTAAAAGCGTCTAGCGTTTGGAAAGTTTCTACTTTCAATTCACCGTCAACGTAATCATTATAGTAGTTAACCCGAGCACGGCGCGGTAAGTTTATGGTGCTGTCTGATAAACCCAACGTATCAAAATCATTGAGATAGTCTGAATCTGACACATAGCTGTATTTGGCGTCACCGCTCAGGCGTGGAATGCTGCTGGATGACCAATAATGATCATAGAAGAAGCTGGTACGATCTTCATCGTTGTATTCTTTATCATTGGGCAAGTATGAGCCGTTAAAAATACCTTCGCCATAATTTTCGGTTAGGTAGCGGAATTCACCTGAAACCATGGGATTACGATCGGTATAAATATGAGTATTGAGCGTGGCATCATAATTGGGTGCTAAATTAAAATAATAAGGCACGTCAAGTTCAAGCCCGCTCTCACTACTGATACTGGCACTCGGTAATAAAAAGCCACTGCTGCGACGACTGTCAATCGGGAAGTTAAAATAAGGCAGATAAAACACGGGTACATCCGCGATACGGAAGGTGGTGTTATAGGCTTCACCGCGACCTGTATCAGTATCTAAGTCAATGCTCTTTGCATCAAATTGCCATTTGCGATTTGTAGGTGGACAGGTGCTAAACATCACCTCATCTAACTCATACTGACTGTCATTGGGTTTGTTTAAGCGTTTGGCATAGCCATGTGCTTGCAGTTCCACACTCGCAAAAGCCACATCGGTGGCCGTTGATTGCCCTGTTTCTGTATTATAATTCAAGCTATCAGCGACGCCGATAAGTCCACCTTGGGATGCCTGAGCACTGAGGCCGGTTTGCGCTGTGTTTAGAGAGCTGTTCGGGGTGCTATTAGATTGTCTTCGCTGACCGGTCGCTTGGTCAGTAAACATAACATTGCCTTGAGCCGCCGCCACACCATTGCTCAAATCGAGCAAAACTTTTTCTGCTGCTATATGCTGTGTGCCTTGATTGATGATGACATTGCCTGACAGCTCAGCATAATCAACATTGTCGTAATAACCGTAGTCTGATTCTGTAAACAGAGGCGCTTGATTGTTCGGAATACCATTCAGGTTGGGTGCTGGCTGGCCATTCGCTGCTCCAGCCTCGTTCACAGCACGTTGATAATTGGGATTGCTCTTTGGATATACCCATTGACCTTCACAGCGTTGAGCACTGTCTACTGCACTAGGGAGTAGCTGTAAGTTCCTACCCACTTTTGGAATGGTTTGCGGTGCAGTCGCCAGAGTACTGTCACTATTATCTGCTTCAGCGTTGCTACTGTCAGCGTTGGTGCTATCAGCACTGTCCAAAATTGGCGTTTTAGTATCTGGCGTCAACTCATAAAATTCCGCCAAACGCATCAGGCTGTCTTGAATACTTTCATCGCTCGCTTTTACATCGCTCACTACTTGACGGTCATTGATCGTATTTGAGGATTGTGCCGCAGCTGTAGAGTTGCTGTCATTAATCTCAGTGATATTTAAAGAGCGATTATCCACAGCACTGTTGTCTAAGCTATCTAAATCATTTAAGTCGCTCGTTAGAGGGGTACTATCGATGCCCGATAGAGTCGCTGGCTCTACCTTTGGATAAGTACCATTGTGATTGACACTCATGCTATCGGCATAGGCACTAGTAGCTACGTCAGAAGCATAAGGGTTAGCACTACTACCAGTGATAGGTGATTCTGTCTGTTGCGGCTCAGCATCACTGAGCGCAGCACTGACCGTTAGGCTTGATAAGCCTAAAGCACCGAATAAGATCAAACGAATGCTTTGGTAAAGCGGAGAATATAACAAGGGCACACCTATGATTGCAGAGCCTATTGGATTGCGATATTGAGTTTAGTAGCCATATTATTTAACGGTATCATAGCCATTAATAAAAGACTAAAAAATCACTAACTGAGAATATAATCTCAAGAATTTGGGTGTTTTACATATAATGACGACTAATCATAGTCAAAAAAAACCAAATCAGCTACACTATTTACCAAAATTTATAATATAGCCAAGCTGTCTTTTAAATGGGTGTTGAAATGATGCCTAGCACTATATATTGAATGAGATATCAATACGACTATTTATAGCAGCGACTATAGCTTAAGACGTTGCTATTTTAGCAAGTATTTGCCTGACTTATCACTACTTTAATTGTTTACGACTGATATTTAACCTGCGATGCCATTTATGACTGACCAAATAATTTTAGAGTCCAATATGACCCAAAACCACACAGAAAATCGCTTACAACAATTAGAGCGCTGGTTGCAGCAAGTATTTGCAGGTAAAGCGTTTACGCTCGATAGCTTGCCAGGTGATGCCAGCGCCCGTCAATATCATCGTCTCCAGTTGGCAGAAGATAGCAATGCAGGGGAGTCGCGTTACATTGTGATGGATTCTGCTGACGAACAAGATGCCATGCGTCAGTTCATTAATGTCGCCAAACTGATGTCACCCGCTGTCAATGTGCCCACCCTTATTGCCCAAGATGTGGACAAGGGCTTTTTGGTATTGCAGGATTTTGGTACAGTGGAATTTGCCCATTTGCTCACGGATGCAACGCCCGTGCAGGTAAGTGCGCATTACCAGTTGGCCATGCAGACATTGGTGGCGTTACAAACTGTCCCCGTTGACACGGCAACATCTCAACATCAATTGCCAGATTATGACACCGCGTTATTGAATCGTGAAATGGATTTGTTTAGTGACTGGTTTATACCCTATATCGGTGTGGCACTTGATAATACGTTATGGATTCCTCTAAAAGCGGCGTTGATAAAAGAGGTTTTGCTACAGCCACAAGTCATCGTTCATCGTGACTATCACAGCCGCAATCTTATGTTAGACCAAACGGATAGCTCGCGCTTAGGTGTAATTGATTTTCAAGACGCGGTCATAGGGTCTTACACTTACGACTTGGTATCATTGGTGCGTGATGCTTATGTTGAATGGCCAGAGAGTCAAATATCTGAATGGATTAATGATTTTTGGCAATTACAAAAGCAAGCTGATCTAATCACAGCAGATAGCCTAAAGCAGCTTGAAAATGACATGAATGTAATGGGCGTACAGCGGCATTTAAAAGTGCTCGGGATTTTTATTCGCTTATCTGAGCGTGATGGTAAAGACCGCTATTTGGCCGATATTCCCAAAGTCATGCGTGATCTGCTTATTGAATTGAACTGGCTTGCTGAGCGGGGCAATGATGAGATAAAGCAAGCAGTCATACCCTTTAGCCAATGGCTAAAAAGTATTATGCTGCCAGCTTATCAAGATAAATTTGCCGCAGTATAACCACTCATGAGTGAGGGTAAAAGCTCACGTCATAATATAAAAAGGAGCATGCAGAGCCATGTCTACGTCTAAGATTACACAAGCCATGATTTTGGCTGCTGGCAAAGGCACGCGTTTACGTCCATTAACACTCAGAACCCCAAAGCCCTTGGTAGAAGTCGGTGGAAAGCCGCTTATTGTTTGGCATATCCAAGCATTGTGTGCAGCTGGCATCACTGATATTGCTATCAATGCCTCATGGCTTGCTGATCAGTTAATGGATACATTGGGTGATGGTACACAGTACGGGGTCACATTGCATTGGTCTGTTGAAGGTGATGAGCCTCTTGAGACGGCAGGTGGTATCTTTCAAGCGTTACAAACGGGAAAACTGCGTGATGAGCCGTTCATTTTGGTCAATTCTGATGTGTGGACGACTTATGATTTTACCCAATTGCGAGACTATACGCTGAGTGCCGATCAACGTGCGCATCTGTTATTGATTGACAATCCAGAGCATAATAATGGTGGTGATTTTGCGATCAATAATGGTCTGGCCAGTGAGCAGGCAATTGGCGAGGCGGACAAATATACTTTTGCTGGTATCAGTGTGATGTCGCCCAGATTGGTGGATGGATTGGTATCCGGTCAGCCAGCTGCGTTAGCGCCACTGCTTAAGCAGGCGATGATAAAGTTTCAAATTACGGCTGAGGTGATTACTGACAATTGGATAGATGTTGGAACGCCTGAACGCTTGGCGCAGGTCAATGAGTTTATTGATAGTAAAGGCGCTGACAATCACTTAGGCGCATAAACTTAGGGCGTGTTTGATATTCACAAATAGTCGCTGTCAGTGCCATGGTCGAATATCAAACACGCCTTAATATCAAATAAAAACAGATCAATAAAAAAAGCAGCGTTGATTTCTAGACGCTGCTTTTTTTATGACATTAGCGATTAGCATCAAACGCCCATCGCTAACTTGATTAATTGGGCAAAGATAAAGACCACCAAGAACCCTGCTAGATATAAGCCAGCAAACCATGCCCATTGTGATTGTTTTTTACTAAGCTTTTTCATGAAAGTCTCCTGATTGGCTTATGAGTCGTGGCTATCATGAATGAATAATGATAGCCACCGTTTTTGGCTGATACGTTATAGACTACTGTTCGCAATCAATACATAGGATTGTGATCAGATTTCCCTTTGAAAGTATAGTAGGCAAAAGCAGTATAACTTAAGATAATTGGCAGCATAATAACGGCGCCAACTAACATAAAGGATAGCGACGTATCCGCAGCGGCTGCCTCATAAATCGTCATTTGATACGGTACGATATAAGGGAACATGGCAAAACAGACGCCGATGTAACCCATCAAAAATAGAGCAACCGTTAATAAGAAAGGACGATATTCACGCTCCGTCTTTAAGTCTTTACGCATGAGAAAAAACAATAGTAAGACGATAATAGGCATAGGTGCGAGATACAATAAACTTGGGAACTTAAACCATCCTTCGAGTGCATTGATATCTGAAAAATACATAAATCCTGTGACGATAATCATCGCCACGACCAAGGCAGAAAGCATCCAGCCAGAGACTTTACGTGCCCACACTTGTAAAGTATGCTCTGTTTTTATGATGAGCCAAGTAGAGCCAAGTAACGCATAACCGATAATCATCGCAAAGCCACAAACGATAGCGAAAGGCGTAAACCAGTCAAAAGGTCCACCAGTATATAAGCGGTTGCTGGCTTCAAGACCTTGTACGAGCGCCCCAAGCATAATGCCTTGAGAGAAGGCTGCGACGACCGAACCGACAAAAAATGAGGTGTCCCAAATATGACGACGTGACGAAGCTTTAAAGCGGAACTCAAACGCCATTCCGCGCAGAATAAGACCAAAAAGCATGGCGGTTACTGGTAAATAAAGACCTGTCATAATAATACCGTAAGCGACTGGGAAAGCGGCAAACAAACCACCGCCGCCCAATACCAACCAAGTCTCATTACCATCCCAAAATGGCGCAATAGAGTTCATGATTCGGCTACGATTCTTATCGGAGCCTGCAAACGGGAACAAAATACCACAGCCCAAATCAAAGCCATCAAGTAACACATAGATAAAGACGGATAGAGCGATAAGTCCGCCCCAAATTAAGGGTAAGTCTAATACATCACCGTAGTTAAACATTAGCGTAACCCTCCATCATCAACATCGTCCGCAGGCGTATCTAAATCTTCTTCAGTATTTTTAGCAGGATTCTTATCGCCGCTTAATGCGCGACCTTGACTCTCTGTCACTGAATGCTCATAGAAATTATCATCAGCAGGGTTCTCATAAGGTTTGGGCCCTTGTGCAATCAAGCGCAATATATAAAAGCTACCAGCACCGAACACGAAGATATACAGGATGATGAAGCCAATCAGCGTCGTTGCTACTTGCTGAGCGGCGAGTGGTGACATGCTTTCAGCCGTGCGAATCACGCCATATACTGTCCATGGTTGACGACCTGTTTCGGTCACAAACCAACCAGCCAATATTGCAACAAAACCAAGAGGTGTCATCATCATCCATGCTCGGTGAAACCACACGCTTTCGGGATTGAACTGTTGTTTTTTGAAGTACTTATAGAGACTGAATAAACCGACCAATACCATCAGCATACCAATGGCAACCATGATACGGAATGCCCAAAACACAACAATGACAGGCGGCTGATCTTCAGGCGCCCAATTTTTAAGGCCTTTTACTTCACCATCGAGCGAATGGGTAAGAATCAAACCGGTCACATAAGGAATTTTTACTTCGTACTTATTGGTTTGGTTTTCTTGATCAGGAATGGCAAATAAACGTAAAGCCGCGCCGCGCTCATCCTCCCAAATCCCTTCCATGGCGGCTACTTTTGCTGGTTGATGCTCAAGCGTGTTTAAGCCATGCTCATCGCCAATCAATACCTGTGCAGGCGCTACAAATATGGCCATAATCATTGCCATACCTAGCATTACCCGACCATGCCGACGGTGTTCTGTGTGTTTTTTAGATTGAATATAATAAGCACCGATACCACCGATAACAAAAGCAGTCGTCAAGAAGGCTGCTGTCACCATATGTGCGAGACGGTAGGGGAAGGAGGGGTTAAATATAATCTCAAGCCAATTGGTGGGATATAGCAAACCATCAGCGCCTATCATAAAACCTTGTGGCGTTTGCATAAAGCTATTAGCCGACAAAATCCAAGTAGCTGATATCAGTGTACCAATGGCGACAATGACAGTGGCAGTGAAATGCATGCGTTTACTGACGCGTCCCCAACCAAATAGCATGATACCTAAGAAAGAGGCTTCTAAGAAAAACGCGGTCAATACTTCGTAGGCGAGTAGAGGGCCTAGGACGTTACCAGCTTTGTCTGCGAAAACCGCCCAGTTAGTACCGAACTGGTAAGACATCACCACACCTGACACCACGCCCAAACCAAACACCACGGCAAATATCTTCACCCAGTGTTTATAAACTTCAGCGTAAATAGGATCACCTGTTTTCAACCAACGGAACTCAAGAACTGCTAACCAGCTAGCAAGCCCGATAGAAAAGGCGGGAAAGACAATATGGAACGAGATAACAAAAGCGAATTGGATGCGCGCCAGCATCAGCGCATCAAGCTGGTCAATCATAAACGTAGCGAACATAAATGGTCACCCTTATCTATTAGCTGAATAGCGCTGGCTTCCATACAACGCAAGTAACTGTCCGTAATTGACCATATAATAAGGTGACAACTATTGATTACGGGCAGTAGCTCAGTGTTCACTAGCGAGCAATATTTAAAATAAAGTGCGGCTAAGATCATCACTGTTTAGCTGGGTTAAATAACTTACATCCTTATAAATTAGTATATTACTGTCATTTGCTATGGGTCTATTATGCGCCTCCCTAGATATACACGCAAGCTGCCCAATCACGCAGTTACATACCTAGTAGTCATCCAAATAGTATCAAATGTACCTAAAAATCTTGAATTGATAGCCATGAAGAACAATATATTGCCTAATTTATAAGTAGCATAGGACTGTTAAGATAGGGTTTACAAATAGCTAGCAGAAACCTTGATACTGTTTTAACAAGTGATTTAAATTTGTCTTATTCCTGTAATTGCATATGCAAAATTCGTCGTAACGTTAAAATGGTTTGCGGATTGGCTTGAATACTATGGCCACCATTAATCACCGTCTCAGAGGCCGCGCCGTCAAGATGGGCACTCGTATAAGGTACGATACCATCTGATAAGCGCTCAGTGAGTGCTTGGCTGATATTGTCATCGACAGTCACCGCAGCGACCAGCGGGGCAGCAGGTATCTTTGGAGTATCGGAGGTGTTGCTCGCACTAGCAGCCTCGTCTTTGGCATCTTCTTCTATGGCCTGCGACAAGTCGAGTTTCACACCGCTAGGCTGCATTTGTGCCAGTCCTTTCGTGATGTCCGCATCGTTATTGGCGATAATAGAATGATAGGTAATGCGATTATTGATGGTGATGTCTTTAGTCAACTGTATAAAAGAGGACTTATCGCTGAGTTGACTAGCACCATTTTGCAAATATAACGCTCCCAATGGGTTTTGTGCCAAATCGCCTTGTGTGGCAATCGTTGCTAAGTTATCAGTGACCGTCTTAATCAAACCGACTGGTAAGTAGACAATGCGGCGGAGTGCCCGTGTAAACCAGCGGTCTGCATAGTCGGTGCCGCGGAAAGGGGCGGACAAAAAGACAGCCGTATCTACTTGTGGTAAAGCCGTTAATTCAAAACGTTCTTTGAGCGCTTTATCAGTAAACGATTCTTTAATTGCGTCCCTAATTTTACGTTTTTCACTACTGGAGAGTATGTTTTGATCGTCTAATCGGTCTAAGTCATCAACCAAATTCTCATCGGACAGCATCATACGAGCGATGATAGCGCCCATACTATGACCAATAATCACACTGTTTTTGCTGGCGCGATTTTGCCCTGTTGGGTCGGTTTGCTCGTAAGTGGTATTAATTAAGCGTTGAATTTGATAACGATTTTCTAAAATAGGCAAATTGGTTGGATAAAATATCTGCCACACTTGATAGTTATCACGCAATTTATCATCATTGAGAATATCGTTGGTTAAGTTTACCCAAGTTGCAGGGCTAGAGGCCAATCCATGCAACATAATGATGACACGCTTATTGGGATCATAAGGCTCAAGCATAAATAGCTTAGGCAGTCCTGCATCGGGCTGGCGTGTGATTAAATTCAAATAACCGACGCCATCGAGCTGGTTTTCTGACAGCCATAAACCATAACCTGCAGAGAAGTTAGCGGCTAGCGGATACTCATCACCTAAAATAGTGACACTTTCACTCTGATACGGATTATACAAGTGGATATCGAGCTTACGACTGCTCAGTACATCCAGTACGCTATCGCCACTTGGTTGAATCAATCCAGTTAATAGCAAATGTCCAGTAGGATAGATGCGTGAACTCGGCTTACTTTCTTCTGTACTTTTACTGTTTTTTTCGTTGGTTAGCCGACCGGATAATGATGCGACCAATAATTGGCGAATGGTGGTGGTATAGCGATCATCTAATGAAGCCACTAAGCTGATGCCCAAACCTGAACGTTTGCTGATAGAGTTAAGCCCAGAGAGACGCAGCTCATAAGTGGATACTAAGTCTGCTAGCGCAGACGTTTGCTTGTGTGCATTTTGCAGATAGTTGTTTTCGTTTGGCAAATAAATACCGAGATCATAATCATCGGCTTGTACCTTCATAACTTTGATTTGATCCGTCGGTTTGCCTTTGAGTGGTGAACGATTGGCAATAGCGGCTTGATTGCTGCTGTCAAGTTTGTTGGCGGTCGTTGGTAGATACTCTGCTTTTGTGCCATTCATCAATTGATTTGAGCTGTTGGTGGATCTATAAAGCTGGGTAATAACATCGTTGCTGGCAGCGTTATAGATGTCTTGAGTTTGAATATCAATATCACTTGGAATACGATTGGGCATGTGAGAGAGGCTTTTGCGATCAGCGCCATCAAAATCATGCGCCAAGCTGTCATAAAACAGATAGGCATAGCTGGATTTGATAGCATCAAACAACCGTTCTTGATAACCCGTTAGACAAATACTGGTGTTCTCCTGCTGGGCTTTGGTTGCAACATCACTCAAAGGTGCATTAGCATAATAAGGGTCAAGCGGTGGACGGGAGAGGGCATTGCGACAGTCTTGAGAGTCGGCAAGCTGGCGCGCTTTTGCATAATGCAACTCTGCAAAAATCGCCAGTGTAGAGCGATAATGCGAGTAAAGAATACTGTCAGTAAGCTGAGTCAAACATAAGTCAAATTGCTGCATACAAGCTTGCTCATTGAGCCCTGCCGACAGTAACGCTGATGCCGTATCGCTGCTCAGATTTTTGCCAGTGACAATATTGCCACGCTGAGCTGTAATGGTTTTCGCTGACGCTTGTCTATCCACTGATACCACACTACACGCAGGTAGCAATGCAATAATTGCCACCAAAGCCGCTGAAGTAATAGACAGAGGGTTTTTGTTGGCTTGCATCACCATGTTTTTGATAGGATTAGTGAAAGTCATAGGTCAATCCAATAAATGGTAGTCATGATGATAGGGTCAATTAAATGAGCGATGATAAGAATGAGTGTAGCGTAACTTTTGACATTAAACTATGATATTTAAGGGCAAATATAGTGAGTTAAGGATAAAAATGAGTCAGCGGGACTGGTATGCTTATCTTTAAACGAGAAGTTTCGCCGCCTCTGTCGGCGTAGGCACAGCAAGCCAGAAAAATTTGTGCCAGTCTCGCGTGATAATGTCGTGTATCAGTTTTATTTAGTATCGACTATAACCAAGTTCTATTTATCAGGTTTCGCAGTCAACACTTTTAGCAGACACAAAAAAGCGCCGTCATTTTATATTGAAATAATATCGATATAAAACGGCGGCGTTTGATTTTGAGTCTAGATTACTTAACAAATGTAGTAATTTTAAGCGCTTGGTCGGACGTTGATGCTGGGAGCGGGTATGTCCCAAATGTAAAACTTACCTTCTTCGACAAGTTTGATTTGCTGACGAATAATGGCATTGTTAGGGTCTTTTTGTGCGAGTCGACGCAGACGCTCCAACGCATTATCGCGGCGATCCGTTAACAAATCTGACTGAGCCAAACTTTGTTCTGCTTCGGTGTAACCTAAAGCCACCGCGCGGTCCAGATATTTTTGACCTTCTTTAAAACCACCACCTTCTGATAACATCAGCCCGTACAAAAAGTTGGCTTCACCGCTATCAGGTTGGATTTTGATAGCGCGATCCACATATTGTCCGCCGCGAACCGTATAGTCAGAACCCAAATCTAGATTTCGCCCCATACCATTAAGCTTGGCGGCACGAAGCAATACATCATAAGAGGCGTTTGGCGACTTAGCATAAGGCTCAATCCATTCAGCCAATACTTTGATCTTTTCACGCGTGTAATGACGCTGTGAGCGGTTAGGAAAGTTTGGTGGATAATGGCGTGCGTTAGGTGACACCTCTTTGATGAAGTCATCAAGCAAGCTCACGTCGAGTTTATCCGTGCCGAGACCTTTTTGCTGTGGGATGAACACAGTTGGCACAAAGCTCACGTCTGACAACTGTACTTGCGGCGTTGGGATACTGGCAAGCTGTCCACTGCGTAGATCAATACCAGTCGCGGTTAGCGGACCGGGTTCATAAACACGGGTAGTGCCTGTTAATTCAGGTGTGGCCACGGCAGGTGCGGTCATTTGTGGCGGCGTACTGCTCATAGGCGCAGGATTCTGTGGAACATTACGTTGCTGAGCAGCGCTTTGCGGAAGGCTGTTTGGTTGACTATTGCTGGTGGCTGCACCAAGCTGCAAATTCGCCGGCGGTGTCACTTGCGCGTTTGGTTGAGCAGTGCTGCTAATGGCGGCGTTAGGTCGAGCAAGACGAATCACACGTTTGCTAGAATCCATGGCGCTAGGCACAGAGGTGGCGGTCGTATCTGCCTCGGCTGCATTGACAGGCGCTGACAGCAGCATCGCACATGCAGTAGCAAGTGCTGTCAGGGTGACAAGCTTAGGTGACTTAGTAGACAAGCTGGTAGAGAGAGTTGATTGGTTAGCGGCTTTCATAAAAATCGTTACCTTATTTAATGTATTCGTTATTGAGCAAATGGAGGGCAATGAGATCATATCTTTGAAGCAAAATCGTACAAATTTTTTATACCCTAGCAAATTAAGCCTAACGCTATCAGTAGCAGGATTGTTAATAGCAAAACTCAAACCAGCCAAATAATATGAGTAATACCGTTAAGTGAATAGAAACACCAGCGAGAAGATTGATTGTATTTGCGCTAACAACATCAGCCGTTATAAATGATAAGCCGCGGCTTTCATACGATTGGCCATCCAGCGCATGGTCTGACGAACTGGTGGTGATAAGGCAGCACCGCCACTGGCAAGTGCTAGCTCACGATGATGTAGCTCTTCAATATCCATTTGTGCCAATATCTCTTTTGAACGCTGATCGTGTTCAGGCAACTGATTGATATGATCTTGTAGATGCTCACTGACTTGTGCCTCTGTCTCCGCAACAAACCCTAAGCTAAACTCATTAGAAATAGCGCCCGCAACTGCCCCAAGACCAAAAGACATGCCATACCATAATGGCGTAAAGACACTAGCGTGACTGCCCAACTCAGTCAAACGCGTCTCGCACCATACCAGATGATCGACTTCTTCTTCCGCCGATTGTTGCATGGCTTGCTTGACGCCGCTGTCTCTTGCAGCAAATGCTTGACCGTGGTAAAGGCCCTGTGCACATACTTCACCAGTGTGATTGATACGCATCAGTCCTGCGACATGTCTGGCCTCAGTGATGGTTAGCTCAGGAATTTCGTCACTACTGACGGGTAATGGACGGGTGCTAGGGTTTGAATGTGGGACGACAGCTCGTAATGCCTTGTCGACCCCAAGTAATAAATGGTCAATTTTGGATAAGGGACGCAGGGCCATGATTCACTCCTGATGGCTTTATCTACTATCAATAAAATAAGGTTATATAGTCATTACGTTATGCATTTAGTCGATTCTAAATAAAACAGATATTTTGTATTCCAGTTCTGCTATATCGTTATCGTTTTTATACTGAACTCACTATATTACTATAGCAAACAATCTAAATTATCGGCATCACTATTGATGGTTCAATGATTCATATATCCTGATAATACTTGTTTGCTTTATTGGTTCAAGGTTATTGTGGTTTCACTTTTTACGGTATTTTATGAGCTGACTTCATCATGCGTTTGAATAACGGCCTGTTTAATATGTTTGTTGAGCTTGATATATAAAAAAGCACCAAAGGCAATATTAAGCAAACCAGTCACTAAAAACAGCTGCGGTAATGTCAAACCTAATGAATTTAAGATAACAATCGCAAAAATTGCCGAGGTGACCATAAATATTGCATTAAAGATATTATTGGCACCAACAATGCGCGCGCGATGGCTCTTGGGTGCATATGCCTGCATAGAGGCATACAATGGCACAATATATAAACCACCACTAAAACCCAACAAGAACAAATCCGCAAACACACGCCAGCTACCACTTATCCCAAATAAATCACTGATACCAAGTAGTGCGTCATTATTCACATCAATATTGAGCCCTGACAATGAAAAATACAAATCAATAGCAAATAGACTCAATCCAGCAATACCAAAAGGCAATAAGCGCAGACTCACTTGGTTTTTGGTCAATGATTTACACAACAATGAACCAATCGACACACCTACTGAAAATAGGGTCAATAGAAAAATAACCACCGACTCATCACCATGTAAAATCACTTTGCTAAATTCTGGCACTTGGGTCAAAAACGTCGCCCCATAAAACCAAAACCAGCTGTTGCCAAGAATGACAAAAAACAAGAATGGCAGTGAGTACAGGTAGCGCACAGTAGATAAACTGGTGGTAATGATATTCCAGTTTATCTTAAGATCAGGCTGCATGGCTGGCATGGTAGGGATATAACGTGCTGCTAGATAACCCAAAATAGCAACGACCAATACGGTTGCACTAATCCAATACAACGATTGTGATAGCTGAGTTAAGATGCCGGCGACAATCATACCAACGAGAATAGCTAGAGAAGTACCCATCTGAAAAAGACCGTTGGCACCGACCAACTCATCTTCTTTCATCGCCTGAGGCAAATAAGCGTACTTAATCGGGCCAAAAAAGGTCGAATGCGTACCCATCAAAAATAATGCGACAAATAGCAGTGCATACCATTCAAAAACGAAGCCAACGGCGGCAACTGCCATAATGACCAATTCAAGTATTTTGATAAATTGCGTTAATTTTGATTTTTCAAACTTATCGGCAATTTGACCTGCGAGTGCTGAAAACAAAAAGTAGGGCAAGATAAACAACATCGCGGCTAAATTATTTAAAATACTGACTTCCATTCCCAGCTGACTGGCAGCGGTATAAGTCAAAACTAGTATGAGTGCTTGCTTAAAAATATTGTCATTAAATGCGCCCAAGAACTGGGTAAAAAACATGGCGCTAAAACGGCGGCGCTTAAATAACTGAAACTGGTTGGCCATGAAAATTCCTACAGATGGATCGCGGCTGATAGAGTGGCGTAAAATGCTGAATATAGCGATTAAGCTAAAGGCAATTCTCAATAGTATCAAAAACTTATCGAAATATAGCATAGGCTTTATCAATATTAAGCCGTATAATAGCAAGGCTTTGATAAAAATACATGCGACCGATGCTATGATTTCATAATTAACTAAGTTATGATTTGTAAATTTTATATGGTTGCGTTGCAAGGCATGAGTGATGACAAAGGTTTGTTGCTACTTAAGTCCATCCGTCCGCTGATACAAGCATGGTATAGACGTTGTACCATGAATGACCATTATCAAAAGTAATTTCGTCAACCATAATTTAGCCAGCTACCATAAGCTTATTCACCGGTAAGACTTGACGATAGATATCGTTAATAAGATTGTGCCGCGTGAGGTGATAGGAAATCAACATGAAACATCAGCCTTCAACTCTAGCGCGCAACGTATCGGTTATACAGCGTGATAGTTTGAATATTCAGAATGATATGAATACTCAAACTATGCATAAAGCCCCTCTAAAATACCCGCGTGTAGCTATGGCTGAGACTTCCAGCCATTTTTTATGTAGTGATGTCCCTCGTATTCATTTTACGCGCTCAGCACTTTTTAAAGCTTTAGCGACCAGCTTAGTAGGTTTCGGCATCGTACCTGTCGCATTGGCTGACACCGCCAATAGCACAAATGTTCCTAGCCAATCTATGACCAGTCAAATCACTGCCAATCAATCTACTACCAATCAGTCCACACCGCCTTCAAATGATGACGCTCAACTTGACATGGCTTTAGACGCCTTGAGACTAAAAAAAGCGGTGGAGCAGGGCATCATCGATCAGTCGGTGTTAGATGATTATAACGAACAAACGCTAGGCATCACAAAATCTGAGTCAAAAGCCAATGCTCAATTTCAATCAGAGGTTGAATTTGCTGATATGACTGACAGAAATAATGCTCAGTTTGATTCACTCAATAATTCTAATGACGATTTGTTGCAACAAGCCACGGCGATACAGCAGCAGGGCTATCAGATGATGACACCCGAGCAGATTGATCGTGAATTGGCAGCGATGGACATACAGAATGCCCAAGACATTAATAGTATCAATAATGACAGTGATTTTGATGCGCCCGTCTCGACATTAAATAATGCGACCACGCCAATTGGCTTGGATGTGAGTTTAGACTCTGCCACTCTGCCAAGCCCTGATAACCTTGATACGTTAGGTAGTAATGAGGTCGCAGCTGAGCTGTCAGAGACAGCCGAGATAACAACGCGTCCGATTAATGTGAGTGATGCGGTTAGTAGTGGAGGGGTAAATGGCGCAAGCGATATTAATAACGAGAGTACGGCGAATGCCAACCAGATAACCAATGAAGAGGGTACGCCCTCAGATATCATCAATCCTGACGACTATTTGCCAGACTATCAAACGGACACTCAAGCAGTCAATCAAAGCATCGAGCAAGCCAGTAAGTCTAAACCACTGGCGCGTAATAGAAATAATATCGTCAAGCGTCTTTATAACCGCTTATTTAATGGCGGGGTGACGGCACTGCCAAATATAGAGACCACCGTTTATTTACAACAAGCGGCCTCTGATAATGCGACCACGCCAAAACTGATCGAGGCTGATAATGATGTTCAGCCTATGAAAAACATCAAAGCCGCCCTTGACGATACTACTGTGCAATCTGTTGTCGACTTTACGGCTGCTTTACCGCGTTTACGTCAAACGGCATTAGATGCCGCCAAAGCGGTTGGTTATTATGACATGACCTTGCGTCTACGCCAGTCCAATCGCGATACCATTGATGTCATTATTGAAGAGCTGGGCGAGCCTGTACGCGTGGACAGCCGTATTGTTGATATTCGCGGTGAAGGCAGTGAGCAAGAAGAGTTTGCCACGTTTGAAGCAGAATTGCCGCCGCAAGAAGGGGATATTTTTAATCACCGTGTCTACAAAAACAGTAAAGCTGCGCTTGAGTCACTGAGTAATACATACGGTTATTTCGATCAGTATTGGCTAAACAAATCCGTCGATATCATCTTACCAGACAACACAGCGGATGTGTCTTTGGTCTATAACACTGGTGATCGTTATGAGTTTGATGAGGTGGTGTTCTTTACCTATGATGCAGAAACCAATACGCTGACGCAAGATCCTGACAAGTTGCCTGTTGAGTTATCATTATTACGGCAGCTCTTTGATTTCAAGCCAGGCGATCCTTTTTATCGTCCAGACGTTACCAAATTCAGTAATGATCTATCAGCAACCCGCTACTTTAATACCGTCAACGTCGAATCCATATTGCCACCGGATGAAAGTAGTGAGGCCAGCACGTTGGCTTTTGATAATTCAGCAGTCAGTAACAATGACGTGTTGGATAATGATGTCAATAATGCTGGGGCGTCAAATGGCCTCGATAATGAAAATACTGCTAACGTATCTGCATCCAACAGTTCTTCTGACGGCATTATTAGCAGTGGTGTCACCGCCAACAGTGGCGCGACTGTCAATGCGGCCGATATTGCTGCTATCGAGTTTGAGGCTGATGAAGAAACACTGGATAAACTGCAAGCCATCAAACAGAAGGCAGAACGTTTGAGCAACTTGCCAAATGATCGTGTGTTGGATGAAAAAGATCAAGCAGCGGATAATCTCTTAGGTAAAATCAGTGACTCAATCAGCAATGTCGCTCAGAAAATATTTCCTGATGAAAAAAGTATCCTCGCTGATGAAAACTTTGTACCACCAACGCTGGCAGGACGTAAAACGCCGCAAGACGTGGCACAAAGCAAAAAAGTACCATTATATGTTTTCGTCTCTTCTAGTAAGCCACGCGATGCGCAAGTTGGTTTGGGTTATGGCACAGACACTGGTGTGCGTGCCACTGCAAAAATAGATTACAACCTGTTAAATCGTCAAGGTTATCAAGCAGGGGCAGAAACTGAAGTCTCGAGAATCACTAAAAACGTTGCCGTCTACGCCAGTCGACCTTGGAAGCATCCACTCAATGATAAGTTAGACGCACGTCTGACTTATGAAGAAGAAGTGATCAATCAAGGTGAGGGCAACTTCGACCTCTCTACCAAAACGTTAAAAGCAGCGTTGGCACGTAATATTCGTCGTGAAAGTGGCTGGAATCGTAGCTATTCTGTACGCTACCGTTTGGATGAGCCTGAAACAGGTATCGATGAAGCAGTGCGTCCCGATCTCCCTACAACCTTGGATACCCAGCAAGCGCTGTTGTTTGGTTACGGTATAAATAGAGCTGATGTAGACAGTGCAACCAATCCAACTCGCGGCATACGTCAGTATTATTCGATCGAAGCAGGGGCTGATAAAGCTTTTAGTGATACCAATTTGGCAATCGCGCGTGCGGGAGTCAGTGGTATTTATAGCTTTGGTGATGATAAAAAACATCAAGTACTGGGCAGTGTTAATACTGGCTATATTTGGGCAGATGATTTTCGTGAAGTACCTTACAAGTTACGCTTCTTTGCAGGTGGGGATCAAAGTATCCGCGGCTATGATTACGAAAGCTTATCGCCAATAGATAAAGGTTATCTGACGGGTGGGCAAATTCTGGCAGTGGGTAGTGCAGAATATAACTATGAGTTTAGACCAGGCTTTCGCGGGGCATTCTTCACCGATGTGGGTAATGCTTACGACAAAAACTTTGAGGCTGAGACAAAGGTCGGCGTTGGCGTTGGTATCCGCTGGGCCTCGCCTGTCGGTGTGGTGCGAGTCGATGTTGCCGCTGGTGTGACAGAAGAGAGTATCCCCATTAGACTGCACTTCTTTATCGGCTCGCCTTTATAGTGATTTAATCTAGTAGTGTAATTCGTTCTATTTGCTGTTTATCGTGCCGATTGCTGGTAATCATTCTCTAATGTAGTTGAGTGTCATGTTGACAAAAAATACCCCGCCCAATAACACACCAGATGAAGATCCAGCACAGCGCGACGCCCGCGCAGTCAAACGTTGGTATCCGCTGTCATTCTTACTCAAACTATTGGTACTTATTTTAATCGTACTAGCGATTATGTTTGCCGTGTTCTTTTACGCGATGGGTACAGATTCGGGCACCAAATTTATCTTGGAGAAAATCAGTGCCGAAACGGGTATTGAGTTTCAATATGGGCGCGGTAATTTACGTGATGGTATTTGGATCACTGATATTGATATAGAAGCGACTGAAGATATTACTGTATTGGTTGATAAAGCGTATGTCAAGATAGGCTGGCGTGCCATATTTGCCAAAGAAGTGCATTTGCGTGAGGCAGATATACAAACCATTGAGATTCTCAATACTAAGCCACCAACGGGTGAGCCATTTGACTATAAAACCTTACAGTTACCAGTCAACCTGCGTTTTGATCAAGCCAAAATTAAAAAAATTATTTATAAACAAGTGACCAAAGAGCCTATCGTCGTTCATGATATTGTTGCTCGTGATTTGACATGGGTCGGTAGTATGGTGACAGTTGGTCATGGTGATTTGCAGTATGCCGACATTGTCAAAATCAGCGCTTTACAAGGTGAGATTGATTTACAAGGCGACTATCCACTGGATTTAAGTGCCATTGCAGAAGTCAGCGCGCTAGAAAAAGCTTATATTGATCCATTAAATATCACGGCGACAGGCACACTAAAGCGCACGGTGGGTGAGGTGAGTAGTCGCTATAATGACAGCGATGTTAGCGGTGATTTCGTCGTGCAAGGACTGGATAAAGACTCCCCGTTTCAGGCCAAATTACAATGGGACGATATTCTCATTCCTTATGCCGAAAGCCAAGATATCCGTCTAAAAAGCGGTACGGCAACTGCCACAGGCGTTCTCTCTGAGATACGTCTACGCATCAATACCGAATTGACGGCCAAAGACATTCCATCTGGCCATTATCAAGGTCGCGGTATCATTGCGAATAGTCAATTACGCATCGATCGCTTAGAAGCTGAAGTCCCTGCTGGAAACTTGATATTGCAGGGTATTTTAGATTGGCAAGACAGTTTTGATGCAAAAGTGCGAGCGAACGGTAGCAACTTTGATATTCAAAGCGTTATTCCTGAGCAATATGCCGATTTTAAAGCGTATGCGCCACAAAAGCTTAATGGCAGACTGTCAGTGCATTATCAGCAAAAAAATAGCGCTGGCAATATAGAAATTGATGCGGACTTACGTCAACGTGACGGCGAGTATGTCAATGCCAATATAACTCGTGGCAAAGTGTCAGCGAAATCTACACAAGTAGCCCCTTGGTATATTGATGCCAAATGGCAAAACCTTGTCCGCCGAAACGTCCCCAATATTGGCAATATCGATAGTCCGAGCGGACAAGCCGATGTCATCGTTCGTGGTTCACGATTGTCCGTTGATGCCAATGCAGTTATCAATGAGCTGAATGCGGCACCCAAAGGCAACTACGATGTGCGCGTGCGTAAAGTTGGTGATGTTATTGATATTAATCGTCTTGATTACGAAGGCATAGTAGGTGATTTATCGGGTACTGGACAGATTCAATTGGCGAACAAAAAACGTCCATTGACATGGCAAATTGATGCTCGTACCAATGGACTGCTACCCAAACAATATCGCAGTGATTTGCCGCTTGAGCGACTGACAGGCAGTGTCAGCGCGCGCGGTCGTTTATTGAACATTACCAAAAACGGTGTGAGCGGTCAGCGTCATATTATTACCTTGAGCAAAACAGATTTGCAGGCGCAGCTTGACGACACGCAGAATAGTCGCACTATCGGCATAGCTGGTAATGGCGATGCCAGCGTTGATATTATAGGTGGTGAGCTGTCAGTATTTGATGCCCGTTTTGATGGGCAGATTGATACGGCAGATGTACCAAAAGGACGTCTGGTTATCGATGCCGCTGGCACACCAAAGCTGATCAGTATTCGTCAATTCAATTATAATGGTGAAGCGGGCGCAGTGAAGGCTAAAGGTGTCATTGATTTGCGCAATAACATTGGTTGGACAGTCGATGGTCGTTTTGATGCGTTTAATGTGGGGTATTTTTTACCCAACAATCCAGCGATTATTACGGGTGATCTAAAAACCAGTGGTGAGTGGCAAACACCGCCCAAAAACCAAGCAAACACGGCAGGCAAACTGCAACGTTTTTCGGTAAATTTTGACGGTATATTAGATGCTGAGCAACTGCCAGCAGGTAAGTTGACCATTGATGCCAGTGGTGATGCTCAGCTGATTCGTATCAACCGCTTCCGTCATGTGGGCGCCGCTGGCAGCATCGATGCCAAAGGTAACGTAGATGTGCGTCAAGGTATCGCTTGGGACATCAATGCAGTGATGGATCGTTTTAACGTCGGGTATTTCTTAAAAGACACGCCAAGTTTGATAACCGGTACCATAAATACAGATGGTC
Organism: Psychrobacter vallis; assembly: GCF_904846715.1. Lineage (GTDB taxonomy): Bacteria > Pseudomonadota > Gammaproteobacteria > Pseudomonadales > Moraxellaceae > Psychrobacter > Psychrobacter vallis. Next base: position 70,432 of record NZ_CAJHBU010000003.1, read on the forward strand.
GCTGGAGTGATTCGCAGCAAGTTATCAATATTGAGCAAATTGACTTGAGCGGTATGCTAAAAGGTCAACCGCTTAGCGCCAAAGGCAGCTTGGCGGCGAAAATGCGTCTGCCAAAAGACTTGGCAGGCTACTTCCAACGTCTACAAACACAAGATGCACAAACACAGTATCAGCGAGTAAATGCCTTAATCGACAGTTTAAATGCTGACAATCTGGTGCTGCGTTGGGGTGATAACTATATCACTGCCAATGGCAATGCTAGACAATTACAAACCAAAATCAATATCACCAGTCTAGACCAGCTTTCAAACAAGCTGGCTGGTAAAGTCACGGGCGGTGCAACCTTATCTCAGCCAGCAGGGCAAGCATTACCCACCATTTATATTGATTTGGTTGGTGAGCGCATCGCCTTGCCCGGTTTTATTTTGCGCCAAGGTCGTGTGCGTGGCAAACTGGTCAATTTGGCCAATAGCCCAAGCCAGCTTATCGTCACCGCTGAAGGCTTAGATGCGGCAGGACAAACGTTCAAAAGCGTGCAAGCTACTTTTAACGGCACTGAACAGGCGCATGTGGTTGACGTTGACGTTACCAACGAGCAGCTGGATGTCAGCGCAAGGCTCAAAGGGGGTTTTAATCGAGACAATCTAAGCTGGTCAGGTGTGATCGGTAAAGGCCGTATCAAATCTAAATATGCCACCTTAAACCAGCTGCAACCAGCGCAGTTAATTGTGAATTTACCTAATAATCAAAATGGTAGAGATAATGACTTAAAAGTGCAGCTGGCAGCGCATTGCTGGCAAGCAACGGATCAAACAGGCAAGGTGTGCTTACGCGAAAACTTAATTGCGTCACCAGATAAAGGTGAGGTCAATGTCGTCCTACAGAACTTAGATACCTCATTACTTTCAGTCTTTTTACCCAACGACATTGACTGGCAGGGTAAGATTAATGGTAAAGCCATTGTCGGTTGGCAAGCTGGTCGTCCACCGACTATCAATACGACATTATATTCAGATAACGGTAAAATCGGCTTGATGCAAGATGGTGATAGTGCCCCTGTTACCTTGCCGTATAAGCGTGTCTCACTCATTGCTTTATCCGTTCCTGAAGGCATCAAGCTGCGTACAGACATCAATACTGGTCGCGGTGCGCGTGGCTATGCTGAAGTTGTCGTTGATCCGTACAAAACACCGAAGCCAATATCAGGCGCTTTGGTGCTAAATGAGCTGAATCTTGCGATATTTAAACCTTTTTTCCCCGGTATGCGCGTACTAGAAGGCAATATCACGATGGCAGGCGGACTTGGTGGTACCTTAGACAAGCCGCAGTTTTATGGTGATGTAAAACTGGCAAATGGCCGCATTGCGATGCTCGACTTACCTGTGAATTTAACCAACGTGAATACTGAAGCCAAAATTCGGGGCACACAAGCGACCATCGATGGAACGTTTAAAAGTGGCACGGGTACAGGTACGGTGACAGGTACGGTTAATTGGCAACAAAAATTACAGGCCAAACTGAGTGTTGCTGGTAAAGATTTGGTGATTACGCAACCACCGTTATTATTGGCCCAAATTAACCCTGATATCGATATCATCGTGCGCCCAGGTGACCGTTATGTCAATATTACAGGCGTAGTCAGTGTGCCATCTGCGACTATTCGTCCGCCAGAGGCTAGCGAAGATATCATTACCCAAACCGAAGATGCCGTCGTGCTTGATCGCCGTTTGATTGGCAATATTAACGAGGTGTTGGCGGTCTCACAACCATGGTCAATCAATGCAGACATTGGTGTTGATTTAGGTGACGATATCAATTTCCGTGGTTTTGGCGCAGTCATTCCGTTGGCAGGCGCGATTAATATCACGCAAAATGGCACAGGTGTCATGCGGGCAAGAGGTGTGGTACAGGTGTCACGTCGTACCAACATCAACGCTTTTGGTCAGAATTTAGAGCTTAACTACGGGCAGGTACGCTTTAACGGAGATGTGATGAAGCCCAATCTGAGTATAGAGGCGGTTAAGATCATCAGTGGCAAAACAGTGGGTGTGCGTGTCAAAGGCACTACAGAAAGCCCAAATATTATTGTTTTTAATAATGCTGGATTGACGCAGCAACAAGCAATGAACGCTTTGGTGACAGGTCGCCTCGATAATAGAAGCGCCACACAGATTAGTGAGCAAGGATTTAAGTCACAGGTAACCAATAACTTAGCGGCAGCTGGTTTGAGCTTTGGTCTAAGTGGGACGCGCAATCTAACCAATCAAATTGGTCAAGCGTTTGGCTTTCAGAGTTTGACGGTTGATGCTTCAGGCAGCAGTGAAGACACCAATGTCAATGTCACCGGCTATGTCAGTCCTGACTTATATATTCGTTATGGCGTAGGTGTCTTTAATGCGCAAAACAGCCTCTCTATTCGCTATCAACTGACACGCCGTATCTACGTTGAAGCAACTTCAGCCGCAGAAAACGCGGTAGACGTGGTCTATAGTTGGCAGTTCTAAAAGCGCTATTCGAATACTGAAAATAGCGGATAGCACTGTATTTTTTTAAACTGAATCCTTTATGTGACATAAAAAAACGCCTTTTGTTGAAGGCGTTTTTTTATAAGTGTAAAAGTGTGCTGATATTTTTTATTTAGTCAGGATTAAGCGATTATTGCGAGTTAAACGTAGACGATACTCTTCACCTTCATGCTCAATACGCACTTCTTTGGTTAGAGCGAATAGATGCTGAGATTGTAAAGTAGGTAAACGGTTTTCACGGCAATTTAAGTAACGAGAAATGACCATGCTCATAGTAAATTCCTTTTGATAAAAATTGGCTGGGTAGGGTAGCAAGAAGAGTTATTGCTTTTAACGATAATAATTATCATTTAGATTCGATAATTTTGCAAGCCAATTGATAAAATAAAATGCAGTTATTATGTAAACTTATCTAAAGAAATTCTTATAAAGTTGTTATAAAACTCCTAATAAAAAATAAATATTAATTTAAATCAATAACTTATATAAATTTATATCGCTTTTCATTCTTTAAAATGATAAACCATAAAGATGATTAGAACTGTCATAAAAACCGTTATAAAGGATTCTGTCATGTCAGATGAAGCAAAAAAACCAGCCAAACATGAGCAAGCAATTATCGTAAACGTTGCAATCGCAGTCATTTATCATAAAGAACAGTATTTACTTGGATTCAGACATGCTGCCCAACATCAGGGCAATCGTTACGAGTTTGTGGGCGGTAAGATAGATACCAATGAAAGTGCAGAGCAGGCAGTCATTCGAGAAGTCGCTGAAGAGACAGGTATTGCCATTCAAGACAATACTATTGTGAAACTTGGTCGCCTACATCACGATTATGGTGATAAGCAGGTTAGCTTAGCGGTCTATAAAATTGAGCTGACAGCAGTGCAGTATCAACAGCACAAATCCTGTCAGTACGGGTTAGAAGGGCAAGCGTTAGTATGGGTAGATAAATGCGATTTATTGGCAGGGAAATATCACTTACCAGCCGCCAATAAAACCATTCTTGCTTGGCTAAGTCTGCCAACCAACATAGCGATTACCTATCCATTAATACACTTTAGCGCCCATCCTGATCCAGCGGCAGCATGGCTGCAATATCATCAAGAAAAATTAGCAGCAGATACTTGGGTATATATTCGAATAAAAGACACTGGTGCAAAGCATTTAGCAGCGCAGTTAATGGATATACGTCCAGATATCTTGGTAATTATACCTGAGCAGGATGCAAGTCAGTCGCTAACCACTGAAAGTTCGATAAAGACGCCAGACGTAAATGTTAGTGAGAAAATTGTCGCTAACCACTTAACGCACACCGCATTAATGCAATGGTTTGATAATAATTTTGATGACAGTTTTGATGGTCATTTTGATAGTAATAAGAATGCTTTTGCATCTGACCAACTGCTCTCTCATGATCGTCCATTAATCGTCAGTTGCCATGATATAGCCAGTATTCAGGCAGCCAATAAGCTTGCCAGTTTGCGCCTACAACAGCTGTTACCACCAGTGATTGCTGCTTTCTTATCTCCCATCCTAGCTACCCAAACACACCCAAATACTGAGCCACTTGGCTGGGAGTCATGGTCAGCATTGGCACAATTGGCGGATATGCCAATCATCGGTTTAGGCGGCCTATCACCTGCGATGATCGATCAAGCATTGGAGCACGGCGGTGTCGGTATTGCTGGTATTCGCAAATTTCTTTAACAAAAAAAACTGCAAAATCGTCACTGCAAAAATATTAACGTGATTTGTATCGGTGAGGACACCATCAAATTCTGTCAATATAAATACCTGATTTTTAATATATTTATCCAATGAGTAACTATGTGTTTATTTCACTGCATAAATACATAGTCACTTACAAACCGTTGCGATTCCCTACATTGCATCACTACTTTAATGATTAGATTGCTTCTAATATTTACTACTTAATCAAAGAGCGTTTATTTTATTTTGACACGCAAGATTGCTAACCAGATAGCTGCGTTTCTCACTCTTTTAGATCAAGTTTGATTTGTATGGCATTAGATTTCATATCTAAAGACACGGTTTATCATTAACGGCACCGAAGAAATCCAAATTTAAGCAATCAAATGAAGAGTATGGATAAAGCGTTCTAATAGTCACTATTAATAATGGTACCTCTATGAAAACCAATAAGTTACCTCAGTCAGCATGGTCTGATTCACAGGAAGCTGGTTCTCAGTCTCAGCAGACTAACCAGTCGAGCAGTTACTATATGAACGACGGTGATAATCAGCATACAGGTGATGCCAGCAATGATGCTAGCTACCATCATGAAAAATGGAATAATCAAGATTCTAATCATTTGGCGACAATCACGTCTCCACAAGATAGCTGTTTTGGCTACAAACGCCCTGTAAAGGCAAAAGAGTTCGCCATGACTGACACACAAAATGCAAAGAATGATATTCTAAAAACTCATGACAATGACAGTTTTGATATTGCCAATGGTTATAAACAATCACAAAATTTAAGCGAAAAAGAACCATTGATGTCAGATTTTTCAACTGATTCGGTGGAGAGTTTAGATGATGCTTGGCAAGACATCGATGCATCATCCACTAGCAATGCCTCATATACAGAGATACCGGAGCGTATATTTATGAATGGATTAATCAAACATACAGGCATTGCTTTAGCTATTATCATACCGTTAGCCGCGTTTTCAGCTTATGCTGCAACGCCACCAGTAAATGCTGCCTCTGGAGTAGGAGTAACAGCGAGTGCTACGACTGATAAAACAACGACAGAAACGTTATCAATCAAGCCAAGTGCCATCATACATAAGGCTGCCAGTACCCCAACCACAGTTGATAGTGTGGATTTGAAGAAATACGCAGGAACATGGTATGAGATAGGGCGCTTGCCCATGTATTTTCAGCGTAATTGTGCCAGTGACGTGACGGCCACTTACACTGAAAAAACGGATGGATCAGGCATCATAGTCGCTAATAAGTGTATGGGTACAGATGGTACTAGCATTTCCGCTGAGGGTCTAGCTAAGCCAGTAGATGCAACGGGAAGTAAGTTAAAAGTGACGTTTTTGCCATCGTGGATTCGTTGGTTGCCAGTAGGGCGCGCTGACTATTGGGTACTAGCACGTGATGCTGATTATAAAACGGCTTTGGTAGGAACACCTGATAAGGACTATCTGTGGTTATTGGCTCGTTCGCCAAATGTCAGTCAGGAAACCTATGCTAAATATCGTCAGATTGCTCAGCAGCAAGGATATGATTTAAAAGAATTTAAGCTGACACCGCATAGCAATCAAACCGTTAAATTGGTGCCATAATTATTTAGCTAGCCACCTAGTGACTGATTGAATCAGCCATTTGGCTTTATATTATCCGATTGGTTATCCAAAATAACGAGCCATAAGAAGGCAGCATCATTGGCTGCCTTTATTTTTATTATGACCAGCATGTCATAATAAAATGCCTTATAAGCCCTCGTAGTTCGGTTATCGCTGGCAAAATAGAGCGTTTTAGGCTAAAATCTAGGCGATTTAAATACTCTAACGTCAATAAGTAATACCAACCGTGTTTGGTTATCATGCTAGAGTTATTGCTTAGACTACCCACGACTTATCTCATTTCTAGTTCTTTATACTTTATTGATCATACATTACTGACCATAAGGATGTTTCTCGTGAGCAACGCTGATACTTTACGCCAATTGCATCAAGACCATTTAAGCAATTATAACAACCAAGAGCAGCAAGCGATTGAGCTTATGGGGCTATTAAATAAGCTCTATAACCAGCAAGACGTGCAAGTGACTTTGTTCGGCGAAACGCTAAATACGACTTCAGTTGGTCAAATATTGGCATTGCATCAAAAAGTTGCACTGCGTGAGCAAGGTGCTAAATCTATTGATATCGCTGATACGTTAGCCATGGTTAAAGCGTTAGCAGACAACCCTAGTCTGCAGTCGGCACGAGTTGATGTTGGGCAACTAATCGCCAATGACACTGATTTACAAACGGCGCTTCAAGCAATAAATAGCAATGACAACACCGTGAATGCTGCAACGGATGTTGTATTGTATGGCTTTGGTCGTATTGGTCGTATCTTAACGCGTCTGCTCCTGTCACAAGCATCAAGCGCGAAAGGTTTGCAATTAAAAGCCATTGTCGTACGTCCTGCTGCCGCTGGTGATTTAGCAAAGCGTGCATCACTATTAGAGCGTGATTCCATTCATGGTAGCTTCGCTGGTGGTGTGGTTGTCGATGACGCAAACAATGGTCTGATTATTAATGGTCGCTTTGTGCAGATTATTTATGCCAATGATCCAAGCGATATCGACTATACCGTTTATGGTATTGATAATGCAGTCGTTATTGACAATACAGGTATTTGGAAAGACGAAGCGGGTCTTGGTAAGCATTTGCAATCTACAGGCGTGAAAAAAGTCTTATTGACGGCACCTGCTGGCGGTGAAATCAAAAACGTCGTTTATGGTGTGAATAACGATACGGTTGGCGATGATACGATTGTTAGTGCGGCAAGCTGTACCACCAACGCCATCACGCCAACCCTAAAAGTATTGAACGATGAATACGGTATTGAAAACGGTCACGTCGAAACGATTCACTCATTTACTAACGACCAAAACCTCATTGATAATTATCATAAAGCCGATCGCCGTGGCCGTAGTGCGGTACTCAACATGGTTATCACGAGTACCGGTGCGGCAAAAGCGGTAGGCAAAGCGCTACCAGCATTGAGTGGTAAATTGACGGGTAATGCAATTCGTGTACCTACGCCAAACGTCAGTTTGGCAATATTGAACTTGAACCTCAAAACCGCACCGAACAGCGCCGATGCGTTGAACAATTTTATGCGTAAAGTTGCTAATAGCAGCACTTGGCAGTCGCAGATTGCTTATACAGATTCAACAGAAGCCGTATCGACCGATTTTGTCGGAGATACTCATGTCGGTATCGTCGATGCACAAGCAACGATTTTGACTGACAATCATGCGATCGTTTATATTTGGTATGATAATGAAGTAGGGTATAGCACTCAGGTATTGCGTTTGGCGACGCAAATGGCAGGAATCAGTTATACGCAGATTCCAGCATAAAGCATCAAACCTGAACAAATGCTACTTTATATGTCTGTTAGATAGTTTGGCATAATCTGAAATGTTATACTCAAACACCCGATAGTCTGATTGGTTATCGGGTGTTATTGTCATAATAAATGCTAAGAGAAAATACAACGTTTGCTGAGAGCATGATGACAATGCGATGACCACACGATTTAGTAACACCCTAAAACACAGCCGTTGGTTGTAACCAGTATGTATACTGGATTGTAAATTAAGGAAAGTAAAATGCGATTTATTGATGAAGCCGTCGTAACGGTAAAAGCAGGTGACGGTGGTAACGGAATCGCCAGTTTTCGCCGAGAAAAATATGTCCCACGTGGTGGACCTGATGGTGGCGATGGCGGCAAGGGCGGAGACGTTTATGTCATTGCAGAGGATAACACCAATACGCTAGTTGACTATCGTTATACTCGTCGTCACGATGCCATGCGAGCTGAGAACGGTCATAGTAGAAACTGTTCAGGCAAGGGTTCTGATGATTTGTTTTTACCAGTGCCTATCGGTACCACAGTAGTTGATACCGAAACAGATGAAGTGTTGGGCGATTTGATTGAACTTGGTCAGACGTTACTGATTGCCAAAGGTGGTGATGGTGGTTTGGGTAATACCCATTTCAAGAGCTCTACTAACCAAGCACCGCGTAAAGCGACGTCAGGTTTTGAAGGTGAGCTAAAAGTTCTTAAGTTTGAGCTAAAAGTAGTGGCCGATGTTGGCTTGATTGGTTTGCCTAATGCTGGTAAATCTACCTTTATCCGTCAAGTTTCTGCTGCTAGACCAAAGGTTGCTGACTATCCATTTACCACCCTCGTTCCTAATTTGGGTGTGGTCGATATCGGTCGTCATCGCTCATTTGTGATGGCGGATATTCCAGGTCTTATCGAAGGCGCTTCAGAAGGTGCCGGACTTGGCATTCGTTTCTTGAAGCATGTGGCTCGTACACGTCGCTTGTTACATGTGGTTGATGTACAGCCAATTGATGGCAGTGATCCAGTAGAGAATGCTCGCGTCATCTTAAGAGAGCTTGAGCGTTTTTCACCTGAATTGGCTAATTTGCCACAGATTTTGGTATTGAACAAAATCGATCAGGTGCCTGAAGAAGAGTTAGATAAGCTTTGTACCCATATTGTCGCCGAGCTTGATTGGACAGGCGATGTATTTCGCACCTCAACCTTAATGGGTGAAGGGACTGATGCGGTTAAATATCACTTGATGAATGAGATTGAATTAGAGCGTGAGCGTGAGCTAGAAGATCCTATCTTCGCTGAAGCACAAAGAACACGTTTTGAGCGCTTAGAAGTGGAAGTACGCCTTAACACTGAAGCCCAGCGTGAAGCGTATCGTGCAGCACGCAAAGCGGCGCGTGAAGGTCTAGATTCAACCGATGATGCCGATTTTGATGCTAACTTTAATGATGACGACGAAGATGGCGTCGAGGTAGTTTATGTTCCTTAAGCGAATGCGCTTAAGCGGATATGTTTGAATTTTTTAATCAATCCCCGTAATCAATTCACATGAGAAACAGGAGTTTATATGGTAGGTGACATGGAAAACACGATCGAAGAAGCACGGTTTATTAAGCAAACCCGCAACTTTGATATTCAGCGCGTTATTGTCAAGATTGGCTCATCGTTATTAACCAATAATGGTCGAGGGCTAGATCGAACTGCCATATATGAGTGGGCAAAGCAGATCGCTAGATTACATAAGCAGGGCATTGAAGTCCTGCTGGTATCGTCAGGTGCGGTTGCTGAAGGTGTAGTACGGATGGATCTTGACGAGCGCCCTAAAAAGCTAGCGGCATTACAAGCTTGTGCGTCTATCGGGCAAATGGGTTTGATTGAAACATGGTGGTCAGCCTTAATCCAACATGGTATTCAAAGCTCACAGCTGCTATTGACTCATGATGATTTATCTAATCGTAGCCGTTATCTCAATACGACAAGTGCGCTGACGCAATTATTAGAATGGCGCGTGCTACCTGTCATTAATGAAAACGACACCATTACTATTGATGAAATTAAATTTGGTGATAATGATACTTTAGGTGCAATGGCCGCAGCGATGGTCAATGCAGATTTGTACATTATCCTAACGGATCAAGATGGTGTGTTTACGGATAACCCACGTGACAATCCCAATGCTAGAATGATTCGACAAGAGCGTGCAATGGCGGATTATTTGTTTGACATAGCAGGAGATGGCGGTAAGCTTGGACGCGGTGGTATGCTGACCAAAATCCGTGCTGGTCGCCTTGCTGCAATGGGTGGTTGTCCGACCGTTATTGTGAGCGGAGCTATTGATGACGTTATCACTCGTGTGGTATCAGGTGAAGCAGTTGGCACGCTTTTGACGACCAATGATGAAGACAAAATTATCGCTCGTAAGCAATGGCTGGCGGCGCATCTGCGTATGTCTGGTAGCTTGGTTGTCGATGCTGGTGCGGCAAAAGCCTTAACCGAACATAATAGAAGCTTATTACCCGTCGGTGTTGTCGAGGTTCGTGGTGGCTTTGATGAAGGTGATGTCGTTGAAATTATTCACGAAGATACGGGTGAGCGTATCGCTGTTGGACAGGTGAATTTCTCCTCTCATGATGCGCGGCGAGTGGCACGTGAACGTACCGAACAGTTTGATAAGATCTTTGGTAATAGTGAAGAACGTGTCGTGATGGTGCACCGTGATAACTTGGCAATAACCGTATAATGCATGAGTTTTATAGCAATATTTATTGTTTCAAGATTTGAGTGCTTATAACAAATACCGAGCGTTTCATAAAAGCATTCTAAAGTAGTGTATAAAAAGTTTAGAGACTGCTATTAATGTTCATTAGCGATATTGCAGTCTTTTAAACTTACATGTTGCTATCCATATGTTATAAAAATTTATTACTCTTTTATTCAATTTATTTTATCCAACAAAGTGTTCATACTCATGAATACTTTGTTGTTTTGGAGATTTGTACATGAGTGCTTCAGACAATAGCAACTCGATTCAGCAAGAATTTGCGCCTTTAAAAAATGACAGATTGCTACGGGCACTACGCTTTGAGACGATAGATACCACTCCAGTTTGGATGATGCGTCAAGCAGGTCGTTATTTGCCAGAATACAAGGCGACTCGTGCTGAAGCGGGTGACTTTATGAGCTTATGCAAAGACACAGACCGTGCTACTGAAGTGACTTTGCAGCCGCTACGTCGTTATGATCTAGATGCGGCTATTTTATTTAGTGATATTTTAACCATTCCTGATGCCATGGGACTGGGTCTGTATTTTGAGACGGGTGAAGGTCCTAAATTTAAACATCCTATTCGTACGCAAGCTGATCTTGATAGATTGCCATTACTTGAACCCAATGACTCGCTGGATTACGTCATGCGTGCGGTGACGAGTATTCGTAAAGCCCTAAATGGCCAAGTGCCTTTATTTGGTTTTTCTGGTAGTCCATGGACATTGGCTACCTATATGATTGAAGGTGGCAGCTCAAAAGACTACCGTTATACTAAAGGGTTCTTGTACAGTAATCCTGAGTTTTTACATCAATTATTAGATAAATTAGCAACGGCAGTGATTGACTATTTAGATGCACAAGTTGTCGCTGGCGCTCAAATATTACAGATATTCGATAGTTGGGGCGGCGCGCTTGGTCATCGTCAGTTCATTGACTTTTCGCATGCTTATAACAAGCGCATTGTCGCTGAGTTAAAAGTCCGTCATCCGCAAATCCCAGTGGTACTATTCACCAAAGGTGGTGGATTGTGGCTGGATGTTCAAGCGGACAGCGAAGCCGATGTGTTGGGTCTAGACTGGACGATGCCGGTCGATCGTGCGCGACAAGTGCTGAATGAAAGCCAGCGCCAGCTGACCAAACAGCATAAAAAACTACAAAGTAGTAAAGCCATTCAGGGTAACTTGGATCCAGCCACATTGTATGGCTCGCCCGCGACTATTCGAGCGGAAGTCAACGCAATGCTCGATAGCGCCTATGCTGGCGGTGAAAAAACAGGCTACATAGCAAACTTAGGGCATGGTATCACTCAATGGGTCAATCCTGACAATGCCAAAGTGTTTATCGATGCGGTACATGATTATAAAATTTAAGTTTTCTAAGCTTAAATGTAGACGTTATATCTAGCTAGTATTTACGGCGTAAAAGAAAAGGAATATTTTATGATTTCAGCAGCGATTGTTGGTGGTACAGGTTATACGGGTATTGAGCTGATTCGTTTATTGTCTGCGCATCCTGAAGTATCTATTGATTTGCTCACATCACGTAGCGAAGCGGGCACACGAGCTGATGAGATATTCCCGAGCTTACGCGGTATTTCAGATATAGTATTTAGTGATTTAGGCGATAACACGCTTGCGACATTACAAAAATGCGATGTGGTGTTTTTTGCCACGCCACACGGCGTTGCCATGCAGCAAGCTGAAGCACTTACTCAAGCAGGGGTAAAAGTGATTGATTTGGCCGCTGACTTTCGTTTGCAATCATTGACGGATTTTGAGCACTGGTATCAACAATCGCATGCTTGTCCTGATCTCCTAAAAACAGCCGTTTATGGATTGCCTGAAGTCAATCGCGATAAATTAGCAAGTGCTTTGGTGGTTGGCAATCCCGGATGCTATCCGACTACTGCTATTTTGGGTTTAAAACCAATTATCGAAACCCAAAATAAACAAGCAGAAAGGCTGGTTGAGTCTCGTATTGTTATTGATGCAAAGTCTGGTGTTTCAGGAGCAGGTCGTCAGGCGAAACTTGCGCTCAACTATGCTGAAACCACCGATAACTTTAAAGCATATAGTGTCGAAGGGCATCGTCATTTGCCAGAGATCGAACAAGGCGTTGCACAACTATTAAACAGCCAATTTACTCATCGCATTCGTTTTTTACCGCATCTTGTACCCATGATACGTGGCATGCTTAGCTCTATTCATTTAGAGCTTACTGAAGCTGGCGCTGCTATTGACTGGCAACAAGTATTCGAGAGTAGCTATACGTCAGAGCCATTCATTGATGTTATGCCAAAAGGTATTTATCCAGATACGCGTAGTGTCCGTGCTAGCAATCGCTTACGCATTGCTGTTCACCAAGATAACGCGCGCGCTGAGTTAACAGTTATCGTAGTACAAGACAATTTGGTAAAAGGTGCAGCCGGACAAGCCGTACAAAATATGAATGTGATGTTTGGATTTGATGAATCTATGGGATTGGATTTTGCTCCTATTGTCCCCTAATAGGGGCTTGTTACTAACGAATCATTCAGATTCATGGTGCTAGGTATTGATTATAAATTCCGCTATAATGATTTGCCTTTACTGTTAAGAGATACTATTTAAATGCGTGTCAAGCTTGTACGACGCCTTTGCTCACAGCCAGCACGTTCATCGTGCCAAAATGCTGCTCTTTATTACATGGGGCATAGACCGCATCTGCCTAAAAGTAGTGCTGGTTCGTTAAATGCAATAGATGGGACGCAACGAGGAGCATCCACATTAGTATTAGCGCTCTTTGTCGTTGTGATATTAGTGACGGCTATCGTTGGACTGGTATTTGGTCACAAATTAGGCTATCAGCGCGGCTTTCATTCGATGCAAACGGAAACCAAGCAAGCAATGATTAATAGCACTGAGGCCACAAGAGAGCTTGAAAAATTAAGCCTCAGTCATAAAATAGCGACCAACCAAGCATCTACTGCCAAGCAAGAGTTGGCGATAAGTTTGGCCAATCTCAACGAATTGCGTAAAAGTCAGCAAACCTTAACGGTAAAAAACAGACAGATCTCTCAGCTCAATGAATTGTATGCAGATATCGTTAGTGATAAAGGCGGCATGCCTTTACAGGTGATTGGTGCTGAGATTAAACCCTTGCCTGAAAATGCCTTTGAGTATGGTTTTGATGTTGGTATGCTCAGCAGTGATGGTAAAGCCAAACGCTTAACGCCAACATTGACGTTGCTTAATGACGACGATTTGGTGGAAGTACCGTTGGATCCGTCGTTCTATACGATTGAAGGTATTACCCGTATTCGTGGTCGTTTCACGATGCCAACTGGATTTAAACCATTACAAGTCAAGCTTAGCTTACAAGCAGGCGGGCAAAAAATAGAGCAGTTGTATAATTGGACACTTGGTGCTAGCGTTGATGGTATGCCGTTATCGCTTTTAGACTTACCAAAAGTTGATGAAAGCCCAATAGAACCTTAATGAGTTATTAGTTGATGATAGCGTTATTCAAAATCATGAACAACGCTTATATGTAACGATTAAGCGTTGTTACATGCTTGATTACCTGCCTTTAGTATCTCTCTTACTCCAAACTTACCTTATAATTATATTTTGATTATGATGAAAAAAATGATATTACAAGCTATACCGACGGTTTCTGATTGGCACTTTCCCAATATGCCTGTACCCCGTGCGCAAGATGGTGATACGGACGGCGAAACTGCGCCACAGACTGACGTGTTGGTGGCAGAGCCAGAAGTGGCTAAACCACCCATGTATGCAGTGGTTATGTACAATGATAACTATACGCCGATGGAGTTTGTCGTCTACGTTTTGCAGTCAGAATTCCGTCATAGTATGGATTCTGCGGTCGAGATTATGCTGACGATTCACAACAGTAGCAAAGGCATCGCTGGTATTTATCCTAAAGATATTGCTGAGACCAAAGCCAAAAAGGTAAACAGCCTTGCGCATCGTGAAGGTTATCCGCTACTCACTCAAATAGAGCCGCATCAAGGTGAGTAAAGATTGTACCTAAGTTTTTCGTTCTTTTTTACTTTCATCGTTTCAATCTTTTTGTTCTCATTTTTATCGCCATGTTTAAAATGAGGACATGCCCTAAACTAAATGAAGGTTGTCTAAACTCTTTATAACCTTTTGAATCATTCTATTACTTGCTCTTATCTACTCATTTCTTCGTTTGCTCATACACTGTTATTTCTGAATCTACCAACGTGCAATATGCTTCGATACACTTTAGTCTGTGTTAATAGATTGACTCTGCTTGAGTATCGTGTTGAGATAAAGAAAAGCATGTGTCAATTATCAAAATTCTCCGTCAATGATGAATCGCATGGTATTTAAGCCGTTTATGCCCAATGTCCTTTATTCATGCTTGTTAATAATACGAATATTGCCCTTGAACAATCTATCTGTCGCCCTGATTTACTTACTAACTCATTCATAAAGCTATCAATTATTAAGATAGGTATAACTGTAGGAAGTCATTATGTTAAGTCGTCATCTTGAAGTTTCTTTGCGTTTAGCAATGACACTTGCGCGCCAAAAATCGCATGAGTATCTCACTGTTGAACATTTACTATTGGCACTGTTAGAAAATACTCACGCTGCCAACACATTGACTGCCTGTAACGCCAATGTTTCAACGCTACGTACTGAATTGGAAGCTTATATCAATAAGCATACGCCAACGGTAGAGGCAGATACGGAGCAATCACCGCAGCCGACCCAAAGCTTCGATCGTATTTTGCAACGCGCTATTTTTCATGTACAGTCTATTGGTGGTGGCCGTCTGGTCGAAGGCTCAGATATTTTAGTCTCTATGTTTTCAGAGCATGATACTTACGCGGTTTATTTGCTTAAAAAGCAAGGCATCAGTCGTCTTGAGCTGACTCAATATTTATCTCATGGTCAAGACAAGGACGAGCCAGCTGAGCCACGTGCATCTGTGACTGGTGAGCGCCGTAGCGCGTCTGAGAAAACCAGCAAAGATCCATTGGTTGAGTTTGCTACTAATTTAAACCAGCGGGCCGCAGAAGGTAAGACGGATCCATTGATTGGGCGTGCTTCTGAAATTGAGCGTGCTGCTCAAGTACTATGTCGCCGCCGCAAAAACAATCCGTTATTAGTCGGTGAGCCGGGTGTTGGTAAAACGTCTATTGCTGAGGGTTTGGCATGGTTAATTATCAATGACAAAGCACCAAAGCCACTGAGCGGTTGTGTGATTTATAGCCTTGATATTGGTTCATTAATTGCAGGAACCAAGTATCGCGGTGACTTTGAAAAACGCATGAAATCCTTGCTTGACGCGCTCAAGAAAAAGCCGAACGCCATTTTATTTATCGATGAAATTCATATGATTATCGGCGCAGGCTCCTCTATGAGTAGCAATATGGATGTATCAAATCTAATTAAGCCCGCACTTGCCAATGGTGAGTTACGCTGTATTGGTTCGACGACTTTCACTGAGTATCGTCAGGTATTTGAAAAAGACCATGCACTCTCACGTCGTTTCCAAAAAATTGATGTAAAAGAACCCAGTGTGGATGACACCATCGATATTTTACGGGGTCTCAAAACGCGTTATGAAGAGTTTCATAATGTTGAATATACGGATGAAGCACTGGTCACAGCAGTACAATTATCAGCCAAGCACATTCATGAGCGTTTTTTGCCAGATAAAGCAATCGACGTGATTGATGAAGCAGGTGCCTATAAGCGTTTGGGTGTGATTCCTGATGCCGATGACATCGATGCTGAAGAAAGTTTCATTGCGGATATAGAGCAAGACTTTGATGCGCAGATTGATGCTGATGTTGAAGGAATTGATACCGACAATGACAGCGACAGTGAAATGCAAGATGAAGCAAAATCTGCCAAAGCGCATGATCGCGCCAACACAGAGGATGAACCAAAACTATCTAAAGCCAAAAAACCACCGATGAAAATTGATGTGGCTGATATCGAAGCCATCATTGCCAAGCTAGCGCGCATTCCGCCCAAATCAGTATCAAGTGATGACAAAAGTATTCTTGAGCACTTGGACCGCGATCTAAAGCATTTGGTGTTTGGTCAGGATGAAGCGATTGCGACACTTGCTGATGCGATTAAGCTGTCTCGTGCTGGTCTAAAAGCACCAGACAAGCCGATTGGTTCATTCATGTTTGCGGGGCCGACAGGCGTTGGTAAAACAGAAGTCTCTCGTCAGCTAGCCAATCTACTAGGCGTGGAGCTGATACGTTTTGATATGTCAGAATATATGGAAGCCCATACCGCTTCACGCCTAATTGGTGCGCCGCCAGGATACGTGGGTTATGACCAAGGTGGCTTGTTGACTGAAAAGATCAATCAACATCCGCACTGTGTGTTATTGCTTGATGAGATCGAAAAAGCGCATCCTGATGTGTTCAATTTGTTGTTACAAGTGATGGATCATGGCACATTGACTGATAATAATGGTCGTGTGGCTATCTTTAAGCAAGTGATCGTCATTATGACGACGAATGTCGGCGCAGATAGCATTAGTCGCTCTTCTATGGGCTTTACGCAGCAAGATCATAGCCGTGACAATACTGAATCACTCAAACGTGTATTTACTCCTGAATTCCGTAACCGTTTAGATGCAATTATTCAATTCAATCCATTGGATCCGTCAGTGGTGGTATCGGTGGTCGATAAATTCTTGGTTGAGCTACAGGTACAGCTTGATGATAAGCAAGTCACTTTAGAGATTGATGATGACGTGCGTGATTATTTGGCCAACAAAGGCTATGATCGTCTCATGGGTGCCCGTCCGATGCAGCGCTTGATTCAGGATGAGATCAAAAAGCCATTGGCAAGTATGATTCTGTTTGGTGAATTGGTTAATGGCGGGGTAGTACATCTTACCTTGGAGCCTGAAGCAACCGATGCCCAAAAGGATGATACTATCAATCTCGATAAAAATAGCGGCAAGTCTTCAGATAAAGGTTCGGCCGATAGCCGTATTATCTTGACAGTGGTTGAGACGCATGAGCCACATCCAGATTCTGAATCATTAGCCAGCTAAACCATTACGACTAATATTATAGAAACGATTGCTATATTATAAAAACGGTTACTGCGGTAGCCGTTTTTTTATTGCTATAATTTACAATAAAATCTATAAACCGTTTTATCTCTCTCATATAGTGAGTTCATTATAAAAACGATATAGCGAGCGGGACTGGAATAAATTTTTTGCAGCCTCTGGAGTGCAAAGCGCACAGCAAGCAAGAAAAATTTATATCAGTGCAGCGTTGCAATATAATGTATATGTTTTATTTAGAAACGACTATAACAAATAATAAAGGACATATTATGGAACTGTTCGATGAGCAGACGACAAAAACTCCAGCGCAAAAACAGGCAATTTTAGACAAAGTCCGCCTTCCAGAAGATTGGAAGATGGCATTGTCAGAGGAATTAACATCAGATAATATGGATAATTTACGGGCTTTTTTAAAGGATGCCTATCAGTCAGATGACAGTATTTATCCACCTGCACCGCTGATATTCAATGCGCTTAACTTAACGCCGCTAGCACAGGTTAAGGTTGTTATCTTAGGACAAGATCCTTATCATGGTCCGGGGCAAGCGATGGGCTTATCATTTTCTGTTCCCAAAGCCATTCCAAAGCCACCATCACTCAATAACCTACTCAAAGAGATGGCAGATGATATTGGCATTCAGCCGTCCAAGCATGGTGACTTAACTTATTGGGCGCAGCAAGGGGTTTTGCTATTGAACAGTTCATTGACTGTAAAAGAAGGAGAGCCAAACAGTCATCAAAATAAAGGCTGGGAGCAATTTACTGATGCTATGATTGATGCGGTCAATGAACAAACGGAGCATACCGTATTTATCTTGTGGGGTAGCAAGGCGCAAAAAAAGGGTAAGTATATCGATACCAGTAAACATCTGATTTTGACAGCGGTACATCCTTCGCCACTTGCGGCCAATCGGGGTGGGTTTTTTGGTTCTAAGCCGTTTTCTAAGACCAATGACTATCTGCTGCAATACGGTCAAACGCCGATTGATTGGCAGTTGCCACAGTAAATGCCAATCAATCCAATGATAAACCTACCGCCTTATGAGTTTATGAATGGTCCGTTTATGAATGGCTTACCGATAAGTGAGGCGTTTGCCACCCGTACATTTTGGTCAATTCAAGATGCTAAATGGATGCAAAAAGCGCTTCAATTGGCCAAACAAGGAGCCAAAGCTGGAGAAGTGCCAGTAGGTGCTATATTGGTACATAATCAGCAAATGATTGGTCAAGGGTTTAATGAACCGATTGGCCGTCATGATGCGACGGCTCATGCTGAGATCGTGGCGCTACGAGATGCTTGTGCGCGCCTAAAAAACTATCGTTTACCGCTGCAAACCACCTTATATGTCACTTTAGAGCCTTGTACCATGTGCATTGGCGCGTTGATTCATGCACGAGTTGATAGATTGATATATGCAGCAAGCGAGCCACGGGCTGGGATGGTTGGTAGTCAAATGAATTTATCAGCGCAGCCCTTTTATAATCATAACATTCATGTACACCGTGGCCTATGTAGCGATCATAGTAGTCAGATGCTTAAAGCCTTTTTTCGTGAGCGCAGAAAAGCTGCAAAAAAATCAGATAAGTAGGGCGCGTTTGATATTCACAAATACCAATCTCAAAAATTAGAGTAGCAAGAAAAACGAGCGCGAGTACTGCTTATTGTAGGCCAAACGAGTTTGAAGTAGCCAATCGTATTTTTTGGGTTTGGTATAATTAACAAGATATCGGTCTTGTTGCTAGTGATTGATTCGTTTCTTTGCTATAATATTGCCCTATTTGAGGGCGAAACGTTACGGTCGCTGCCAAATGTTTAGTGAACTACTCAATGAATATCGTTCTGTTGCTGGCATACTAAAAACCGCATAAGTAGCGCCTACTGTTAAGTGAATATTATGACTGTCTGCACACCTGATAATTTATTTAAGAGTAATGAGACCTTGCTTAATAGTGATGATGACCAAGTGTTGCCATTGCGTTATCCGGTTATTTGTATCGATGGGCCAAGTGGCGCAGGTAAGGGCACGGTTACGTGGCGCTTAGCACAAGCGTTAGGATATCAGTTACTAGACTCGGGTGCCTTGTATCGAATTGTAGGACTCAAAGCCTTTGAAGCTGGGTTGATCTCTACAGATGTCAGTCAAGAAATTGATGAGATGGCTATCTTGGCATTAACAAAAAATTTAGACATTGCTTTTGTGCCTAACAATGAGTCAGGACGTGTTGATATCATTGTAAATGGCGAGGCGGTAGGTGAGCAAGTCCGTAACGAAACGGTGGGTGGCTATGCATCACAGGTAGCTGTGTTCCCAAAAGTTCGTCAAGCATTGTTAAAGCTGCAACAAGATATGGCAACCCGCTCAGGATTGGTCGCTGATGGTCGTGATATGGGTACGGTAGTATTTCCAGATGCCGATGTAAAAGTTTTTTTAACAGCAAGTGCTGAAGCACGTGCTGAGCGCCGCGTAACGCAGCTACTCAATGCTGGTCAAATAGCCGATTTTGAGGAAATTTTAGCAACGATTAAAGCCCGTGATGATCGTGATGAAAATCGTACCACTGCACCCTCAAAACCTGCAGAAGATGCCTTGCTATTAGATAGTTCAACATTAGACGCTGATATGGTCTATGAGCAAATAAAGAAACACTCTCAAGAAAAGGGCATTGTTTTTATTCGTTAATAAAAACAACATAGTAAGTACCAAAAAACTCCCTATAAAGGTTGGATTTAGTATAAAATTGCAGTAATGAAACTTGATTGTTTTTCGAATTCCAAAAACCTATAAAAAGGTAAGTTTTCTAGGAATAATTATATAAAGTGGTTTGGTGTAAGACGGTTGTTGCTAATGAGTTTTTTCAATCATTTGCTTATTATCAACAAACGTTTTTTTATATGAATGTATGAGATATAAAACCAGTATTCTCGTTTTATACAGTCATAAATTTGATCCGTACTGTGCTGGACAGGATACGGCTATACAAAGGTAGACATAATGGAATCATTTGCTGAACTATTTGAAGCGAGCATCGAAGAAACAGGTCTGGATATCGAGCGTGGCTCGGTTATCACCGGTACTGTTGTCGCCATCGATAACGACTGGATTACTGTTGATACTGGTCTAAAATCTGAAGGTATCGTCGCTCGTGAAGAGTTTTTAAGCGAAGAAGGCGAACTTGAAGTTGAAGTTGGCGATAGTGTTGATGTCGTAGTTGAAGCGGTCGACAACGGTATGGGTCAAACCTTACTGTCGCGTGAAAAAGCCAAGCGCGTTGAAACTTGGAATATCCTTGAAAAAATCTCTGATAATAATGAGATCGTAAAAGGTATTATTTCAAGCAAAGTTAAAGGCGGCTTTACCGTAGATATCGGTTCAGTACGCGCGTTCCTACCAGGTTCATTGGTAGATGTGCGTCCTATTCGCGACACGACACACCTTGAAGGCAAAGAGCTTGAATTCAAAGTTATCAAACTTGACCAAAAGCGTAACAACGTGGTTGTTAGCCGTCGTGCAGTTATGGAAGCTGAAAACTCAGCTGAACGCGAAGAGCTATTGAACAAGCTTGAAGAAGGCATCGAAATCGAAGGTATCGTTAAGAACCTAACTGATTACGGCGCGTTCGTTGATCTTGGTGGTATTGATGGTCTATTGCACATCACTGACATGGCATGGCGCCGTATCAAGCATCCATCTGAAGTTGTTGAAGTTGGCCAAGACTTGAAAGTTAAAGTATTGAAGTTTGACCGTGAGCGCAATCGCGTTAGCCTAGGTCTAAAACAACTTGGTACTGATCCTTGGGACAACGTTGGCGGTACTTATCCAGTAGGTAGCGTTGTTAAAGCACGCGTCACCAACTTGACTGACTATGGTTGTTTTGCTGAGATTTCTGAAGGTATTGAAGGTCTAGTACACGTATCAGAAATGGATCATACCAACAAAAACATCCACCCATCAAAAGTTGTTCAAGTGGGCGATGAAGTTGAAGTCATGATTCTTGATATCGACGAAGAACGTCGTCGTATTAGCCTAGGTATCAAACAGACTCTAGCCAATCCATGGGATGAGTTTGATAAGAAACATGAGCGTGGTGATAAAATCACTGGTACGATCAAATCAATCACTGACTTCGGTATCTTTATCGGTCTAGACGGTGGTATTGATGGTTTGGTTCATCTATCTGATATCTCTTGGAACGAAACTGGCGAAGACGCTATTCGTAACTACAACAAAGGCGACACTGTTGAAGCAATGGTATTGTCAGTAGATGCAGAAGCAAACCGTATCAGCCTAGGCGTGAAACAGTTAAGCTCTGATCCATTCAATGAATACCTAGTCAACAATGACCGTGGTGCTATTGTTAATGGTAAAGTAAAAGAAGTAGATGCTAAAGGCGCTACTATTGAGCTTGCTGATGAAGTTGAAGCGTACCTACGTGCCTCTGAAATTCAACGTGACCGTGTTGAAGATGCGACTAAGCATCTGAGCGTTGGTGATGATGTTGAAGCTAAGATCATCAGTGTTGATCGTAAAACACGCAATATCAACTTGTCTATCAAAGCGAAAGACGAAGCTGAAGAGCGTCAAGCGATTAAAGATTTGGGTAGCACGAACACCACTACTGCTGCTTCAAGTTCTGATGCTCAGCCAAAAACGATTGGTGATTTGATCAAAGAACAAATGCAATAATCGGTAAGATATTGATATAAAAGTAATATAATAAAAGCGACTCCGGTCGCTTTTTTTATGATTGCATTTTGATACAAGTTTCATCATTGAGGTTTTTAGTCAAATTGGCAAACTTTTATTCCTATTTACTGCAATATCCGTTATCATTTGCAACATTGAGTAACGAGATGTGAATCAATAGATGTTCAGTTTGATTCATAATCATCTTATCCATCAATCGACAAGGCAAGCGTAATAATGCAACAAACGATTAATAAATCTGAATTTATTAGTAATCTGAGTGCGAACTGTGACAATATGGCTGATGCGGTGGTCGATGACGCAGTGCGTGAAATATTAAATCTGATGACCCATACTTTGGCTAATGATGGGCGAGTAGAGGTTCGAGGGTTTGGCAGTTTTTGCTTACATCATCGCCGTGCACGCATGGGTCGCAATCCTAAAACGGGAGAAAGTGTCCCTGTTCCTGCTAAAGCCATTCCACATTTTAAGCCGGGTAAAGCACTACGTGAAGCAGTCAATGATAAAGTTGCAAATAGTTAAGAGCAGTTATAAACTATTGATTAAATAGAACATTTTAAAGTAATTCGCTAGCTGCTTTTGCTATGATTTTATCTTTAAAATATCTCTGATACGCCAAACCGAGGTATATATCTTATGCGATTTTTACTGTTTGTTTTACTGTTTTTAAGCTTTGCTTATTCGCTTGGTTTGGTATTGGCAAATAATACCGAAATAGGCGTAAACCTACTATTCTCGCAAGCACCTACGATGAATTTAGGATTGCTACTGATTCTCTGTCTCATACTTGGTGTCGTCATTGGTATCTTATTGGCATTACTCATATTTCGTGTATTACAGAATAAATGGGAAATCTCACGTCTGCAAAAGGTAAATGCAAATTTGCAGGAGCAATTGACACAAGCAAATATCGTTATCGACCGCCAAGCAAACGCTCCCACGATAGATGAAGCGGTCTATGGTGCAACAGCTACCAATGTACATGAAGACACCGCACATAATTTAGATACAAATGCGACCTTAACCAAGAAGAAACGCGACTATTGATTGAATAATGAATATGTTGTTGAGACGGCTAGACATAATAATTTGATAAACTTGATATAAAATGGCATAACAATGAATAATATAATCCATTCTCCAGTGATAGTTGCATTAGATAATATGACTATGGAGGCATCTTTAGCGTTAGCTGACCAATTAGACCCCACATTGTGTCGATTAAAAGTCGGTAAAGAGCTATTTACTCGCTGTGGACCTGAAATCGTTAAGGCGCTACATCAGCGTGATTTTGACGTGTTTTTGGATCTAAAATTTCATGACATTCCTAACACGACCGCGCAAGCAGTATTGGCAGCGGCAGAGCTAGGTGTATGGATGGTAAATGTCCATGCAAGTGCTGGTTTAGAGGCGATGTCACTGGCCAAGCAGCGTTTATTAGAAGGTGGTTTTGAGACATTACTGATTGCAGTTACGGTCTTAACCTCTATGGACAATCAAGCACTGATGCAAACGGGTATTGTTGACGGTTTAGATGCCCAAGTGAGTCGATTGGCCCAATTGACCAAACAGGCAGGTCTTGATGGGGTTGTTTGCTCGGCACAAGAAGCCAAGGTACTTAAATCCTTATGTGGTAATGACTTCAAGCTTGTCACTCCTGGTATTCGTTTGCTTGAAGACAATGCGGATGATCAAAAACGTATTTGTACGCCAAAACAGGCGCTAAGTTATGGATCAGATTATCTGGTTATTGGTCGTTCAATTACTCAAGCTGCCGATCCTGCTGCTAAACTGCAAACCATACTCCACAGCCTCTAAAAAAAGCGTCTATAAAAAGTATCTAGTGTTACATAGCTGGAAAATAGCAGAAAAGGCAGCCTAACTCGCTGTCTTTTTTACTTTTTGTTGATTAGTAAAAAAGTGCTACACTATTTGAACTTATGCTTATACAAACCCTAAAAGTTATGATCGGCTATGCTGGACTTGCGTAGACTATGACATGTGGTACTCATGCTTTTTTTATTTCCACTAAAATTTTTGAAAATAGCACCTTTGGATAATATTAAATAATATGAAATTACAAATTTTAAGTGACTTACATATTGATAGCTATGCTCGTCAGTCGCATCCGATAGGACATATCCCTAAGACTGATGCAGACGTAGTACTAGTAGCGGGAGACACGGCCAATAGTGATAGCGGTATGCCGTGGCTACAAGCGCAAGCAACACGCTTACAAGTGCCGCTAATTACGATATCCGGCAATCATGAATATTTTAATGAAGACGTGTTACATTTTGATGAGAAGTTAGCAACGTGGGACAATTATAGTGATGAGTCGAAGCAAGGTGTTAGGGTGCTACAGTGTCAACATATGGATATTGGTGAAGTGCGAATCTTAGGTTGCACACTGTGGACGGATTATCAGTATCAAGCCAATGAAGATACCATGGCTGCTGCCATGCGGTTTATGCGTGATTATAAGCAAATATATGCTGGTAGTGAGCTATTTTCCCCTCAGGTTTCGATGCAAATTCATGCTAAGCAGCGTCGATGGCTTCAGCAAGCATTGATAACGGCTAAAGAGCTCGGCAAAAAAACTGTCGTCATGAGTCATCATAGTATCAGTCCGTTATCAGTGTCTGAAAAATATGCGGATTTGCCGAGTAATGCCGCTTTTGTCAGTGACTTATCTGAGTGGATGCACGAGGATTGGGCACCGGCACTTTGGGTACATGGTCATACGCATGAAGCATTTGACTATCGTATTGGTAAAACACGTGTCATTGTCAATCCGCGTGCTTATCCTAATGAGGTGAGTAGTACGGCTTTGGAATTTGCATGGGATAGAGTGATTGATCTTGATTAAAATATCGATACTATTAGCGTCATGAATTTCTCGACACGTCCTAAAACTGAATGGATATTTTATTCATTCTTATCAAAAAATCTGCTACGCTTACGACTATGAGCAGAAATCCTAGTAATCCTTTGTCAAAAATATCCGCTGAGAAACTTGCGAGTCATACTCCAAGTGCGCCAGCGCCTTCACACCTACCTGAGAGTATGATTGCTTCGGTCAGTTTACTGCCTGAAAATAAACGACTGATTTTATTTACCAGACATTCTCTACGTGAGCGCTCTGATGGCAATGGTTTTGCCAGTTATCAGCTGCCACTGACACCCAAAGGTCGCGTGTTGGCAAAGTCTTGGGGACGTTGGTTGGCAGGACATTTGCCATATTCACTCGACGTCGATAGTATCTCAAGCCCTATCGGTCGTTGTATTGATACAGCGCAGCTTATGCAAGAAGGAGCAGGACTAAAACGTGAAATCTCGCATCAGTCTTTATTGGTTGAGCCAGGCAGCTTAGTCACTGAACCTGACGTTGCCAATCCAATATTTAAAGAAATTGGCGTGCTTAATTTTATCAATCGGTTTTTGCAAGGCAATCTCGAAGGCACTAAAAATGCCTATCAAGGTGGTCTCGATATCTTATCGCTTTTTTATCAGAATCAGCCACAACATGGGCATTTGATGCTTGCTGTCAGTCATGATACTTTACTGTCCGCATTTTTAGCAGTGATGTTTGATGTGATCGAGATAGATTGGAATGATTGGCCAAAGATGATGGAAGGGGTGTTTTTGTGGTTTGATGACAAGCCTTTTGAGCATGCTAACGCGTATTTTGTCTGGCGCGGTGAAGTATATATTCGGCCAATACACTCTTTATTAGAGGGTTACCGTGCGGCAGGATTTCACCCCAGCAAACTATTATTACCACCAGAAGTAAAGTGGATGTGATGCCAATCCTAAAAATATGAATCGCTGTATCAAACACGTCCTAGTCTATATGATATAGAATTTATACCTGTTCCTTATTACTAAAATTTTTGAAAACAGCCTCATAGCTATTCAGATGAATTTTCTGTGCTGTTTTAATTTTTGAGTAGGCATAAAAAAACCTTGTACCAGTATTACAACTAGTGACAAGGTTTTAGTCATTTCGCTATGATAGCGAGATGCGGTCTAAACAATACAAATCTTAAGCTTGTAGGCCTTTGATGGTTTTGTTTAGGCGGCTCTTACGACGAGCAGCTTTATTCTTATGAATAATACCTTTGTCAGCCATACGATCTAGAACTGGTACCGCTTTTTTATAAGCTTCGGTAGCCGCATCATAATCTTTGGCTGCGATAGCCGCATCAACACGTTTTAAGTAAGTACGAACCATAGAGCGTTGTGACGCAGAGTTCTGACGACGTTTGGTGTTTTGACGGGCGCGTTTACGAGCTTGTGCAGTATTAGCCACGCGTATCTCCTTGATAAAGACAGATAAAATATGAATGTTGATTGCAATAATGGGTTTAACAATCATCGGTGACGAGCAGCCGTCTCGTCAAACATGATGTCGATGTCTAATATTAAAGTATCTAATATTAATGAATCATCGCAAGCGCCAGAACTGTTTGGAATAATTAAACAGCGTTGACGTGTAAAGCCGGATATTTTAGCAAATTATTGCGCTTAGGACAATATGTTTGATGATTAATGCTTAAAGAAGTTATGAGATCACATGGATGACTGGTTTTTAGGGTGTTTATAGTAGGTTTTTATTGACATAGTTGGTCAGCAATAAAAGATTTATATTCCTAAAAATACGCTATAGGTATGGATGCTCTCATTGGCTATGCAACCCCTCAGACGAAAATTTATCACAGTAGTAGTGTATTTTTTAGAGCGAATCGACTATAGCTGATAAAATCTCTTACAATAAACCCTGTAGAATAACGTCAGTTATGCGTTAATCTAGGTATGATACTAAAATGATAAGCGGCCAAAGTATCTGCTTCGTCATTATAATAAATTTTCAACCGTCTATAAGTGGATAGGATATGCAGCGAAAAGCAATTGTAATTGGTGCGACAGGACTGGTAGGGCAGCATCTTGTTAAACAGCTTAGTGAACTTTATGACACGTTAATTGTGATTGCAAGGCGTCCGCCACGCTATATTAATGCTAGCATGCGTTTCTATCAGGTCAATGATTTTGATAACTTAGCAGAAATATTTGCAAGTGTTGGCGTTGATCGCAAGACAGATGCCTTTAGCTGTCTTGGTACTACAAAAAAGCAGGCTGGTAGCAATGAAGCTTTTCGGAAAATCGACCATGATTATAACGTAAATTTTGCCAAACTTTGCCAAGATAAAGGCGTTGAAAACTTCTTTTTATTGTCTTCGATGAATGCCGATATTGACAGTCGTTTTTTATATAATCGGGTAAAAGCTGAGACGGAACAGTCTATTATGGCGTTAGATTTTGCGCAGATGGTTATTTTCCGTCCTTCATTATTGCTTGGCAAACACCAAGGACGTCCACTAGAGAGTATTGGACAAAAGGCCTTTCAGCTGATTTCGCCTTTGGTGTCAGAGTCATTATCACTGCACCCTATTTCTGCTAAGCGTGTTGCTAGTGCGATGGCGATGAGCGCGCATGATATTTATGAGCGTAGTAAATATCGCACTGAGCCTATGATGCAGAAAACGGTTATCATCGAAAATAAGCAAATGCTGGCGATGACCAGAGTGAAACCGTAAACGCTAGATAACCTAGAATTGATAGTTGATTCTAAATAAAATAGAACCATCATATTGCAATGCTGAACTGGTATAAATTTTTCTAGCTTGCTGTGCCTGCGTAGCTCGATGCGGCGAAACTTCTCGTTTAAAGATGAGCATTCCAGTCCCGCTGAATTTTTATACTGAACTTACTATATCTAAATTACCGCAACTTAAAAACGGAAGACAAGGAGTCTGACTATGCCAGAATCAACAGTGATGAATAAAAAAAACTTTGTGACATGTGATTTGTTAGATGCCAACCCTGAAGCGCAGGTGTGCTTGCCTAATATCGAGGGAAAGTCGTTTCAACGCTTTGGTGGCAAAGACAGGTTTTGCGGTGAAATTGTGACGCTAAAGTGTTTTGAAGACAATAGCCGTGTGAAGTCTTTATTAAACAGTGATGGTAAAGACAAAAATGGTAATGGTAAGGTGTTGGTTGTCGATGGCGGTGGCTCTATGCGTTGCGCGCTCTTAGGCGACATGATCGCACAAGCCGCGATAGATAATGGTTGGGCTGGTGTCGTCGTATATGGCTGTGTCCGTGATGTCGATGATATGGCAAATATGGATGTTGGGGTGATGGCATTAGGTTGTATCCCGCGTAAATCGAATCGTCGCGATGAAGGACAAACAGATATCGAAATCAGTTTTGGTGATTTAACGCTGAATTCAGGCATGTTTGTTTATGCAGACAACAACGGTATCATCGCTAGTGACCAGCCATTAATTTAAGTTGAACTGATTAGGGTGTGTCCAACATGCCCTATATATTTGGAAGGCTACGTTTATTTTATGCGCATTTATCTTTTGACTTCTTTTGAAAAATCCAAATGGCCGTGCTAAATGACAAACCGTTACGGCATACATTTTGGTAATTGCTTAAATATTCGTATAATACTCATCTGACTCTTAACTTTGATCCTATCCTTTATGCCTATCACTGCTTTGACTGACGCGTTTGACCCTATTAACCAGCAGTTATTTCCTATTCAGAATACACAGCGGCGTTGGCTTGCGCCTGTGCATGGTGCAGTCGGTAGTTTGTGGCTGGCAAGTTTGATGCAAGCACCGATATGGGAGATCGCCGATCGTCTCAAAGTCGTGGTGACACGCGACCAAAACCAGCTCAATCAAATAGAGACAGAGTTGGCATTTTGCGGTGTTGATGCCTATGTATTTCCCGATTGGGAAACATTGACTTATGATGAGCTATCCCCGCATCAAGACATCGTGAGCGAGCGTATTAACTTATTGACCGATATGCCGACGTCAGGTGTGTTGCTTATCTCAGTGCAAGCGTTGATGCACCGTGTGGCACCGCCAAGTTGGCTAATTGGCCAGCATTTTGATTTAAGCGTTGGTGATCGATTTGATATCAATACGCAGCGTAAGCTACTAGCAAAAGCAGGCTACCGAGCCGTTGAAAATGTTTTTGAGCCAGGTGAATTTGCTGTACGTGGGAGTATCATTGATATCTTTGCGATGGGTCAGCCATTTCCGCTGCGTCTAGATTTATTCGACGACGAAATTGAAACGATTCGATTCTTTAATCCGCAAACCCAGCGCACGTTGACCCTTGATGACCTCAATGCAATGATGACAGGCAACGACAGCCGTATGGCAAAAGAATCGCTATCGCTACTGCATAAATTGCCGGACATCTCAAAGCCTATTGAACAATTCCAAATCCTACCCGCAAAAGAGTTTCCACTCGATGAAGGCCGTGAGACTTTCCGTACCAATTTTGCAGCGATGTTCCCTAATGTCAGCAGTCGTAAATTTGAGCTACACAAGGATGTCATGGCAGGTATTGCCAGCAGCGGACTTGAATATTATCAACCCCTATTTTTTGATGCAGAGGATTGGCAGGCAGACAGCAGTTTATTTTCTTATTTGCCAAGCGATGCACTGTTCATCACTGATGAATTGATTCATGAAAAGCAGGCAGATTATTGGTCGCAAATCCAGCGCCGCTATGAAGAGCGTCGTCACGATATTGATAAACCCATTGTTGCCCCTGAGCTGCTGTATTTATTATCCAATACCCTTAACGAGTATCTCAATCACTATCCACGCGTGATATTAAGCGCGCGTGATGAACTGGCAACCATGACGGATGTCGCTGCTATTGACAGTGAAGAGGTAGCATCAGAGGGTCTCACACCCAATAACAAGCAAGGATTGGTGACGTTAAGCGCTCAAGAGCCACCGCAACTGCCAGTCAATCATCAAAAGGCTGAACCTTTAACCGAATTGCTAGAGTTTTTGAACCGACAAGCACAAACCGCAACACCCGTATTGGTGGTTGCTGAAACAGCGGGACGCCGTGAGATTCTGATTGAGTTGTTCAAAGGCAAAATTGATATCGAAGCTTATGATAGCTTTGAAGCATTTTTAGCAGCAGATAAAACAACCAGTCTTAGTGATAGCAAACGACCACAGGTTGGTTTGACAGTTGCGCCCATTGAACGTGGTGTTTATGTACCGGAACGTTTGGTGTTGATTAGTGAAACGCAACTGTTTGGTAGGCAGGTACTACAAACTCGCCGCCGCCGTCAAAGCGGTGTGTCAGAAGAGTTTTTGGTAAAAAGTGTCACTGAAATAACCGAAGGCAGTCCAGTTGTTCATATTGAGCACGGTATTGGTCGCTATAATGGTTTGATTACCTTGGACGTTGGCGACGGTGAGCAAGAGTTTATTCATCTAAAATATGCTGATGAAGCCAGTATTTATGTGCCAGTCGCCAACTTGCAAATGATTAATCGTTATAGTGGTGGTGATCCAGCGTTGGCACCACTGCACAAGATTGGTAGTGGAAAATGGGACAAGGCCAAGCAAAAAGCCTTAGAGCAAATCCACGATGTTGCCGCAGAACTCCTAAATATACAAGCACGGCGCGAAGCCAAGGTGGGCATTCACTTCAAAATAGACAGCTCACAATATGAGCTATTTGCTAGCCAATTTGCCTTTGAGGAAACTCCTGACCAAGCCCATGCTATCCATGCAGTTATGGAAGATATGAGACAAAACCAGCCGATGGATCGTCTCATTTGCGGGGATGTGGGTTTTGGTAAAACAGAAGTTGCTATGCGTGCCGCTTTCATTGCGGTTAGCGCCGGCTATCAGGTTGCCGTATTAGTACCGACGACCCTGCTGGCAGGTCAGCATGAAGACAATTTCCGCGATCGCTTTGCTGATTGGCCAGTACGTATCGAGACATTATCGCGCTTTGGCGGTAAAAAGCATCAAGATACGGTCTTGGCGGATTTGGCAGCTGGTAAGGTTGATATCGTCATTGGTACTCACAAGCTATTGCAACCTGATGTAAAGTTTTCTAATCTAGGACTGATGATTGTCGATGAAGAACATCGCTTTGGTGTGCGTCACAAGGAGCGTATCAAGGCCATTCAGACCAATGTCGATAGTATGTCAATGACGGCAACCCCAATTCCTAGAACGCTCAATATGGCGTTGTCAGGAATGCGTGATATGTCAATTATTGCCACGCCACCTGCACGCCGTTTGGCAATTAAAACCTTTGTGATGCAAAAAACAGAGGCGTTATTAAAAGAAGCGATCTTGCGTGAGTTGCTGCGTGGGGGACAGGTGTATTTATTGCACAATGATGTGGCGAGTATCGAGCGTATGGCAGAGACCATTCGTGAACTGGTTCCTGAGGCGCGAGTGGGCGTCGCTCATGGGCAAATGCAGGAGCGTCAACTTGAACAAGTGATGCAGCAGTTTTATCATAAAAAATTCAATGTGTTAATTTGTTCTACTATTATCGAAACGGGTATCGATGTCCCAAATGCCAATACGATCATCATTGAGCGCGCTGATAAATTTGGTTTGGCTCAATTGCATCAGCTTCGTGGCCGTGTTGGTCGTAGCCATCATCAAGCTTACTGCTATCTGCTTGTGCCCTCTATCAAAGGTCTTAAAGGGGATGCCAAACGCCGCTTGCATGCCATCGAGCGAGCTAACACGCTTGGCGCTGGATTTATGCTGGCAAGCGAAGATTTAGAAATTCGCGGCGCAGGTGAAATCTTAGGCAAGCAACAAAGTGGTAATATGCAGGCGATTGGTTTTAGCCTATATATGGATATGCTAGAGCGTGCTACTAAGGCGATTAAAGCGGGTAAAGAGCCTGATTTGAGTACACCCTTGTCATTAACCAGTGAAATTAATCTGCACAGCTCCGCGTTGATACCAGAAGAGTATTTGCACGATGTGCATCAGCGTTTGTTGTTTTATAAGCGCATTAGCAATGCTGACGATAAAGAGGCGCTGACAGATATTCGTACTGAAATGATTGATCGTTTTGGTACACTGCCTAATCAAACCAAGCAACTATTTGCTGTCCATGGTTTACGCTTACAGGCAGAGCCACTTAAGATCAATAAGATTGATGCCAATAGCAGTAGCATGACCCTTGAATTTGCACCAGATACACCAGTTGATGCGCTGGCTATCATTAAATTGATTCAGACAAACGGTCAGCACTATCGTATGAATGGCGCTTCTGGTATTCGCTATCAGGATGCCAATAAATTGGCAACGCCGCAACAACGTGTCACCGTAATTCAAGAGTTATTACGCTATTTTAGTGAACATATGGTGGAAGAGTCGGCGTAGCTGGATTTGATGATAGCGATAGGCCAGTTATAGTGGCTTAATAGGGTATAGAAGTAACGCCAAGGTGAAATGCTAAGGCTATCGGTGATGGTGCTATTTTATCGGATGGATAACTGATAAAATAGCGACACTATATATTTAGCCTATTATGGTTTTAACGTATTATATTTTTAACCTATTGAATTTTACCTTTTCACATTTTATTTTTTTCTTCAAGCTTCATAACAAGAGAACCGTCATTATGTTCCAACTTCATCATAAACTTGCTGCTGACAGTTTTTTAGTGGGTGATTTTCCACTATCAACGTGTCGTTTAATCAATGATTGCCAGTTTCCGTGGTTGATATTAGTGCCGCGTGTATCAGGTATTAAAGAGTTGTACGAGTTGTCTGAGGCCGATCAAACGCAGTTTTTACGTGAGTCTAGCTGGTTGTCGAGCCAACTTGCTAAGACTTTCCAAGCAGATAAGATGAATGTGGCAGCACTCGGTAATCAAGTCCCGCAGCTACATTTTCATCATATTGTTCGTTATCAAAATGATATGCAGTGGCCAAACCCAATATGGGGTGTACCTGCTGTGCCTTATACCAAAGAAGTATTGGCGCAAATGCAACAGACCTTAATGATGGCATTACGTGGTCATCATCAAATGCCGTTTGATTGGCAAATGCAATAAAGTATTAGGTCACATTGAACCGCTAGAAGTTTTGCGACTAATCGCATGTGAATACACGAAAGAAGCCAGATACTAATTAGTATCTGGCTTCTTTCATGTTGCTCTATTCAAATAATTTAGGCAGTATCTATAACTAAATGATATCAGTTAAATGATAAATGGTATTTGTTTAGTTATCGGTGGCCTAGGTTTTGCTTCATTTAAAAAGTATAATATATTTTTAGAAAATTTAGTACATAACAATAATCTAAACACCAATAATATATTTATGACGTTTAGATTATTGTTATGTATCATGGTTTTTCCGTTAGCCTGCTAGATAAAGCGAACACTTTATATGCCTTTTTTAGACACGCTGAAATTGAAGCTTCCGTCAAAGAATGAGGGAGTTTGTCGATTTGATTACCCAGAAGTTTTTGTTTTAATCCTTACTGTCACATTACTGGCTTTTTATTTAGATTTTCGTCCTACCTCAATGGCGTTACTGGTGGTTATTACTCTACCAGGTTTGATGATTCTGATTTATAATTATAGACGGCAAACAAGCTTTTGGACCTCTAATCTTGTCATTATTTTACTGTCTGTCGTTATTGGGTCGCTACAGTTTTGCCCTGTAATGTCATTCAGTTTGGCTTCGTTGATTGGTGTACGCATCATCGTTAGCGGCTCTGAAAACTATCTAAAACTTCTGACAGTGGCATTGGTGACAGCCGTTGTCTTTTATTATGTTGGTGCCATTTTGGATGGTGCTGATATGGACTGTGGTGAGAGTTGGGTGCCTACTATAGTATTGTTGGCAAGTATGGCTGTTATCTTGTGGCAATTTTGGTATGTTTACCAAGAATATAGTAGCTATAAAGTACGTGCTCGTAAGGCGACAGGGCGTCTTGGGACGATGGTGTCGGTCATCAACAAGTTAACTCGATTTATACCGCCACAAATTTGGGAGCCGATTGTAAGAACAGACAGTCTTGTGAGTGTATCTAATAAGCGCGCCAAGTTGACGATTATGTTTTCGGATATTATAGGCTTTACCGAACTGTCGGATAGTTTAAGTGCTGACAATTTGGCCGATATTTTGAATACGTATATGCACTGTATGACCTTGATTGCTGAGAAGCATGGCGGGGTTCTGGACAAGTTCATCGGCGATGGTATGGTGTGTTTTTTTGGTGAGCCAGACAGTCGTGGTTCGCGTCAAGATGCGCTAGATTGTGTGGCAATGGCGATAGACATGCGCCGTGAAATGCGCACGTTAAGACAGAAATGGCGGTTAATGGGTTTTGACGGCTTATATATACGTATTGGTATTACGACAGGTTATTGCCATGTTGGTAATTTTGGCAGTAACAATCGTCTCAGTTATACATTGATTGGTAAAGAAGCCAATTTAGCGGCAAGACTGGAAGCGAGCGCTGGTAAAGATGAGATATTAGTCAGCGAGAGTACGTATGATTATGTTTGTCATAATTATGAGTGTCAGCATGCAGGCTCTTTTCAGCTAAAAGGTTTTGATAAGAAAGTTGAGGCGTGGCAAGTATTGGATCCCGATGCTCAAAAAGGCCATTTGTCAAAGTGGGTGGATCACACACTACCTGGTTTTAATTTGCATCTTAACTTTAAAGACATGAAAGATAATGACTATCAAGACATTAGGGATCGCTTAAATTTTGCGCTGGAACGTATCGAGCAAGAGCAAGAAAAAGTAGCCATCAGTATAGCTGAGGAAATTAAACGTAGTGATACTCATCCTAATTAAAGGATTAGGGTGTGTCCTCAATCTGAACGATGGCGACTAAATGAGTTAAAAATGGCTAAATATTTGCCAAACTGCGCCAAATAGCTGGTTAATATCCCGATATTAGGTATAAAAAAGCCAGTTATTATACTAATAACTGGCTTTTTCGATATATGGTCAATCTGGTTTAAAACAGACATGGCCCTACAAGAATAAATTTTTGCCACTGGCGTTTAGTGGTTTTCTTTTGCATGATTGAGTGTATATTTAGGAACCTCAATGGTCAAATCTTCATTATCAAGCATAACCTGACAAGACAGACGTGAATCAGGCTCTAATCCCCAAGCACGATCCAATAAGTCCGCTTCGATATCGTCCATTTCATCTAAACTATCAAAGCCCTTACGCACGACCACATGACAGGTGGTACACGCTTTTGACATTTCACACGCGTGCTCGATTTTGATACCTTTTTCTAATAACGCTTTGCACAAGTTTTCACCAGCTTTTAGCTCAACTTCTGCACCCTCAGGGCAAATCTCGTGATGGGGTAGTACAGTAATTTTTGGCATAAATCGTCTTTCCGATGCTAATCAATTTAAAGAAGTAAGAATATGAGAGTTCTATGTGATACGACATTTAAGTCATATGGCTAAACGTGTCTGCTACCAATCTTGGGCGCTCGTGCCTGCCATGCTGGCTTTTACGCTTTGATTCATAATACGAGCAGCAAAGGCATCACTATGTGGCTTGAGCTGTGCTTGTTGCGTTTCAGTAAGTGCTAAGTCATTAATGCTGAGCACGGTTTTTAGCGATTGTATTTGCTCTGCTAAAGTGTGTTGTTCGTCAGAAGACAACAATGCTGAAAACTCATTAAGTGCGGACTCTAAGGCCAATATTTCACGCTCAGCTTCGACTCTGGTTTCGATCAAAGAGCGCGCATTTTTGTCTTCTTCTGCATGCTTGAAGCCTGCAACAAGTAGTTGTTCTTTTTGCTCATCTGACAGCCCATAAGAAGGGACAATCTCAATCTTGCTTTCTGTTCTGGTAGTGGTTTCTTGCGCGCTAACCGTAAGCTGACCATTGGCATCAATACTAAAGGTGACTTCAATACGAGCAAAACCAGCCTTCATTGGTGGAATACCATACAGCTCAAAGCGTCCCAGTGAGCGACAGTTTTCCACGGTTTCGCGCTCACCTTGTACCACGTGAATCACCATGCCTGTTTGACCGTCTTGATACGTAGTAAATACTTGGCGTTTTTTGACAGGAATAGGGGTATTACGTGGGATAAGCACTTCAACTAAACCACCCATGGTTTCAAGACCAAGTGATAAAGGCGTCACGTCCAATAATAGTATATTATTGTCACTACTACCATTGACTAATTGATGTGCTGTCTGAGCTGCGCCCAAAGCGACGACTTCATCTGGATTCAGACGGCAAAGTGGCTGCTTAGCAAAAAACTCCGTCACGATATGTTGGATGGCAGGCATACGCGTCGAACCGCCGACTAAGATAACTTCGTCTAAATCTGTGGTAGATAGCTTAGCATCACGCAGCACTTGTTCGCACACGCTTAATGTGCGACGGCTAACAGGTTCTACAATTGTGAGTATATCTTCACGGCGTAATATGCCTTGATAAGATTGCTCATTGATAGTGACACTAATATCGACCTGCTCAGCATCAGTCAATGCTTGTTTGTACGCTTTGGCTTGTTGCGCAAGTATTGACTTGTCATGACGACTTACGTCTTTTGGATCGATATTCAATTGCTTGATGATCCAATTGGTTATGAGACGGTCAATATCGTCGCCACCTAATGCACTATTGCCACCAGTGGCCAGCACCTCAAATACACCGTCATTCAGCTTTAAGATAGATACATCAAAAGTGCCGCCACCCAAATCATAGATCAGATAGTAGCTTTCTTTGTCATTATCTTGAGTATGCTGATCAAGACCGTAAGCGACTGCAGCAGCTGTAGGCTCATTTAGTAAGCGCAGCACATTGATGCCCGCGGCTTGAGCTGCATCTTTGGTTGCTTGGCGCTGGGCTTCATCAAAGTAAGCTGGGACGGTAATTACTGCCCCCTCAATACTGTCTGCAGGCAATGCACTCGCTGCACGTTGCTCAAGCGCGGCTAATATACGCGCTGAGACTTCAACAGGAGAGACCTCGCCTTGAGCAGTGACAAATGCTGGCATATCATCTTTGCTACCAGACAACTCGTAAGGATGCGAGAATTTGATATCAGCTTGGCTACGACCCATAAAACGCTTAGCCGAGACGATCGTATTTTTTGGATCATCTGCTAAGTGGGCTAGGGCATCATAGCCGACTAAAGGGTTGCCTGTACTTGGGTAATAGACGACAGAAGGTAACAAGGTATCTGTTGCTGCACCTGCTTCTAATACTTGCGCCTTGCCAGAACGCACCACAGCAACCAATGAGCGTGTAGTACCAAGGTCGATGCCCAGACCAAAACGATGCTGGTGAGGTTGGGCGCTTTGATTGGGTTCGGCAATTTGCATTAAAGACATAAGGATAACTCAGAGATAAAATGAATAAGTAAAGTGGGGCGAACATAGCATAGGCAGTATTATAGCTTAACGGCTACATCTTCATTCTAATGATAGGGACGTTCAGCAGCTAAGCTTGTTTAAAGCCATAGATTATACGGTATAGACGATACTATTTTAACCCAATATTTAGAATATAACTGTTGAATAAGGTATGTGGTTTACAGTTATCTAAACGTATAGATCATCGTCATCTGAATGTTCAGCAGTGGCGACGTCATCAAGACCAGTCGTCACATCTGCATTCAATTTGACCAAAAATTTCAGTTTTTGTGTCGCGTCAATTGCCGTTTGCCAGTCTTGGTTTTTGTAAGCACTATTAAAGCGCTCAGACTGTTTTGCTAGACGCTTTGTAATTTGAGGATGTAGCTGCTGCAAGGCTGGAAGGTTTTTGCTATTAATAGCGTCATCTAAATCCATTCGCATTTCCATCGCATCTTCTAAAAAATCTAAGTCTGCGATTGAGTGTTCTAAATGTTGTGCTTGATCGGCCATACCTAGTAGATAACCAGCACGGCTATCAGGTGCACTCAACGTTTGATAGGCTTGATTGATGATTGCAGAATACTGCTCTGATTGCTGCTGTGCTTGGTTAGTATCTGCTAGATTCTTTACAACATTATCAGGGTGATGGCGTTTTTGTAGCAGACGCAGATGTTGATCGAGACTGTCTTGATTGACTTCAAACTGTACAGGTTGCTCAAATAGGGCAAAGAAGTTATCAAATTGTGTCGCTGGGATAGTGTCTATCATATCTTACGCCTTGCTTTTTTATTTGTTTTTTAAAGTCTTAATCTGGCTGAGAACTTGTTTTATAATCTGATTCTTCAGCTGGATCTATCATTGCATCTATGTCTTTTGCATTGATTCATCACTAATAGTGCATAAACTCAAAAATATAAATTTATCGAACTATTAAACGGTAAAAGATTCACCGCAACCACATTCCCCTTTTTGATTGGGATTGGTGAATTTGAAACCTTCGTTCAACCCTTCTTTTTCGTAGTCCATTAACAAGCCATCTAAATATACCAAGCTTTTAGGGTCAATAAAGATACTAACGCCACGACTTTCATAGCGGGTGTCATTCTCATCAGGGGTATCTACAAACTCTAAAACATAAGCTAAGCCCGAGCAGCCTGCTGTACGGATACCAACTCGAATACCGTCACCACGACCGCGATTGTCCAAAAAATCTCGGACATGCTGAGCGGCGCGTTCTGTCATTTCAATCATGCCAACTCCCATTGACTATTCATTATAAGTATCAATAAAAAATTTATATAAAATGGCAATCAAGTTAAAGAGATTGCCAAAACAGTATGCTAGAAAATAAAAGGTGACAATTACATAAGCGTCATTGTCACCTCTTTAGCCTCAGTAGCTTTTTAACATATTACTACTTTAGCTTTGCTAACATAACGCCACAGCGGTGCGGTCTAGCTGACAGCTTCTTCTGTTACTACTGCTGCTGTACCATGCTTACCTTTATAGTCGCTAATAGCGGCTTTAATGGCATCTTCTGCAAGGACAGAGCAATGCACTTTTACTGGTGGTAAAGCCAACTCTTTAGCGATATCGTTGTTTTTGATTTCGCCAGCTTGATCCAAGCTCTTGCCTTTTAGCCACTCAGTAACAAGTGAGCTTGAAGCAATTGCTGAACCGCAACCGTAAGTTTTGAAACGCGCATCTTCGATAATACCATTATCATCGACTTGGATTTGTAGGCGCATTACATCGCCACAAGCTGGGGCACCAACCATACCGGTACCAACATTTTTGGCATTTTTATCAAGATTGCCAACGTTGCGTGGGTTTTCGTAATGATCAATAACTTGGTCACTATAGGCCATGGGGTTTTCTCCTGGTTAGATGATGAGTGGTAGATTATTAATCTTTGAAATGCTACCCACTCATCGATAATTGGGGTCAAACATTTAGTTAATAAAAACTGGATTTATAATTGTCTGATCAATCGTTTAATAAATATATGTGAAGCTGTATTACGCTCTGTGCTTGATTTTAGTGCTCAGCCCATTCGACTGAATCTAAATCAACACCTTCTTGGTACATATCCCAAAGTGGTGATAGGGCACGTAATTTATCAACCGCTTCATGCATCTGCTTGATTACTGTGTCGATATCTTCTTCAGTGGTATAACGACCAAAGCTGAAACGAATCGAGCTGTGTGCCAGTTCGTCTGGACGACCGATAGCGCGCAATACGTATGAAGGCTCAAGCGTCGCTGAAGTACAAGCCGAACCTGATGAGACCGCTAAATCTTTTAGCGACATCATGAGGGATTCACCTTCAACGAAGTTAAAGCTGATATTCACGATATTAGGTACGCTGTTTTCTAGGTCGCCATTTAGATAAATCTCTTCGATATCTTGTAGTCCATCCCACAGCTTTTGGCGCAATTTTGCAGCATGGGCGTTGTCTTCTTTATAACTATCATTGGCGAGAGTAAAAGCCGCACCAAGACCAACGATTTGATGCGTTGGTAATGTTCCTGAACGCATACCACGCTCATGACCACCCCCGTGCTGCTCCGCTTTTAAACGGATACGAGGCTTACGACGAACAAATAAAGCACCAATGCCTTTAGGACCATAGGCTTTATGACCTGAAAAGCTCATTAAGTCGATTTTCATCTCTTCAAGATTAATCAATATTTTACCGACAGACTGAGCACCGTCAACATGGAATACAATACCAGCTGCACGAGTGATCTCACCAATGGCAGTGACATCAGTAATGGTGCCAAGCTCGTTGTTCACCATCATGAGTGAGACTAAAATCGTGTCATCACGTAAGGCTTCTTTAACTTGCTCAGGCAAAATAAGGCCGGTGCTTGGTTGAGGCTCAAGATAAGTAATCTCAAAACCTTCTTGCTCAAGCTCACGACAAGTATCAAGTACCGCTTTGTGTTCAATTTTACTAGTGATAATGTGCTTACCACGAGACTGATAGAAGTGTGCTGCGCCTTTAATGGCGAGGTTGTCAGATTCGGTTGCGCCAGAAGTAAAGACGATTTCGCGTGGATCAGCGTTAATGACTTCAGCCACTTGTTGACGCGCCGTTTCTACCGCTTCTTCTGCTTGCCAGCCATAGCCATGCGAGCGCGAGGCTGGGTTACCAAAGATGCCATCTACTGTCAGATACTCGCTCATTCTCGCAGCTATTGATTTAGCAACTGGCGTGGTGGCGGCATAATCTAAGTATATAAGGTTGTTATGTTGGCTCATGCTGGGTTTGCCTCGCTGTTCGATAGGGTAATGGTATTGATGTCTTTTAAAGAAATATCTTTGGCGGATATGTGCTGACGTTCGGAAACTGACTGCACATTTTCCATATCTAATAATTGCGCTAATGTTATATTTTTCAAGTACTGTTCAATATGATTGGATAGAGCACACCATAAGTCGTGGGTTAAGCACATTGTACCACCTTGACAGTCTCCGCGTCCTTCACACTGCATTGCATTAACAGATTCATCAACGGCAGAAATAATGCTCATCACATCTATTTCGTGCAATGGTTTGGCTAAGTGATAACCACCAGCGGCACCGCGAATACTGGTAACAAGGCCACGTTTGCGAAGCTTGGAAAATAACTGTTCAAGGTAAGAGATAGAAATCGATTGCCGTTTGGCAATATCAGATAAGGACACCGCGCTATCTTGTTGGCTAGTTTGCAGCGCCAAATCTAGTAATGCAGTGACGGCATATCTGCCTCGAGTAGTCAAACGCATGTGTTATCTCCAAACTATTATGTTATTTTTATTTAACAACGATCTTAGCGAAATGAAAGTAGTGGTAGTGAGTAAAACAAAAGCTACTAAGCGAATCATATACTGGCTAAGTTGTGTTTCATCGTTATTAAACAACAGATGATTAACCCGATGTGTGCAACGATTGGGTCAATTATACTTAATCCTGAGTAATTTAGTCAAGATTAAAATGTGGTTGAATGGTTAATCTGGCTTATTACTACGATTGATAAAAACAATGATTGTTAGAGGAGGGTAGAGAGCAGGGGAATGCTATTAATTGTAATACTATTGATTTTAAATGATGGGTCTGTGCTCAATGACAGGAAGCAATTCAAAAAGAAAAAAGCGTTTAATGCCTTTTACTCGGCATCAAACGCTTCATTTAACAAGACATTATGACAGGATTAAAATTAGTTCATTAATAGCGTTATGATGGCACCAATCATACCGATAATGGCAACAATGGTTACGATAATCAGGGTTTTTTGTTTGCTTTGCGCCTCTTTCAAGGTCGTTTCAAGTTCACGATTTTTCATGGTTAGCGTATTTATTTGGGTCTGCTGCTCTTTAATGCGTAACTGATAGCTGTTTTTTTTGTCTGCCATTTCGGCTTCAGTCAGGTCTTGTTTGCTTTTACCGCCTTTGAACTTCTTAATCAAACCTTGAATTAAGCTACCAAGCCCGAGCTGCATGATAAATTGTTTCACCAATTGCACCTGCACAGACTCACCGCGCATTTGTAGCTTTTCTGTCGTTTCGCTATCGTGAGTGGTAATCGCATTGATAATTTGGATGCTGTAGGCATTAATAACAACATCAGGCTCACTACGGCCAACAGGTAGTTGAGCATCTAATAGCACACCTTTGGTGCTAAAGGTGGCAAAGATCTCGACATGTGGCAAATACAAGCGCAGTGCCACGACAGTGCCTTGTTTGGCAAGCGGATAAGCAGCTTTACGTAGTTCGGGATCTAAACGTAACAAAAGTGTCAGCGCCGACTCGATGAACACCAGAATGATATTAAGAAAAGAGTGAGACAACGTAGAACGCTTCATGTAAATAGTCCGTTTTTTATTTGGCAAATGAGAGGCAAAAATAAACCAAGAGTTACTATCGATCTGATATATGTGGTCACATTTTGCTTATACTAACGTCTTTATAATAAAAAGTAACCCTAGTTTCTGTCAGTTAATAAATTATTACCTTACAATTTGATCATCAATAAAGACACTGATATTTATGACTGGCAATGTATTGATGCGATCCAGCAACGCATTTGAATCATAATACGATAGATGTTTTGGTCAAAATAGTGTGCTAGTAGAATGGTTGCAGATGCTTTGCGTAACATTGGGTGTCAAATACGTAGTACAGCGTGCGAAAATATGTAAAATTGCTTGCGCTCCTTATGCTGCCTTGATATAAAGACGATAACAAAGCGAAACCTGTTAATACGCCAGTCAGTTGGTTTTTATTGCTTAAATGCTATGAGAGCGTTACAATACTTGGCGTGAGCGTTTATTACCCCCCTTAAACTTGAAGGAAATTTTATGAATAAGTCAGAATTAATTGATAGCATTGCAGAAAAAAGTGGTCTAAACAAAACTCAAGCTGGCGATGCATTAAATGCAGTGATGGAAAGTGTTGGCGAAGCGTTAGAAGCTGGCGATAGCATTTCATTAGTTGGTTTTGGTACTTTTAGCGTAAAAGACCGTAAAGCCCG
Source organism: Psychrobacter vallis (assembly GCF_904846715.1). GTDB lineage: Bacteria > Pseudomonadota > Gammaproteobacteria > Pseudomonadales > Moraxellaceae > Psychrobacter > Psychrobacter vallis. The sequence goes on from NZ_CAJHBU010000003.1 coordinate 113,377, forward strand.
TACTGGCCGTAATCCTAAGACTGGTGAAGAGCTTAGCATTCCAGCCAGTAAAGTACCAAGCTTCAAAGCTGGTAAAAACTTAAAAGAGCGCTTAAACTAAGCCATTCTTTTAAAGCGAATTCTTAGCGCATAAGTTAAGAGTATAGCGATAAAAAAAGCACCTAATATATAGGTGCTTTTTTTATCGCTATAGTTTGTATCAGACAACGTGAATATTTTGAGTATGGGTTAAAAATCACGTATCATAGGGCGCGCGATCTACACGAAATGTACACGTTTTTTACTCTTACCATTGCTGGCTTAGATAGCATTGATATTAATAATAGTATTACAATGGTTTTTCATCAATATAGGTTAATAAAGCAGAGATAACTATGGATAAATTGCGCGATTTCTTAAAAAGCTGGCCAGGTCGCATTTTATTGATTTTATGCCTATCGCCGCTCGCTCTATTGGGTGTCGAAAGCTATTTTGGTGGCGGGGTTGATCCCAACCAAATCGCTCAGGTGGGTGAAGCAAGCGTAGGGTTGTCCGAGTATCAGACTGCCGTAAACAACCGTCGTACTGAAATATTAGAGCAAGTTGATGATGCCAGTTTATTGAATGAAGATGTGCTGCACGAACAAGTGCTAAAGGGCCTTATAGATCGTACCTTATTAGAGCAGCAAGCAGGTAAGCTTGGTATGACTGTGTCTGATGACACCATTAATCGTTTATTGCGTCAAGAAGAAGTCTTTCAAGATGCTGAGGGTAACTTCTCTAACGATCAATTTGCAAACTTTTTGCGTCAGCGCGGTATGACGAAAGACCAGCTATTTTCTGAGTTTCGTAATCAGTTAAGCCTTGATCAGCTCAATGCCAGTATCGTTGGTACAGCCGTCTATCCGATGAAAGCTGTCAGTCAATTGATTGATCTACAACTTGAGTCGCGTAATATTTGGCTACATCGTTTTGATTGGCAAGAGTATCAAGACCAAGTGACGCTGAGCAAAAATGATATACAAGCGTATTATGATGCCAATAAAGATAAGCTAAAAAGTGCAGCAATGGTCGATTTGGCTTATATTCAGCTTAGTCCTCAGACTATTCAAGTGAATGAGATTACGACAGCAGACTTGCAGCAGCAATATGAAGCTTACAAGCAAAGTCTAGCAGTCGTTGATGAGCGTAAAATCAGTCAAATATTATTAACTGGTGATGATGCCAAGGCCAGAGCAGACAAAATCAAAGCCCGTCTAAACAAAGGCGAAGCTTTTGCGGCATTGGCCAGAACTGAGTCAGATGATCCATCAGGAGAGACTGGTGGTGATATTGGTACCTTTAACCCCTCTGTGTTTGGTAATGATGCCGCCACTGTTGAAAAAGCTTTAGAAGGTTTAAGTGTTGGTGAGGTCACCGCACCTGTCAAGACCAGCTTTGGTTATCAAATATTTACTGTCACCGAAGACAATGGCAGCAAAGTAGCAAGCTTAGAAAGCATGCGTGATGAATTAACGGCTAAAGCAAAAGAATATAAGCGTCAGGAAATTTATGCAGATAAAGTGACATCGATTAATGACTTGGCGGCAGATGGTTTTAGTATCGAAGATATTGCTCAGCAAGAGAACGTAACACTAAAACGTCTCAAAGATTACCGTAAAGAAAACAATCAATCGGTACTGTCGCAACCAGCCGTCATCAAGCAGGCCTTTGATGAGTTTACGATTCAAGATCAGGCAGTGACAGCAGGTATTGAAGTGGGTAATGGTACAGTATGGGTACAGCCGAGTAACTATCGCCCTACTAAGACGCTTACTTTATCCGCAGCTACGCCTAGAATCACCCAAACATTACGTCAGCAAAAGGCGACAGCATTGGCGCTAAAAGAGGCCAAAGCAGTAGCCGCTGGTATTAAAACGCCCGCTGATATCAAAAAGCAATCAGTAAGCTTTCAGGCATTGGGTGAAGTCAATCGTCAAACGACATTATTGACAGACAAAGAACGTGGTTTGGCCTTTAGTCAGCAGGCTGCTAACAACGGCGTCGTTGCTATCGCTAGTGAGACAGAGGCAGGTGCGACCTTGTTGGTTGGTGACCGTATCAAAACTCAGCAGCAGTCGCCGCTGTCTGATATGCAAAGAGCGCAAACTGCGACGATCATTCGTGATAATTTAGGTCAAGATCAGCTACAAGACTATTTAGATTATTTGCGTTTGATGTATAAAGTTGAGATCAATGAAACCAATATGGCAAATGCACAGGGACGTTAACTTTTTGCTATATTATTCTTAAATGCCAAACGTGAAAAAGCCACTGTATCAATTGATAAAGTGGCTTTTTTTAATGGGCGATACCTTTGTAATGTAACCAATGCTAGCCCACAAAGAGATGTAAGATAGTTTAATGACGGAAATGACGCATTCCAGTAAATACCATTGCGATACCATGCTCATTTGCAGCCGCGATGGTTTCGTCATCACGCATAGAGCCACCCGGTTGAATAATAGCAGCAATGCCTACTTGGGCTGCATTATCAATGCCATCACGGAACGGGAAGAAAGCATCAGAAGCCATAACAGCGCCTTCTGTTGCCAATCCTGCATGTTCCGCTTTGATAGCCGCAATACGTGCTGAGTTGACGCGGCTCATTTGACCTGCACCAACACCAATAGTACGCTGATCTTTTGCATAAACGATGGCATTTGATTTGACATATTTTGCCACATTCCAGCTGAACAGTAGATCGGCTATTTGCGCTTCAGTTGGTTGTACATCAGTGACGATTTTTAGGTCATTAGCAGTGATTAAGCCAAGATCTTGCTCTTGCACCAGTAGACCACCATTGACACGCTTATAGTCAAGCTGGGTGTCGCGCTGATCTGGCGCTGGAAGTTCGCCGCAAACCAACACACGGACATTTTTCTTAGTGGCAGTCGCTTCAAGCACACCGTCTTCAATACTAGGAGCAATGATAACTTCTACGAATTGATTGTCGATAATGGCTTTGGCAGTGGCCAGCGTCAATGGACGGTTAAAGGCAATAATACCGCCAAAAGAAGATTCAGGATCAGTACTAAACGCAGTACGATAAGCAGCTACCTGATCATGATCGACTGCGACGCCGCATGGATTGGCGTGCTTAACGATGACGCAAGCAGGGGCATGAAAAGCTTTAACGCATTCAAGGGCGGCATCCGTATCAGCGATATTGTTATAAGACAGCGCTTTACCTTGCAATTGCTTTGCAGTGGCAATAGAAGCTTGTTGGCTTTTTAGTGGTTGGTTTTCGATATAGAAAGCCGCGTTTTGATGTGGGTTTTCGCCGTAGCGAAGGTCTTGAGCTTTCTCAAGCTGCACATTAAAGGTACGTGAAAAATTTTCAGGCTGCTGGTTTTCATTGACACGGCTGCCTAAGAAATTGGCAATCATACCGTCGTATTGGGCAGTATGCTCAAAAGCCTTGACTGCTAAATCGTAGCGTAAGGCTGTTGTCAGTTCAGTGCCATTACCTAATGCGGCAAGTATGTGCTCATAATCTGCTGGGTCGGTCACGATACCCACGTGGGCATGGTTTTTTGCAGCTGAACGTACCATGGTAGGACCACCAATATCGATGTTTTCGATAGCATCGTTCATGGTGACATTAGCCCGAGCGATGGTTTCAGCGAACGGATATAAATTTACGACAACCAAATCAATACGATCAATCGCGTGGTCACTCATGACTGCATCATCAGTACCGCGACGCCCTAAGATTCCACCATGAATTTTAGGATGTAGCGTTTTGACACGGCCATCCATCATCTCAGGAAAGCCCGTGTAATCTGACACTTCGGTCACAGCAACGTTGTTTTCTGTGAGTAACCGATAAGTACCACCGGTAGATAATAAGCCAAAGCCTGCTTTAATAAGACCTTGTGCAAACTCAACAATATTAGATTTATCGGAGACCGACAATAGGGCAAGTGGGGTTGTACTCATAAAAAAATTCCATAAAAAAAGCCTGACGTAAACGTCTGGCAAGGTGATGATGACAATTATTGTAGACAATATCGCAATGGATAAAATCATGAACATTAAACTGCCATGCGTAATGATGGTTAGAACAGATAAGTTGGCTCATATAGCTGATGCTACATTAAGTCATAGGTTTTGAGTTTTTTGCGCAGCGTGCCACGATTAAGACCTAAAATTTGTGCGCATTTGGTTTGATTGCCCCGCGTTTTTTCAAGGACGACAGATAAAAGGGGTTCTTCGACCTGTTTTAGAATAAGCTCATACAAATCGGTAGGCATCTCATCACCCAGCATCGAAAAATACTCCCGTACCACGCGCTCAACATGTACGCGCAAAGGCTCATTCGTATTGCTTGCATAGTGGTTCAAGGTAGGGCCAACGTTGTGATTCGGATGATAATCGTGTTTATTATAATCGGCAGGATGCTCAGAGCTTTTGGCAAAATGATTGGCAGTATGCTGTGCATGAGGTGCCATAAGATAATGTCCTTGAGATTGGAGAGAATCAAACCATAAAAGGTTAGGGTATTATATCAAATAAATATTGTCTAGCACGGATAGATTGATCGTTATCTTAGGACGTGTCATCAATGAAAGCTTATACCAAACCCAAAAAATACGATTGGTTATATCAAACTCGTTTAGCCTACAACACGTAGTACTTGCCCTCGTTTTCCTTGCTACTCTGATTTTTGGTATTGGTATTATTTCCCACATCATTCGTAGACCGCTTCTTTTGTTATAAAACTTGCTTAGTAAAATGGGCTGATAGTCACTTCACGAATTTGTGTATTGGGGACAGGGATGGTGAATAACAGTTTTTGCTCACTATTAGCTGCTAAGTGGTGTTGCTTGCTCAACAGATAGTCAGTTGGCGTGGCAATAAATGTTCCAATCAAATTGTTTGCGCTGTAAACGCTGACTTTGACATTAGGATACAGCTGCGATTTTTCACTTTGATTGGTTAGCGTTGCACTCACATCACTAAACGCAGCAGTATTCTTGATTTGACTGGAGTCGTGGTTAGATTTGGTCATTGTAAATGCCGTTAAATCGGCACTCGGCAAACTACAGGCCGCGATTGAACATATTGCTTGGAGACGCTGAGCATGAGCGGGATTTTTGACCAACGTTTCTAGATTAAAAATAACATACTGAGCAAAGAGCAGTAGTGCTAATACCAAGCATCCGAGCGTCCAGAGTAAGGATGCAATTGAATGTTTGTCTGATGCTGGTACAAACTTTGCTTGAGACTTTCTCATACGCTCTTCAAGAGTTTCGTCGTCTTTGAGTGGTACACCCATCTCAAGCAACAGTTGCGATAAATCCGTGTCGTCTGTTGGTGTGTCTTCTTTTTTGTTTTGTTCTTTAAGAAGTTGTTCGAGCCATGAGTTGTCAGCTGTATTGTCGATATTTGCATGAATATTATTAGCTGCGGTTGAACTAAGTACAGTTGGCTCTGTTATAGCAGTTGATGAGGTTTTTTTTAGGGGAGCGTCGCTATTATTTTTATTGTCTACTTTATAGCTTTGGTTTGATGGCTTGTGAGCTGCTGTGGAGGCATAGCTTGCTTGAGTCAGCCACGCATCCATACTGTCTAGTGAGTCATATTCTAAAACATTGTCATCTGATTCTTCGATATCCATATCATCATAAATCAAATCATCATGAATTAAAGTATCAGATGAAGGGTGTTTTTCATGTCGTTTATTGAGTGATGATTTAGAATCGCTCAACCCATTCTGATTTTTATTATGAGCCTTGGTAGGCGCTGCAGAATGAGTACGTGGATCGAATCGACCATTGATATGAGGCGTCTTTGTATCTGTTTGCGCAGTAGACGTATTAGGAACATCAGGGGTGACAATAAGATGTTCATTGACCAAAAAACTTTGTTGGCAGTGCTGACAGCTGACAGTGCTGTTTTCTTTATTCAACTGAGTTTGTTGTATTTTAAAGCAAGCTTGACAATGAGGGCACTGAGTTTTTATTGGCGTGGTCATAGGGTCGAATCCAAAAAAGTATGGTTATCAATACCGCGTAGCCACCCGCTCATAGCTGCCTATGATGTAAACACTGTACTTTGAAAACTCTACAAATTTGAGATTCATCGGCAAAGACAGAGTGGCGCCAAACACATAACATTTGACTGCCCTCTATCGTAACAGATGTAATTAAATGTTGCTAGCCTGTAAATGTACCAGATAAACGTTGCCAATGTTGATCTTCTTGTGCCGTAAAGGCATGCTTTGGATCGAGTGCAAAATAAGGCTGATAAGCAGCGGTCACTTGCTCGGTTTGCGACTCTATTAATCCTGCTAGAACAATACGTCCTTTTGGTGCAATTAACGTCGCAAAATAAGGTGCTAAGCCAATCAGTGGCTTGGCCAAAATATTGGCAACAATCACTTCTACAGGCAAGACATCATTTTGTGAGCAGTAATCTGTGAACTCTTCTGGTAAGAAAGCTTGCAGACGATCACCGACATGATTGCGTACTGCATTTTGATTGGTCGCGAGCACTGCTTGTGGGTCGATATCGACGGCATAAACATGGCGCGCACCCAATAATAAAGCAGCAATACCTAAAATACCTGAACCGCAACCGTAATCAATGACTACCTTATCGGTTAAGTCTTGCTCGGTTAACCAGTCGAGACATAAACGAGTCGTGGCGTGATAGCCAGTACCGAAGGCCAGCCCTGGATCCATAATAATATTGGTAGCGTCAGGCTTGGGCGGTGTGATCCAATTAGGCACAATCCATAAGTTATTAGCACATTCGATAGGATGGTAGTTGCTCATCCATTCGCGCTCCCAATCTTTGTCATCAACAGCGGTCAGCCAAATACGCGTGGCTTGTACTTGTGCTGCGATTTCATGACTCAATTGCTCGACAGCATGACGACTACCAACATCGGTGGTCGCATCAAACAGCCCTGTCAGAATAACATCATCCCATAGCGGTGATTCGCCCGGTAGTGGTTCAAATAAAGGCTGATCGCCTGCGTCGTCTAAAGCGATTGATAACGCACCTGCTTCTAATAGCAGCGCTTCAGCCAAATCGACGTTTGCTTTTTCACATTGTAAATGCAGTTGTTGCCATGCCATAACGATAACCTTAAGCTAAAATAAAAATAAATTGATGTGTGTATGTGTGTGTTGGATGAACTATGTTTTAGAACTTAATGATGCAAAATATAAAGATATTAGCGCAAGGCTTGCTTTGCTTCATTGATCACGCGGGCGTTTCCTTGTGCTTGCCCTGATTGCAAGATGATTTGCCACAGTGCTCGCCTGCGATTGGCATCTTGAGAGACACTAAGACCACGTCTGGCCATTGCCTCTGCCTTGCGTGGTTGATTTTTTTTCAGTGCCACTTGTGCCAAATAAAAGTACACCGCAGAGGATTTGGGTGCTAGGCGCTGCGCTCGAGTAAAGGTATTCTCAGCATTGGTCAGTTTGCCAGATTTTAGCTGACTGATACCCACTTGCATCAAATTGCGAAACGCTGGCAGGTTACTATTATTACTGGCTGATTGCTGCGTTCGTTGCTGTGAGTTTTTTCTTGCCTGTTCCAATAGCTCGTTATGTGATGGTATAGATGGCTCAGGGGTTATATAGTCATCACGAGAAGGTGTGGTGATAACCGCATTAGGTGGTACTGACGTTGGGCTAGAGGGTGTGAAAATAGGTGCTTCTTGCGTTAATGGATTCGTGGATTCGGGTGGTTCAGCTGGAGTATAAGGCTCGATCGAGTAATCGTCTTCTGTTCTGATAATTGGTGCTTGCGTTACAGTCGGCGTGGATGCGTCTGGCATTTGCGATGAGGGTGTCGTTTGAATGGGCGTTGTTTGCTTTGCAGCCGGCATGGTGGGCACAGTCTGACAAGCACTCAAACTCAGCATACCAGCAAGCGCGCTGGCTGTGAGTACAGTATTGGCGCGCGTGGTTCTTCTAAGCCGCGTGATAATAGCCGGTTTAGCGGATAAAGTTTGCGGTAGCAGTAATAGCATATTGAGACCTTTTTTAAGTATCAAAAACAATTTTAGAACCATTCAACGGCACGGTCATACCAAGTATCAGCACGATTTTCTGCTTCGTTACCGTTTTGCTCATCACTGTTTTCTTGGCTGTCGCTATCGATAGTTTCGCTATTGGGAATCTCTAACCCTTCACGGCGGCGTTGTTGATTGATAGCGCCTTGCTGGTTTTGTGATTGCATTTGTTCGAGCGCACGATCTTGTTGATATAGACCGATGGCACAACTGCTGGCTTCTTCTGGTAGATGCGCTGACATGACTGGTAAGTAACGAGCATTGGCACAGCGCTCATTAGACAGCTTGCCTGAGTTGTTTTCTAGCCAGAGCCATTCAATACCTTCAGGCTCTGGTAATGCCACAGGAGTGAGTTTCAATTGTTTCATATAATCAACCCAGACGGGTAATGCGCCAGTACCACCGCTCAAACCAATCGGCTTATTGTCATCGCGACCTACCCAAACCACACTGACATAGTTGCCACTGTAACCGGCAAACCAAGCGTCACGGTAATCGTTTGTGGTGCCTGTTTTGCCCGCGAGGTTCAAATTACTGCCAAGCGATTGAGCACGTTTGGCAGTACCGTTTGAAACCACTTGCTGTAGTGCGTAGTTGGTCAAAAAATTGGTCTCAGGCGGAATGCTACGTTGAGTATTAAGACCAGTACGCTGCAAGATACGGCCACGATCATCAATCACGGTGCGAATACTATGAATAGGGGTACGAAAGCCACCAGTAGCAAATACTTGATACACGCCAAGCATATCCATCGGGCTAAGATTGACAGAACCCAATAACGCTGAAGGATAAGGCGGTATTTCCTCTTTAACGCCCATACGCCGTAGTTGCTTGGCAAAGGTACTGATGCCAAACTCCATGCCCAAACGTACCGCAGCTTGGTTATAAGATTGCGACAAAGCCGTGGTCAATGGTACATAACCATGATCTCGATTGTCATAGTTTTTAGGGTTCCACTCGTCACCATCGTTCAGATTGACCGTAATTGGTGAGTCATCTACCGAACTTGCCAAATTATAACGACCACTCTCAAGCGCTGTCATATAAATAATGGGCTTTAACAAAGAGCCCACTTGGCGCTTGGCATCGACAGCACGGTTGAAGCCTGTAAATTCGCTGCCACTGCCTACTACAGACACCAATTCACCAGTCTCAGGATTGGCACTGACTAACGCTCCTTGCAAGTCCTTAGTTTTACTGTTATTACGACGCAGTTCACCAAGTTTTCTGTCTACTGCTTTGTCTGCTGCTAATTGAGCGATAGGGTCTAAAGTACTAATGATAATTAGACCTTCGTTTTTGAGGTCGTCAGAATAGTAGACGGTATTCAATTCGCGTTTAACGATATCCAAAAAGTCAGGGAACTGACTTTTGCCTTCAACTGGCTTATCAACAACATCAAGTGGCTGCTCTATCGCTTTATCGTAGTCTTCTTGGCTGAGTGAGCCAACTGCCAACATATTGTTCAGTACCACATCACGGCGCGCTTTTGAATCATTCGGATGGCGACGTGGGTTGTAAACGCTAGGGCCTTTTGCCATACCGACGAGCAAGGCTTGTTGGTCTAAACGCAGCTCATTAAGCGGTTTGTCAAAATAAAACTGGGAAGCCAAGCCAAAACCATTGATAGAACGATTGCCGTTTTGACCTAAGTAAATCTCATTGAGATAAGTTTGTAGAATTTCATCTTTGCTATAATGTAGCTCAAGTAGTACAGCCATCAGTGCTTCGTTGGCTTTGCGTTTTAACGTACGATCTGAATTCAGATAGAAATTTTTGATCAGCTGTTGGGTAATGGTTGAGCCGCCTTGTCTTGCGCCGCCAGAGAAATTATTCATTACGGCGCGAGCGATACCACGGATAGATACCCCTTTGTGCTCATAAAAGCCGCGATCTTCGGTGGCGATCAGTGCATCAATTAACGGCTGAGGCACTTGATCTAAAGAGACAACCATTCGATCTTCGTTACTGTCTGGATAGATACCACCAATATTCACAGGTTCTAAGCGAATGATGCCGCTTTTGGCAGGTAAGGTGCTTTGTACAGACTCAATCTTATTACCAGCAATGGTCATTTTGATGACTTGCTCTTTATCCACATCGTTGGCGCTATAAGTAAAGCCGCGCGTATGGATAAAGTAGGTATTGCCTGATCTATGATAAGTACCCGTGCGATCATAAGTGTTGTCGCTTTGATAATTGAGCAACTCCAGCCACGTCTTCATTGTGTCTCTATCGACATTGGCACCTTGATACAACTCCAGCGGCTGTGAGTATACTTTTGCAGGAATATCCCAGCGCTTACCCTCAAACTTATGAGTGATAGTGCGATCAAGCTTGACTAAATACAAAGCCAAGAGCACCATGCCAGCAATAATGACAATTAATAAAAGGCTACTAAATACCAAACCGCGCTGCTGAGAGGGTAGCGCGTGTACAGTAGACTTAGATGAGTGTGGTAGCTTGGGGGTTGGTAACTTAGTGTTTGCTAGCTTGGAATTGGATTTTTGCACGGATGTCGCACCATTTTTGGATAAAAAACTGCCTCATAATGACGTAAATTGACAAATTTTTCAATCTATCATCGTTAACAGAGGCATTCATTGGTAGTAGACTATGGACGGTTATACCGCTCACAGTGATTGTGTATAGTATAATCTCTATTGAAGTACGGATATTTATGATCTGGTGTTAAGCGTTTTTAAAGTGAATCGACTATATAGAATAGTGGTTTAAGATCGATGTAACGATGTAATTTTTATGAATTATCAGGTATTTTTAAATTTGTACTAGCCATGCCAATATGTATCTAAAATAGCTGTTTTAAGTAATATTGAGCATGCTTGATAATAGCAAGTTTACTCAAAACGAATAGGGTCTAAGCAAACCTGTCTAAAGGAAGTAAGCGCGATTATGTCTAGTGTCCCATCACCAATGGTATCTACAACCAGCCATCCCTATGAAGACAGCTCTATCACCGAAGGTCTTGTGCTGCCACTTGCAGGTCATTGCTTCCATTGCGGTGATCCAGTACCTCAGCCGCCGTTTCATGCCGAGATACTAGGTCAGTCGCGTGAGATGTGCTGTATGGGTTGCCAGTTAGCCTCTCAAAGCATCGTCGAAGCTGGACTTGAGCAATACTATCTTGACCGCTCGGAGATTAACCGTACGGCAAGCTTGCCCACTCAGTTGACTCGCCTCGAAGCATACGATCACGACGAGATAAAATCACAATTTGTCTATGCGCAAGATGGTCTGTCAGTGGCGGAGCTGTCTGTCAATAACCTACGCTGCGCGGCTTGTACATGGTTGATTGAGTCGCGTCTCGATGAACTAGAGGGCATCAGTAAATGTCAGGTCAATTTAACCAATCAACGCATGCGGGTGATTTGGGACGAGACCAAGCTCCCTATCAGCCGTATTTTAGCAGTCATTAATGAAATTGGTTATGAAGCCAAGCCTTATCGGCAAGATACCCATGAGGCTATGCTGGCACGTCACACCAATCAGATGCTATTGCGGTTAGGTATCGCAGCCTTGGGTTCGATGCAGGCGATGATGTATGCCGTTGCTATTTATTTTGGTGAATACAGTGACATGCTGATATTTCAGCGCGATTTTCTGCGTTGGGTATCGCTATTTGTCAGTACGCCTGTTTTTTTTTATGCCGGTCTGCCTTTTTTTACATCAGCGTGGTCAGCGATTCGTGCACGTCAAGTCAATATGGATGTGCCCGTTAGTATCGCCTTAGTAGTGACCTTCTTTGCCAGTCTCTATGCCACCATCACTGGGCAGGGAGAGACGTATTACGATTCGGTCAGCATGTTTATTTTCTTCTTATTGGCAGGGCGTTATATTGAGCACAATGCGCGCTTAAAAGCCGCTACGATGGCCAATGACTTGGTGGTGGTGGAGCCAGTACTGGTACAAAAAATTGCTGAAGACAAAGAGGCTGCTGAGCGTATCTTACAGCAACTGGCGCAAAATGAGCTTGATAATACAGATAAAAGTGCTAGTGCTCAAACGGATGACTTAATCGTTAATCAAGGAGCTCAAAATGTCTCACCTACGGCGATCAAGTCTACGCCTAATTTTATGAAAGGCATGGATGCCAACGTTCATACCCTAACCATGCGTGTCGCCCAAGATTGGCAACAGGCCGCCAGTCAAAGAACGAAAAACCTAAAATCGCAACAGCTACCAGAAGAAAAACAAATGGTGACTGCTCACAGCTTACAAGTGGGCGACATCATTTTGGTTGAAGCGGGGTCTGAGATTATTAGCGATGGTATTTTGCTTAGTGCAACCGCCACTGTGTCGCAAAGCCTACTGACGGGCGAGGGCGACTTGATTATCAAGACACAAGGAGACTATATCGTTGGCGGTGCGCAGAATGACAGCCAACCGTTTAAGATGTTGGTTACAGCACTGCCAGAAGACAGTCAAGTAGGCTTGATTGATAGGCTGATGAACCGCGCCATGAGTGAAAAACCAAAACTGGCGCAGCAAGCGGATAAGCTGGCACGTTGGTTTGTGGCGCGGATTTTGGTATTGTCCGTGTTGGTTTTTATCGGTTGGTACCTTGTTGATCCGAGCCAAGCGATTTGGGCCACGGTTGCAGTATTGGTCGCGACGTGCCCTTGTGCGCTGTCTTTGGCAACGCCAATTGCACTGACGGTCGCGACCAATCGATTGGCCAGCTATGGCTTTTTGACAACACGTGGACATACATTGCAGACGCTCGCTGAGATAACCCATGTGGCGTTTGATAAAACAGGCACGCTGACTTATGGCAAGCCAAATTTACTTAATATTGAACTGATAAAACCGATAAATCAATCCGACGCGCACGATCTAGAGTTAGCCGAGCAAAAAGATGACATATTAGCAATGGCGGCCGCGCTAGAAGTGGGGAGTCGTCACCCGATCGCTCATGCGTTACTTACTGCTGCTTATCAACTGCATCTGCCTGCGACGCAAGCTTTACAGCATTATCCAGCAGGTGGCGTACAAGCGGTGATTGACGGGATAGTATACCGAATTGGCCATGTGGATTTTGCTTTAGATAGACTCAATAACAACAACAATGAAAATGAAAACAACCATGCCATTACCAATAATGATTTGACCATTGATTTGGTTGCACAGCGAGCCAGCTCAGCCGTGGTCTTGTCTTGCCAGACAAAAGACTCAGAAGTTTGGCAAGCGCTGGCGTGTTTTTATTTTAATGACAAAGTACGTGATAACGCAAAAACCATGCTTGATAAGCTTAAAGAGTTGGGTATTGAGTCTATTATGTTGACTGGTGACCCAAGTCCACAGGCACTGGTTATGGCTGAAAGCTTGGGCATGCAATATGCCTATAATGGTTTGTCACCCATGGACAAGGTCAACCACATTCAGCAGCTGCAAGCCAAAGGGTCGATAGTGTTGATGGTCGGAGATGGTATCAATGATGCACCCGTATTAGCAGCGGCAGATGTTTCGACCTCGATTGCTGGGGCTGCGGATTTGGCACAAGTATCTAGTGATAGTATTATTTTAAACGGGCAAATCGAAGCCATTACGGCTGCCAAACGTATCGCCAACAAAGCAGAGAATATCATCAAACAAAACTTCCGCTGGGCGCTTGCTTATAATGGCATTGTATTAATACCAGCAGCGCTAGGCTATGTACCACCTTGGCTGGCTGCTATTGGCATGTCACTCAGCTCATTGCTAGTCGTATTGAATGCACTGCGTTTAAAACGGGCTTAGTTTGAATTAGCGTCAAATTCAACGCATAAAAAAACCGCCTCTAACTATATATAAATAGCTAAGGCGGTTTTTTCAAAATGGCTGTTAGGTACTTTTTAGAGTCAAATGTTTTTTAAATTAGTCTTGTAGATAACTCAGTAGACGCATAAATTCAATGTACATCCACACTAGCGTGGCAAGGATACCGATGCTGAATAACCATTCGTAGTCTTCAGAAACGCCCATTGCCACACCGCGATCAATATTATCAAAGTCCAATAAAAGTGTAAAAGACGCGATAACAATCACAAATAAGCTAAAGCCGATAGCGATCGCGCCACCTTCAAACAAGAAAGGTAAGGTTGAGCCAAATGCTAAAGAAAGCACCCACTGTGCTACGTAAACGAGCATAATGGCAATAACGGCTGAGGTCACAATGGAGCGGAATTTTTCAGTGACTTTGACCAGACCCGAACGATATAACCCTAACATCACCGCTGCCGTCACAAAAGTTGCACACATAGCCGTGACTGGCACGCTTGGATACATTCTCATAAAGAACAGTGAAATACCGCCCAAGAATATGCCTTCTAAAAGCGCATAAGGCACCGCTAAGGTTTTGGCTTTCTGCGGTTTAAAGGTGATAAAAAGAGCAAGACCAAAAGCGGCAAACATACTACCGAAGGCGGCCATCGTAATAAAACCTTGCGACAGACCAGCCATGAGTGCATAAAAGAAAAAGCCCACACCCGTGATGGCTGATAATCCAAGTAATAGACTGGTCTTTTGAATCACACCCTTGACCGTCATTGGATTACCGCCGATCGCAAGTTCTGCGCGACTGACAATAGGATTGGCCATACATGTATCCTTAATAATAAAATATAAACAATATAGATGTCAGCTACTTTAGCAAACCCGCCATTATTGTCAACTGTGTTTACGTGACTGCCAACCAAGCGGTTCGGCAGTCAATATAGTTGATCCACTTTAAAAAGGTTACTGTTCTGCTGGTGTAAATTTTCTGAAGCCTCTGTCACGCTTGCGAACAGCCAGCGAAGAAAATTTATACCAGTAGAACATAATTAATGGATGCACCATTTTTATTCTGGATTGACTATATTTGCTGATGGGTGTATGTATAAAATTGGCCTAAGGTAACTAAGCGAACACGTCTAAAACAACGTGTGATGGCTTTTATATGGGGTCAATTACGACAGTTAACAACGATTACTCATAAACCTACTAGTCTCAGCCCGCATTTATCGTTATTATTGCTTTGTATTTTACCGTTATACCGAGTCGTTCTATGGAAAACTCAGCGCAGTCAGCAAGATTGCCACATTTACATGAATCAGAGCTGTTCCACGCTATCAAAAATCCTGCTTTTAGGCGCATTGGTCTAATGGGGCGCGCGGGTAAGCGTAGTGTCACACAAAGTCTGGTACAGATTGCCCAGACGATCAATGATATGAATCTCACATTGATTATGGACGTGCAAACTGCCAACTTGCCGACATTAGATCTCATAGAAATTGAAAAGGTCAAAATCGTTAAGCGAGGCTTGATCGGTGAAATTTGTGATTTGGTGATCGTCGTCGGCGGTGATGGCTCAATATTACATGCTGCTGAGGCACTGGCGCGTTACCGTGTGCCTGTATTGGGTGTCAACCGTGGCCGTCTAGGTTTTTTGGCTGATGTAAAACCTGAGGAAGCCGCTTTTAAGTTGCGGCAAGTATTGATGGGCGACTATCAATTGGATCATCGTTTTCTGTTGACCATGGAGATACGAGAAGGGCGTAATATCATCCATGAAGACATGGCACTCAATGATATCGTGTTGCATGCTGGAAAATCGGTACACATGATCGACTTTCAGATGAAAATTGACGGTCAGGATGTTTATAGACAGCATAGTGACGGCTTAATAGCGGCCACACCGACGGGTTCAACGGCTTATGCCTTGTCTGGTGGTGGGCCTATCATTCATCCGAGCATGGATGCCATCTGTCTGGTGCCTATGCATCCGCATACGTTATCCAGTCGGCCGATTGTGGTGAGCGGCAACAGCGAAGTTTGTATTCGTATTCATGAAGACAATCGCACTCAGCCGATGGTCAGTGCAGACGGCAAGCCAAGCGTCCCACTTGAACAAGAGCAGCGCCTTTATATTCGTAAACATCCGGATAAGCTCACTTTGTTACATCCGCCCGGTTTTGATTTTTATGAGGCTTGCCGTACCAAGCTACACTGGAACGTCCATGCAGAAGAATTCAGTCTTGACGTCGATGATGATATTATGGACGACGAATAAGCGAATCTGTTATACAAAAAATGCTATATAGAAAATAGTGGTGGAGAGTAAGTAAGATGGATAAACAAACGATATTAGCAAGTCTAACACCAGAAGTGGTGGATAAATTTCGTATGGCGATTGAGCTAGGTAAATGGCCTGATGGGCGTAAGCTAACCGCTGAACAGCGCGAAACCTGCATGCAAGCGGTCATGGTTTGGGAGCACGAACACCTGCCACCTGCCGAGCGTACTGGTTACATTCATAAGCCAGTTAAAGAAGATGGCTCTATCGTTGGTGCTGAATGTGATGTTGAGCATGAGCATCATTATCCCAACATGCCAAACCCTAAAGGCGCGGTACAACCCATTAAATTCCGTGACAAATAAACTTCTCAATAATGAGTCACAACGAAAAAGCCACGCTAGTTAGCGTGGCTTTTTTGTGTTTAACAGGTAATTAAAGTGCAGTCGTATCAACGCTAGGGCGTACCGTTAAAGGGTTTTTTTGCATCAAAAACCCTTGCCAGCCCCAATGTAAAAAATTGCGAATATTGGCATGATCGGTACCATTAGGCGTCGCTTGAACTTTGGCATAATGCTCGCCGAATAGTTTTAGCGTATCTAACTGATTCAAACCATGATGCTTGGCAAAGCCAAAAATCTTCGCACTGCCTTCATTTTCACCAGCTGCATTATGTACCATGCCATTAACAAAAGGAGCAGGTGCATAGCGATAAAAATCATCAATAAAGCTAATGACATCATTGAATCCAATGGCTTTTTTATTCAAACCATTAAGTAGAGCCGATACATCTGATTGGCGAATACTCATAAATAAATGACCTCAGAGCAGATTCAAAAAGCAAAAATATAGTATTTGTGTAGATTACTTATAACAATACAATGCTTATATGTGCCCAATAGTTATTAGTAGCTAAGCATTTAGTATTACAGCCTAGCGATTAAAATAATCTTCGTCATCGAATGAAGGCGCAAAACTGCCTTGCTCCAGATGCTGCATTTGCGACTGTACAGAACGCTCATGCTGAATACGTTGATAAATCTCTTCGCGGTGTACGGCAATATCTTTAGGTGCATTCACACCGATACGTACTTGATTGCCTTTGACACCTAGAACAGTCACACTGACTTCGTCGCCAATCATTAGCGTTTCGCCCACGCGGCGTGTCAAAATTAACATGCGTCACACTCCTTATGTCGCATCAACAAATTATTACTCATTAGATCACTTCTCAATTGCAGGACATCACCGCAGCATCAAACATGCAATGTATTAATAATAACCACAATGCCAAACGTTGTGCCAATAACGGCAATGATAGGTATATTCATTTAGCCCAAATGAAAGCCCCATTATAGGGGGCATAACTGAGGCTGTCACGGGTTTTCACAAAACTATTGGATAAATACTCAGCCTAGCAATAATAAAAAATAAAAATAGGATCTAAAAAGACCCTATTTAATTTAAGTATTATCGAAAGTAACGAACCATCAATGAATAAAACCGTGAAAACCGAATGTTTATATTTACTGGTTTTAAGCGATATATTCTAACGCTGAGCTGGTATAAATTTTCTGGTTTGCTGTGCCTTTGCAGCTCGATGCTGCGAAAAATTCATACCAGTCCCGCTGACTCGTTTTATACTGAACGCATTATAGTCCAGCGATTTTGCTTTCACCATCTTCACGATCAAGACCAAATGCGGTATGTAATGATTTAACCGCTTTTTCTAAATATTGATCTTGAATCAATACAGAGACTTTGATTTCACTGGTCGATATCATTTGGATGTTGATGTTATTTTCAGCCAAAGTCTGGAACATAAGGCTGGCAACCCCTGCGTGTGAACGCATGCCGACACCCACTAAAGAGACTTTGACCACTTCACTATTACCCAATATTTCTTTGGCACCAATCTCGTCTTTGACTTCTTCATTGAGCACTTTCATCGTTTTGTCTAAGTCAGAGCGATTGACCGTAAAAGTGAAGTCTGTCGTACCATTGACCGAAAGATTTTGCACAATCATATCGATTTCGATATTGGCGCGGCCAATCGGACTTAAGATAGCAGAAGCGATACCAGGGTGATCAGGTACACCGCGTACTACAATTTTTGCTTCGTCTCGGTTGAATGCGATACCTGAGATGATTGCCTGTTCCATACTGTCTCCTTCGTCTATCGTAATTAGGGTACCAACGGTGTCTTGAAATTCTTGGTCAAAGCTGCCGTCAGTATTTTCATCAAAGCTAGATAGCACACGCAAAGGCACGCCATATTTACCAGCGAACTCTACTGAACGGATCTGGAGAATTTTAGAGCCAAGACTGGCCATTTCTAGCATTTCTTCAAAGGTGATTTTCTCAAGCTTTTTGGCTTTTGAGGTCACGCGAGGATCGGTGGTATAGACACCATCGACATCGGTATAAATTTGACACTCATCAGCACCCAAGGCGGCGGCAATAGCAACACCTGTCGTATCAGAGCCACCACGACCTAACGTCGTCGCATTACCTTCTTCATCAATGCCTTGAAAACCTGCCACGATAACAATATTACCCGCGTCTAGCTGTTCACGAATATTTTCATCGTCGATGCTTTCGATACGGGCTTTATTATGGGCGCTATCAGTCTTAATGGCGACTTGACGGCCAGTGAATGAACGGGCGCCAATGCCAAGCTCTTTAATTGCCATGGCAAGCAATGAGATAGAAACTTGCTCACCCGTTGAGACCATTTGATCATATTCACGAGGATCAGGCTGATTGCTAATTTGGCGTGCCAGATCAATCAAACGGTTGGTTTCGCCGCTCATAGCAGATACGACGACGACAACTTGGTGACCATTGTCATGCCAGCGTTTGACTCGTTTGGCGACGTTTTTAATGCGGTCGATACTGCCCATCGAGGTGCCGCCGTATTTCTGTACTATTAACGCCATAAAAACCTACCTATTATTCATTAATGACTTTTTATTGTCATTGATGAGCGTCAATGTGACTGTCATCAATGCTGGTATAGATAAAGCCGTATTATAAGAGTTGCGCCCTATGTCTTTTATTTGTTCACCATGGCTTTTAACCGAATGAACGATGTTTGAAAGCGTTGACCTTTATATCACATCTATGACATAAGGTTAAGTGCCCATACAGCTTAGATGTATGGCGATTGGTTATAATAGCTATAACCAATCACATGTCCTGCGGACAATACAGCAGTATAGTACTTAGTTGAATGCTTAGCTGAGCTGGCTTTCGATCCAAGCAGGTAGCGCATTAATAACGGCCGAGCTATTGCTAGACTTTGGTGCACCGCCTTGGGCATAATCAGGCTTACCGCCACCTTTACCGCCCAGCTCCTCTGCTAAATGACGAATAATATCACCTGCCTTCACTTTAGCAGTGACAGACTTCGACACACTGGCTGCTAGTGCCAACTGCTCGTCTTTATCGCCAATCAGGACGATGATGCTATCGGGCAGTTTAGATTTAATATCGTCCATTAGCGTACGAATGGATTTGCCATCGATACCGCTTAATGTACTAATAAGAACGGGTGTACCAGCAATGGTCTGAACGTCATCGAGTAAATTGGCTGCTTGTGCGCTGGCTATTTTCTGCTGCAAACGCTCTAGTTGTTTTTCTAAATCGCGCTGTTTATCTGCCATGGTGCGGACACGCTGCGCCACTTCAGGACGTTTCACTTTGAGCTGGCTCGCCAATTCGCTCAGCTGTAGTTCGCTTTGCTGAATGTTTTTAATCGCGTTCATACCCGTGACTGCTTCGATACGGCGGATACCAGCGGCGATGCCTGATTCGCTCGTGATTTTGAGCACGCCAATATCACCAGTACGTTGTACATGCAAACCACCGCATAGCTCGATAGAGAAAGGCTTGCGCTGACCGTCTACGATACTATCTGTACCCATGGTCAGTACACGAACGTTGCTGCCATATTTTTCGCCAAACAGCGCCATGGCACCTTGTTTCATCGCTTCATCAATAGACATATTCTCAATACGGGCAGGAGTATTTGCTTGGATTTGCTCGTTGACGAGACGTTCTACACGCGTGATCTCGGCATTACTGACTGGTTTGTCATAAGAGAAATCAAAACGCAGCACATCACTTGAGACCAGCGAGCCTTTTTGCGTGACTTCCTCGCCCAATACTTCTCTTAATGCTGCATGCAATAGGTGAGTGGCAGAGTGGTTTTTGGCGCTTGCCGCACGGATACTAGATAGCACTTGAGCATCTGCTGTTTGTTTGGTGCTAATGTCACCCATGGTTACCACACCATAATGAATGATAGCTTGACCAGATTTTTTGGTATCTTGAACTTCAAAGACACCTGTCGCAGTACGAATCTCGCCCAGCTCACCAACCTGACCACCACCTTCGGCATAGAAAGGGGTACGGTCAAGCACGACAACACCTTCTGTTCCTTCAGTTAAGCTGTCGGTTGCATTGCCGTCTTGATAAAGCGCATTGACAGTAACGCCATCTTCTTCTAATTGTTCATAACCAATAAATGTCGTTGGCGTCTCTACTTGGATAACGCTGCTATAATCGACATCGAATTTGCCAGCATCGCGAGCACGCTCACGTTGCGCTTGCATGTGCTCATCGAACTCAGCTTCATCAATAGCGATACCACGTTCGCGTGTGATGTCAGCGGTCAAATCAATCGGGAAACCGTAAGTGTCATACAACTTAAAAGCGGCTTCACCAGAGAGCGTGTCACCATCTTGTAAGCCTTCAAGTTCGCTGGCAAGCAAACGCAACCCTTGCGCTAGTGTCTTGGCAAACTGTGCTTCTTCTTTTTGAATGGCGTTTTCTATGACGCTTTGCTTGCTTGCTAGTTCTGGATAGGCTGTGCCCATTTCAGCAACCAATGGCGCGACCATTTTATAAAAGAAATCACTGTCTGCGCCAAGCTTGTTGCCATGACGAACCGCACGACGAATCACGCGGCGCAGTACATAGCCACGACCTTCGTTGCTTGGCGTGACGCCATCAGCAATCAAAAACGATACAGCGCGGATATGATCTGCGATGACTTTTAGTGACGACTGTTGTTCATTGTTAATCTCTAAAATCTCAGCGGCCGCATCCATTAAATGAGTGAATAAATCGATCTCATAGTTACCATGAACGCCTTGCATAATGGCACTAATACGTTCAAGCCCCATGCCCGTATCAACACTTGGCGCAGGGAGTGGCAATAGCGTACCGTCTTTTTGGCGATTGAATTGCATAAATACGCAATTCCAGATCTCGATATAGCGATCACCATCTTCTTCTGGTGTACCCGGCAAACCGCCTTCGATGTCGGCGCCGTGATCATAAAAGACTTCGGTACAAGGGCCACAAGGGCCAGTATCACCCATTGTCCAAAAGTTATCTGAGGCGTACGGCGCGCCTTTATTATCGCCAATACGAATGATGCGCTCGCTTGGAATACCGATGTTTTTATTCCAAATATCAAAGGCTTCATCGTCGGTTTCGTAAATGGTGACATACAAACGGTCTTTATCAATGGCAAGCCAATCGCTAGAGGTCAAAAACTCCCAGATATATTCAATACCTGCTTGTTTAAAATAATCGCCAAACGAGAAATTACCGAGCATTTCAAAAAACGTATGATGGCGTGCTGTGTAGCCTACATTGTCCAAATCATTATGTTTGCCACCAGCTCGTACGCATTTTTGCGAAGTAACAGCACGCGTATAATCACGTGGTTCCATACCCAAAAAGGTCTCTTTAAACTGATTCATACCGGCATTGGTAAACAGCAATGTCGGGTCATTATGTGGAATCAGGCTAGACGATGGCACTGGGGTGTGCTGCTTGCTTATAAAAAAATCGATAAAGGCTTGGCGAATATCGGCTGAGCGAAATGGCTGGCTCACAGCGGCTCCTTACTGACGGATAGAATTGAGTATATTAAGTAAAATAATTTTGCAAGCGATTTTAGCACAAACGCTCAAGCTCTTGGTACAAGAGTTACAACTGCTAGGGTATTCTATGAATAAAACCAGCATTTTAGTCAATCGAAAATGGCTGAATAAGATGGACGTTAATTGGTCAAAATTGCCGCATCGGTTTCATCGAGCTTATCTTGTATCAATGGATGAGATTCAATCACTTGTACTGGCAAGTAGCGCAGTTGCACTTTAATGGGCAAATAGTCAGGGAAGTTTTCTTTCATATCTAGGGTAATGGTTGATTCGATTTGGCGCACATCGTATGAGCTAGGCGTTGTCTCACCGCGAATGATGGCACGTACGACTTGATTTTCATCTGCGGTGTCAAATTGCGTATTGGTCAGTACGTTGCCCTTATCAACAAAGTAGGTATTGATGGTTTCTTTGACATTGTTTTCAAACATTTGTTGCTTGGCGTTAGTGTGTAGATTAATGGTCAAATAAGTGCCTAGTCCACCTAGGAGTAATAAAGTCACGGCGTTGCGTTGCAAAAATGTCAAATAGGTGTTCGACTTATAATCGTCATCGACCAAGCGACGAAAGCCTAAAACCCACAACACAAGAGCGTTGGTAAATTGAATAGCAACGATGTTGGTAACGGCTAATAAAAGTGCCCCAAAGCCAAATTTTATCTCACCATTGGCAAATAAAATACCACTAGCAGCAAGTGGTGGCACCAAAGCAGTGGCTACTGCCACGCCCACAACGGCGACCGAGAGGTGCGGTGAAACCATGGCGTAAGCACCCGCTGTACCGCCCGCTAAAGCGATCATTAAATCCATAGAGGTTGGCTGAGTACGAGACAATATCTCTGCTGTCAGCGGCTGAGTGCTATGCAATAAGCCAATGATAAAGCCGACGAGGATGACTAGTAATACACCAGCGGCAACAGCAAACAATGACTTGCGCAGTAACGGCATACGATAATCAATGACCGCGAGTGCTACCCCTGTGATAGGGCCTAGCATCATAGCCACCAACATTGCCCCAATGACTACAGCGGCAGAATTGGTAATTAAGCCGTAACTGGCGATGATAGCGGATAGCGCATTCATCACAAAGTACATTCTGGTCGGCAGCGCATTGGCCTCAATCCTGACACGTACTTCAGGGTAATCGACTTTTTGTTTGCTGAATTGCTCTGCTACAAATTGCTTATAAGACTCAAGCTTGGCTTCTTTTTCTTCTTTGACTTCTTCCTCTTTGTCACTTAGCGGCTCTGCATTATCTGTGACGTCAATATCTTTAACATCAGTATTTTCGTCTTGGCTAGCAGTCGGTATGTGATTGACTTGAGTTGTATTTTTATTTTTGGCGTTGTCGTCTGCTTTTCGCCGATTGGCTGAAGATTTATCCGCTTGCTCTATTGACGTATTTTGCTCGTCAATAGGGTGACTATCTTCTGTTTCAAGAGCCGTTTCCGTTTCAGGTGAATTGGCAGAACTTGTTTCTGCGGCATTCACAGCCTCCACTTGAAAAAAATCTGATTCTGACTTTATAGCAACGGACTCTTCATAGGTTGACTCAGACTCAGATGGTTCTAGTGTTGCTACTGCTACATCTTCGCTGATCGACTCTATCACTATATTGGCTTCAGAATCCTGAGTACATGCCAAGTCTTTATCTTCCACCATCTCAGGATCATCTATCACCGCAGCATCAGCCACTGTACTAGGTAAAGTATCTTGATTATCCAAACGATCAGTAGAAGTTGACGAGTTTTGTAGATTCGATGAGTCAGGCGCAGCGCTTTTTTCGGATGAGGTCATAATAGAAAACTTTCTTAAAAGAGAACAGAAAGTCATTATTGTAATGATAAACAGATAAAAATATATGAGTTTTTTGCGATTTACGAAAAGAGAAATAGGTGAATAGAGGTGGTCAAAAAGTAATATTTAAAACAATGCAGTGCTTGCGATAAAAACCTTAATAGTAACAAGGTTTTTTCTGAGAACCGTTGAATATCAGTGGCCACAAGGTTCAAAAGAAACACTTACTTTTATTGTGGGTTTAGTGTATAAAGATACTATATCCACAATAAAAGTAAGGAGTAGGTAATGAACTGGCCATTATTTTCTGTAGTTTTTACCATCGCATTAACAGTCGTTATTGGCGTGCTTATGGTTACCGCTTTGGTGACAGGGTTCAATGAGATTGTCCATATTCGAATCGTTATCGCCACGGGCTTGCTGTTGAGTTTGCCTATCAGCTGGTATTTCAGCAAAAAACTAGGCAATA
Organism: Psychrobacter vallis; assembly: GCF_904846715.1. Lineage (GTDB taxonomy): Bacteria > Pseudomonadota > Gammaproteobacteria > Pseudomonadales > Moraxellaceae > Psychrobacter > Psychrobacter vallis. The sequence continues at coordinate 137,705 of NZ_CAJHBU010000003.1, forward strand.
TTACTGGGAACGAAGAAGGCTACGGTGCTTAATATAGTCAAAGTATTTATAAATGGGTACGGTGTTAAGCTTGTTTGCTGTACAACAGCACTATCTGCACTCGGTTGCCTTGTAACCACTGTAAACTGACTCGACTATATTGCTGGTAAAACCTCAAGTTTTTAGACCAACACGCCTTATTCTGACCATAAAAAAAGACCTTGATATCAAGGTCTTTTTATTCATCATTTATAAATATTTATTGCAGCTCAACGGTCGCGCCATTTTCGATATTGGCATAAACCTCTAGCACATCCCAGTTGGTCAAACGCACACAACCTGCTGATGCTTGGCGACTGATGCCTTCAGGCTTTGGTGAGCCATGTAGTCCATAAGAAGGTTTAGATAAGCCCATCCATACTACGCCGACAGGGTTGTTTGGTCCTGGTGGTAGCATATGGATTTTTTTCTGTGCACCTTCACCAACGGTTGCTTTATACCAAGGCATTTTTACTTTATTGATAATCTTGAAAGTACCTTGTGGGGAAGGTGTGGCATCACTACCAATCGTGGTTGGGTAAGTGGCAACCAATTTATTACCATTGTAGGCGTACAGTGTTTTTTCTGCTTTATTGGCAACGACGCGATTGATACGCTGATTAAGCGGGCCACGGGTATTAAGAACAGTGACGGTCTCGCCAGCTTTATACGCTTTGTTTGTATTTAGCTTGTCTAAGTAACGTACATCCATATGGAAACGTTCACCCAGCATTTCTTTGATATCTTGATAATACAGGCCTTTCATCTTTGACTTTGCTTCTGAGGTAGCAGGCGTGGTCGCAAAGTTGGTATTGATGTCATCTTCAGTGATCGTATAAGTGACCAATACTGGTTTATTAGCAGGGATATTTTTGATCAATGCATCCCATGTTTTTTGATCCATTTTGCCAGTCGCTGGCAAGCCTTTCATGGTTTGGAAGTTGATAAGGGCTTTTTTGCTGTTCATACCCCAGCCGCCATCGATAGGACCTGGAGAAGCATGGTTCCAATCAAGCAATGCCTGCATTTTAATAGTCATCGCTGAGTTGACTTTCATATTAGGTGACCAGACCGCTTCATTGACCTGCTTGGCATAATTTGACAAGTTTAGCGTGGTGTATCTCTTACCATCTTTGTCTTCGATATTTTTGATGGTAGGATCATCGCTGAAGTCTTGGCGTTTTTCACTGTCAGGCAGCTCGAAAGCCAGTGGGTCAGTTGAATCAATAGATGAGACGTCGCTAGGCGCGGCCACGGCTTGACCTTCACTAATATCATCGGTGCTGTCAGATTGTTCATCTTTTAGCGTTAGTTCTGCTGCACTCATATTGTCGGCAGCAGCAGCGTTCGGCGTAGCGTTTTGCTTTGAATCAATAAGTTGGTTCATGCGATCTACTGGCTTGGAGTTGTTCGCATTGGGTTTTACGGCAACAGCAGCAGCGCTATTAATTGAGCGACTACGATCTTCTTGTACGTCGAGGCTGACTTTCTTTGCGATACCAGGCATGGCATCAGCTGTGCGTACTGGCAACGAGCGAGTATTGTCAGCGGGGGCGGCAAGCGCGCTAACACTAGCACTGATGACAGCGAGAGAGATAGCAGTAATAATAGGCTTTATTTTCATAATATTGAGTCACTTGTGGTTGCTACTAATGCGGCTATTATGCGCATAATTTGGTAGCTTCGCAAACTTTAGACACATCTTTTTGCATTTAAGGCTTGCTAAACGTCAACCGTTGACGTATTCACTACAATTGGGCAATAAGATAGCGAGAGTATGTATTGAATGATGCTTGTTTATTACAAATTATTCTCATTATTCAGGCTATGTTCATAAATACAAAGTGTCAGTATGGGTGCAAATATTGGCGCTACTTAGCGTTTATGTCTATAATGTATAATCGAAATTTCATTTAACAGATACGCTTTTCCCAAAAAGCAATTTAACCCACTCGCATGTAGTTAATGACTATTTATTTTATTATTAGTCGGTGACCATGTAATCAGTAACAATGCAATCAGCAAGGTGCGATATGTCAGAAGACCAAACAATGAGCGCAGAAGAGTTTCAAAATCAATACTTCAATGAGGATGGGTCGCAAGCTCTAGAAGGCGATATCGAGTACGATTTGGAGACTGGGCTTCTCGGTGAGGACGATCAATTTGCCAACTTGCATGCAGAGATGGAAGAAGCGCGTGAGCAGCTGGTTAGTATTCGTGACTTCATTCGCTTTTCGGTCACGCAGTTGCGTAATTATGATGTGGTCGTTGCGCAAGGCACCACCGATGAGTTTGCTGAAGCAGCAGCGATTGTTTTGCACTCACTCTCTTTAGATTGGTCAGCGAATGAGCAAATTCTTGATTGCCGCTTGACCACCTCAGAGAAGCAGTTGGTACTAAGCTTGTTAGAAGAGCGTATCGCTGAGCGTAAGCCGCTAAGCTACTTAATTAACTTGTCGTACTTCTGTGATTTGCCTTTTTATGTTGATGAGCGTGTTTTGATCCCGCGTTCACCTATCGCAGAGTTGATACGTCAGCAGTTCCATCCGTATTTTGAAGTCAGTGAGCTGGCCAAACCGCTTGGGGTAGGTGTCAATGAACAAACCGCGGCATTTTACGATCACGGTTTAGACGTTAAGCAATTGTCGCAGCCTGAACGCATTTTAGATTTATGTACCGGCTCAGGCTGTATTGCGATTGCCCTTGCAACGCGTTTCGTCGATGCACTGGTCGATGCAGCTGACATTGATAAAGGGGCGCTAGAAGTGGCAATGGTCAATGTCGATCACCATGATCTTGGTCATCAAGTCAATGTGATTGAATCAGACCTATTTGCTAAAATCCCTGCTGAAAATCAGTATGAGCTTATCGTTACCAATCCGCCATATGTCGATGCGGCCATCATGGCAGAGCTGCCACCTGAGTTTTTATATGAGCCTGAACATGCATTAGCAGCGGGTCAAGATGGGTTGGATTTGGTTCATCGTATTTTGTTTGAAGCACCAGACTATTTGAGTCCAGAAGGCTTACTCATTTGTGAAGTGGGCGATAGTGAGTGGGCATTAAAACAAGCTTATCCTGAAATCCAGTTTGATTGGCTAAAATTTGCTCATGGCGGACATGGCGTTTTTGCAATTACTTATGATGAATTAGTAGCCAGTCGTCAGTTGTTTGCTGCTTTTATACAGCAGTTGGATAGTATCCAATAGCCATACATACATAGTTATAAAAGTTGGTAATGATCAGTAAAAATCACAGACAGTTGGTCAAATAAGCAGCAGTCGCGTTTACTTGTTTAAGGATAGTTATGGCAGGCAATAGTATTGGACAGGTTTTTACAGTTACCACTTGCGGCGAGTCGCACGGTGCAGGTTTGATGGCAATCGTCGATGGCGTGCCACCAGGTTTAGCGCTGTCTGAAGAGGATTTACAAGTAGATTTGGATCGCCGCAAACCGGGGACATCCAAGTACTCAACCCAGCGCCGTGAGTCTGATGAAGTTGAGATTATCTCTGGTGTGTTTGAAGGCAAAACGACAGGCACCTCTATTGGCCTATTGATTCGCAATACCAATCAAAAATCCAAAGACTATAGCGACATCAAAGATACTTTTCGTCCGGGTCATGCCGATTATACTTATAGTATGAAGTATGGCTTTCGCGACTATCGTGGTGGTGGGCGTTCATCGGCACGTGAGACAGCGATGCGGGTGGCAGCGGGTGCTATTGCTAAAAAGTACCTACAAGATCGCTTAGGAGTACAAATCCGTGGTCACGTTACCCAAATCGGTAATGAATACAGTAACGTCCTAGAGCCAAGTCAAATTGATTGGGAGTTTGTGAATAGCAATCCGTTTTTTTGTGCGGATAAAGAAGCCATAGGTCGTTTTGAGACATTGATAGATAGCCTCCGCCGTGAAGGAACCAGTTGCGGTGCTCGCCTTGAGATTATCGCTAGTGGTGTACCAGTTGGACTTGGAGAGCCTGTATTTGATCGCTTAGATGCAGACATCGCCCATGCCATGATGAGCATTAATGCAGTAAAAGGGGTGGAGATTGGCGATGGTATGGATGTCGCAGGACAGTTTGGCCATCGCTCTCGTGATGAGATGACCCCAGATGGATTTACGGCCAATCACGCAGGCGGTATATTGGGTGGCATCTCGTCAGGCCAAGATATTCGAGTCAGTATTGCCCTTAAGCCCACGTCTAGTATTACGACTGCTGGCAAGAGTATCAATACTCAAGGTGAGTCTGTGGATATGTTGACCAAAGGTCGTCATGACCCTTGCGTTGGTGTACGCGCAACGCCCATTGCTGAAGCTATGCTAGCGATTGTATTGCTCGATCATTATCTGCGTCATCGTGGTCAAAATGCAGATGTCCAGCCGCCAGTACAGTCTATTACTTAACATTACTGTTATAAAAAACCCCTTTATCGTTTTTAGTATTAAATGACTAAAAATAATAAAGGGTTTTTTTATGGCAAAATAAGTGCAGTTGCCACTATGTCGAGCTGATAAGAGTTTAAGCTGCCAGCTGATAACCATCAATCGCCACGCATCGTTGATGTCTAAACACCAAAAGTAGCTGCTGGCTAGGAATGGCCAGCCAATGGCCAAAAGTAATGCTATCAATTCCTTCATGCGATAATGCTTGTAGACAATAATGGCGACTACGACCTAAGCAGTTTTCTATGATTTGATTTTGATGCATAAGATTTTGCATTGCTCTGTCTACCTTTAATTTAGATTACGAAGATGAATAACGCTATCGTAAAATAAAAAGATAGAAATCACGTGTACCAATGATGGAAAGTTAATGAATTGTCATTAAGCATAGAGTTTTTAGCGATAGGAAAAAAGGGTGTTGAAGCGGATGAGTCTAGGTTTTTTTAAGCTATTTATTCTTTAGTCAAAGGCAAGGTAATACTGACCATTACGCCAGAAAGCTGACTCATAGAGGCATTACCTTGATCACTGTTTGCAATAACATTGTTAATAGCGACATGACCGCCATGATGCTCAATGACTTGCTTGACCAAGGTTAAGCCAAGGCCAGTACCTTTTTTGATTGTGCTACGAGACATGCTAGGAGATTCTGTTTCAAGGCTGTGGGACGAGTCTTTATCTGATGAATGGCTTGTTGAATGATGGGCAGGTTGACTCTGATGCGATAGACTAAAGTAACGGTCAAATGCTTTATCAACCGCATAGTCAGGTAGTAATTTGCCATCATTAAATATATCAATGGTCACGGTATTTAGTGAGTTGTGTATATAAATAATGACCGTGCTTTCGGCAAAATGAATGGCGTTGTCTAGTACATTTTGCAGCACTTGTACCAACCAAAACTGGTCAGCAAAAACACTGGTGTGTGCCAACATATTTGGCTGTAAAACGGTCGTTTCAGTAAAGCACTGATCATCAATATAGATTTGGATAGGGGGCAGATGCTGCTGTTGCAACTTAGCGGCATTGTCTTTTGCCAGACTTTGTAACAATGGCAATAAAGGTGTTAATTTGCGATTGAGCTTAAAGGTCGGTTGTTCAATCTTGGCAAGTAATAGAAGGCGATCAATCAGCTGCTGCATTTTAATACTTTGTTCACCAATGGTTTCGATGAGCATTTGCCTATCCTCTGCATCCAGCCCCCCGTCCTCTAATAGCTCACTGCTGGCGCGAATTGCTGTTAAGGGGCTTTTGAGCTCATGAGTAAGCGTATGGACATAATCTGTGACATAAGCTCGATTTTCTAATTGATGTTTCATAGATTCAATCGTATCAGTCAGGCTATTTAGCTCATGGCCTAAGTAGAAATACGGTTTTTTGGTGTCCTCCGCCAACGCACTGGTATATTGGGTCACCAAGGTAATGCTTTGTTTGAGCCACCATGCTACCAATCCTGCTAAAATGAGGGCAGCAATGCTCATAAGCAGCGCAGTAATAAACATGCGCTCGCGTGTTCTGTCTAAATAAGGCAATACACTAGCGACTGGCTTACCAACGCTGACGACACCCATCAGCTTGCCTGTTTCACTTTTTATGGGCTGTGCCACATACATGATCGTACCATCGCGCTGATTTTGGTTTTGCGTTGTGCTTCTGACCCCATATCGACCATTCAAGGTCAAATACACATCATTCCAGCGACTATAGTCTTGCCCTTCATCATTGTTAGGCTCGGGTAGTGAGTCATAAATGACCAGCCCTTTACTATCGGTTACGTATACCCGAAAACTGCTATGGTTTTTGTTTTCATATTTAGGCTGGGTGGTCTCATGAGTTGCTGGCGTACTGATAAAAGCCGTATCGAGCTTTGCTTGATAAACATCATCATATAGCTGGCCCGAGGACAATGGCAACTGCAAATTCGCCGCGAGAAATTTACTGGTATCCAATAACGTGTCTTCGATGACTTGCTGCGCTGTTGGTTTGACATAACCAAATAGTTGAGTAAATGCAACCACACCGCAAATGATCAGTACCAAAGCAACCGCCAACCAAATTCTGAAAAAAATACTCAAATTCAGTAATCGTTTAGGCTTTGTTGTTTGCTGCGCGGTGCCAATCGGATGCAGTTTTGCATACCAGTTGCTTTGGTGTGTAGGAGTACTATCACTGGTTTTGTGATTGTCACTGACTTTATGTTTCATGGTTTTGGAGGCGATTTGAAGTGATCAAGTAACGATATTAAGCAGGACATAATGCATATCCCAGTCCACGATGCGTATGAATGACATCGATGCTAGCGTCGACCGTCGCCAACTGCTTACGAATCGACTTGATGTGGCTGTCTATCGTCCGCGCTAAACGATGATCTGGATAGTCACTGACCGCATTTAAAAGTTGCTCTCGGCTAAAGACTTGATTGGGAGCCTGCAATAAGGTTAATAAAATTTTGCGCTCTGTATTACTAAGCTCAAGCTTTTGCCCTTGCCATATTAATGAATAATTCAGCGGTTGGTAATGCCAAATACCAGATTGACAGTCAAAGGTTAAGGCCTGACCGGACAGGTTATTAGAAAATGTATCATTAACGGTATTGTCAGTAGATGTGGTATGAATAACTGACGGCTGAGAAAGTAATTGGTCACGTCGCCAAATGGCTTTTAAACGGGCGACCAGCTCTCTAGGACTGAAAGGCTTAGCACAATAATCATCTCCGCCCATCTCTAGACCTAAGATACGATCGACTTCATCACTACGAGCCGTCAAAAACACAATAGGGATATCTTTTAGAGCATCAATATCAGTGGTATGGCGTATTTGTTGACATAAACTCAATCCGTCACCATCTGGCAACCCCACATCTAAAATAATCGCGGATAGATCCCTTGCTTCATTACTGTGTAGCATCGGCAGCACGCTACTGGCATTGTCTAGCCACGTAATATCCCAACCTTCACGCTTGCAAGTAACTTTCAACGACATGGCAATAGCCGGATCGTCTTCTACCAATAAAATATGGGGGCAAGTACTCATAATAAACGCACTGTGACTAAAGTATGCGATCATCCTAGCATAGTTTATAATCCAGCTGATAAATGGCAATTACCAATACGATGGAAAATTGATGAAAAAAATTGGGAGGCAAAACAGGTAAATACGCCCAAACAATCAGAGTACAGTGGCGCTTGGTATCAGATGGTCTTGCTGCCCATTGTCACTAACGAGTATGATCCGGCTATAAAGTGATAGCTTGTCAGAATCAGCATTAAAAAAGACCCTCTTAGGTTTGCTAAGACGGTCTTTTGGTTAAGGTACTATAATATACTCTCGGTGGTATAGGTATCTTGATGGTATAGGTATCTTGATGGTATAACTGCTAGGTTAAGCCTTTGCAGTTGGCATAGTAACTGACGGGTGCTGGCCAATCTGAAAAGATACCTTTGACGCCAACGTCTTGTGCCAGTACATCAATATAGGTCATCATATCGCCATCATTATTGATCGCATCATTCAGACCATCATAGTACCAGCCCCCGCCATTTGCTAGTGGGCCTGATCGCTCAAGTGACCATGTGAGGATCTCCAGCCCATTAGCTTTGGCTTGTATAGCAAATTCAGAAGGTGACATATTGCCATTGCCATCGCTTGTGACCAGTAACCAAGAGGCTGGAGCAATGATGTTGATGCCTCGTGCTTTAATATCGGCTAAGGAGTGCTTCCATGTGGTCGGGTTGTTTTTATCAAACAAGGTGCCCAACGCCGTTTCATTGCTATCATCAATTAAATACACAGCATTGGCGCCAAAGCTTGGCTCATTGCGAAGCCAATAGTCTATATCTTCGATATTAAACGATTGCGGGTATACGTCGCTAGGTGCAACACCCGCCGCCTTATAGGTATCAATCAGCTGCTGACGATAATCATCTAAGCTATAGCCATTAAATGGCATGGGTACAGCAGGCGCTTTTAGCTCAGGGGTATGCTTCATGCCCAAACTGCTGGCAAGTGCAATGTGTTCTTTTAAGGTCAATAGTTTTCCATTTTGTGAATACAAATCTGTTCGCCACGGTGCGGTTGCATTCATATAACCGCTAATAGTTGTGGCTTGAGTGTTGGCGGCATCCATTTTTCCCTTGAGGGTTTGAAAATTATTTAAACTGATGTCTGAGGTTCGACATTCAATATCTGCCGCATTGGTAAGCATACCATTGGCGTCTATTATAGGCGGTACAGTACACTGACCAGCAAGCGGGGTTGCTACAATATTAGTCGTGGTATGCAAATCATTCTGTGCGTGACGGCAAACCAGCTCACCATCTTTGGTGAATGCTACATCACATTCTAATATGCCTGCTCCCATCTGTGCGGAGGCAATGTAGCCATCATAGGTATGTTCAGGGAACTGTAAGGGTGCCCCGCGATGAGCAATAGAAAAGTCTGTTTTGCTGGGCTGCTGATCTCCGCAAGCCAAAAGCTCGTCCTTGAGCGCACCCTCATCCATGTCATTGACCAGATAGAATGGACGAACCCCATAAGTATAAATCATAGACTGAGACGGCTCAGTGATTGGCGGCATGGTAGGTGGTACGGTAGTTACGATGTTGTCATCTTCTTTGCACGCTATTAACAGAACACTGCTGACAAGCATGAGCGGTAAAAGAAGTTTTTTTGTTGGATTGCTTTTACAAGCGCCTTGATAACGCGTCGCCACTGAATTATTTAATATTGTCATGTAAACTGTCCTCGAAAAAAGGGCAAAATGAGAAGTAAGGTCTGTCTGTTAGTAGTACCACGCTTAACTTAGCAAATTATGTTTAAGAAATGATGACAACTACAGAGACATTGCGTTTTGACTTTATTTATTTTTCAAATATCAATAACCATTAAGGATAAAATATGAGTAACTGTTTAGAGGCTGTTATTGTTGAGCATAACCCATCACAAAAAAAGATAGATAGAGCCGTCATTTGGCTTCACGGTTTGGGCGCCAGTGGTCATGATTTTGAGCCAGTCGTACCGCAGCTCGGTTTAGCTAATGATATGGCCGTGCGTTTTGTCTTTCCGCATGCGCCTAAGCGTGCAGTAACCGTCAATGGCGGTATGGTAATGCCAGCATGGTATGACATTTTAGAGATGAGTCTTGAACGCAAAGTCGATACCGCTCAGATTGAAGAGTCTTCTCAGCAAATACAGGATTTGATTCGCCGTGAGATTGAACAGGGTGTCGCGCCTGAACACATCGTCATCGCAGGATTTTCACAGGGCGGGGCAGTGGCGTATCATGTGGCCTTGGGCTATCCAGAGCGCTTGGCAGGATTAATGACGCTCTCTACTTATCTGGCAACCAATGATAATATCGACTATAGCGCTGCTAATAAAAACATGCCGATTTTGATTGAACATGGCACTCACGACCCAGTGGTTCCTGTGATTTTGGGTGAGCAAGCGCATCAGTTACTTTCTGAGAAAGGATATGATGTTAAATATAATACTTACCCGATGGCACATCAGGTCTGTATGCCACAAATTCAGAATATTGGTAAATGGCTAAATAACGTTTTGGCTTAAACAACTGAGCTGTAACATAATGTAATGCCGCTGCCTTATAGGTTGAAATTCAGCATATAAGTGCTATATAATAATCGACCTTATTGGGGATGTTCTGGCTTCGACGCTGGTGATGAAACTCAATGATGCATGTCGAGAGTATATGTCCTCTCGTTAATCAAACATATATTGTTATAGTCGCAAACGACGAAAATTACGCTCTAGCAGCTTAAACCCTGTTTACTTGGTTGCTGATCACCTACAGTTGGTCAACTAAGTTGAAGCGTCCGCATGTAGGCTCGCCACAAGGGATTGTCTCAATCGCTTGGGTTCAAAAGTAGAGAATCGGCTAATCCATCCTGACTGTCGGATCGGTGCAGACTAAAATCAAAGACAGAAACTAAACATGTAGATTCATGAGCGTAATGCTGGCGGACGCGGGTTCAACTCCCGCCATCTCCACCAAATATTAAAAATCCGATTACTTAATGTGGTCGGATTTTTTTTGGTTTGGTTTTGAGAATTGATAATGAATATACAATCGAGATAAAAATTAGAAAGGGCAATCTACGGATTCTCCGTTAGCTAAAAAAGATTTCTGTTTAAAATTGGAAGCTTTGTATTTAAAACAGAAGAACCCAATATAGTTAAGATGCGAGGTTTTCCGTTGGTTGGAGTGGTTGTTGGTAGGGCGACTTAGCTCCTAACCACAGCCTTCAAAATAACGAATATGTGGATTATAGTTAAGACTCATACTTGATACTTCTCCATCTGCAGTATCATAGCGCATGCCTGTTTTTTTGGAGCTATCAGTCCAATAGATAAATATAGGGTCGTCAGTATGTGGACTATCCAATATTTCATCAGGTTGCTTGTCATGTAACTTCAGAACAGTTTCAACAGTATCACCAATCTTTACACCTGTATAAGATCTAAACGATATTTCATCAGGATTACCAAAACTACTAATACTAACGCCAGTCAATACGTTATCAAAAAATTGAAAATATAGTGAATGCTGGTACTTAGGATATTCGTTTGAAGTAGTTAAAAAACAATTATCAATACCTTCTAACTGACTACTTAGTTTATCAAATCGATTTAAAGTAAATTTTTCTCCAAGAACAATTTTGCCAACACCTTCTTTATTTATAATATATCTCTTCTGATCAGAAATTATAGATTGATTTGGTTGAATTTTTTCAAATCCTTCTTGTAACTTACTACCAATTATTTCATTAGAAGAAAAGTCAAAATCTTTTTGCTTCTCAAGATCACCAAGGTGTAACCAACCTTGCTTTGAGCCTTTCAAATAAGAAACTTTGATCCAGTTGTCAACAACCATTAAAGGTTCGACTTCATCACCTTTAATAAAATATGAAGAAGTCGCAGAGTTAATATTAGGTTGTTTGTAAATATGGGCTTTTTTTACACTAACAACATATGTTGAAATTGAACTCTTAACACTAATGCTTTCTGGATCATCTCCTAAATTACTAATTATTCTTTCATTTTTTTTAATGCGCTCAAAACATTCTTCTCTACGAGATAGTTTATAAAAACTACAAATAGCAGTTGCGTATTTCTGACCTTTTATAATTTTCGTTGAATTTAAATCGTACGCCAGAAGCCTTTGAAGTTCAGTAGTATGTAGTTCAGTAGCTGTCATTAGACAGAGTGTGTTTTCAGTTAGAGCAATACTACCTCTTGAAGAATCAATGGGGAACTCGTTATCACATTTGTCTACAATATATTGATGCCAAATACTTTCTAGTAACTCTAAAGATTTATCAAAATTATTAGGATTTTTTTTCCTTAATTCTAACTGAACTAGGTTCAGTTGTTCTTGTGTCATTTGATATTCATTTTTAACATTGCTTTCAATGTCATTCATACTTATAGTAGACTTCTTGTCATCGATTTTAATATGATTATCAGTATCGTTTGCGAGTTTTTTGTTGATGTCTATATAATCTGAGCACGAAACTACTAAGAGAGATGCTAAAATTAGTTGGTATATTTTCATAATATCGCTCATAAATTAATGATTACTATGTTTCTTTAGACCTTCTTCAAAATAACTTGCTTCTTGATCCCTACGCGATAATAAACCTCGAACGCCTGACTTGTTTTTCCATATTTTTTCATTGATCTGAACTCATTAGGTATTTTACTCAAATAGCCCTTATTCAAGTGAGCTACAATATTAATCATTTCAGTTCTCGAATCTATCTTCTTGAGACTCGAACCTCTGTTATAAACCAAAGAAACCAAAGAACCTTGGCAGTCTGGATGAAGGTATACTATTTGAGGGTAAATTTTAACGGTTCGTTCTGCATAATCTGGAATAAGTTCTTCAAACATTCTCAAGGCTGAATTTTCAGAAATTGATATGTGTTTAACTTTGCTTAATTTGTTCTTAGCTTTTTGGCTACTATATAGTAAGGGCTTTATAAAAGTAGCACAGTCCTTTCAAAACAAGTGAAAAATAAAAAGATTATGACTTACTCAGTAGACTTTCGTGCTCAAGTGATTAAAAGTGCCGAACAACAAGGCATTAGTATCAGGCAAGCTTGTACATTTTATGACATTAGTAAGGCCACGTTACAGAATTGGCTTAAAGATCCTAGTATCAAACTAACTCGCAATAAACCACCCCGTAAAATACCTAATGAAGTGCTATTAAAAGACGTTGAACAGTATCCATACGATTACCTGTACGAGAGAGCAAAGCGTTTTGGCTGTAGCAAGTCAGGCATCGAGGCCGCTTTAAAACGCCTTAGCATCAGTCAAAAAAAAGAGCTTAGAGCATCCAAAATCCTGTCCGATAAAAAGAGCAATATATCAGAGTAAGCTTAATAGTTTCATGCAGCAAGGCTACCCCATTATTTACATGGACGAAAGTGGCTTTGAGTGCGACATCATCAGACCCTATGGCTATGTACCGATAGGTAAGCCTTGTATCAACCGTTACAACTGGCAAGGCAAAAAACGAACCAACGTCATTGGTGCTCTCTATGAAAAGATACTGTTTGCACTAAATTACTTTGATAAAAATATCAATGGTGACATATTCTACGATTGGTGCAAATACACACTAATTCCAAGCTTAAAAACATCATGCGTGATCGTCATGGATAATGCCAGCTTTCATAAACGCGTTCAAAGATTACTCAATAGACATGGTCATTGTCTGTTATTTCTACCACCTTACAGCCCTGATCTAAATCCTGAGCGAGGATAAGGCAAAACAATGCTTTGCCCGAGCGCAAGACGAGAGCTGTGCTCGAGTGGGAAAAGAAATGGGCACAGGTAAAGTTTCTACGCCAAGGATGGATGGAGAATAATTTAGACAAACTGTTCCATGATATGGGTTGTACTAATTTTAGTATGGACTGACTATATTATTTACAATTAGAAATTACTTTTGAGTTAAATTTTTTGCTATACCTTTCAAAATTCTTCTTTAAATTAAATTGAGTTTCTCTAGAGTCGTCTATAACATTGTCATAATGTATATTATCCTTAGTAAAAATTTTATTTTCTGTCGAAAAAAATAAATTTCTTTCAAGATCTACTATTATCTTTTTTTAAAAACTAGCAGATCTTCGTATCCTCCAAAACCAGACTCACTATATAATGTAACTAATGAAAGGCATTATTCATTGTTTAGTTTAAATATTTCAATAGTTTGGTTAAAAGTGGATCCATCATCAGGAGAAGCTTCAAATCTATCATTTAATTTTTTCATAGAATGAGAGTCTATATCTATTTTAACACCAAAAACGAACTGATTTATTACCCTATCAGTTAGATTTTTAGAATAAGTACTAAAGTTTGCAAATGCAGATCCTAAAAAAGCAATTGCAAATAAAGCTGTTAATTTTTATTTTGTTTCCATATTTTATTAACTCTAGTTAATAGTTTTAATATCTAATTTTATTAATTGAGGTTTCAAGCTTCGCCGATTTTGACCATTTGGATGTAGTTCAAAATATGGATAATCAGGTTTTTTTTCATCTCCACCAAAAAATAATAAAGGATTAACAGCCTATGACTGTTAATCCTTTATTTTGCGCGTTTTTTAGAAATTATAGTTTACATAAAATTATGGCTAACAGAATGAATGTTAGTATTTAATATTACAAATAGGAATAGATACAATATCTATTTTAATTGACTTACATCTTGAAAATATATAACGTTTTCACTAGAACATTCATAGTAAAAGTGAAAGCCTACAGCCATATTTTTTTCAAAAAATTCGTCAGCTACTTCTTCATATTTTTTTATATAATTTTCGCAATCGACCTTGTAACCACCATTTGTGCGTATAAATTTGATATTTTCATGAGTAGGTATTTGGTTACCCTCTAATAGGCTACCTATTTCTAGCAAACCAGACTGATTAGCTAAAGTATTAAGTTTATTGTTTATATTAGCATTGTCGTAACTTCCCATATAGTCTGAACCCATGACTTGCTTAATAGATTCGATTTCAAAAGTTAAGTCTGCTGCGTTGATTTCTTTCATTTGTGACCAAGATCCAACTGCTCTGTAGTCTTCATCTAGAAACTGTAAACTATAAAGGTAGTAAGTATTATCCTTAACTAATAAGTAGTACGTAGCTTCGTTTGAATCCTGATTTTTAGATAGAAAATATTTCCCATCAATTTTTTCAGGATTAAAACTTTTGCAAGTTTTGTCTGAACTACATTTCTTATTAGAAAAGTAAATACCTGTTGGAATACCTGTATCTGCGTCTATGCCTGCGTCTATGCCTGTGTCGATATCTGAGGATGATCGAACAGTATTTGTTTCTAACTTTAAGTTTATGCCATTGCCATTATGGACATCATCTGTAGGAAGCTGAACAGTGGTGTCGCCACAAGCTTGTACAGCTAAAATAACCAATAAGAGTAGGGTTTTTTTCATAAAATATAGCTTCTTATCTATTGAGGTATTTCGAGATGAAAAGCTGGTTCAGCTTTGTCTCTTAAAGGAGATATAAAACTTGAAAGCTTACCCTGTTTAAGAGCTGCATCACAGATTTCTTGAAATCTTTTCTTTTGCGCATTAGTAGTAAATCCATTACTATTAACACCCAAATCAATGATATTCTTTTTAGCATAAGTATCGAAACTAACACAATGCTTCGATACTCTCTGACCTTTTTTATCGTATTCTAAAATCTTAGATACCATATTTTTAAGGGTTTGACTTTTGCCCAATCCTTTTTTTATACCGCTTTGGCAGATACGAGTTACTTCTGCTCCTGGTGGAGCATATCCAATCACTTTACCAGCAGCAATATTATTGTACATTGCACTAGCTTGTTCTTCAGGGGTTCTTAATGTGCTCGTTATATATATTGTTTTCATTCCATATTGAGAAGCAAGTTCACGCAGAATATTTTTAGATTTTTCAGTAACAACATTGGTTCTCTGTGTCTTAAATTTAATCTCAATATTTGATATTTTAGGCTTCTTGGCCTTATAAATATAAGCAACACTGTTTTTATCATTGTTAGCGATAATAGTACCTTTTTTAATTTCTTTGCCATTTTCATTAACTAACACTGCAATACTGACACCCACATCTGAGTCATGCGTTCTTCCTCTTGTACCGTCATTACCCGTTACTGAAAGGTTTTTGCCATATAGAGTAGATTGAGTCCAATATGAAAGCCCTGATAATGGTTTATTCGTGGCTTCATCTAAAAACTTAATGGTAATTCTTGCTTTATCTGTTGTGACCTCATGTGTTGGCCCTGTTGGAGTTATTTTATCATTGCGTATAACGTTACCTTTGTCAGTAGCACTTATATTATTCGGTTTTTGCGAGGAAGAGGGTGAACTAGAGGGTACATTACTAGTAGTACTAGAATCTTCAATTAGCTTGTCAGTACTGTATGTCCATTCAGTTGCACCGTCAGTGACAATATTTCTCGTAAATTTATTTGCTGCTACATGAATGATCTTTAGTTCCTGTCCCGCCAGTGCTTTTACAGTGGCTATGCCTCTAGCATTCGCTTTTTTGGTTTCAGAAGTTCGACCGCGATAAACGGTTTTAAATTGATAGTTAGATATAGGTTTTTTACTTTTATCAACAAATTTCAGTTGCAGCGTAACGACAGGAACCTTTAATACTTTGGTCTGTCCATTTAAGTCTCCCGTGACAGGGAATGCCATGCTATAAATAGATTGTTTCTTGCCACCGTCATCGTCAAGGTAGACGCCAATAGATTGGTTAATATCAGCTTTTAGACCTGATTCAACACCTGAATTGTCAGTTTTATGCGGTTTAATATTGTTTTTATATTCAAGGTAATAGGTTGTATTCGGTATGGGTTTCCCTGTGTCACCTTCGATTAGTTTTATGTTAAAGACGACTTCACTCTCTATATCTTTTTTATTAGTATTAGATTGTTTACTACCATCAACTTCGGTTTTTTGACTGCCATTTTCCTTTTCATTAGTTACATGTTTAACTGTTTCCGTCACGAACTTGTCATTAGTAATATTGACTTCAATCGCTAATTTTCTTTTATTAGTGCCTGAATATGAAAACTCTTTATTATCAAGATTAAAATTTATTGAACCATTGAGATTAGAGGTTATTCCTTCTATGATGCCTTTGCTATTAGTTTTTTTATCAATATAATCATTATTGTCAGTTTTTATGAGAACCCTAGTGTTTGCTAATAGCTCACCGCTTACACCTTTTCTAAATATAGCTGCAGTGATTGCACAGTTTGCTTTTTCTTCTGCACGTGCTATAGCTTTTCTCATAGTTGGACCAAAAACTCCTAAAAGTAATTCAGCATAAATTAACTCGCCAGTCTTTTCGTCTGCGTGTGTAGCATATCCTGCATCTTCAAGAGCTTGTGCTTCTTTTTCAAAATTTCCTATAATACCTTGGCTAAATAATTTAGAGTATCTAGGATTTCTTTTCAAAAAGTCAACTCTGTCGTAGATAGCTTCTTCTAGCGAGTCAAAAACAGGAAACTTAGAGTTCTCGTATCTACCACTACTTTTTTTCCCCTCCCATACTCTGAAAGTCTTAGTTCTCCCTTTCCACTTACTATCGAGTTTGATATTAAAAATATTATTAGTACCGGATAAGACTTTTTCACCCCATCCTGTCTCTTGAGCTGCCTGTGCTAACATAGTTTTCCAAGACATTCCTGTCTCGAATGAAACTTTTCTAATAGGACAGTAAATGTCAACGATAAAATTTAATTTATCTTCGTAAGTATAACTCATAGTATGTTTACACTAAATTTTTGATCGAAAGATGAAGTTATGTTTTCATTATCTTCTTTTTTATCTTTACACTTAATATTTATAGTTGAATTAGATGTATTTAAAAAATTACCCTTTGAATGATCAGGCATACAGCTCCAAGCTTGATTCAAGTATTTCTTTGAAATGAAATCATTATTTTTATATAAATAAGTAGATAAAGTCATTTGTGCAACTGACTCTGCAGGATGATTTCGGTCTAATCCTATAATAATTAAACCTTCATTGGTATTTAAGCAACCTACAACAATAGATTGCCAAAAATGATCAGGATCAGGTTCAAACTTAACCATTTTTCCCATATGGTTAAAATAACTTATCCGCCCTGGTATGCTATCGTCAAAAACAGATTTAAACTGACATTCTGAATTTACTTCCAACGATTTTTCATTTTTCATTTCTAGGTTAGGAGCAGGATTTCGAACATTGCATCCGAATAGAATGAGTGCAGCAATTAATATTGAGCAACTCTGAAAATTTAGTTTAAAGTTAGCAACCACAGTCTTCATCTTCGTATCTATCTCCAAAATTTTCGTCAAGATCTAAATCATCAATATTTATCTCTCTAATATTAACCGCATCAAGCTCTAACTCAACTTTCTCAGCTTTATCCCCAAACACTCTTAATGTCTGACCCTCTTCATCAAGCTGTCCCTCGATCTCTGTACCTCTTGTATGATTAATAATCTTATAGCTAATACCTTGGTCTATTAAATCTTGAGGGATAAGTTTTTTTAAATCAAAAGCTTTACTGAATAACCCAGACTTAACCAAAGAAATCAATGGCGCGTTAACTTTACCTCCACCCACCAACGCTTTCTTCACCGCCTTAATCTTAATCGTCCCTGGGCACACAAGCTTAATCCCGCTGTCATCTATCGTAATCGAAGCCCCACCTGACGTTTGTAGCTTAATTCGCTTAGGACTCGACACATTCACCTGTCCCGACTCACTGCCAATTGTCATACCTTGTTGACTATGCAATTGCAGCTCACCACCTTGCGCTTGTATCGCGAGTGGTTCTCTGTTCGCACTGATATGTAGTCCTGACTGATCGGCCTGACCACCAACCCCAGCTAACGACTCAATGCTGTCTGCCATCAGAGCAAAGTTACCCGCTATCACATCCGACTGCGTGCTGGCTGATTGCCGTACGATAGTCTTTGCCGTCCATAGTGTGTTGGTTCCTGAAGCGAGAATACTGTCTTTACTTACCAGTAGCACATCGGGTGCACCCAACACTTCCGTATTGAGTGTCTCATCTATCACTTGGGCTGTGATCTTAAAAGCCACTATCGATTGATTGGTGCTACTGAGTGCTCGCGTAGATTGCAGATGAGCTTGTTTGGCCTCAATAAACGTCCCATTTAACTCAGCGCCCAGTTTAAGTTGCTGCTGCCCCGCATCATTGACCCAAGCAGACTCATGCTCTGACTGTGAGTGTCTTAATCCAAAGGTGGAGAGTAGAACGCCAGACTTACCACTGATCTGTAGTCCATGGTCGGTTGCGACATTGATACCCTGACCACTGTCATTTGATTGATGATTGCTGTAGCGATGACGCAGTACACCAAGCTCTAATACATGCTCATCAGGGGCGAAGGTGGCGGTATCTGTACTGGCCGGATTTTGAGCATTGGCATGTGATTCGGTATTCACTGTCCATTGGAGTCCGACTTTGTTTGGTGTATCGTCAAAGCTGAATGTGACCTCAGACTCAGAGCTAAGCCCGTACTGAGCGATACCTGATAGCCAGACGCTGTGGCTATCATCATCACTGATTTGCGAATGACCGAGGCCACCACCATGCCATCGAGGTGATGATCCGCCTTGTACGTTGTGTCGATTTGATAATCCAGCATCACGAGTAGTAATATCTTTCTCATCCACATCACCCATACCGATACCGTCATACAGGGAGCGGCTGATAACGGGACTGTCTATATCGCCGTACCAGTGGTTGAGCAGAACAGACTGTCCGATGCGCGGGGAAAACTGCCAACCATGAGTGCTACCCGATGAGAGTTGTAATGATCGTAGGGGCGAAGTAGTGCCATCGTCATGATCACTGATGCCTGACCAAACAGGAGTGGTGATGGTTTGTTGTAGGTTGTCATCGGTGACACTCGAGTGGTAGCTTGAGGGAACGGACACACCAGTACGGGCTTGGGTGAGACCTTGATAAGTGCTGCTAACCAATGACAGATGGCTTGGATATGGACAGTAAGGAATTGAGGAATCTAATAGGGTAGATGATACCCAGATGCCCGTATCACGAGCGATGTCGTAGGCGTGTTGGGGGATAGAAGCCGCATTGATGTTCGTCAGATTACGTTGGGTGTGCTGTACAGTGCGCTCTAACCATTCTTTAATAAATACCTGATGATGATAAGACACGCTATCGTTATCGGGTTCGATGCCAACCGTCATCTTGGCTATACAATGAGTAGATAGACTGCCAATAGAGGGTAGATTATTGATGCCGACAAGACTGCCAGCCATAAGACCACGCATGGTTCCACTGGCTTGATAGGTTTCTCGCTGACAATGATTTGCACATGCCCATTGCTTAGCAAGCTGGGCGGCGGCCTCATCGCTGTTTACTCGAGAAGGGGCAGCGAATAATACAGTTATATCTTCTATCGCGAAGGGCGACTCATCTATCGCTTGACCTTCATAGATGGTATCAGCGGCTAAACCGTCTGCCCGTACGATGACTGTACGACTACCGAATTGCTTCGCATTCATTTGTAGCGTATTGACACTGTCTTGACCTGACTGCACCGAAGATTGTGCGTAGCTGTAGTTTAGTGGTGCTAGTTCGGTTTCATTCAAACCACTAATCAGCCACCACGTGCCAAGATCATCAATAGAATCACCTGATACCCACAAGGTAGATACCCCAATATCAGCGAGCAGTCCAGTGATAAAGTCATAGTCACTGACATCTGACTGAGTCCGCATCGGTAATGATACAGACAAGCGATCTGATGACAATAGAGTTTCAGAAACCTGCCATTTCAGATCATAGTCGCCAAGGATAGTAGTAACGATATCAAGCGCAGATTGATTGATAAAACTGCGAGTATTTACAGCCTGAGTCAGTTGCCAGTCGGGACTAGCGATATCCAAGGTATAGAAGTGCATAGCCCCATCTGAATGCTGATAGCTTATGCCTCGTATCAGCCCGTTATGACAGGTAGGAGTACGATCAACTGATAGCGTGCTCAAACATATAGGCGAGCCAATTAAAGACAAACAATCGTTCGATTCAATTAAAATATAAGCAAACACTAGTATATTAAAATTTTCAGTTTTATTAACAGCACTTGTTCCAAAAAATGCAACTGGATAAAAGGTACTTTTGCCTAAATACTTGGTATTAACGGTTATTTTATGTAGACGGGTGGTCTGATAAGGCATAATTTAGGTACCGTTACAGCTTGTTTTATACCAAAGAAATGGCTTGAATGGGATGACTTGTAAATTATTTACTAAGAAAATTATAGAGTTTATTGAAATATTGTCAAGTATATGTATAATCGTTAAAAATAATTTATGATATAAAACGAACTTTAGTTAATATTTTTCATCTAACATTCAGTTTTTACATTTTTAGTGATGACACTATACCCATGAACCATATTTATCGCATCAATCTTGCCTCATCAGGCCTGCTAATAGTTATGCTTAATACAGCCTTATTGATAGCTGGTTGTAGCGCGATCACCAAAGAAAATAAGCAAAACACACTAAGTCAGGCAACAGTCAGACAGTTGAGTGAGCCGTCGATTGCATATTTGTCTAATGCTAATGAGACAGATAATACCAATCCACACAATCTTGAAACGTGGATAACCATCGCCCAAAAAAACTACGACTCAAAGCGTTATGCACGAGCATTAAGAGCAGCAAATGAAGCTTTGAGCATTGACAATGAAAGGGTTGATGCGCGTCAGATTGCCATGCTCTCAGCTGTCAAAGTAATGGAGAGCAATATTGATGTTTATCACAACGATGCATTGATGGATAACGGTGTTAAGGCGACATTTAAGGAAACGTTGACTAGTATTACAACGTTAGTTAATACGTCCAATTAAAACAATTTTGAGCAGACAGATGCATTTATCTCATACTAATAATGGCGAGCGCCGATTTACGATGACCAATATTAAAAGCAATATCAGAGCCAGTTTTCAGCTACCTAAAACTGTTTTGGCGGGTCTTTTCGTTATGGTCGCAGCGATGAGTACAGCGCATAGTGAGCTTGTCATACAAGAAAAAGATCCAAGTGCTAGCATCATTAATCAATTCAATACACTCAAAAATGCTGATGCAAAATCCCCACAACTGCATCAGTTTGTTACAGACTTGAATCAGAGGCTAGCTCTCAATCAAAATGACTCACTAGCATGGGAAGTTTTGGCGCAGATTTACTATAACCATGGCTATCATAGTTATGCTGTATACGCAGCCAGTGAAGCAATTGATCGAGGTCAAAACAATGATAAGCTAAACAAGATACTGCTAAATAGTAGTGCTATGGTCTCTCAAAGCCAGTTGCAATCAGGCTATTTGACAGACGAGGTTGATGCGGCATTTTTAAAAGAATATCAGTATGCCCTAAGTAAGATATATGGTGATATCTACGGATTTAATTACGATGAGTCTTTGCCGAAACCACCATCGCCTGTTGTAAAACCGAGAAGGGCTAAAACAACAAGTAGGCCAAAAGTTCAATATCGTTCCTCGGTAAAAAAACAAGCTAGCCCGACTAAAAGAAAAGCAACTGTAAAGCGACCGTCACGGCAAATACCGAAAACAAAGCCCGTCAATAAACCAGCTAAACCATCATCCCCCAGAAACAGCAACGCCAAATCCGCTGATCCATTCAGCATATTACGTTGAAAATAGAAACTGCTGAGGCAACTTATTATGGCAAATCAAGACAGTGTGCAAAAGAAACTCGCAAAGGTACGTGCTCCTCGGGTGCATCTTACTTATGACGTCGAAGTTGGTGATTCGATTGAAACGAAAGAAATTCCCTTCGTGGTTGGTGTGTTGGGAGAGTTTTCAGGAGATTCCACCCTTGAACAACCGCGCTTTAAAGACAAAAAGTTTGTCGAAGTAGATTTGGATACCTTTGACGAGGTGATGTCAGGCTTAGCACCGCGTGCCGCCTTCCGTGTTAGAAATGATTTGAGCGATAAAGGTGGGGAATTTGCGGTTGATCTTGCGTTCAATAGTATCAATGATTTTCGTCCCGAAGCTGTTGCTGAACAGATTGAACCACTAAAACAATTGGTACAAGCACGCGATCGTTTGGCGGATTTACGCAATAAAATCTCAGCCAATGAAAAGCTTGAAGACTTATTGGACGATGTGCTCAAAAACACAGAGCAGGTCAAAAAAATGGCAGAACAAAACCAAACTGATGGTGAGGATTAAACGATGAGTGCCCAAGCCCAGCAGAACCTAGCAACTGATTCGTTAAATAGTGAAAGCTATGACTTACTAGAAGAAATCGTTAATAAAAGCAACGTGGCTAAGTCCGATGATGAAAAGAATCGAGCAAAATCACAAATCGCTGAGCTGGCGAATGAAGTGATGCAAGGGACAGTGACGTTATCAGATAATTTGGCTGCATCGATTGACGCGCGTATTGCACAGATTGATGCCCTGATATCTAAGCAGTTGACCACAGTTATGCATGCTCCTGAATTTCAGAAATTAGAATCTAGTTGGCGCGGTCTACACTATCTATGCAGTCAAACGCCATCGGAATCCATGCTAAAAATACGCATGATGAATACTACCAAACGTGAGCTTACCAAAGATTTTCAATCTTCAATTGATTTCGATCAAAGCACATTGTTCAAAAAAATCTACGAAGAAGAGTTTGGTAGCTTCGGTGGTGAGCCATATGCGGCTATCGTTGGTGATTTTGAATTTACCCGTCAAAACTCTGATATGTATCTACTTGAGCAATTGTCTCATGTTGCTGCTGCTTCTCATGCACCTTTTGTATCAGCGGCCTCCGCTGAGATGTTTGGGCTTGATTCATTTACTGACATCGGTCGTCCTCGGGATCTTTCAAAAATCTTTGAAACGGCTGAGTATATACGCTGGCGTGCATTTAGACAGTCAGAAGACGCCCGCTATGTTGCGCTTACGGTGCCTAGTTTCTTAGGTCGACTGCCTTATAACCCTAAAGACGGAACCGTGGTTGAAGGCTTTAACTTCACTGAGGAAGTCTCTGGTAATGATCATAGTGACTATCTATGGGTAAACGCTGCTTATGCCTTTGCTTCACGTTTGACTTCAGCTTTCTCTGATTATCGTTGGTGTGCTGCTATTCGTGGTGTTGAAGGGGGCGGCTTGGTAGAAGGTTTGCCTGTTCATACCTTTAAGACAGATGAAGGAGACTTGGCGCTCAAGTGTCCAACGGAGATATCTATTACCGATCGCCGCGAAAAAGAATTAAGCGATTTAGGCTTCATCCCACTAGTCCATTGCAAAAACACCAATTATGCGGCTTTCTTTGGCGCCCAGTCCGTTCAAAAAGCCAAAACGTATCAGAACGATGATGCCAATGCCAATGCTGTGCTGTCTACTCAGCTCCAATATATTATGGCCGTGTCACGTATCGCCCATTATCTAAAAGCAATGATGCGCGATAAGGTTGGTAGTTTCTTAGCGCCGGGTAATGTTGAGTCGTTTTTGAATGACTGGATTTCTCGTTACGTCTTGCTAGATGATGGAGCCTCACAAGAAGCAAAAGCCCAATACCCACTGCGCGAAGCTTCTGTACAAGTTGTAGAAGTACCAGGTAAGCCTGGTGTCTACAAGTCAGTGGTCTTTTTAAGACCACACTTTCAACTTGATGAGTTGTCTGTTTCTTTGCGGCTGGTCACTCAACTGCCGCAGTCTAGCAACAGCTGATCGTTTCTTAAAATCCAATGTTAATCCTTCTAAAATAAGGTATGTGATATGAAAGATATTTATATTCAGTTCCGCGGTAAATACAAAATCGATGGAGAGTCTCGTGATAGCGAGCATAAAGGTTGGCTTGAAGTAAATACATGGGATCATTTGATCCGTCAGCCAAAGTCAGCGACAGCAAGTAGCGTGGGCGGTCATACTTCTGAGCGTTGTGAACATGCTGACATGACGTTTATGAAAGACTTGGATTCTACTAGCCCTAAATTATGGGAAGCGTGTTCTGCTGGCTATACTTTTGATGAGATCCAAATTGATTTTTATCGTGCCAATGGTGATAAGCGTGTTAAATATCTTGAAATAAAACTTAAACATGCGCTTATCGCTAGTGTTGAGCCTACTGTACGTTCAGAAGGCGTACCAATCGAAAAAGTCGGCATCAAATATGCTGCCGTTGAGTGGACTTATACGCAGCAAGACATCGATGGTACTGCTAAAGGCGCTGTCACTAAAAAGTGGTCGCTCGCCAACAACACTGCCACTTATACCGCCTAAGGTAGTGATTTCAGGTGTTCTTTATTCATTGAACCAAGAAAGAAAGGTTTGTAGCTAGGCCTTTCTTTTTTACTTTATTAAATGGGCATGATTTTATCAATGAACTACGCTGCCAAAGACATGGGTTTTCGCCCGAACTTATTCGAACAGCTATTCGATGATCAGCCTCGTCATTTAGCACAGGAACTCGTGGTGCGTCGTCTCAATATTGACGAATTAAAATCTTCGGTCGCACAAGATTTAGAGTCTTTGTTAAACACGCGCTGTGTGGTGTCTAATAAGTTGCAGTCCTACCAACATGTACGCTCATCAATATTGAATTTTGGCATATTGGACTTTGTGGGACTCAGCAGTGCCAACCCTACTGACTGTGACTATATTTGCCAACAAATTGCCCAAACCGTTGAACAACAAGACACACGGTTAAAAAACGTTCGAGTATCGCTAGATATTGGCGCCGTTGATGTCAATCAGCTTTGTTTCTCTATTGAAGCTTTGCTAAAGGTTTACCCAGCCCAAGAACTGGTCAGTTTCGATGCGTTCTTTGAGCCAAGCTCTCAACGTTACTTAATAAAATAACCAATATCGCTGCTCAATCGATAGCGATAACTATATTGAGGCATCATGGATAGTCTACTTCCTTATTTTGAGCATGAGCTTAGCCTGTTTAATAAACAGTCAAAAGAGTTTGCCAAAAAATATCCAAAGATAGCCAACCGACTATTGATGGGACACGATACCGTAGACGATC
Source organism: Psychrobacter vallis (assembly GCF_904846715.1). Lineage (GTDB taxonomy): Bacteria > Pseudomonadota > Gammaproteobacteria > Pseudomonadales > Moraxellaceae > Psychrobacter > Psychrobacter vallis. The sequence continues at coordinate 163,269 of NZ_CAJHBU010000003.1, forward strand.
CACATATTGAGCGGTTGATACAGGCTTTTTCGCTGATTAGTGCACGTATTAATAAAAAACTAGACGATTCATACGCCGATTTTACAGAGTCTTTATTGGAAGTGGTTTATCCCGATTATCTCAAACCTTTTCCCTCTGTCTCTATCGCCCAGTTTAATTTGGGCGTACAGGGCAATGCGATGAGTAAGGCCGTCTTAGTCCCTAAGCAAAGTACGTTTGCCACCCAAAAAATAAATGGTACGCCTTGCCAATTCCAATCAACCCAAGACGTTACTTTGCTACCGCTACAGATAGATAGCGTCAGCTTTGAGACACGTCAAGAAGTATACGACAATCAGCATGGACTGCTCAACGGCTGTATTAGCATTAAGGTCAAAGGTCTTAATCCCAGCTTTGATTATCAGGCATTATTGAATCATCCGTTAGATCTGTATATAGATGAAGATGCCAGTCAAGGTACCAGTCTATGGGATTTGTTGGGCTGTGATATTAGGCAAACTCATGTTCATGGCAGACAAGTCAATAAGGTAGCGGGTAGTCCGTTTGAGATTATAGGCTTTGACCCTGAGCAGCAAATCCTCCCTAGCCATCGAGTGAGCAACGCTGCCTCTGCTTTATTAAAAGAATACTTTTATTTTCCAGAGAAATTTAACTTTCTACGCCTGAATCTTGGGCATGCTTGCCCTGATTTAAAAATTGATAGTAGTGGTTTTGAGATTCGCTGCTATTTTAAATTTGATAAAAAAAATACCATCCGTCTTAAAAATTTGCAGCAACTGAGTGCCAGCAGTATCAAGCTTTTTTGTACGCCTGTCATAAACCTATTCAAGGCCGCAGCCAAGCCGATTCAAGTGACCCATCGTTCTATCTATTATGATTTGGTGCCCGATACCCGTGCGCTTTTTCAATATGAAATCTATGAAGTTCAAAAAGTCATAGAGTCCAAACAAAGCGACAGTCGTTTGTTACAGCGTGAGTATCATCCGTTTTATGCCCTCAATCACTATGAGCAGCAAGATGAGGGTCGTTATTATCATGTCAAACGTGATAGGGATATGGCTGAGTTTAAGCAGGGTTTCGAATATCAGATTATGTTTGTAGAAAAAAACCGTGAAGACTTATCAGGTTCGGTGAGCATGAGCGCTTCTTTGTTGTGTACCAATAGAGACTTGCCTGCCCAAGTAGTATTTGGTCAAAGTCGCGGTGATCTGTTTAGTGAAGGAATGACGGGTTTTAGTAGTCTGTCACTGTTAAAACAGCCAACCAGAACGGCACGGTTTGAATACACAGGTGAAGAGCGCTGGCGCTTGATCTCACTGATTAGCCTGAATTTTTTATCACTTGCCGCCCAAGACGCTGAACTCATGAAAGAGTATTTGTCGCTATATGACATTACGCAATCTGCTTCTAACAAACTACTGGTTGAAGGGATTATTTCTGTGGCGACCAGTATTGAGGCGCGCCGTATCCAGCGCTTACCGCAACCTGGGTTCGTGCGTGGTACGGTGATTGATATTCATATTAACCAAAAGAATTTTGCGGGGGTCAGTATTCGCCAGTTTGCCTATTTATTGGCTCACGTTTTTGGCTATCACGCCAGCTTAAATAGCTTTGTTGAGGTTGCCATCAGCGATGCAGTAACCAAAGAGGAGATATATAGATGTCAGCCACGCAGTGGTCTCAGTCCTCTTATTTAACCGATCTCATCGCGGCGCCGCAAGCCTATGAGCTATTGCAAGCGCTACGCTTAATTCAGCATGAAGTTAGCATGGGGCATGCGGCTATTGAGGTGCGTTACCGTGCCTCTTTGTCATTGGCTTATCCGCAAGCGGAAATTGAGTCGATGGCGCTCATTGCCCAAGATAATATGGACGACAATGCTAGTCAGGTGAAAGTCAGACAAATAGAAGTTTATCCAGCCGTAATTGGACTGACAGGGCCACTGTCTGCTTTGCCCGCGATGTATACCGATTATCTGGCATCGCGAGTTCACCACTCAAAAGATAAAGCGGCACCGGCATTTTTAGATTTATTTAATCATCGTTTGACAGATTTGTATGTGCAGGCAAGCTGGTTTTATAACCTGCCATTACAGTATGAGTTAAACCATAAAAAGGACAGCTACCTGCTTAGCTTGCGAGCGCTGGCGCGGCAGCCTAAAAAGCTAACGGCAATCGATAGCTTGATTGCTTATGCTGGCATGATTGCACCAGGGCGTCTGACCGCAGATCAATTGTCGCATGTATTGTCACATTTTTTGGACAGTATGGTGAGTGTTCAGCAGTTTGTGCCTGAATGGTTTGATTTACCGGCATCTGAGCAAACAGCGCTTGGTGGACAGCATGCAGTACTTGGAGTCTCCGCATTTTGTGGCGCGCGTGCCGTACAGTTCGATAGCAAAATTAGAATCGTATTTCACCAGTTGGATGCCAAACGTTATCTTAGGTTGTTGCCCAAAGGGGATATGTATCAAGTCATCATTGATTTCATTCGTAAATGGTGCGGTGTGTGCTTGGCAGTCGAGATGCAGCTGGAGCTGGATAAGCAATATATTACCCCTTTGTCATTGTCTGAAAGTAATTTTGGCGGTTTGGGGCAAGGTGGGTTTTTGGTGTCGCAACCCGCTACTGCGAATCATGATGACACCCGTTATGCGCTTCCTATTCAGTAGCACAACATTTTATATGTAAAGCTTATAAATAATTTTGAGTTTAATAAGAATGCCAAAGGAAAAGAGTTATGAGCCAGTTAAAAGCCGTTATTACTCGCTTGAGCCCAAGTTGCCGACAGTGTTTGCAGCAGGCAGCTCGGCTCTGTATTGATAAAGGACACCGCGAAGTAGATATCATCCATTTGCTGCATGAACTCATTGCCACCCCGCATAATGATGTCGCTCAAATATTAAAAGTCAATAAGATCATTCAGCCTTCATTACTGTCAGAGATAACAAATCTATTAGAGCATTTTGGTCAAGCAACAGGCTCAACCCCTGTGTTCAGTGAGCGGTTGATGGCATTGCTCGAAGATGCGTGGGAACTGGCAAGTAGCCAATATGGTCAGAGTGATGATAAAAATGTCTCGTTAGAAATCCGCTCTGGATATATATTGCTGGTGCTTTTAACTTATGAACGTTATCAGCCTTTACTGAACGCCCTCCCTGAGCAATTACAATATATTGATCGTTTTACCTTAAAAGACGACTATCAGCGTCAGTGCCATGGTAGTACAGAAGGTAGTAGCTCCACCAATATCAATAAAAGCGCCAATAACGCCACGAAGTATAAAACAAATAGTACAAACAATAATGAGTCTATAGACACAGAACAATCAACCACGCAGCCAACCCCCGCCTTAGATAAATATACTTATGACTTGACGGCCAAAGCCGATGATGGGCAAATAGATCCGGTCATTGGCCGTGAGTTTGAGATTCATCAACTGATCGATATTTTAATTCGCCGTCGCCAAAACAATCCTATCTTAACGGGGGAGGCGGGTGTCGGTAAAACGGCGGTAGTCGAAGGTTTGGCACAAAAAATAGTGGCCGGTCAGGTGCCTGATCAACTCAAAGAGGTGACGATACGCAGTCTTGATATGGGATTGCTACAAGCAGGCGCAAGCGTCAAAGGTGAGTTTGAAAACCGCTTAAAGCAAGTGATCGAAGAAGTACAAGCCTCCGTACAGCCGATTATTTTATTCATTGATGAAGCACATACACTCATTGGCGCAGGCGGGCAGGCGGGTCAAAATGACGCGGCCAATTTGCTTAAACCTGCGCTGGCTCGTGGAGAGCTGCGAACAATTGCTGCCACCACTTGGTCTGAGTATAAAAAGTACTTCGAAAAAGATGCAGCGCTGTCACGTCGCTTCCAAGTCGTCAAAGTCGATGAACCTGATATCGATACGGCAGTGGCAATGATTCGCGGCTTGAGCGCCAAAATGCAGGAACATTTCGGTATTTTGATAGATGATGATGCGCTGCAAGCAGCCGTTGAACTATCCGCCCGTTATATCAGTGATAGACAGCTCCCTGATAAAGCTGTGAGTGTATTGGATACTGCTGCTGCACGTGTGAGTTTATCAAAGACAGCCATGCCCAATCAGTTGGACAAATTAAAAGCAAAAGGTATGCAGTTAGAGCAGCATGTCACTAGTCTCAGTCAGCAGCTTGAGCGTATCGGCGGTACTGATGAAAAAGAAAAAGTAAGCCAGCAAATTGCTGTGCTCGATGAGCAGCGTCAATCTAATCAACAAAGCATCATTGATATGACCGCTCGTTGGCAGGAGCAACGCAAGCTTAACGATCAACTTGATGCAATCAATGAGCAGTTAAATGGCAAGCTTGATGCTTCCGATACATTGAGTGCAAAGGAGCGCTTAGACAAACAAGCAGAGTATCAAAATATTGAGCAGTCATTAAAACAGGTTCAAGAAGCGCAGCGTCTCATTCATGCGGTACTAGATCGGCAGGTGATCAAACAGATCATCTCAGATTGGACAGGTATTCCGCTTACCGATATGGCGGGTGATGAAAAAAACCACATATTGACCTTGGCTGATACCTTGCAAGCGCGCGTCATTGGACAAGATCATTCTGTTGAGGCTATTGTCAAACGTATTCATACGGCAAAAGCACGTCTAGATGATCCCAATCGTCCGCAAGGCGTGTTTATGCTCGTAGGGCCAAGCGGTGTGGGTAAGACAGAAACGGCATTGGCGCTGTCCGAAGTATTGTATGGCGGTGAGCGTAACCTTATTACGATTAACCTCTCAGAATATCAAGAAGCTCATAGCGTCGCGTCCTTAAAAGGCTCGCCACCAGGCTATGTTGGCTATGGTGAAGGCGGGGTGTTGACGGAAGCGATTCGCCGTCGTCCTTATAGTGTGCTGTTACTTGACGAAGTAGAAAAGGCGCATCCCGATGTATTGGATTTGTTTTATCAGGTGTTTGATAAAGGAATAATGGAAGACAGCGAAGGTCGTTTAATTGATTTTAAAAACACCCTTATCTTATTGACCAGTAATATTGGCTCCTCCGCGATTATGCAGCAGTGTATCAATACGGATCCTAATAATAGAAACTTTAGCCTACCAGACAGTGACAGTTTGAGACAGGCAATCAATCCGCATTTGCACAAAGCTTTTAAACCCGCATTTTTAGGTCGTCTAACGGTGATTCCTTATTATCCGCTGACTGATGACGCGCTTGCAGAAATTATTCGCCTGAAGCTGGATAAAATTACGAGCCGTATTCGTAACAATTACGACGTGCCTTGTATCATCGATCCTGAAGTAATTGAACTGGTTTTATCTCGTTGTCATGAAGTGGACTCTGGTGCACGTAACGCCGACGCCATTATCAGTCATACGCTACTGCCACAGCTGGCAAGTCAGTTACTTGCTCATAATGACAGTCAAAGCGTGCTAAAGAAGATTACCGTATTCGTGGATGCGGACGATAATTTTGCTTATCGTCTGGACTGCAATTCCATTGTAGCGCTTAACCAAATGGCACAATGTAGTGAAGGCCATAGTGAAGAAGATATCAATCAAACATCCACCTATCAGGGTGAAAATAAGCAGACTCCAAATAATCAGAATATCACTGCGCCAGTTTCAGCCAAAAAGCCAGTTAGCAAAAAATCGACCAAAGAACCATCAGCCAAAAAAGCAAACCGCAAAAAATCTGTTAAGGAGGTATCACTATAATGAGTATTGATAACTCTTTAATGACCAATATTGATACTCTTATCGCTCCTATTGATGGCAGCCATCATGGCGTTGGTGAAGACTTAATCTTTGACCCACGTATGGATGCCATCGTTGCTGCCCGTCAGGAGGATGATCCACTATTGGCGCAAGGCAATTGGGTCACTGAGCTAAAAATTGCTGATTGGGACTTTGTGAAAAATCAATGTGCCGATTTACTCAGTCATACCAGTAAAGATATGAAGTTGGCACTTTGGTATGTCGATGCGTTGAGTCATACCGATCATTTAGCGGGTATTGGTCATGGACTCCTCCTGTTACAGGCACTCAATGAAGAATATTGGCTCACTATGTATCCACCGTTAGATGGTGAAGAAGACAGTATGGATATCAGGGCAGGGCTGCTTTCATGGTTCGTTAAAGCACTTACTGATGATATCAAGCAGCTGTCGCTCGCTGACACGAAGACGCAAAAATATAATTATAATTATTATCTAACCGCTCGCGATCATGATAAGCAGCGTCAGCAAAACCCCGATGGTGAAATGCACAATCAACTCATACTGAGTGACTACAATCATGCCATAAAAAACAGTAGCGAGTTTTGGCAACAAGCGCTCATGACAAACCTCAATACTATTACAGAACAATGGCAGACACTCACCGACCAACTAAATAGTCTTATGGGTATGGATGCGCCAGTGTTTGCGCCAGTAACCGATCTATTGGCAGCACTTAGTCAACATCTGCGCTCATTGCTCCCAGAGTCTGCTATTAATGAGAATGGTGCTGGCAAAGAGAATGCAGCTGACATGATGGACAACGAGAAGGTCACTTTGGACAACGATGGACAAGCCGCCAACACTATAAACACTACTTTGACCAGTTTTAATCCGAGCAATCGCGATCATCAAAGTAACCGCCAGCAAGCCCTTAAATTATTGAGTCAAATTCAAGACTACTTTGCGACCAATGAGCCGCACAGTCCAGTGACATTCTTACTCGGTCGGGCGATTGATTGGGCAGATATGCCACTGGATCAATGGCTCACCCATATCATTAAAAACGAAGACCAATTAGCAATGCTCTCTGACATGATTGGGATTCAGACCAAACGTGATTCATCTGACGATGGTTATTAATTGAACCAACTACAAACCAATGCTTGGTTAACTAGCAATTTATACACTATTTGTGATCTTGCAATATTAAAATTTCCACCTTTGAACAGATAGAGAAGGGCTTATCATGGTTTGGACTCAAACAAAGCGGCATGTGCAACTTAGTAGCGGCCATCCTGATATTGCCACAAGCCTTATCCAGCAAGCTGATGTTATTGAAAGTTTATTGGGAATGCCACTGCCAGACAGTGTTTGGGATACGCCTGCTCTTATGCCTGTGCCCAGTGCTTATCCAAGTCCTTATCATCACGACCAACGTGTACAGTCTTATCAAGAGCGACAGCTTGCTCTATATTGCGGCTACCGTATTAGCCTTACCTTATTACATCCGCAAGTGGGACTTAATATAAAAGATTGGATAGGGCAGAGTGTGTCGATTCAGTGGCACACTGGTAATGCTATACATTCAAATCAAATTCGCCATGGTATCGTTACGCAAGCCACAGCCCTTGGTAGTAATAGTGGCATGGCAGCCTATCGTATTATCTGCGAGCCAGCTATAAGCCAGCTACGCTTCTCTAGCCACAACCGTCGTCACCATCATCTTAGTCTTAGCGAGCTTATCACTGACATCATAAGCCCTTATGATATGGATATCGAAATTGACGAGCGTTTGAGTGATTGCCATATTCAGCACAGTGTGCAATACAATCAAACAGATCTGGCCTATTTAACACAGTATCTTGCTCTATATGGCATCACAGGCTATTACCGTCATGAAGCAGACAAGCATACTCTGGTATTACTTCCCCATGATTGTGAGGACTTGCGTCCAGACACGAGTGACATCCATAGCACGCTCAGTCAGAATACGGCCAATCTTGCTGACAGACAAGACCGTATCACTGCCATTCGTCCGCGTATTACCCAGTATATCCAACAAACCGACCTACATCGTTATGACAATCGGTTATTGAGTACCTATGGTGGCAGTAGCACTAGCGAACATTCTATTGATTCAAGCAGTCCAAACAGTCACAACCGCTTTTTGCATAGCCATACTCATTTTGATGATAAAGGTCTTGATCAACTTGCTACTCTCTATCAAAAAAATGCTCAGCAGCTTGCCAATCTAGGTAGCATCACAGGCAACATCCGGCATCTCTCTTTGCCAAGCGCTCACTATATCGATGGCAATCCTTACGTGACTGAGCCAATAAGCCTGGCTTCTATTCATCACCGTATTAACAATCATATTCCTACCGATTGGTTGGGTATAGCACCCTTTGATCCGATGACTCTACAGCCTTATTTAAAAAAGGATAGTGATGACGACACTGTCCATCATATTACTGCTTGCTACCTGCCATTTCCAAATCATCACCATATTCCCTTTGGCGAACAGCTGACAAATCTTGGGCAACCGCATCCTAGTCTCACTGGTCTAATGAGTGCCAGTATTATCGATACTGTTAGTGGCAGCGCTATTGATACTGATCGTAATCATCGTGCCCATATTCGCTATCATTGGCAACAGGATGAAGATGGACAGGAGAGCAGTAGTGACAGCGCTCATTGGATACCCATCGCCAGCCACCTCGTTGCCGACCACATGGGACAAACCCATCCGCTGCGGCATGGTCAGCACGTCCTTATCGACTTTATCGGTGGTGACATCACTCATCCCATCATCATCGGTAGTACCCACAACGGTCGAGGCAATCGTGATGCCCAGCACAATAGCAGCGTCAGCGACACAGATGCCCTTGATGCCACCAGTCCCGCTTGGTTTATCAACCAAAGCCATCTATACCCCATAGATGGCATCAAAACCCAAAGTATTGACTCAAGCCGAACAGGGGACGCCAGCAAAGACAGCTTAACCAATGGTTATAACCAGCTCATGTTTGACGGCCATCCTGATAGTCCACAAATCAATCTCTATAGCACAAGCTACCAAAGCAGCCTCACAATAGGCCAGCTGTATCAGCACACCGACCATGCGCGCGGTCAAGCGCGGGGACAAGGTATTAGTATAGAGACTGGGGCAGCCGCCAATATACAAGGCAGCAAAGGCTTGCACATCAGTAGCCGTACCAGCCCCCAGCATATGAGTCATAACAGTCACAGCAAACTACAAACGGCCGATCAGCATCAACAAGCATACGAGCAACTCGCCAATACCCATCAACCAGTAGGATTGGACGGTAGCGCCAATGACAAACCAAATGGTAGCCAAAACCAAGAAGACGCTCAAACGCCATTTATCAAGTTTAGTAAAGACACCAACGATGCCGCGCTTAACGAAGCTGGACAATGGCAACAAGCTAACCTGCTCATCGACTCACAGCGTCATCTTGCCATGCTAAGTGGACAGCATAGCCAATTTACCAGCACTCAAAATACCCATAGTCATGCCACAGACAGTACCCATTATCATAGCCAAACTCAAATGAATCAGCTGGTCGCAGGCGATATCCACTACTACTCAAACAAAGCACAAACCCATACCGCAGCGTATGGTGATGTAACCATACAAGCACATAAAGCACAAATGCGCCTCGATAGCGAGCAAGTACTCCGTATCCATAGCCGTGACAGTATTGAGATTATCGCCCCTGATACCCTAACCCTGAAAGCCGCTGGCAGTGGAATTGAGATATCAGGCGGTAATGTGACGTTTATTACACCGAGGCAGGTGGGCTATAAGGCGAGTAAGGTGGATTGGGGCAGTGGGGGTGGAGGTAGTTCAACGATTACTGTGCCTCAAGACGAGCTTGCTGACTGTGTTGCCAAAACGGCTAGTACGAGTAAAAAAGGTGGAGCTGTCTAAATATGTTATTACCACAAGTAGAGTGTCTTGATGATATTCAAGCCACGAAACAGTATCAAGATCAGCTCAAATCTGTGTACCAAATTATCTCAGAGAATCAGTATCAGCAGCTCACTGTGCTCATTGATTTAAATACGTATGGGACAGAAATATTTAACGTCCTTGACTGCGGCGTAGATTTGCCATTTGAGCGTATAAAACGCATTCATCATACCTTCAACGATGACTTAGCTCTTGTTGACATTCAGTTAGGTGACAGTACTGGTCAGCGCATACTAGAGCAACTATTGGCTCTAGCACTATATGAGAATATCAATGATATAGCAGGTAATCCGCATCCACGTAGCATTTGCTTGTGGTTGTTTGAGCAACCGATTACTGAAAAGCTAAAACAAAGTCTGTATCTGATAGGACAAGCATATGGACTAGGATCAAACAAGCGCCGTTATCTGCGTTACTGGGATCCGAGAGTAATACAGTTGTTGGACTATTTATGGACAGCGCCACAAAAGCTGCAAATTTACCAGTTGGGGCTCTCTCATATTTATTATGTTGATTGGAATAACAAAATGAAGGTACTAACGTTGCCGATACCCAATAAGGTATATCCGTCTAATATTGAAGCAGCATTGGAGCAGCTCAGGCCTTTACCCTTTAGATTTAATCAGCAGCAGTGGCAACTGCTTGAGCAAACAGAGTGGATAAATATGATATTTCGGCAACTGAAAGAACAAATAGTGATCAACGCTCAATCTTATGAAATTGTCATGAGCCAAGCATTATTGATTGCCAAGCGTCAAATGACGCAGCAGCAGGCGGTTAATAATATTATTGAGGGTTTGGAGCAGCCTAGAAGCCAGGGAGTAGCGGGATGAGTAATGATTTAAGCTTTATGAATAGATTGACAAGTAATCATAAAAGTTCCCAAGATAAAAAGAAAGCTGAGCCTGTAGTATTAGAGCTAGAATATGAAATCCCTACGGATGACCCATCAGTCAAGAAATGCGATTATGAATGTGGAAAAACGGGTATTCCGATATTACCTGTGGCGTTTAGTAAAACAGATTATAAAGTAGCGACCCAAGATGAGCGGTGTTTCGCCCACGAGATTGCCTCTATAGCATCTACTCATACTGCTGTTGCGAGCCTACCAAATCATGCTTATCTTTATTGTTATATAGAAGATAGTGAAGGATATAGTTTTAAAGAGTATTACACAGGTGCAGATGGAGCATTTAAACGTACTCAATCGTATTCTGACAAAGATTTTAAAGAAAGAGCCAGTGGATCTGGACAAATAGACGTACAAAACATAAATGAGTCTGACAGTGATACTTCTGAAGAAGATGTACAGCCATTCACCTGTAATAAAAAAGAACATAGTACGTTGGATAGTAAATATATTACTTTGCTTCAAGGAGATACGGCATGGCTAATGGTGAGCCATGCCAAACTGAGTAAACCCACATTAAAGAAATATATCGAAGATGAAACACTACGTAATAAACGTATGCAAAAGTTTGTCGCTGATGAATTAACAGGTAATAAAAATACCATTAATATGAGCACTAATGAAGTTGGGTATATAAAGAGTTTTTCTCAACGTAAACAGCTTACCCAAGGTGGAGATATTAGTAATAAGGTTAATGCGTTAGAGAAAAATGGAGATAGTAAAGTATCGGGAAGCGTCCTAGCCGCATTATCACTGTACCAAAGTATGCAAAGAAGCATCGTAGAATACGATGAAGGTCTTGCTTTAGAAATAAAACCCATGATGGTTGCCTTACCTGATCCTGTAGGAGAGGTCATTGCAGCAGCAGAGAAACGAAACTACTTGATTAGTCAACTCAGTGAGCTATCAGAAAATAATGATTATATTCGTAAAACTATTAATGCTTTAATCATAAAAAATCTTGAAAAAGCAAGTATTAAGACAACGGAGTTTAAGGGCAAAAAGTTCTTTAACGCGGGTAATAACGACTATCTTGGCACTTTGTTAAATATAGGGTTCTCAGATACTGACCCAGATGATTTGATATTTAAGCATATCGATAAGAGCAGTTATGAATCTTATCTACAGTCTTCCCAAAAAATAATTTCCCTTAAAAAAGAAATTGTTAATGCTCGTAAAGTCTTTGTCAAAGCAATCACCAGTGAAGAATTCAAATTTATTATTGAAAGTGACTTTGACATTGAGCTTGTTCACGATGAACAGACTGCTAAATATTTTGAGGCGATGATTGCTTCTTGTATTGCAGGCTGTGGTATTGATGATAGTAATATTGGTATCCCACAAAGCATGCTTGATGCTTTTGAGTCTACTGCACCAAAAAGTGATATGGCCACTGAAGAGGAGTTTAAAAAAGTATTATTGCCTCAGATCAGTAGTAGCATCAAAATCAATCAAAACTGGCTATTCAAAGCACTTGGCGGTTTGGATAAGGAGCTAGTCGAGATTATTTATGACTTTAGCAAGAAAGATAGAGCTTCTGAAGCAGTAGGTGCTGGAATAGGCTATACGGTCGAAGGGGTTAGTGCTGCGACGTTGAATAAGATAACAGTCAACAGTAATCGAAGCGCTGCTATCAATAAAGGTAAATTGATTCAGACACTAAGTCAAAATTTATTAGCATTGAGTTTTTATGATTCAAAAGCATTTAGAAATTTGTATAAAACACTTGAACTTAGTATCTATGGTCATTCAGGATTAGTAGTTGTTCCTAAAAAGGTGACTGCCACAGCTGATACTATGGCTGCCTTTGCAAATTTCGCCTTAGGCTCAGTGCTTCCAAAATCAGTCGTTAATAGAATTAATGAAAGAGCCAGACAAGCTCAAAGAGGTGTAACCAGTATCTTGGAAACCGTTACTGATACTAATATTGTGCGTACGCCACAGATTGATAATTTGCAGCAGGCTAAAACGCAAGTTTTGTATTATTTTGATGAAGCTTTTTCAACAGGTAAAGGTATGAGTGCCTTAAGCCAGCTAAATGATGGTCAGCGTCCCATTAATCTTGATCAATTAGACGCTGAAGCATTAGCTGCTAGAGCTATTGAATGGCATGACAACATCAAAAAAGGTGCGATAGGAGCCACAGGAGTTTTATCTGGTTTCATCGCATTTCTCCAGTTAAAAGCAGTGATTGCTAGTGTACCAGCGATTGCCAGATTAAAATACGCAGGTGACTCGCTTCGATTAACGCAAGAGCAATTGGGCACAGTAAGTTCTGGGCTTGCACTGGTGACGGCTAGTATGGATGTGACCGCTTCAGGAGCAGGCTTACTGGGCAAGACCAGCTTTGCAAACAGACTGGTCTATCGGGCAGGATGGATAGGAGTGGTCGGCGCGACGTTTGAGGTAGGCAGTTTAGCGATTTATGGCTATCGTAAGTTTAATGATGGGAATAGGATGTCTGCCGTGATGACAGCTGGAGCGGGAGCATCAATAACTGCTTCAGCAGTGGCGGGCTTGATTTATGGTTATGGGGTGGCAAACGCTGCAACTGGTGGCGCGGCAGCTATTCCTGGTGCGCCACTACTTGGTGTTATGATGATAGGCATGACGCTAAGTTATGTCTTTCAACGCTTGGCTTACAAATGTGATGATAAAAACAATACATTAATAGAGTATTGGTTAGACAACAGCGTGTTTGGTCATAAAGCCATGCGAGGACAAAATTACTATCTGATAAATCCGTTTCAGACACAGCCAGCTTTTGTTAATCTAGAACAAGATATCAGTGGTTTTATTACAGCTTGCACCTTATTTTTAGCCAATAATCGTTTGCAAACCTTTCAAGGTAATGTACCTGTGGCGCACGAAATAAGCACAAACAGTGAGATAAGACTTCCGCCAGTCCTTGAAATTGTAAAAGAGCATCTGACCTTATTTGAAAGTCAGATCCACATTGGAAATTGGGACAAAGCAAGTCAACTGACTATAGAAGTAGTCGCTGACAAAAACGGCAGAGAACAAAACCTATATAAAGCGACATTCTATAACTCTACTAGCGATGAACCGGTTGCTAGTACTATTACGTCATTAGCCATTGAGAGATTACTACCTATAGTGACAAAAAAAGAGACTGAAAAAGAATCGGAACCTCAATTTATTATTGATACACAGTTATTAAAGTTTGAACCCCATAATATTAATAAGGCAAAAGTTATCGTTACTTATATGGCTGATACCAGCCGCAATCCGCCATATCCTTTAAAAGATATTAGCTATTTAGATAATAATAAATATTAAAAAATATACTTGAGTTGAATTCTGCTATGATCTTACCCACTCCTCCCATACCTCCTGTCGGTAAAATAATCAGTCGCCCTTGCGAGGGAGATATTCCTAACTTTAAAGAAAAAAATGCCAGTATTGAGAGGCTAAGTAAACTTGCTCATGAGGTCAATCCAGACTATTTGTTATTTCATCCTAGTATTAATTCTATTCAAAACGTATGGCTTTTAGCGTCATATTGTGGTGCATGGTTAGGTGGGCAGAATATATTTTTCTTGTTGGCGGTTATATATGATTATATTTTTTTAAGTCCTTTCGATATTGTTGGTCTTTCATTAATAATGATGCTGATTATACTGATATCAATCTTATCATTCGGTGCATTTTTTACTCTAAAACAACTAAAAAGAAAGCAATCTCGCTACCATAAAATATTGCTATTAAAAAATACTCAACAAATCGCTTATTATGAGCATAAGCGTAAGCAAGACCCTATCTTTCATTTGGTCAATTACAGAGATATTACTGCCTCCATAAGGCGCAATGAAGGTTTAGTGTATGAAGCCCTAAACTTGCATGTGATTGATCCTAAAACCAACCAAAGCATCCAAAGCATCAATCTTGAAGACATGCAGCTCAACCCTTATGACCAGTGGACATTTATTCGAACCTATATGGAACGTCCCGCTGAAGAGCTACCGCTTGACCCAAGATACGCTCACGCTTGTCCAACAGATGTTAGCACCTCATTATTGGCTTGTGCTGATATCGCTCAAGAAAAGAAAAATAAGGGCTTAACAGGGTTACGTCATGAAGTGACTGTCATGGGTTGGTTACGTGCTTGCACCGTTAGCTACTTAGATCTTGCTGAAGGCAATATTTATCAATCAAGCGCCAATCCTGCACTGCATCCTGAAGTGCAACGTCGGTGCATGTGGGATGGAAAAAATAATCCTTATAATATCTTGCCTGTCACGGCAGAGCGGCAAGCGGCCTTTGCTAACCAAAATCAAAAAGTTAAGCAAAAATGGTATTCAGGCATTGCGATCAATGCGACATGGTTTATCGGGTCAATACTGTATGTAATGTTGGTGATTGCTTAGATGAAAATTGGAAGGCTTTAAATGCAATTACGCGACGACTTCGCCAAACATATTAGTGAGCTTCACAATCCTATTGACCGTCCTTATACCGCTAGTATAGACAAAAGCTTATTAAAGAACACTGAAGATATTGAACATCTTAACAAAGAAATTCACGACGTCAATCCTGATTACTTAACATTCCTACCTGCGTACTTTTGGGTGTTTTATTTTGCGATTGGCTGGGTTTATTTTTCTTCACATTTTTTTGTAGCTACTTTCATTGGCGATATATTTTACAAAGATATGTTTAAGGGAGGTGTGTCTTTAGGAGGTATTTTCTACTTTAGAGTATTCTTTCTAATAGCTTTATTCATAGTTGCTTGTACACCTCTAATCCTACTTCTCTATCAATTTATTAGAAAATATCCCATTCGCACCCAATACTACTTTTTAAAAAAAGAGCAAAAGATAGCCTACTACTACCGTCCACTCTGGAAGTTTAGACAGTCCTACGAGCTTAAGATAGTAGATTATAAAGACATACGCCCAGACTTGCATCAGGACCCATACAATCGAGCTTATACACCGCTCAATCTCTACGTCGCTGATCCTGAAACAGGCGATATTACCCATCATCTAAAGCTAGAAGATTATAGAGTCAATCCGCGCGTACAATGGGCATTTATCCGCACCTATATGGAAAGCCCTGTGGATGAGCTTCCAATAGACAATGAAATCTGCCAAGCTTATCCAGTTGATACTAGTGGCTCACTATTTGCCTGTGCCGATATTATCTATCGTAAAAACGGCATACTGTCTAGCGATCATTCTGGCGGTGGTCAGATCATGGTCTTTATAATAGGCTCAATAATAGCTTTAGGTAATCTATTTCAGGCTAATCATTACCAATGTACCAAGCGAGCCATCCTACATCCAGAAGTTCAGAAGCTACTCACATGGGACGGTCAAGACAATCCTTATCCTATTCAGCCCATAACTGATGAAGCCAAATTAGCCTTTGAAGGTAGAAATTGGGAAGTTAATGTCAGATGGGTATGTATCATACTTATTAATGTTAGTTTATTTGCTTGGGCGGTAATGGCTTATAATAGTTGATGGAAATTGAGACAAGCCAATGATTGAAGACAAGCACAGTGAATTTGCTAAACATGTTAATGAGCTACAAGAAGTTCTTGAAAGTCCGTATAGTAGCGAGATAAATAAAGGTTTATTAGAAGAAGGAGAAGACATTGAGCATCTTAACAAAGAGATTGCCAACATTAATCCTGATTATATGACTTTCTTACCTAGCTACTTTTGGTATTGGTATTTCTGCATAGGCTGGGTTTATTTTTCTACATTTTGGCTAGGTAACTATTTTTTGCAAGATATTGGAGAAGTTGTATTTATAAATGGTAATTTTGACTTATTTGATATAATACTTACTTTTTTCTGGCTACTTGTGTTTGGTACTCCTCTTTTCTTACTCTTCTATCAATTTATCAGAAAGCATCCGTACCGCATTCAATACTACTTCTTAAAAAAAGAACAAAAAGTAGCTTACTACTACCGACCATCACTGCAGTTTTTTAAACCCTTTGAATTAAAGATAGTAGACTACAAAGACATCATTCCTGAAATACATACAATCAAACACAACACGGCTTACACGCCATTAAATCTATATATTGCAGACCCTAAAACAGGAGGTATTACCCATCATATCAAACCACATGATGTCTCAGTTAATCCTCGGGTGCATTGGGCGTTTATTCGCACCTATATGGAAGGTGATGCCGCCGACTTACCGATAAATCCTGAGTTCTGTGAGGCTTATCCAGCAGAAAACAGTAAATCACTATTTGCTTGTAGCGATATTGTCTTTCGCAAATACGGTATTCTCAATACGCACCATTCAGGCGCTGGCGGCATCGTTATGCTTATAATTAGCTCAATATATGCGCTTGGTTACTTATTACAAGGCAATAACTACCAGTGTGCTGAACAAGCCATATTACATCCTGATGTTAAGAAATTACTGACATGGGATGGTAAAGATAATCCTTATCCCATACAACCAATCACTGCTGAGGCCGAAAAAGCATTTCAAGGTAAGAGTTGGCAAGTTAACCTTAGATGGATAGTGGCTATATTAATTAACATAAGTTTGTTTGTGTGGGCGGTGGTGGCTTATAATAGCTAGTCAATATTGCTCGCTAATCACATGTTGTCTAACTATGATTTACAATCCTCCTAACAATACCCATCCTATCGAAAAGCTACTAAGTAGACCTTGGGAAGGGAGCATACCTACGTATCGGGAAAAATTAGCCAGCATAGAGAAGCTGAGCCGTGATGTACACGAGGTAAACCCAGATTATTTATTGTTTCACCCGATTATTAACTCGCACCAGTTGGTTGGTTTCTTAATGACCTATTGCTTTAGTTGGTTATTTGGGCAGTCGTTCTTTTTGATGACAGCTATGGTTATGGCAATTATTAAAGATGGGTCTATATTTTATTATTTCTTAGCTTTTTTTATTATTATTTTAAACTTTTTAATGTTTGGATTACTACCGTATATAGCATATAAACAGTTTAAAAATAAAAAATCCTATTACAATAAGATTTTATTGTTAAAACAGACTCAACAAATTGCCTATTACGAGCATAATCGCAAGCAAGAGCCGATTTTTCATTTAATTAATTATAAAGATATTGTCGCCTCAGTCAGACATAACAAAGGCGTCGTATATGAAGCCTTGAACCTGCATGTGATTGATCCTAAAACAAGTCAAACCATTCAAAGTATCAATCTTGAAGACATGCAGCTTAACCCTTACGACCAATGGACATTTATCCGAACCTATATGGAGCGTCCTGCAGACGAGTTGCCGCTTGACCCAAGATATGCTCATGCCTGTCCGACAGATGTTAGTACCTCGTTACTGGCCTGCGCTGATATTGCTCAAGAGAAGAAAAACAAAGGTTTGACTGGACTACGCCATGAGGTGACTTTTATGGGTTGGTTGCGTGCTTGTACCGTCAGCTACTTAGACTTAGCCGAAGGCAATATCTATCAATCAAGCGCCAATCCTGCACTGCATCCTGAAGTGCAACGTCGGTGCATGTGGGATGGAAAAAATAATCCTTATAATATCTTGCCTGTCACGGCAGAGCGGCAAGCGGCCTTTGCTAACCAAAATCAAAAAGTTAAGCAAAAATGGTATTCAGGTATTGCTATTAATGCTACATGGTTTATCGGTTCGATACTGTATGTGATGCTGGTGATTGCTTAGATGAAAATTGGAAGGTTTTGAATGCAACTACGCGACAATTTTGTCAAGCATATTAGTGATCTGAATAACCCACTTGAGCGACCTTATAGTAAGGATATTGCTGGTGGAATGGACAAAATTCATGCTAGCACACCTCTTAACGCTATATACTGTCAGTATTTGCAAGGAATCAACGCCATGAATCAAAAAACTGCCCTTTTTGTCGTGAAAAATACACTAAAAAGAATGGGCGCAAACTAGGCAAACAGCAGTACCAATGTCTATCTTGCAAACGGCAGTTTTCAGGTGGCACAAGACTCAATAACGAAGCACTTTGGACTGAATATACGCAAGGTAAACAGACGTACAAACAACTGGCTGACAAATACCACTGTAGTCTTAAAACCATTCAAAGACGCTTAGACAAGGTCAGTATTGAGTATCAAGTTAAACGGCCTAAGTGCGTTAACATTATTATGGATACTACTTACTTGGGTCGCCAGTTTGGTCTTATGTTATTTATGGACAATACCACTAGAACGGTTCTTCATCAGCTACAAATTGTGACCCGTTACCTGACTCGTCGCCCTAAGAACATCGCCAGTATTGAGCTTAGAGGGCTCACTTTAAATCTAGCTGGGCTTGATAAGTCGACTTCATTAAGCGCTGAGATCACTGGTATTTAACTCATGAAGACTATCTGAACGAACGTAGTATTAACACTGATGCTGGTAGAACATGGTACACACATAAACGTCTCAGAAGTGCTTATCGTAGTCTCAGAACCAATAGTGATTGGCTATTTACTTATCGAGAATATGAGCATTTAGACATGCCAAATACGACCAATATGCTTGAAAGTTTATTCAGTGAGTTAAAGCGACAATTGCACAGTCATCATAGCTTAAATGAGCACCGTAAGTTACGGTTTATTAAAGACTTTCTACTCTCAAAGTCTCTCGAGTAGCATGAATTTTGCCCATTACACCTTACTTAGCAAGTCTTCATATTCACGCCAAACTTCACAGGCACGAGCATATGAGATACTTGGATATATACCGATAGAGATAATACTTTTCTTAGGGTTTGAAGGCGGGTAGTAGCGATGCATCTATGACTTGGTTTCAGTAGGACGCACCATTAAGAATAGTTTAGGATGGTTTTTGACAGAAACGAAGTATTTTTTATCCTCATGCCCCGGTCTGAACTAATCGCTTTTCTTTCCATATCCTAGATCTTCATGAGTAAACTCAAAACTCGGTATACTTAAAGTGCATGGATTGGGATAGATAGAGCAGGACAGTATAGAACGCCAGATACAACAAAGCCCCTTATATAAGGGGCTTTAGCTGTTCTATAAGATAGTATAGGACTATGTAATGGTACCCGGAGCCGGACTTGAACCGGCACGCTATTGCTAGCGAGGGATTTTAAATCCCTTGTGTCTACCAATTTCACCACCCGGGCAAAACTTGTTTTATCTAAAATGTAAGCTAGCTGATAGACCATCTAGTTACTAGATAAGTGGTCGCTATTATAATCGGTTGTGATAATAATGCAAGCCAAAATTAACGTAAAGTTAATAAATAATTGGAGGCTGGAGTCGGAATCGAACCGGCGTTAACGGAGTTGCAGTCCGCTGCATGACCACTCTGCCATCCAGCCAATCAAGGTGGCCTATATTAGCAAAAATATAGCAAATTACAAGTTATTTTTTAATTAAAGATAACTTATTTGCTGGCTTGAGTATGTTTGGCCATAATTTGTACTCATTTAGGGCATAGATAATCTTTATAGGTTCATTTTAAGCAGTAGTCTAGTCTGGTTTAATACCAAACCCAAAAATACGATTAACCGTGTAAAATTCGTTTAGCCTACGATTCGTAGTATTTGCGCTCGTTTTCCTTGTTACTCTGATTTTGGGGAGTAGTATAAGTTTCATGTCTATAAATGATAAATATTAAAAAATATAGTGCAGCGACTTAGCAGTCCGAGTAGCCCGAATAATAAGTTACTCTATCATGACGTAAAAATCCAGCCAATCCCAATCCATAACGCTCAGCTATACGCACCGCTGTACTGGTTGGTGCAGACATACCAACAAGCCAAGGTATATGTCCACGAATGGATTTTTGTACCAGCTCAATTGACAGACGCGAAGTCATCAGGACACACTCAACTTCTATTTTTTGGCGCAATTGCCAGCCAATCAGTTTATCAAGGGCGTTATGACGCCCCACATCTTCAAATAGATATAACGCCTGCTGATGTACTGTTGCCGCTGCATGTACCGCTCCTGTGAGTTGATGTATGTGTTGCAACTTATCAACTTCTTGGCGCATTTGTAGTAGCGTATCAAGACTCGGTATCACCGCCTTTTTCTTCAAGTTATTACAATTGTTATTGGGTAAATTGCTTTGCGAATAACTACTAAGATCGGGCAGTGCCTGTGTCAACCCAGTGATACCGCACATACCGCAGCCTGTACGTCCGGCTAGCTGACGTTTTTGTGCTTGAATACGTTGGTGACAGCGCTGGTTTAGTATCAGCTCCACCACATAAATATCGTAGTCTTGCAACTGCTGGGATATTTTCTCAAATTCTGCTGAGCCAATATTTTCATTATCCAAGTCTTGCGTAAATCTTTGATAGCTTACGATATCTGTCAGCTGGTTGACTTCCCAATCAAGTAGCTCGTGACTATGATGAATCAAACCTTCGCTAAATAAAAAGCCAATGGCTAAATACTCTAGCTGATGAGGGCTGGCCATCAATACAGCATAGTGAATACCATTGATAACGATAGCAATGGCAGCTTCTACTGCCAAACTAACAGGCTGGCAATCAATGTGAGTCTGACCAATAACCTGAGGTTTATTGGATAAATAGGCGTGCTTTTGTGATAAATGGGTGCGCGAAAGCGGCGTGATAGCGATTTCTGAGGCCTCTGAATTTTTATTTGACAAGAACCGCTGATCAAATTGGTCGTCTTCTTTCATGTGAGTATGAGCTGTCATCAGAACAAAGTGCCATGTTTAATTATCTGCATTGTTTTTTCATCTGCCTCGCAAGTAGGGTTATGGCTCAATATATCGCTCATCACTTACGACACAGGCTCAGCTACGCTAGCATCTACAGCCACTCGTTGCAAAACGACCGTCGTAGATTTATACGCTGGAATATGGGAGTCTGGCGCATGTGTGTCTAAGTCAAATAAATCGTTACACTCAGGGTAGTAAGCGGCAACAGCATTTGATGCAATGTCCATCTCAGTGAGTACCAGTGGACCCAGTTGCCGCGGCTGATCCGAGCTGTTTTTGTTGGCGTGGCGGGTGACCATCACAGGATCGCCTTTTTGCCAACCTAAGCGGCTGATTTCATCTGGATGCATAAACAAGACATCACGGCGATTGGTTTGGCGATAGCGGTCGTTATAGCCAAAAATCATGGTATTAAATTGGTCATGGCTACGGACGCTGGTTAACTGCCAAATTTTTTGAGTGTCATGTTGAGAGTCGTCATTATTGTCAATGTCATTAGCTTGTTCTTTAAACGATAGAGTGGCCTCTGACATCTGCGCTGCGACATAGGTAATTGAGTACTGTGGCACTTCAAATTGGGCTTTACCACTGTCAGTGTTCCATACGCGATGGCGCGCTGGGTGATATAGGTGAAAGCCGCGTTCGGTAGCACGAATACGTTGGTTAAAATTCTCAAATCCATCAATCGCCTGAGCGATATAATCACGAACGATATCGAAATCTTCGCTCATTGCTTGCCAAGGAATGGCAGAGCCAGATTCTAATACATGAGTTGCTATGTCTGCGACAATTTGTGCTTCAGACTTTAGGGTATCACTGACGGGTTTAAGGTTACCTTGAGTCGGCACAATTTGGCACATAGAGTCTTCGATCGTTGCAAACTGCTCACCTTTAGCGGTAATAATGCGTTCGGTGCGACCTAAGCAAGGTAAAATCAAGTTATTGGCACCCGGATATAACATGGTTTCATTGAGCTTGGTGCCGACAAAAATATTAAGCTGTGTCGTGGTTAATGCTTGCTGAATGGCACTGGTATCAGGTGCGGCAACCGCATAATTCCCACCCATACTCATAAACACCTTTAACTTTCCAGCAATGAGTGCTTTTGCGCCTGTCACAACATCATAGCCGTGCTCTTGCGGCATCGGACGTTTGAAAACACGTTCAAGACTATCCAGTAGTTTTCGTGCAGGACGTTCATGGATGCCCATGGTACGGTCACCCTGCACATTGGAGTGCCCACGCACTGGAGAGGCGCCTGCACCATCAATGCCAATCATACCCATCAGCAGTAGTAAATTGGCAATCATCGCCACATTATCATCGCCTTGCACATGCTGGGTGATACCCATGCCCCATGTGCAAATCGTTGCTGGACTGTCGGCAACCAGTTTGGCAATAGCAATGATTTGCTCTTTACTGATACCAGACCCTCGCTCCACATCTGTCCATGATTGCTGACGAAGCCATACGTCGAGCGCCTCATATCCTAAGGTATGCTCATGGATAAAATCCTGATTTATTCTCTTGTTTTTAGTCAACCACTTAGCAATACCTGTTAATAATGCTGCATCGCCACCAATTTGAATTTGAATGACCTCGTCGACCATATCATCGCTTTGGCCTGCTACCATATGGGAGGGCTTTTGTGGGTTTCTAAATTTACGTAAACCTTGTTCGCGCATAGGATTGATCGAAATAATTCGGCATCCCTGCTCGTGAGAATGGGCAAGTATTTCAAGCATACGCGGGTGATTGGTTGCAGGATTTTGCCCAAACATCAATATCAGTTTGGCCTGTTCAAAATCTTCTAGCTTCACCGTGGCTTTGCCAACACCCAACTGTTTACCCAACATCACTGAGGTTGGCTCATGACACATGTTAGAACAATCTGGCAAATTATTGGTCCCAAAGCAGCGCACAAATAACTGATACATAAAGGCAGGTTCATTGGTGACTCGGCCTGAGGTATAAAATAACGCTTCATCGGGCGAATCAAGCTGTCCTAACTGTTCAGCGATACATTGATAAGCCGCTTCCCAAGAGATCGGTAGATAGCGGTCTTGCGCCGCATCATAATATACTGGCTCTGATAGACGACCGCTGTGCTCAAGCTCATAGCCTGACCATCCCTGTAACTCAGTGACAGTATGCCTTACAAAAAATGCCGCATCTGCCTTTTTTGTCATGGTTTCACTAGCAACCACTTTAATACCATTTTCGCAGACGTCTATCGCCTTATGTGACTTATGATCGGGCCATGCGCAGCCTGGACAGTCAAATCCACCTTGAGGTTGATTACTCTTGAACACACTCACACTGCCACGCAAAAAAGTCTGATAGTCCATTAGCTTACGAGCAGAGGAGAGCAGTGCTGGCCAACCAGCAGCAGGGTGGCTATAAACAGGAATTTTACGCATGATGAATCTCATATAGTCGAGGCAGTTTAAAAGGAGTGCAAGGCAACCGAGTACAGAAAGTACCGTTGTACAGCAAGCGAGGTTAACACCGTACCCATTTATAAATGCTTTGACTATATAGATAAGCTGGATAGGCAAAGTCTGACATATAACGACTATATAATGAAGCACATAAACTTTATAGGATCATTAACCATAGATAACAAAAAAACCTTCAAGAAACGTGAAGTTCCTTGAAGGTTTATAAGTGGATATTTATATTCTAAGTTAGCTTAAGATCAAACTGTCATCTTCAACTTTTTCACCGCGCGTTTGCTCAAACATATCAAGCAAGTCATGTACCGTCATATCTTTACGGATATCACCAGCAACATCTAGGACGACTTGACCTTGGTGCAGCATAACGGTACGCGTGCCATGTGCCAAGGCTTGCTGCATGGAGTGCGTCACCATCATAGTAGTGAGCTTATTGTCGGTGACAATTTTGTCCGTTAACTCCAAAACAAAAGCAGCAGTTTTGGGATCAAGCGCAGCCGTATGCTCATCAAGCAAGAGAATTTTAGAGGGCTGTAATGAGGCCATCAGCAAACTCACAGCCTGACGCTGGCCACCTGATAACAGCCCCATACGGTCGGTCAACCGATTTTCTAGCCCTAGCTTTAAGACAGATAGCTTTTCTCGGAACAAATCACGATTATTCGGATTCAGGGCAAATTTGAGCCCGCGCTGACCACCACGCTTATAGGCAAGCGCCATATTTTCTTCAATGGTGAGCGCTTCACAAGTTCCAGCCATCGGATCTTGGAACACGCGAGCCACCCAATGGGCGCGTTGATGCGCTGTTTTTTTGGTAACATCAATACCATTTAACAAAATTGAGCCGCTATCAACGCGCGTGGTGCCACTGACCGCATTTAAAAAGGTAGATTTGCCTGCACCATTGGTACCAATAACAGTGACAAATTCACCATCAGCGATATTGAGATCGATACCACGTAGGGCAGGGTTTTCAATGGGCGTTCCAGGATTAAAGGTCAACCGCAAATCTGTAGCTTGCATCATAATAATTATTCCTTATGGTTGCACCTTGATATTAAGCCCGAACTTTACGACTTAAAAATTTATTTTTGGCTTTGGGCAGTACCAATGCCAATACCACGAGCAGCGCTGTTATCAAGTTCAAATCCTGCGGGCCAAAGCCAATACTGCGTAGCGTATCGCTCGATAGAGCCACCTGAATAAATAGCTTGTACAACACGGCACCGACGACCACCGCAAAAGTAATCAGCCAAATCCGCTTGGCAGGAATGATGGTCTCACCGATGATGACCGCTGCCAAACCAATGACAATCGTCCCGATACCGATTGAGATATCGGCGCCGCCTTGTGTCTGTACAAACAGCGCACCAGCCAAAGCAATCAAACCGTTCGAAATCGCCATACCGATAATGGTCATCCATGAGGTATTGATGCCTTGTGCCTGTGCCATACGTAGGTTCGAGCCAGTTGCTCGCATGGACAAACCAGTTTCGGTACTATAAAACCAGTTTAAAAATAACATGGCAAATAGCACGACCACCCCGATGATAAGGCAGCGCATCCAATAGCCGTTGCCATCAGTGACCAAGGTGCTAAATACTGTGGTTTCGCCCAATAG
Source organism: Psychrobacter vallis (assembly GCF_904846715.1). Lineage (GTDB taxonomy): Bacteria > Pseudomonadota > Gammaproteobacteria > Pseudomonadales > Moraxellaceae > Psychrobacter > Psychrobacter vallis. The sequence goes on from NZ_CAJHBU010000003.1 coordinate 188,650, forward strand.
CGGCAAGTTTGGCGCACCCATGATGCGCAAATTGACAGAATATAAGGCGACCATCACTAGGATGCTGGCAAGTAATTGCAAAATGCCAAGCTTGACATGCAACCACGCAGTGACGATACCAGCGACTGAGCCTGCCAACATACCAAAGGCACAAGCCAGCCATGGGTTGATACCCGCAATAATAGAAATACCAGCGACGGCACCGCCTAACGGAAAACTACCATCAGCGGTCAAGTCCGGAAAGTCGAGGGTACGAAATGAAATCAGCACACCGAGTGCGACTAGGCCATAAATCAGACCACTTTCAAGCGCACCAAAAAAAGCAATTAAGGACATAAGAGATCAGTAAGTCATAACCAAGCGTTCAACAATTAACGTTATAGACGTTAACTCATCAGATAAGGCCGCATATATGAGCGTTACCTTATTTAATTTAGGGTTCTATAAGTCAATTTTAGCTAAACGGCTAAGCGGTGAATTTAACAGATTAAGCAATCTGCGGTTAGGGTAAACCAAAACATGTCACGATAAAGCATTAACATAGGCTACCTTGGCTCAATAATTTGACTCAAGATAGGGCAAATTTAGAAATGGCATGAATACTTTATACTGAATAAGCGTTTTATAAGCAATGAGATAAGTTAAAGTATGGTATGAACCGCTACTGGAACAACACCTGCTTAAACAAGAAGCCCAGCCTACTGATTCATAGCTGGGTTTCTTGTATTAAACACTTAGCGTCAAAGCAAACGGCAAATAATGACACGGTCAAAATGGACATCTATCTTACGGTTGCTATGATAAGCCAATGCTAAAAATGCGTTATTCTACCACTTCTTTTGCTTTATCGATAACCGCTTGTGACAAAGTAATGCCTTGTTCTTTGGCATGTGTTGGACTGACGTATAGATTCAGCATTTGTGGGGTATAGACAGGGATAGCCCCTGCTTTTTCACCATTTAAGATACGGACAACGATTTTACCCGTTTCGCGGCCAAGATCGTAATAATCCACACCCAATGCTGCCACTGCACCGCGCTCAACTGAACTGGTATCTGAAGCAATCAAAGGAATCTTACTTTCTTTGGCAACTTGATACAATGACTCGTAGGCTGATACAACGTTATTATCGGTCGAGGTATAGATCATATCGACTTTACCTTCGAGACTACGTGCGGCCATCGCAATATCCGTACTACGCTGTGCTGGCGCTTCGAGTACATTGATGCCTAATGGGGTCAGTTTTTCTTTTAGGTTGTTTAAGATGGTGGTTGAGTTGACTTCACCTGGGCTATAAACGTAACCAACGTTCTTTAAATTTGGAATGATTTGACGCATCAATTCAATCTGTGGCTCATAAGGAAGAGCATCAGAACCACCAGTAACATTGGTGCCAGAACCATCTAGTTTTGTTACCAGTTTGGCTGCGACGGGGTCAGTCACTGCTGAAAATACCAAAGGAATACTGCTTGTCGCAGCAGCTACTGACTGCGCTGATGGCGTGCCAATCGCGATGATAACGTCTGAGTTGTCTGCAACGAACTGCTTAGCAATCTGGCCAGCAGTGGCGGTGTTTCCCTGCGCACTTTGAAAGTTAACGGTTAAGTTTTCACCGTCTTTAAAGCCCGCCTCATTTAACTCGTCGATGACACCCTTGCGTACATCATCAAGCGCTGGATGTTCAACGATAGCGGTGATTGCGACAGTCTTCATCGCTGTGGCTGCATCGCCATTAGCAGCTGTATCGGTGCCACTGGTATCTTGGGCTGATTGATTACAACCTGTCAAGACAGCGGTACAAACGCCGCCTAACAATAGCGCTTTACTAAAACTGAAACGACCAAAACGATTTTGATACAACATGGGTCTCACTCCTGAAAATAATAATGTGTCCGTACATTATTTAATAAATGAATAAAATAAAGGGTAAAAAGAGCCATCGATATAAAAGATAGATGGCTAAATATCAGTTTTTGGCACTATTTATTCGCACTCTGTGCTTGCTTGTCGATATTGATGGCGTTTTTTAACAAGTCGTCTGTCAAGCTTACTCCTTGCTCAGCGGCGTGCTTGGGACTTGCGTATAAGGTTAGAGTATTCATCACTTCAGGCTTAATCGTATTGATCGCTTCGCCATTTAATACACGATATACCATTTTGCCCGTCGTACGACCAAAGTCATAATCATTGACACCTAGGGCAGCAGTAGCACCGCGTCTCACGCTGAACTCATCTGAGGCAATGACTGGAATGTCAAGCTCGTTTGCGGCACCAGCCATCGCTTCAAACGCTGATACAACATTGTTGTCTAACGAGGTGTAAATCACATCGACGCGACCAGCAAGGCTACGAGTCGCCATGGCAACATCCGTTGGGCGATTGGCGGTGACTTCTAATATTTTAAGCCCACGTGCTGGTGCGGCTTTTTTGAGTTGATTGAGCACCACAACGGAATTGACTTCGCCTGGGCTATAAACGTAGCCAATGGTCTTTGCGTTGGGCGCGATTTTTTGAATATTGTCTAACTGCGGCTCGATAGGTAGTTCACTAGACAAGCCTGTGACATTAGATTGGATGGGTACGTTATTTTCGTCAATCAGCTTTGCGGCGACAGGGTCTGAGATGGCAGTATAAATGACTGGGACTGTCTTGGTTGAGGCGACGATAGACTGAGCGGATGGCGTCGAGATTGCTACGATGGCATCTGGATTGTCACCTGCAAACTGTTTTGCAATCTGACCTGCTGTTGCCGTGTTGCCTTGGGCGCTTTGAAAATTGATTGTTAGGTTTTGACCTTCCACATAGCCATTGTCAGCCAATTCATCAATAATGCCGCGACGCATCTCATCTAATGACGGATGTTCGACAATTTGGGTGATGGCTAATGATTTGGCAGGCTTGTCGGTATCAGCCGCTGCGTTTTCATCAGTTGTTGCGGCTGTGTCTGTAGTATTTGAACAGCCAATCAATCCAAGGGTGGCGCTGATAGCAGCACCGTATAGGCTCAAGCGTAAGGTAGTGGCAATAGTCATTATTAGGTTAACTCGTAGTTTATAGCAATCGTAAAAAACCAAGCCAATATTATGAGACGTGCTAAGCCTACTGGTTATAGTGCTTATGCTTGCCTGAATTATGCTTGATTTTGAAAAATGATATTGGAAAATGCAGGTTAGCCGAGTCAATGCTATGTTGATGCCAAAATAGCAGGCTAACAATAAAGTAATCATTCCATCGATCATTATGTTCATATTATGACAGTAATGTAACTTATCGCAATAAGAAATTAAAGCGTATTCGTCACCAGTGTTATTAAGGCAGGTATTGACAGTCTTATGCGCTGAGTTCTTATTTATTCTGCCCATAAAAAAGATGCCACTTAGAACATTTTGTTATGTGGTAAAACGATACTTGAAAAGAGTACAAACCAGCAACGCAGCTATTACGATCTCACTTTATAATTAACTTAAGCCAGTTCTTATTCGAAAGTTATAGTAAGTCTACCACTCATACCATGTTTATTTTGACGTAGTGAAGGTGTAATAGACTCTAATATGTACTTAATTTTTTCGTATAAATATTTTAAGGATAACATTATGAACACTGCTAATTTAAAGTTATTAACCATCGCTGGCATTACTGCCACCTCATTGATTTGCTTGCCAGCTATGGCAAAAGACAATCATGGGAACGGTCATGGAAATGCCAAGGGTAACTCTGCTCATATTAGTAAAGATTACAAGCATAGTGGCAACGCCCAACCCAACATCAATGCTTATCGCAATGCTAGCCCCAATGCCTCATTTAAGCGTGATCTTGATAAATATGGCTATAGAGTAGTCGGCAAGATTGACAGAAGAGATTATGATCGTTCTGTTGTGTTAGACCGTTATGATGACCGCTACGTTCGTATTCGTACGCCAGAAAATAATATTGTGACGGTGATTAATGACACGCTGCAGATCATCGATATCTTGAATAGATAACAATAAACTCTAATCTTTTAAGTCAGCCATAAAAAAACGGTCTATTTAGACCGTTTTTTTTGTTCTTTAATGATTACTTACATCATTACGCAATTTAACGTTGTTAGGCGAGCACATCACCAATAACACAGTTGTCAGGTAGAGTAACCACCGTTAGCTGAGTTTTTGGATTGCCAGTTGACAGTACCATGCCTTCTGAAATACCAAATTTCATCTTGCGTGGCGCTAGATTGGTGACGCAAATGACTTTTTTATTGACCAGTTGCTCAGGCTCATAAAATTTACGAATACCGCTAAAGACATTACGTGGTTTGTCTTCGCCAACATCTAATGTGAACTGTAATAGCTTATCCGCGCCTTCTACGTGATTGCATTCTAAGACGTGCGCCACTTTCATCTCAACTTTGGCAAAGTCTTCGATGCCAATGTAGTCAGCTTGCTCGGCATCTGTTGTTGTGGCAGGCTCGTTCTTCGCATCTGCTTTACTGTTTTTAGTAGCAGTAGGTGCATCGGCTTGCGTCAATGATGCTTTGGAATCTTCTACCATGGCTTCGATATCTTTTTCTTCAATACGCTGCATCAGTGGTTTGAATTTATTGATTTTGTGCCCTAATAACCACTCATTACGACTGGCAAAGCTTAAATCATCAAGATTTAAGAACGTTTTGGCGTTGTCGGTTAATTCAGGCAATACAGGAGCCAGATAGACCATCAATTGACGGAAGATATTGATAGCGACCGAGCAGACGTCTTGTACTTCTTGTTCTGACCCTTCCTGCTTTGCCAGTGACCATGGTTTTTTGGCATCGATATATTCATTGGCTTTGTCCGCACACTGCATGATTAAACGCATGGCACGCGAGAACTCACGATTTTCGTAAGCGGCAGCAATTTCATCTCCCGTTTTGGTAATGTCTTCTAATAATTCTGACTCTACGCAAATGTCTGAGAGCACGCCATCATATTTCTTAACCAAGAATCCTGCGCTGCGACTGGCGATATTGACCACTTTACCAACCAAGTCAGAGTTGACCTTTTGCATAAAGTCTTCTAAATCAAAGTTGATGTCTTCTACTTTGTCCGTCAATTTGCTAGCGAAGTAGTAGCGCAGATATTCAGGATGCAAGTACTTGGCATAGGTACGGGCATTGATAAAGGTACCGCGTGACTTACTCATTTTTGCGCCGTTGACCATCAAGAAACCATGGGCGAAAACACCTGTCGGCGTGCGCAGCTCACTACCTGCCAGCATGGCTGGCCAAAACAGCGCATGGAAGTAAACAATATCTTTACCGATAAAGTGATAAACCTCGGTTTTGTGCTCGTTTTCTTGCGTCCAATAACGGTCGAAATCAAGCGCATTGTCAGTGCCCTCAAGCTTATCACACAGGTTTTTAAAGCTTGCCATATAACCAACAGGCGCATCTAGCCAGACATAAAAATATTTGTCTGGCTCGTCACTTGGGGTGTCTGGAATTTGGAAACCGAAGTAGGGCGCATCGCGCGAGATATCCCAGCTGGCAAGACCAGAGTCGAACCATTCTTGTAGTTTGTTGGCGACCGAGGTTTGTAGACGGTTGTCACTACGTGTCCAATCCTGTAAGAACTGCTCAAACTCTGGCAGATCAAAGAAATAGTGCTTGGAGGTTTTGAGTATGGGTGTTGCGCCTGAGATAGTGGAGCGCGGATTTTTTAACTCTACGGCATTATAAGTTGTGCTACAAACCTCACAGTTATCGCCATATTGATCCAGCGCACCACATTCTGGGCACTCTCCTTTGACAAAGCGATCAGCTAAAAACAAGTGCTTTTCAGGATCAAATAGCTGCTCGACATTCTTTGTGCTGATATGTCCAGCACTATTAAGACGACGATAAATCAGCTCAGAAAACTGTTTATTTTCCTCTGAATGGGTGGTGTGATAATTATCATAATCAATCAAGAACTTCGAAAAGTCTGCTTCGTGTGAAGCTTTGACCGCTGCAATTTGCTCCTCTGGCGTCACGCCATTGGCTTCTGCTTTGAGCATAATGCCAGTGCCATGAGCATCATCCGCGCAGACATAAGTGACTTTATGGCTTTGTGCTTTCATCGCACGTACCCAAATGTCAGTTTGAATATGCTCTAAAAGATGCCCCAAATGGATGTCTCCATTGGCGTAGGGCAGCGCACTGGTTACTAGAATCTCACGCACTTTCATCACCTATATTTTTATATAAACGGGTTGGTTATCAAACGTCCTAAGCAGTTTATGCCTATTGGACGCGATATTATCAAGTCTAAAAATTTCCAAAAATAAGAAAAATTTAAAAAGTGTGTCTATGATAACTTAATTCAGCCAAATTTGTGACATTCATCAGAAACTAATACGCTAACGAATGAGGATATGCTCTAGCCGCAAACACTAGGATTTAGTTGCTATAAAAAAGCCCACTAAACCATTTGCTTAGTGGGCTTTTATTGGGACAAGACTATTTGATCATAAAAAGTGAGTGAAAGTTTACCTACTATTTAAAACGAACCAAACATTGTCCCTAAAATAATAACGGCGACCACACTGATGAGAGGAATGGCCATGGTCACCATCGCGACGTTTAGATAAGACTGCTTATGTGTCAAACCACAAATGGCAAGTAAGGTAATCACAGCACCACTGTGCGGCAACGTATCCAAACCACCAGCGGCCATCACAGCGACGCGGTGCATCAGTTCTGGGTCGATACCAGCAGCCACCGCCATTCTTAGATAGTCTTCACCCAATGTCGAGAGTGCAATACTCAAACCACCAGAGGATGAACCTGTGATGCCAGCCAGCGTGGTCATCGCAACCGCTTCTGAGATGAGTGGGTTGTCAGGCGTTAGGTTCAAAATACTGTCACGGATAATAATAAAACCTGCTAGTGAAGCAATAACTGCTCCATAACCAACTTCCGATGCGGTGTTAAAAATAGGTAACATCGAGTCGTAAGTACCACGGTTGATGGTTTTTTGTAGATTGGTCCAGTGCCCGATACGCAGCACAATAATCACTACGCAAGCCACGACCAATGAGATGATAATTGACCATAAACCGAGTGAACCTGCGATATTCAGCTCTGGAAATTGGGTTTGCAAGCCACTAAAGTCCATCGAAGGAAAAATCGCATACGTCAATAAAGCGTTTAAAGCGATCACCAATATCAGTGGAATCATAGCAATATTAAATGACGTCTGATGCGTGCTTAATACTTCGGCTTGTTTTTCAGCCGCTCCAATACCGCCCACATCTTCTTCATCGTGTTGACCGTAGCCTTCGCCTGCGGCATTGGCTTTTTTGGCTCGTGATTGCAACCATAACCAACCGCCAATAAACATGATAGTACCGCCAATAATTCCCAAGATAGGGGCGGCAAAGACGTTGGTATTATAGTAAGGAATGGGAATGGCGTTTTGAATGGCAGGTGTGCCCGGTAAAGCGGTCATAGTAAAGGTAAATGAGCCTAAGGCAATGGCCGCTGGAATCAAGCGCTTAGGAATATCGGCTGCTTTGAACAAATCTTTTGCAATGGGATAAATGGCAAAGGCCACAACAAACAACGAGACGCCGCCGTAGGTCAAAATCGCACAGACCAAAATCACCGCGAGTATGGCCTTGCTGGCACCGAGCTTTTCGACGACGGTACTGGCAATCGCAGTTGCTGCACCAGAGTCAGCCATCAAACGTCCAAATAAGGCGCCCAGCAAGAATATAGGGAAGAACTTGAGTAAGAATCCACTTAATGAGCCCATAAAGACATCGGTGTAAGCGGGGATGGTGCTTAAAAAGTCACCTGACAGTAAGACGGCTAGTGTCGCCATAATCGGTGCTAAGATCAGCACGGAATAACCGCGATAAGCAAAGAACATCAAAAGTAATAAAGTAATGATAATAGCAAAGGTACTAAACATAATCGCCCTCCTTGGCAAAATTAAGACAGTGAGTAAACAAAGCAGGTAGGCCGTGATCAATAACAGGGATAAAAATATGCCAATTTGGTGTGTTTTTATCCCTGAACCTATATCGATACGGTATTAATTTGTCCTATGCTGAGCGGCTACACTGGCTAATACGTTCTACACGTTATTCTCTAGTCGCTACAAAAATAATATGTTAAGTTAGCATAAGTATTTCATATATGGTATATCGATAAAGAATGTATTGATATGAATTGTTAGCAATAATGGATAGTCTAATGGCATAAACAAGCGAATATCACTGATGATGAATACGCTTGAATAACAAAAAACAGACGGGCAAGGAGATGAGCATGAGTCAATCAAAAGTATATAGCAATGCGGAAGCGGCGCTAAAAGATGTGGTTAGTAATGGTCAAACACTGGCTATTGGTGGCTTCGGTCTATGCGGCATTCCAGAAGCATTGATTGAAGCGCTTCGTGATAGCGGGGTAAAAGACCTCACCTGTATTAGTAATAATGCGGGTGTCGACGGATTTGGCTTAGGGTTACTACTAGAGACTCGTCAAATCAAAAAGATGATCTCCTCTTATGTGGGTGAAAACAAAGAGTTTGAGCGCCAATACTTGGCGGGCGAGTTAGAAGTTGAGTTAACGCCGCAAGGAACATTGGCCGAAAAGCTGCGCTCAGGTGGTGCTGGCATTCCAGCATTTTATACCGCAACTGGTGTTGGGACACTTGTCGCTGAGGGTAAGGAGACGCGTGACTTTGATGGACGTACTTATGTGCTTGAGCATTCACTACGTGCCGATGTAGCACTAATCAAAGCACAAAAGGCTGATAAATCTGGTAATTTAATATTCAATAAGACGGCGCGTAACTTCAATCCAGACTGCGCGATGGCGGGCAAAATCACCATTGTCGAAGTAGAAGAAATTGTCGAGACTGGCACACTGAATCCAGATGAGATTCATTTACCGGGTATATTTGTTCAGCGAATTGTCTTGAACAGTAATCCTGAAAAACGTATCGAAAAAACCACGATCAAAGCCCCTGAAAGCCTCTAAATAATTGGCAGAAAATTTTTGAATTTATAAAATAAAGTATTAAAAAAATAAGGAAATCATCATGGCATGGACAAGAGAACAAATGGCACAGCGTGCCGCAAAAGAGTTAAAAGACGGCTATTATGTCAATTTGGGTATTGGTTTACCAACACTCGTGGCCAATTATATTCCTGAAAATGTGGATGTGTGGCTACAATCAGAAAACGGCCTATTAGGCATAGGGGAGTTTCCAACCGCAGAAAACGTCGATGCTGATTTGATTAATGCAGGCAAACAAACGGTAACAGCAGAGCCGGGAGCCAGTTATTTTAGTAGCTCAGAATCCTTTGCGATGATTCGTGGTGGTCATGTCAATCTGGCCATACTGGGCGCAATGGAAGTCTCAGAGCAAGGCGATCTTGCCAACTGGATGATTCCCAAAAAAATGGTCAAAGGCATGGGCGGTGCTATGGATCTTGTGGCAGGCGTGCAGCGCGTCATTGTATTGATGGAGCAAGTCAATAAGCACGGCGACCCAAAAATTCTTGCCAACTGTGAGCTGCCATTGACAGGTAAAGGCGTGGTTGATCGTATCATCACTGAGCTTGCCGTACTGGATGTCACTGACAATGGGCTGAAGTTGGTTGAGCTGGCGGATGGTGTGAGCTTTGAAGAACTACAAGAAAAAACACCCGTGAATATCGCTCAATAGTTTTAGATCATTGCCTTTAAACGATTGCTTTTAGACCACTGTTAAGGAAGATATATGGCGACCCAATTACAACAGGATTTGACGGGCAAAGTGGCGTTGGTCACTGGCGCGGCAAGTGGTATTGGACGGAATATCGCTGAAGCTTATGCTCAGGCAGGCGCTGCTGTGGGCATCGCAGATATAAACGTTGGTGCCGCCCAGAAAACCGCCACCGCGATCGAAGCTAGCGGTGGTCAAGCACTCGCTATTGCTATGGACGTTACCTCTGAAAGCGCTGTCAACGATGGCGTACAAAAACTGGTCGATACTTTTGGTGGCATTGATATTTTGGTTTCTAACGCAGGTATTCAGATCATTGATCCGATCAATAAAATGGCCTTTGATGATTGGAAAAAAATGCTGGCTATTCATTTGGATGGGGCATTTTTGACCACCAAAGCGGCCGTACAACACATGTATAAAGAGGATAGAGGTGGCACAGTCATCTATATGGGCTCAGTGCATTCGCATGAAGCGTCATTGTATAAAGCACCTTATGTCACGGCCAAGCATGGTTTGCTTGGGCTATGTCGTGTGCTAGCAAAGGAGGGCGCGGAGCATAATGTACGCGCGCACGTGATCTGTCCGGGCTTTGTCAAAACGCCTCTAGTCGACAAGCAAATTCCGCAACAAGCGGCTGAAAAAGGCATCAGTGAAGAATCCGTGGTTAACGACATCATGCTCGTGAATACAGTTGATAAAGAGTTTACGACGGTCGATGATATTGCGCAATTGGCCTTATTTTTAGCCGCATTTCCTACCAATGTTTTTACTGGACAATCTATCGTTGCGAGTCATGGTTGGTTTATGAATTAACGGGTTTATGACTAAGTAGGTATCATTTGTACAAACCATAACGTCAGACCCAATGGCGTTGTGGTTTTTTTATGCTTTCAATTGAGCTACACTGTCACGATAACAGGTTTGGACAACAGGCTTGTCGGCTATACTATTGACCATGTCTGTCCCAGTATATATCGATTTGTCCTATAGTTAATTCAATTTGAAAGTGTTACAAGGCAACCGAGTGTAGATGTATATTGAATACGTCAAGCGAGGTTAACGCTTTTATAGTGGATTGAATATACCATACCAACCCACTTATATAGGTAGTAACGGCAGCTATGTTTAACTTCATGAAAAAAAAATCCAATTCAGCATCTGAAACCCCGCAACAGCGGGCAGAACGTGATAGTGCCGTGGATAAGGTGCTGCTCGGCTATGAAGTCGGTACTGTCAGCATCGTTACCATGGTTACTGGTCTTGAGCGTGATGGTGATCAGCTTACCTTAGATTTGCGCTTGCCACAAAACAGCAATCCTGAAACCATCCAACAGGAGCTTGGACGGATGCTCCAGCCGCATGGTATCAAAACCATCCATATGAATGTGCGCTTGCATGCACCAGAGAAAGGCGCAGGCTCAACCTTACCAAAGCCAATCCCCAAGACGACCAATGCCATGGACAGTCAAAGTCAACCACCTCCAAGCACTGATGCCGAACCGCCAATCACTAAATCAGCACCAACACAAACGTCATTAGCGGCACATCCACGCATTCGTCACATCATTGTGGTTGCTTCAGGCAAAGGCGGTGTCGGTAAATCAACCACGACAGTCAATATTGCTTTGGCGTTACAAAAGCTTGGTAACCGCGTTGGGGTACTCGATGCGGATATTTACGGTCCGAGCATGCCAACGATGCTAGGTGTAGATAATGTCAAACCCCAGTTAGAGAATGAGCAATTCGTCCCCGTTAACGCTCATGGTATGGCGATGCTATCGATTGGCAGTCTGCTCGATGGCGATAATACACCTGTTGCGTGGCGTGGCCCTAAAGCGACGGGGGCATTGATGCAACTGTATAATCAAACCAACTGGCCACAGCTAGACTATTTGGTCATTGATATGCCACCAGGAACTGGTGATATACAGCTGACATTGGCTCAGCGTATTCCAGTGACCGGCGCGGTGATTGTCACGACGCCGCAGCATGTTGCGCTACTTGACGCCCAAAAAGGCATCGAGATGTTTAATAAAACCAATATTCCAGTATTGGGCGTGGTTGAAAACATGGCGCTGCATACGTGTAGCAATTGTCAGCATACTGAAGCGATTTTTGGTACTGGTGGCGGTGAGTTTATCGCTGAGCAGTATCACGTACCGTTATTAGGACAACTCCCACTCGCCAGCGGTATCCGTGCGCAAGTGGATAAAGGCGAGCCAAGCGTCTTAGTTAATGACGAGTTTGCGACGTATTATCTAAACATTGCTAAAAATATCGAAGCCAATATCAATAAGTTTGCCAAACCAGTCGATGATAAGCGTATTTTTTGATGTTTAAAAAGTTTGATTAAAGGAATCACTACCCTATAAATTAACCCATCAATTCCGTATAATCGTCGCTATCGAAAAATCATCACTGTGAAATATTTGCTAAGGAATAAAAATGTCTATTAAATCTGACCGCTGGATTCGTAAAATGGCCGAAGAGCATGGCATGATTGAGCCATTTGAAGCGGGTCAAGTACGATTCAATGATGCTGGCGAGCGTTTGGTCAGCTACGGCACCTCAAGCTATGGTTATGATGTACGCTGCGCCCCTGAATTTAAAGTCTTCACCAACGTCCATTCAGTCGTGGTCGATCCTAAGAATTTTGACGAAAAAAGCTTTATCGATATTGTAGGTGACGAGTGCATCATTCCGCCCAATTCTTTTGCGCTGGCACGTACGATGGAGTATTTCCGTATTCCACGTGACGTATTGACTATCTGCCTTGGCAAATCAACGTATGCGCGCTGTGGCATCATCGTCAACGTCACACCGCTTGAGCCTGAGTGGGAAGGACATGTCACTTTAGAGTTTAGTAACACCACCAATCTGCCAGCGCGTATTTATGCGGGAGAAGGGGTGGCACAGATGCTGTTTTTCCAAAGTGATGCTGACGATGTGTGTGAAACCAGCTACAAAGATCGCGGCGGTAAATACCAAGGTCAGCGTGGGGTTACGTTGCCAAGAACTTAGGAATTGCTTTAATAATCCAGTTCATTTAGCAAAATCGCCAAAAAGCCAGCCATATCAAATATGGCTGGCTTTTTTGACGCTATGCATTTTTTACTTTAAAACTTTTAAGCCAGCTTTATTATCACGTTTGGGTTTAGGAGCGGCATTGGCTTGCTTAGGAGGCGCTACCGAATCCTCTTCAGGTTGATAGTTTTCGTACTCATTCGGGTCAAAAAACATACCTTGCGAGTTTTCTTTGGCGTAAATGCCCATGACCGCAGTAAGTGGTACCCAAATCTCTTGTGATACCCCACCAAAGCGTGCACTAAAGTGGATATATTCGTTTTCCATATTCATATTGCCCGTCGCACGGCTGGCAATATTTAGTACAATACGCCCATCTTGTACATGTTCTGTTGGAATCTGTAGATTCTCAGCAGTGGCATCGACCATTAAGTACGGGGTGAGCGCATTGTCTTCTATCCATTCATATATTGCGCGCACCATATACGGACGTGTTGGGGTGATAGAGGTCATTTCGCTCATTTTTTGGTTTCCTATACTGATAGTATTAAACTGATTATATTAAATAAGGGTGAATAAAACATTGGCTTAAGGTTGTTATTAATCTATAGAAGATGTATCACTCTTTAATTGTTATTTATTCTAAGATAACGGTCAGCACTTGTCTAATTAACGGATGCTTTTTTGGAAACTATTACGCTCAAAGACCCGTGTTTGATAATCAAACAATGGGCGACTGATCGCGTGTGGTAGTTCTATGCCCATTTCATCTAGTCGCCATAATAGAGGGGCCAATAAAATGTCGCACCAGCCAAACTCATCTGCCATGAAATATGATTTGTGAGCAAATAACGGTGATAGGGTAATTAATGAGTCGCTGAGCTGTTTTTTAGCGATTGCCGCTTGTCCTTTATTAAAGCTATCTGGATGCATCAGGAGGCGTTTACCTAGTGACAGCCAATCGCGCTGGATACGCCAAGCCAACTGTCGAAACTGCGCACGCTCTTGCGGTGTTTCAGGCAGCAACTTGTTTGTATGGTAGCGTTCTTCAAGATATTCAAAGATTACGTTGATTTCGTAGAGTGCAATATCACGCTGCTGTAAGACCGGCAAAGTATGATAAGGGTTTAGCTCAGTTAAATCTTCAGGACGCTCAGAGTGCAAACGTGATAAATAGTAAGCGAGCTTTTTTTCTTCAAGTAATAGGCGCACTACATGACTGTCGTAGCCGTCATCAGCGTATAAAATTAGCTGACTACTTGGAATGTCATTCGCATCAATCATGAAAGCCTAATGTTAATAGTGAAGACTGTCATCGTAAACAAAGTCGGCTTATTTATCAAGGGAACGTGCGTAAACATTGCTTGCGAGCGCCTTATTTGTCTTATTTTTAGCACTTATAATCCGTTTCAGAAAATATGATCAGCAGTGCCTATTTGTGAATATTCAACACGCCCTAATATCAAAGCACAAAAAAGCACTACAGAAGTAGTGCTTAATATTATCTTTCGATTTTATAGGCTAATCATTTACTTATTTTACGTCTTTCCAGAATTCTTTATTCAGTAAGTAAACTGGAATCAGTAATACTAATAAGAATAAAATCACAAAGAATCCAATGACTTTACGGTCATGGCGTACAGGTTCGCCCATCCACGCCATAAAGTTGACCAAGTCACCCACTTCGCTTTCAAACTCCTCTGCACTCAATTGTTCTTGCATATTATGCAATACATGAGGCATTGCCGCATTTTGTAGCACTAAGTTATTAGCACCCCAAGGACGGCTTGGATCTTCATAGAACGATAGTAAATAAGTGTAGACCCAGTCATCACCGCGTAGTCTATTTTCTAATGATAGATCTGGAGGTGCTGCACCAAACCAAGATGCTTGTACTTCAGGATCAATCTCAGCATTGATATGCTCACCGATTTGATCGGTAGTTACCATTAGGTATTTTTCGACCAGTTCAGGTGGTATTTCTAAATCTTTGGCGATGCGAGAGTGACGAACGTACTGTGCTGAGTGACAACCCGCACAGTAGTTCATAAAGATTTTTGCACCATTTTGTAGTGAGCCTTTATTGGTAAAATCAATAGGGGCAGTACTACAAGCCAAGTGTTCTTCTACACCTTCAGCGTTCACGAATGTACCACATCCGCCGCCGCCAGCTGCCAGTGCTGTACCGGCAGTCAGAGTTAATGCTGCACCTAATCCTAAACCTGTTAAGGATTTTGTTAGGATATTCATCAGTGACCTCCGGTAACGCGTTCTGGTGGCTGTTTACACTTCTCAATAGCAGTGTAGAACGGCATCAATAAGAAGAATAAGAAATATAAAACCGTGAATACACGTGACATAATTGTCGCCGTCGGTGTAGCAGGTGTTGCACCCAAGTAGCCCAATACAACAAAGCTAATGGCAAATACAGTCAGTGCAATCTTAGACAAGATGCCTTTATAACGCATAGAGCGTACAGGTGATCTATCAAGCCATGGTATCAAGAATAATACAGCAATCGCAGCACCCATCGCAATGACGCCACCCAGCTTATCTGGAACGGCACGTAAGATGGCATAAAATGGTGTGTAGTACCATACTGGTGCAATATGTGCTGGTGTTTTCAGTGAGTTTGCTGTCTCAAAGTTTGGTGGCTCAAGGAAGAAACCGCCGCCTTCAGGGAAGAAGAACACCACTGCAAAGAAGCAGATAAAGAAGACTACGATACCAACCATGTCATGCACAGTGTAGTACGGATGGAATTCGATACCGTCTAATGGGATACCGTTTTTATCTTTTAGCTTTTTGATGTCGATGCCATCAGGGTTGTTTGAACCCACATGATGCAGCGCCACAATGTGCATGAATACTAAGCCGACAAGTACTAAAGGAATAGCAACCACGTGTAAAGCAAAGAAGCGGTTTAGCGTGATACCTGAGATGATATAGTCACCACGTACCCATTCAGCAAGACCATCACCAATGACTGGCAGCGCAGCAGGAAGGTTCAAAATAACCTGTGCACCCCAAAATGACATGTTGCCCCAAGGTAATAGGTAACCAAAGAAGCCTTCTGCCATTAGCGCTAAGTAGATACCCATACCGATGAGCCAAATAAGCTCACGCGGCTTTTGGTATGAACCGTATAACAATGCTCTAAACATGTGTAGATACACCACGACAAAGAACGCAGACGCGCCAGTCGAGTGCATATAACGAATGAGCCAGCCACCTTTTACATCACGCATGATATATTCAACAGACGCAAATGCCCCTTCGGCACTCGGGTTGTACATCATCGTCAGCCATATACCGGTCACCAATTGGTTGACCAATACAATCATCGACAACACGCCAAAGAAGTACCAAAAGTTAAAGTTTTTTGGTGCATAGTACTTTGACATATGGTATTCATAGGTTTCGGTCGCTGGAAAACGCGCGTCCACCCAATGCATTAACTTTTTACCCATACTCATATTTAAGCCTCCCCAACCGTCAAGATGCTACCATCCACGTTATATTCTGGAACAGGTAAATTAAGCGGTGCAGGAACGCCACTATAGACACGACCTGCTAAGTCATACTTAGAACCATGACAAGGGCAGAAAAACCCACCATACCAATCGTTACCGCCCAAGTCAGCTGCGCCCACATCGGGACGGTAGTTTGGTGCACATCCTAAATGTGTACAAACGCCTTCAACCACCAAAACTTCGGGTGTGATAGAGCGTTGTGGGTTTTTGCAATATTCAGGTTGCAGTGATGCGCTAGAATCAGGATCAGACAATAAGGGTTTTACTGATTCTAAAGTCGCTAGCATGTCTTCTGTGCGTTTGACAACAAAGATAGGTTTACCACGGTATTTGACGACGATCATCTGTCCTGCTTCGATAGAACCAATATCTTGGGTAACTGCAGCCCCTGCAGCTTCGGCTTTGGCGCTTGGATACCAAGAACGGACAAAAGGTGTTGCCACAGCAGCTACCCCAGCTGCACCAATTGCGGCAGTTGAGGCAATAAGAACTCTACGGCGTTGTACATTAACGCCTTCGGCTTGGCTCATTAATACTTCCTCCAGGTGAATGAAATGGGATTATCCCACACTGGGTTTGTGGCTTAGAAAATATACAATATCAAGCCACTTTAGCTGTGCCTAATTTTGCTAATTGTTGCTATTCTAAGCTATTTCGGTGATAAAATAAATTATTGCGTTAAAAATAAAGCAACCTTTATAGGACATATTATAAGGTTGAACATGACAACCAAAGCAAAACAGCTGGATTATCAATGTTTAACACCCGTTTTTGAGTAAGGATTGTAAACGTGATGACCTTATAATTAATAAGGATATTTAGCAATAGCGAATGATACTTGAAATTGCGGCAATGTTCACTAACTTTCAGTACCTAACTACTATGTAACTGAGTCATAAACCAATAATCACCACTCTATATAATAAAGTGGTGATTATTTCATTATCTTCGACGAATTATTAAGACAGAACCTAAAGAAGAATATTGAGGGCCTTTATAAAAGTCATAAGTTATAAAAGCCATGAGTTGGTTGCTAGTGCTAACCCTCAAGAGTGCTCCAGCGTTCAAGCTTGCTCATCATTTCTTCTTCAATAGCCAACAGACGCTCACTAGCTGCAGTGGCGGCATCAACGTCGGTGTTAAACCATGAGCCATCCGCTAGCTTTGCTTCAAGCTGACTTTGCTCTGTTTCGAGCGCCGCGATTTCTTTTGGTAAATTGTCCAGCTCACGTTGCTCATTGTAATTGAGCTTTTTTGCCACTTTGATAGGCTGGGTGGCTGTTGTCGATTTATGAGTCGCTTTGTTGTTCGTGACCTGATTGACTGGGGCTCTGGCAACGCGTGCCGCTTCTTCACGATTTTTCTGCACTAAGTATTCTTGATAGCCACCGACATACTCTTTGACGATGCCTTTACCTTCTTCATCATTATCAAACACCCAAGTAGAGGTGACGACATTGTCCATAAATGAGCGATCATGACTGATCAGCAAAATCGTACCACCAAAGCTGGCTACTGATTCTTCTAATAATTCAAGTGTCGCCATATCCAAATCGTTGGTTGGCTCATCTAGTACCAGAATGTTAGCAGGCTTCAGTAATTGCTTGGCGAGTAGTACGCGGTTACGCTCACCACCTGATAAGGCTTTTACGGGCGTACGCGCACGCTCTGGTGCAAACAAGAAGTCTTGCAAATAACTCATGATGTGTGTCTTTCGACCACCAACGTCGACGAAGTCTGAACCTTCTGAAACGTTTTGCGCAACACTGGCTTCAAGATCTAACTGATCACGCAGCTGATCAAAGAAGGCGATTTTTAAGTTAGTGCCTAATTCGACACTACCGGTTTTGGTGACTTCATCATCAGACATATCGAGTAGGGCTTTGATAAGTGTGGTTTTACCCGCACCATTAGGCCCGACAATACCGATTTTATCGCCACGCATGATGGTCGTAGTAAAATTGTCAACCAACACATTACCATCGTACTCAAGATGTAGGTTTTTAACCTTACAGACGAGCTTGCCGCTTTTCTCGCCTTGACCCATCGTGATGTTTACATTACCGACTTGTTCACGGCGATCGCTACGCTCTTCACGCAGTGCTTTTAGTTCGCGGACACGGCCTTCATTACGGGTACGACGTGCTTTGATACCTTGGCGAATCCAAACTTCTTCTTGTGCCAATTTTTTATCAAAGTTGGCATTGTTTTTTTCTTCGGCCAATAACTGTAATTCTTTTAGCTCTTGGTAGCGTGCGTAGCCACCTTCACCTTGTGTCACGTCGTAGCTGGTCAATTGACCACGATCAAGCTCAATGATGCGAGTCGATAGTTTATTCACGAAGGCTCTATCATGGGTAACGAACAATAAAGTCAGACCTTGCCAGTCGAGCAAAAAGCGCTCTAGCCACTCAATACTATCAACGTCCAAATGGTTGGTTGGTTCATCGAGCAGCAGTACATCAGGCTTGGTGACTAAAGATCTGGCGAGGAGTACACGGCGCTTACGACCACCTGACAACGAAGATAAATCATCGTCTGGATTAAGACCCATCGTGGTGATAAGGCGGGTGGCTTCACGTTCTAAGTCCCAACCATGTACGGCATCGATATCATGCTGCAAATCGGCCATACGCTCGCAAGCATCCATGTCGCCATTGGCGCATAAATCTGTTTGTGCATTATAATTGATTAGCAGGTCAGCTGTGCGGCGACTGCCACCCATCACGATGTCTAATATACGTCCGCTGGTCTCAGGAACGTCTTGCTCAAGCATCGCAACGCGTACGCTACTATTGATAATGACTTCACCGCTATCAGGTTGTAAGGTGCCGCTAATCAGTTTAAATAGGGTAGATTTGCCTTCGCCATTACGGCCAATCAGACAGACGCGCTCGCCAGCTTCAATCGCAAAATCAATGCCATCGAGAACAGGCGCGACGCCAAAGGCTAAGTGAATATCTTTTAAATGTATCAGTGCCATAGAATATCTTAAGCTTATATAATAGAGAGTAGGGGTTGTTGCAAAATTGCCAGCAGTATAACATGCCACCACGCGACTGTAGTGCGTGTAAATGGTTTTATCAGCACTATTTATTATAGCTTTTATTACGCATCGCTACTATAAGGCCATCAGTCATGGCTGCTACTGGTTGGTTGTGCCTCTATCGTACTAAAGAATCCTGCCAGCTTTATATTTATCCTAACTCAGAGAAATATATGAACCACTCTAACTTTCAAAAAAACATATCGAACGAGCAAACCGAATTGCAAACGCAGCAGGTGATTGATTTACAAATGAGCATGGCACATCTGGAGCTGACAGTAGAGCGACTCGATGAGGTGATTGCACGGCAAGACAAAGATATTCAGACATTACAGCGCCAGTTACAGCTTATTTATAAACAAGTTGAGAGCCAAGACACAGAAGGGGGCATTGCTCCTTTTGATGTGATGACAGATCGACCACCACATTACTAATGTCAAAAAATAAGTAGAAGGATTTGCATACACTTATAACCATAGTCATATTTTTAAATTTATTTACCCTCTAGTGACTGTTTGGTCATAATAGAGAAATAATGTGTTTTTACAGTTGTTTTACGGTTTGAAAATCTTTAATATCGTCCACCTCGGAAGCTGCTTACTTGGCAAAAATAAGTGTAGCAGCGAAACAATGTGGATGTTTGGAGATATATAATGCGCGCAACCTTTCAGTTAAAAACACTCACAGTAGCGATCGCTGCTTTTTCTATTATTAGCGTTGCTAGTGCTGCTGGCCTTGATCGCTCAGGCCAAGATATCACCGCATTCTTACAAGATGGCACCTATGCTGAAGCTGTCTATACTTATATCGATGCCGATGTGACTGGTAAAGATACGTCAGGTAATAATATTGATGATATCGCAGAGTCTTACGATTTTTTTCGTTATGGCGTAAAAACAGACATCAATGATACTTTTAGTATCGGTGTTTTATACGACGAGCCTTTTGGTGCTGCGGCTGATTATAGCGGTAACAATAACTTTGTAGACCAAAATCCTGTTTCACCTAGAAATGGTGAAGGCACCAATGTAGAAGTACGTACTGAGAGCATTACTGGTATTCTTGGTGCAAAAATTGGCGAAAATAAGAATTTCCAAGTATATGGTGGTCCCGTTGCTCAACGCGTAAAAGCGGATGTGAAATTACGTGACACTGCTTATAGCATTGCTGACGGTTATACTACGCATGTAAGTGCTGACCAAGATTATGGTTGGTTAGCTGGTGTTGCTTATAGCAAGCCAGAGATTGCACTAAAAGCGGCGCTAACGTATCGTTCTGAGATTGAACACAACGCCCAATCCTCTGAAAACTATCCACGTGCTATTGCTTTTAGTATTCCCACAAGTCGTACTGGTAGCATTGATATTACTACACCTGAGTCAGTAAACTTTGACTTCCAGACAGGTATTAACCTGACGACATTAGCAACTGCAAAAGTACGCTGGGTGCCATGGAGCGATTTTGCAATTACCCCTTCGTTATACAATGATGTTAGCCAAGTGTTAGCAACAATACCTCAAGGTGCTGGTATTCCTCCTGAGGGTTTAGATTTGGTGAGTTACGATGAAGATCAGTGGCAAGTTGAGCTAGGCCTTGCCAAACGCATGACGCCAGCATTGGCTTTGACCGGTACTGTCGGCTGGGATAGCGGTGCAGGCAACCCTGTCACTTCATTAGGCCCTATCGAAGGCTATTATAGTGCTGGTCTTGGTGCAAAATATAACGTCACTGAAAACTGGGCGGTCTCTGCTGGTGGCAAATACCTATGGTTCGGTGATGCTGAAGGTCAAATACCGAGTAAAACTATCGTTAGTGATTTCGAAAGCAACGATGGCTTTATTCTTGGGATGAAGGTTTCTTATCAATCAAATTAATATCTAGCACTATGCGGTAAAGATTTTTATTCAATGGCAAAATCGAAGCGATCCTTTATGGGTCGCTTTTTTATTGTCTTTTTCATAAAGAAAAGTTGATATTGCATAGAGTTAAACGCAAGTTTATTTTCATCTGCTAAATATATTTAAGGCAATCAACGAATTTTGCAAAACAAGTATCGGTATCTTGCTTACATATTATGTGTACTGTTCAGTCATATTTGAGAAATAAAGGGTTTTAATTGTTGTTTTAGTGTCAAAAAGCCATTAGTATTCAACTTAGGACACCGCTTTGGTAATCTAAATGTTGTGAGCAGTCATGCAACATGTTGATTATTGGAGTGATTAAACAACGAGGACGTTTGGAGATACACAATGCGCACTACCTTTCATTTAAAAACCCTTGCAGTAGCCATAGCTACTCTTTCTGTCGCTAGCGTCACTAATGCTGCTGGTCTTGATCGTTCAGGACAAGATGTCACAGCCTTCTTGCAAGACGGTACGTACGCCGAAGCTGTTTATACCTATATCGATGCTGATGTCAGTGGTTATGATAGCGCTAACAACAATCCTAATGAAAATAATTATGTACGTGGCGATAAAACGGGTGATATTGCTGAAGCTTATGATTTCTTTCGTTATGGTGTAAAAACAGATATCAACGATACCTTTAGCGTTGGTGTTTTATATGATGAGCCGTTTGGTGCGGCTGCTGAATATAGAGGGGACAGCAACTTTGTATCAAAAGGCGACCTCAATTCTTCTATTCAGCAATTAACCAATGGTCAGTTTAATGGTGCAACGCTTGGCCCTACAATAAATGCGTTGAGAACCCAAGCTGCAGCAGAGCCTAATGCAGAAATAAGAGCTGGAATTATAGAGCAAATAACAAAGCTTAGTACGGTAAATGCAATAGCACAAGCCGAAGCTGGAAGCGCAGGTGAAAATACCAATGTAGAAGTTCGTAGCCAAAGCTTAACTGGACTTCTTGGTATGAAGTTTGGTGCCAATAAAGAGTTCCAAGTGTATGGTGGTCCAGTAGCACAGCGTATTCAAGCCGATGTGAAGTTACGTGGTTTAGCCTATGGTCCTGCTACTGGCTACACGTCAAATAGCAACCCTGACATGGATTATGGTTATATTGCGGGTATTTCCTATAGCAAGCCAGAGATTGCTCTAAAAGCGGCGCTAACGTATCGTTCTGAGATTGATCATGACGTAAAGATCGCTGAGACTTATCCGCTAGTAGGTATTAGAGCTATTGGGCAAGGCGCTACTCCTGAGCAGGCAGCAGCAGCGGCAAATCAAGTTAGCAATTATGAGATTTCTACCCCTAAATCAGTTAACTTTGATTTCCAGACTGGTATCAATCCGACGACATTAGCGACCGCAAAAGTACGTTGGGTGCCATGGGGTGACTTCAAAATTACCCCGCCATTGTATAATGAAGTTAGTAAACTTAATCCTATATATGGTCCTGATGGTTTGAATTTGGTAGATTATGATGATGATCAGTGGCAGGTTGAGCTGGGTCTTTCTAAACGTTTAGCACCAGCATTGGCAGTCAGTGGTACAGTTGGTTGGGACAGTGGTGCTGGTGATCCAACCACTTCATTAGGTCCTATTGATGGTTACTACAGTGCAGGTCTTGGTGCCAAATATAATGTCACCGAAAACTGGGCAGTTTCAGCTGGTGGTAAATACCTATGGTTCGGTGATGCTAAAGGTCGACTACCAAGCGGTAAAATTGTTGGAGATTTTCAAGACAATGATGGTTATATCCTAGGTCTAAAAGTGTCTTATCAAGATATTAAGTAGTCTCTGTATTGACCAATAAGTAAAAAAGCGATCCATCATGGGTCGCTTTTTTATGAGATTTTTTTGGTAGATATGACGTATTAATAGAGGCAAGTTCACCTGTTTTAATGGTGATAATATATTTTCTAATGGAAGATAAAACTATTTCCAAAAATTTGAGTAACAAAAGACACGAGTGCAGCTATTATATATAGTAAAAGCATTTGTAAATCAGTACGGTATTAACCTCGCTTGCTGTATAACGGTACTATCTGCGCTCGGTTGCCTTGTACCAACTTTAAGCTGCTTCGACTATCGCTTAATATAAACTGTGATTCAAAAAAAATCTCGCTAATGATAGCGAGATTTTTTTGTAGCGATAAGATAAAGGTACTAACTTAACTTATTTGTTTAGGTTCAGTTCCATCTCTTTATACTTCTCAGATACCGAAGGTCTTGGACCACCAGTCATGATACTAACGGCAAAGATGGCAATCGTGCTTAAGATAAAGCCCGGAACGATAGCATATAACCAGCTATTTAGTGCCATGCCATTGACTTGGAAAGGACCATAGATCCACAAGATAACGGTCAGAGCACCAACGACCATACCAGCAACCGCGCCATTACGGTTCATACGGCGCCATGTGAGACTAAAGATAACCAATGGACCAAATGCTGCACCGAATCCTGCCCAAGCATTAGAAACCAAGTCTAATACGGAACTTTCCGGATTAGAGGCCAGCAAAATAGCGACGATAGCAACGATCACAACTGAAATACGACCAACCAATACTTGGCGGGCTTCTGGTGCTTCTTGATCAAAAAACAATTTATAAACATCTTTGGTTAGCGAGCTTGATACCACCAATAGCTGCGATGAGATGGTACTCATGATTGCTGCCAAAATTGCGGCTAATAAGAAACCTGAAACCAATGGATGGAATAAGAACTGAGTGAATACCAAAAAGATGGTCTCAGGATCATCTAGTGTCATGGCAGTTTTTTGTACATAGGCGCGACCAGCAAAACCAGTCATCAATGCACCAATAAGACTGACAATCATCCAGCTCATACCGATATTACGGGCAGTAGGAACATCTTTTACTGAGCGAATTGCCATAAAACGAACGATAATGTGCGGCTGGCCAAAATAGCCTAAGCCCCACGCCATCAACGAAATAATACCAATGAAACTCATGCCGCTAGTGATATTGAGCAAGCTTGGATCGATATTCCTCACAGCCTCAGTAGTGGCTGATATACCGCCAAGATCCGTAAAGGCAACGACAGGCACGATAACCATCGCAAATAGCATGATGATACCCTGAACAAAGTCAGTCATTGATACGGCTAAGAAACCACCAAATAGCGTATAAGCGACGACCACACCAGCTGTTACCCAAAGACCTGTACTATAAGACATATTGAGTGAACTTTCGAAAAGCTTACCACCGCCTACGAGACTTGCGGCAGTATAAACCGTAAAGAATAGGATAATAACTATTGCGGAGATAACACGCAGCATGTGCGATTTGTCTTCAAAACGATTGGCGAAATAATCAGGTAAGGTAATGGCATTGTCTGCAATTTCAGTGTAAACACGCAGGCGCGGAGCCACGATCATATAGTTTAAAAATGCACCAAGTGTCAAACCAAGCGCAATCCACACACTAACCACACCATCAGCATACATATAACCAGGTAGGCCAAGTAGTAACCAACCTGACATATCAGATGCGCCTGCCGAAAGCGCAGTAACGGCGGGTCCTAAATTACGTCCCCCTAACAGGTAGCCTTCAGTATCATTGGCTTGCTTGAAATAAGCATAAATCCCAATCCCAATCATCACTAAAAAATAGGCGCCAAGTGATATCAGTACGCCACTAGAAACTCCGTTCATATAAATTGTCCTTAACCAACACAGTTGGCTGTAATTATTTTTAACTATAAAATTTCATTCTTACAAGGCGATGTTAAAACAATATTTAAAGACAAAAAAAGCCATTAATTGAGACATAATGGCTTTGTTCAGTATTCGCTATTAGTTTTATATGATTGATGTTGTTCTATGGCTAGCACTCATATAGAGATAGAGAGCAACAGGAACGTCGCATTCCGTTTTTTGGTGTTTATTGCTCGCATCTGCTATTTATATATGAGTATTAGCAACTTATATATAATCAATCATTTGAAACCATTAAACCTACTGTTAACCATCATATCTTACTAAAAGTATTCAATATATGACTATCAGTGTCCTTGTGGTAAATTTTTGTTATAAAGCAACGTCAAGTGTATTATAACGTATGAGTGTCACAAATGCGAACAGTGTGCTTGCCAAATTCAATAAAATGTCATCCAATATTGTAAATACCCTGAGAAATCTCTACTCAATAGGCGCAAGCAAGTCTAGCAAAGCGGTAACACTGTTGGATTGAGTGAGTTTTGGATTGATAACCACGCCTAAATATCGCTGCAATTCGATATTGTCTGCCATATCAATGCGTTCTAAATCTTGACTAATCATAGTTTGTGGTAAAACGGACCAACCAAGTCCCACAGAGACCAACATACGAATAGACTCAAGAGGATTGGTACTCATGGTGGCATAAGGCTTGAGATTGTGTTTAGCGAATTCAGCCAACGTAATCTGACTGGTGAAAGTATTGGCCGATGGCAAAATAGCAGGGTATCGTGCCAATTGCTCTAAGGTCACATTGGATTTGGTCGCTAAAGGTGACAAAGTGCCCGTCATAAAGTATAGCGGATCTGACCATAATGTGTGATAGGTCAAACGTTTGTCATAAACAGGCGGCAAAGTGACAAAAGCCAAGGATAAATCTCCGTCTAATACAGCTTTGTGCGCCTTTTCTGAGTCGACAAAATGAACTTCTAACTGTACGGCAGGATAGGTTTGAATAAAGTGTTTAAGCACAGGGGCTAAATGATGTAAGCCAATGTGATGGCTGGTGCCGATGACCAACTTGCCGGAGACAATGTGTTGAGAATGTTGCAGGTTAATTTTGAAATTCTCATAGTCTTCTAGCCAGCGCTTGGCATGTGGCAGCATTTCACTGGCAGCTTGTGTTGGGACAATCCCTCGTCCGACTGTGTCAAATAAGGTGATATTAAACTCATCTTCCAGATTTTTGATACGCTTACTGACAGCAGGCTGAGTAATAAACAGCTTTTCTGCTGCGCCTGAGATACTACCAGTGTGCATGACAGTCACGAATGTCGTTAAGTTTGTGGTGTTCAAACGAATGTCCTTAATGGTTTAGCGAGGTATAAAGAAAAGTTGGCTGATCCAATCATAACGTATCAGAAATAAAAGTTTGCGTCTGGTTAAAAATCATCAATTATTATTATAGGATTAGCCTGCTATAATCACAAGACATCGAGAGGTATTTATTATATTTACTTGGCAATTTGCGGCATAAAACCTATTTTGATAGGTAAAAGCAGTAATAAATATCAAATTACCATTAGATGATGTCTTTATTTATATAAAATTTAAATAGAAGATTCGCTTACCCCTGCGTAAGCAAACGAAAAACTAAGTAATTAGTAACTTTAATAAAGGATAGCAACATGGCTGGTCAAACATTATATGACAAACTTTGGAGCGCTCACGAAGTCACTAAGCGTGATGATGGGTCGAGCCTGATTTATATCGATCGCCATCTGTTGCATGAAGTGACGAGTCCGCAAGCATTCGAAGGCTTGGAGCTGGCCAATAGAGCGCCGTGGCGCCTGTCTGCCAATATCGCCAGTCCAGATCATAATGTGCCTACAGTGACCAAAGAGCGTCTAGAAGGCGTTCCTGGTATTAAAGACAAGGTGTCACGTTTGCAAGTGGTCACATTGGATGATAACTGTACCAAATTTGATATTGCTGAATTTACCATCAATGATGCGCGTCAAGGTATCTTGCATGTCGTTGGTCCCGAGCAAGGCTTGGTATTGCCGGGTATGACGGTCGTTTGTGGTGATTCGCATACGGCAACGCACGGGGCACTTGGCTGTTTGGCGCATGGTATTGGTACGTCTGAAGTTGAGCATGTATTGGCAACACAGTGCTTGATTCAAAAGAAATCAAAAAATATGCAAATCCGTGTCACAGGCAAGCTTGGCGCTGGCGTGACCTCAAAAGACGTGGTACTCGCCATCATTGCAAAGATTGGTACTGCGGGCGGGACAGGGCACGCGATTGAATTTGCAGGTCAAGTGTTTGAAGACATGAGTATGGAGGGTCGCATGACTGTCTGTAATATGGCCATTGAAGCCGGCGCTCGCGTGGGTATGGTGGCTGTCGATGATACGACAATAGATTATGTCAAAGGTCGTCCTTATGCGCCAAACGAATCACAGTGGGATAAAGCGGAAGCTTACTGGCGCACACTGTATTCAGATGATGATGCGGTATTTGATACGGTAATTGAGCTTGACGGTAACCAAATAGCGCCGCAAGTATCTTGGGGA
This sequence comes from Psychrobacter vallis, assembly GCF_904846715.1. Lineage (GTDB taxonomy): Bacteria > Pseudomonadota > Gammaproteobacteria > Pseudomonadales > Moraxellaceae > Psychrobacter > Psychrobacter vallis. The sequence continues at coordinate 216,125 of NZ_CAJHBU010000003.1, forward strand.
ACCTCACCTGAGATGGTCGTTGATATTACGCAATCAGTTCCAACACCTGATCAAGCCATTGATGAAGCGCAACAAGAAGGTTGGTTGCGCGCTTATACGTATATGGGTTTAGAAGCTGGTCAAAAAATTACCGATATTCAGCTTGATCGTATATTTATTGGTTCATGTACCAACTCACGTATTGAAGATTTGCGTGATGCTGCAGCCGTTATCAAAGGTCGAAAAGTTGCAGACAATGTCAAAGAAGCCATCGTCGTTGCCGGCTCTGGACAAGTAAAGCAGCAAGCAGAGGCTGAAGGCTTGAATACCTTGTTTACCGAGGCTGGTTTTGAATGGCGCGAGCCGGGTTGCTCTATGTGTCTTGCCATGAATGCCGACAAACTTGAGCCACAAGAGCATTGTGCCTCAACGTCCAATCGTAACTTTGAAGGTCGTCAAGGTAATGGCGGTCGTACGCATTTGGTCAGTCCAGCGATGGCAGCAGCAGCAGCGTTAGCGGGTCACTTTGTAGATGTAAGAACATTTTAAGACTGATACGCATCAATAAAAATATCATTGATAGGACATTTTATGCAAGCTTATAACACCCAAACTGGTATTGTCTGCCCGCTTGATCGTGCAAACGTCGATACCGATCAGATTATTGCAAAACAGTTTTTGAAGTCCATTAAACGTACAGGCTTTGGCGTCAATTTATTTGATGATTGGCGCTATCTTGACGAAGGCTATCCGGGTCAAGACAATAGCACACGCGTTATCAATCCAGAATTTGTCCTAAATAAACCACGTTATCAAGGCGCGACTATTTTGCTGGCACGTCGAAACTTTGGCTGTGGCTCTAGTCGTGAACATGCGCCTTGGGCGTTGTCAGAATATGGTTTTCGTACGGTTATCGCGCCAAGCTTTGCTGATATTTTTTATAACAACTGTTTCAAAAACGGCATGCTCCCAATCGTACTAAACGAAGAAATCGTGGATACGTTAATGAAAGCCACGGTGGCCAATGAAGGCTATGAGTTGACGGCAGATCTTGAGCGTCAAGTAGTCATCACGCCAACGGGTGAAGAGCATCCTTTTGAAGTGGATGATTTTCGCAAACACTGCTTATTAAATGGACTTGACGATATTGGTCTAACCTTGCAGCAAAGTGATGCTATCAAGGATTATGAATATAAAATGATGCAGAAAACCCCTTGGATATTCAACGAAGTACGTGCCTAAATAGTGAATATATAGTTATTGCTCACAAAACTACTGAACAGTAGTAATGTGGCGTTGAGTTATGGTGGTGAACTGGCTAAAATGAATGAAAGTTTTTTACAACATTTTATTATTTTTCCTATGAATAGTAGCCACCATTATGAATAAAAAACGTTACGTCTTATGGAGCAGTACGATTTTTACTGCCAGCTTATTATTATCAGGTTGCCAGTTATTAACTGGCTATCAGAAAATAGATAATGCAGAAAGTGCTAATGCGTGGGTAGGTAAGATTCAGCCTATCGCTGGTGAAGTGAATATTGCCTGTGTCGGCACTTATCACTGTGAAATTGTGCGAATAGATAGAACATTAATCATTGCGCCGGATAGCCATGAACCAGTCAATCCCAGTATGGTAATGGGTTTGCCGGGTGATAATGGCGCTAAAGAAACTGCCAAAGCGCCAATGAATTTGGAGATGGCACCACTTACCAACAAAAATGCCATTAAAATAGTGCCATTGTCTGCATCGGCGATGCCAGGCTTGACCAATTATTATGCACGGGTGATGCCTGCAAAGCGTGAAATCCATGTGAATTTTTATCCAGAAAACAATAGCAGCTACGTTGAGCGTTTTGCAATGATTCATGATTTTTCTGAATCGGGTACTTATCAGCTGCGTGCTTATCAAAAAAAATCTGGTGAGAATTCTGGTAGCTTATTGGAAAATGCCTCACCTGAACCGTTATGTATTGAGCTGTTTAAAGGTAGTGAGGTGCAGCGCCGATTTTGCAAGCAACTGGGCGCCGAGCGTCAAGGCGAGTTTTTAGAAACCAGTATGATTCAGACGGTACAAACAGTATCTAAAAGTCAAAGTATAGTAAATAGAACATGAAAAGTTAAAACGGGTTAGCTCCTTCTACGTTATAACATACCCCAGTTAATAAGAATTTACCTACCCAAAAGGACCAGTATGGCAACGATTTTAACATTAGCAGGCGATGGTATCGGCCCCGAAATCATGACTCAAGCCATTGATGTGCTCGAAGCTGTCAATAAGCAGTTTGCATTAGGTTTGACCCTTGAATCTGGATTGATTGGCGGCGCGGCAATTGATGCCACTGGTGAGCCTCTGCCAGATGAAACGTTGGCGCGCGCACGAGCTGCAGATGCGGTATTACTGGGCGCTGTTGGCGGTCCTAAATGGGATGCAATTGAACGCAGCAAACGCCCTGAACGTGGTCTCCTTAAAATTCGCGGTGAGCTTGGTTTGTTTGCTAACTTACGGGTGGCAAAGCTATATCCGCAGCTTGTTAATGCATCAAGTATCAAACCTGAGATCATTTCAGGCTTAGATTTACTGATCGTGCGTGAGTTGACGGGAGGTATTTACTTTGGTGAGCCGCGTGGTATTCGCACACTAGAGAACGGTGAGCAGCAAGGCTATAACACTATGGTGTATAGCACGAGTGAGATTCAGCGCATCGGCAAGGTTGCTTTCGAATTGGCAAAAACGCGTGCGCAAGCAGCGGGTACAGCGCCAAAAGTTTGTTCAGTGGATAAGGCAAACGTCTTAGAAGTCACGGAACTGTGGAAGCAGACCATGACCCAGATGCAGCAAGCAGATTATAGCGATGTGGCGTTATCCCACATGTATGCTGATAATGCTTGTATGCAACTGATCAAAGATCCCAAGCAGTTCGATGTTATGGTGACGGGCAATATGTTCGGTGATATCTTGTCTGATGAAGCTGCTATGCTCACAGGTTCTATTGGCATGTTGCCATCAGCGAGCCTAGATGAAGCAGGCAAAGGCATGTATGAACCATGCCATGGCTCAGCACCTGATATTGCTGGACAAGATAAAGCCAATCCATTGGCGACTATTTTGTCTGTTGCCATGATGCTGCGCTATACTTTTAAGCAAGAAGAGGCAGCGCTAGCGATTGAAAAAGCGGTCAGTGATGTTTTAGATGATGGTCTACGCACGCTTGACATTCTAGATAGTAGCGAAGCTGGCCTCAAGCAAGTAGGGTGCCAAGAAATGGGTCAGGCAGTATTGGCCAAATTGCTATAAGTCGAGCGCTGCTTTAAATGTAAGTAGCAATTACCCAAGATGAGAAAACGAACCCATAAATTGCTTGGCAGTTTATGGGTTTTTTATGCCTAGGTCTTGAATCGCAGCTTATTGTAAACAAATTGACGCTTTTACTCATCCTATTAACAAAGATAGAGCAAGAATGGTCCGTTGGTAACATAAAGCCGTTAGGGAGTAGTGGTAGAGGTATGGCAAGATGTTTTTATAGTAAATTTGAATAATTTTTTTGATACACAGTGATGATTTAGGAGGGTTTTATGTCTCAACTACTTAAGGTGGGCAGCATGATTGTTGCCATGGGTACGGCGTCAGCGTTATTGGTTGGTTGCAGTGATGCCAATACTACTGATAATAGTGTACAAACGACTAATGCTAACCAGTCGTCTGAAAGGGATGCGACAGACAATAATACAGATAGTACCGCAGTAAATGTTAGTATGAATGCAGATACTGAATCTGAGGTGAATGGTAGTAGCAGCCAAAGCAGCGATATGACAAATACGGATGGTACAGGTAATGCCATAAATAATATGGACGGCATGAATACAAACAGCACAATGACTGATAGCAACGATACAAGTCCAGTTACCAATGGCGTTAGTCAACAACTTGAAGGCGACAGTAAAACTGCCAATTCGCTAAACAGATTACTACCCAAAATTAAATATACTACAGACAGTTTGTCGACGACTGCTAAAAAGGTCAATCAAGCAACATGGAAGGATGGCAGTAAGATTGATCGTAACGTCGGTACCAAGTTGCAAGCGCTATTGAACTGGAATCATAGTGGCGTTGGTGCTGTTGACGGCTACTGGGGAAAAAACACTCGTAAAGCCATGCAAGCGTTTCAAAAAGGGCAAGGGCTACCAGTAACTGAAGAAATGAATACTCAAACTTGGCAAGCTTTGACTAAGAATAGTTCCCTCATCTCACAGCCTGTGCTGGTAAGCTATAAGCTGACCGATAGCGATGTGAATGTCAAAACCATCGATATTCCTGCTAGTGCTGAAGCCAAAGCCAAGCTCGATGGCATGTATTATGAAAGCGTCCTTGAAGCCTTGGGTGAAAAATTTCATATCAGTCGGGACTATCTCAAATCGCTCAATCCCAATGCCAGCTTCAAAAGTGGTGAGACAATCATCGTCTATAATCCTGGTAACCCTAACACCAAACCAGTGAGCCGTGTAGTCGCTGACAAGTCCACTCAAACGCTTTATGCTTACGATGATAATGACAATCTGATCGCAAGCTATCCGACGACAGTGGGCAGCACGGCAACACCGTCTCCAACAGGTACGCATCAGGTCAAAGTCAAAATTCACGAGCCCAACTACACCTATACTGGTGATGATGGTAAAAAGTCTGTCATTCCGCCGGGCCCCAACAATCCTGTTGGTGTAGTATGGATTGGGCTGAGTAAGCCCTCATACGGTATTCACGGCTCACCCGATCCTGAGCGTATTAGTCGTCAAGCATCAGCGGGCTGTGTCCGTCTAACCAATTGGGATGCGCTCAGTCTTTTGGGTGTTATTGAAAATGACGCAACCGTTGAGTTTAATTGAACGAGAAAATATAGACAAAAAAATACCGCTGAAATTTAGCGGTATTTTTTATGGTAAGAAAAGACAGCTTATACTAAATAACTAAAACATTGATAGGCAATAATGAGCAGGTGAACGTTTTCATTATTATTATCAGTTAAACCACCCAAGCGTCTATATCAGTTATCAGCGAAAAAGTAGCTATTCGGCTATTGGCTGTATCTTTACAAATACGTTAATAACCATTGTAGTTAACAAGTATTTAGTTCTTACCACGGTAAGTGATGCGACCTTTAGATAGGTCATAAGGTGTCATCTCTACCTTAACTTTATCACCCGTCAAGATACGAATATAATGTTTGCGCATCTTACCTGAGATATGAGCAATAATTTCATGTCCATTTTCTAAACGAACTTTAAACAAAGTGTTAGGAAGGGTGTCGATGACTTCGCCTTCAAATTCAATAATATCGTCTTTTGCCATAATTTGTATCAATCAATTAAAAATAAGCCCATATTATACGTAAGTTAGCAGATTAAAGCAATACAGAACCTGCTTTTGACTTGACAGCATGTAAGTGATATGTATGCCAACTTGTATTGATTTATTCGGGCAGATTTAGCCAAATAGGCGTGAGAGGGGCGTTCGGTAATAGTTTCTGGAAACGCTCAGGGTAGTAAGCATTAACAAAATACAGGCCATCGCCAGAAGCAGTAGGCGGTGCAATCGTGCGATCTTTTTGATGCAAAATACGTAAAAAATCTTCTGGTTCCAGCTCATGTCTGCCAATAGCATATAGCGTGCCCATTAAATTGCGCACCATATGATGCAAAAACCCATCTGCTTGAATGTCAAAGACCATAAATTGACCATGAGCGAACAGGTTGGCGTGGCTGACACTGCGTACTGGTTGATTGGATTGACAGGCGGCAGCGCGGTAGCTGCTAAAATCGTGAGTACCAACGATATCGGCAGCAGCTTGCTGCATCGCTACTAAGTCGAGAGGCTCATAAACATGAGTCACTTGATGATTGAGTATCGCAGGGCGCTGGGCTTGGTTGAGGGTGATATAACGATAACGACGGGCAATAGCACCAAAGCGCGCGTGAAAGTCGGCTGGCATTGGTTGAATCCATCGAAGGGCAATGTCATCAGGTAATAAGCTATTCACACCGCGTAACCAGTTGTGCGTGGGACGATATGCACGAGTCGTAAAATGAGCAATCATATTGCTGGCATGCACGCTGGCATCAGTACGCCCAGCGGCGATGACTTCTACTGGTTCATTAGCGACTTTGCCGATAGCTGTCTCTAACGCTTCTTGTACACCCAGCACTTCTCGTTGCCGCTGCCAGCCATGGTAATGTGTGCCCAAGAACTCAATAGCAATTGCTAAGGTATAAGTGGGTAAACATTCAGTTTCAGTAATTTCATTCTCAGACATTATAGTTTTTAAGCTCATGAAGTTAAAAGTGTTTGAGCATCGTTTATCGTTTTTTGATACTTGTTCCAGCCTGATTGACATTATTTAACCAGCGCTGCCGACGTCTTGCTGGACTGTCATAACGCAGCAGCAACCATAATAATCGTGCATAAATAGCGGGAATGGTCAAACGCCCCCCAGCAATCACATGATGGTCATATTGCCAACTGCCAGCGGCATAACTGTCGCTAACCCCGCCAAAGGGGCACTGACTGCCACCTATCACCATGTGTCCTTTTTTGTGGGCAAGCTCTAGTGTTTCTGCTAGCGCTGCTGAATAAGGAACATTGCCTGAACCAAATCCTAGCAGGATGATGCCACATGGCGGCTGTGTTAATAATGCCTGTAGCTGATTATTAATGACTTCGGCATCATTAGGCAGACAATATAGCGCATGGATACGCGCGTGCTCGGCGCGCGTTTGAATGCTACTCAGTACTTTTTGCTGATCATCAAGCCAATGCTGCCGACGGATATCTGGTAGATTTTTTATATAACTATTGGCTGGATATGCTGCCCGAAAATGACCTGTAAATGCCATCAAGTCATGACTGTGAATTTTTTGTACGGTTTGTGCAGGCCACGATTCACCGCCAAAACCAATTCTGACGCCTGACTCACCAGCCGCCGCCAATCTTAATGAATCATTGAGGTTGTCCCAAGCATCACTGTGAGTATCGATACAGTAAGAGTGGAGTACCTCACTGTCTAATAGAGGGCGCATACTTGCGGTTAAAATGACACAAATATCGCTACTTGCAAAAGCTTCTGCTAAAAAAGCGCCTAGATAACTTAAAGTATCAGTGCCAGTGATTAAAACAAAACGTTTATCACCTTGTGCATAAGCGGTCAGTAGCAATTGATAGAAATGTATAAAATCGCTGGGGGTAAGTTGGCTACTGTCTTTAATCAGCGGATTGTCTAACCATGAAATGGTTGGTAAGTTGGCAGCATTGTCTTGTTCTAGTAATAGTTTTTTTAGAGTAGGTAAAAATACTTCTGCTGACAATGGTGCTAAAGGTCGCCCATAGCTACCAAAAGTACCACCAGCATAAATCAGTTGAATAGGGTCAGATACGGTCTTTGTCATAGCAGCGGCTGGCATAATAGTGGCACAATGAAAGAATGTGAAAGATAAGGAGCCCAATAATAGATAATATCAAGGCTAAATGCAAAAAAATCAGCCAGTATTCTACATCTTATAACCATAGAATACTGACTGACAAGAGACCCAATTATTTATTATGCGGTACGCTCAAGTAATAATTGTGCTTGTTTTTGCTGTTCGCTGTTGCCTTGGGTTATCACTTCAGTGAGCAAGCGTTTGGCACTGTCATATTCACCCAATTGTAGATATTGACCAGCCAAATCTAAAGTTACCTGATTACTGTCTAACGATTTTACAAAATCAAAGTCTGCTGCAAAACGCGCTGAAAAATCGTCTGGTGTTTCAACATCTGCTTCAGTAGCAATGTTGGTGTCGATTTCGACTGGAGCTTCTGGAGTGGTTGCTACCGAGGAGCCAGCTTCAAAGTCATCATCTAATAGAGTATTATCATCGAATAATAAAGGCGCAGTTGGCGTGATGCTTGACGATTCAGTAAGAGAACTTTCTAAATTATGTTCATCGAATGATTGTTCTTCAAGGTGAGTAGGTTCAAAATTACTGTCTTCAAGACTGCTCTCTTTAAGATTACTCTCTTGAAAGGTATCATCTAACGTGTGGTCTTCAAAGCTACTGTCTTCAAGCACAAAATTGTCGATATCATGACTTTGTTCGAGGGTAGGCTTCTCGTTTTCTAATACAGTCTCTGTGCTATTCGAGTTATCCGCTTCATCAAAATCTTCTAAAGATAATGTGAAGTCATCTTCAATGTTTTGAGTGGTGTCGACAGTCACGGCTTCAACAATTGATTTTTCCGTATTTTCATCAGCATCAGTTGTCAAGTCATCAAAGTCTAAAATAAACTCTTCGTGATCTGACGCCATTGTTTCGGTAGCGCTCTCCGCTGTATTCGACGTGACAGAAGGTTCTGATGGCGCATTGTCTGCTTCAGAGATATCAAAACTAAAATCGAAGTCGCTAATATCTGTATCTTCAATGGCATCTGTACTATCAGTAGTAGGTGTATCAAAGCTTTTATCGTCTGACATGTCTAATGATGTGGCGGTAGTAGCAGGTTCGTCGAAATCATTCTCGAAGTCGCTTAGCGTAAGATCAAAGTCGTCTTCTACATTGTCGGTAGTAGAGTCAATCTCACCCCGTTCATTTGATAATACTGGTGTCTCGACAGACTCATTTATCAAGGGGCGGCTGCTATTCTCCGCAGATGCTTGCTCAGACTGAGTCTTATTATTATCGATTTGGGTGGGTGGCGGTGGTAAGTCGAAATCTATACTTTCGAAATTGGTATTGTCTTCTGCCGGTACTTCTTGTGCGAATACTGAATTTTGTTCTTCAAAATACAACCCTTTTAACTCATTTGCTCGTGCGATAGCATCTGAGTCGTTATGCGCCTTGATAGCCTCGTAAACGGTATTAAAGCTTTCGGGTTGATCGATGGTAGCGTAGATGCTAAGTAGCTTAAGAGACAACTGACTATCATTCGGTTTTTCGTTAAGCCCGCGATTGAGCGTTTCAATGGCTTTGTCATAGCGCTGCTGATCCATAAAACGTTGGGCAATCATAATAGGATCGAATTTATTGTCATCTGTATGGCTTGGGGCAGGCGTGTCGTAATTTTTTTTAGTTGTCGTGTTTTGGGTAGCGGCATTCTGTGTTGGTATGACATGCGGCGGCACTGAAGGTTTCTGTGCTTTGTTTTTGCGCAATACTAAACCAGCTACTAATAAGATAAGCACCAATCCGGCGATGATATATAGCATATTGTCCATAGTTTTTCCCACGCCTATGATCATGGCATACTGCGTTGATCAGTCAGGCAATTATTGATTGCGTAGTTTTTTGAGACGAGCTTGTAGCTCAGCCAGTTTTTGATTCTGTAATTGAATTTTTTTAGTATAACTGTCAAGCGCACTACTGGTTTTTGACAAGCGCTGAGCTTGTGACGCTGTACTTTGTCTTGATGCTTTAAGCGTTGCTAATATATCGGTACTGAGGCCGTTACCTGTTGTCGCAGCTGATTTTACTTGCGTACCTTCTGCGCTACCATTGTTATCAGGAGCGAGCACTGAAAATTGTGCTTTTGGCAGTGTTTGCGTCTTAGTAACTGTTGGTTTTTCACGCACTTTGGCCGCTTGAGTTGTCTCAGAGGATTTTTTAATGGAGGTCTTAGCAGTCTTTGTTGCTACTGGGGTGTTTGCTCGGCGGCTATATTGTCTTTGTGCACTAATAGCAGCTTCTAAATTATTTTGAGAAGGTAAGACATCATAACTGGGTAAGCTCAGCTTGGCGTCAGCCTTTAATTGACCAGCGTCTTTATTAATAAATGCGTCAGGGTTTTGTGACTGGATTTCTTTCATCACGGTTTGGATATCTAGATTATTTTCCTGCGCGATCTGCTGCGCGATAACCCACAGGCTATCGTTGCGTTGTACTTGATATTGGGCTGTGGTGCTATTCGTTGCCTTATTGGCAGAAACAGCGGTATTCTTGACGGTACTAGGCGCTGTAGATGCAACAGCGTTAGCAGTCACATTGCTCGTTGCAGCAGTTGCAGTGCTGGTATTAGTATGGGGATTTAAGACATTAGTACTATTGTTATTTGGCGTTGGTATGGTTGGGGAAGCCGCCATCATACCAACATCTACCTGACTACTCGGCTGTATTTGACGAGTGACTTGTATGTTTAAAATGTCTAACTGTTTGTCTGTAATGATAGCTGTCTTAGGCTTATTGTTTTCCGTTAACATTGCTTTGTCACGGAGTGTGGCTGCGTCATTCGTAATGGTTTTATTACCCATCACATTATTGGCTGTATTTTGAGTAGTATTGCTACCAATGTTGATTGTCCCAATATTTTTAGCGTTATTCAAACGACCATTATCTAAGCGGCTAGAGGCATAAGTAAGGTTGTTGTTTTGCGATGTAGTAGTCACAGTAGGTGCTTGAATACCAGATGTGTTGATACTGGGCGCTGGCAATCTAGAAGCTATCAATTCGCTCGTCGATGACTTGGGTGTTGATGACTTGGGTGTTGATGACTTGGGTGTTGATGACGACTGAGATACTGCCATCAATGGCGGCGGCGCACCTTCTCTCACCGTCAATGGTTTGGCATTATTTGCCGACACACTTGGTAAGTTGGGTTTTTTGGCACCTGTTACGATGTCTTTAGGCATTGCAATGGGTAAGCTAGTATCGAGTGGCATCAATAACGTTTTAGGAATGACATTGCGCTGACCATTATCCTCTATCGCCAATACGACATCAGCAAATGGCTTAGAAACGGGTTTTGAGGTGGTAATGAATACTTGGCCGCTGGTCGCTGAGGTAGGTCTAAAACTTACCATCATCGAATCAGTGGGCGTCAACCCCATTTGTTGATAAATAATCGGATTTGCCAAACTTGCTGAAAAATCAGCTGAGCGAATATTAGTGACTACAATACTGGCAGCTAGGGGCTCATGTTGGGCAGAAGTCACCACCGTTTTGCCAATCGTTGCAGCCTGTGCAGTTGATGCTAGAGTGGCATAGCCTACAGAACAAAGTAATGCCATCGATATCGCGCGATGTACAGTAGTCAAGCGATGAGAGAAATGACAAGACATGAGCCGCCCTTTAAGATATAAGTTGTCTTTGCTGTTATAACAAAATACCGTTTAGTTTACCAGTTTATTTCACAACTGTTGTGTCCAATATAAAAATGTTTGCGTTATGTTCACTCTGCTTTTCTGTCGAGCAACATCGCATCACCATAACTAAAGAAGCGATATTGTTCTTTGATCGCATGTTGATAGGCGTGTTCAATGGCCGCTTTACCAGAAAATGCCGACACCAGCATCAATAGTGTTGATTTAGGCAAGTGAAAGTTGGTCAATAAGCGATCTATAACACCAAATCTAAACCCAGGATAAATAAATATGTCCGTATCGCCTGACCAGCTAGAAAGCGCTTGCCCATTTACGGCTGTTTTTTGATACGCTGTTTCGAGGACACGCGTCACGGTTGTACCAATGGCGATAACTTGGTTACCATTTGCATGGGTTTGATTAATGAGTTCAGCGGTGGTTTGTGGCAGATGCGCATATTCGCTATGCATGGTGTGATTCAGTAAATTGTCTGTTTTGACTGGTGCAAAGGTACCCGCGCCCACATGCAAAGTAACAAAAGCCGTGTTAACGCCTTTTTCTGCCAGTTTACTGAGTATTGACTCATCAAAATGCAAGCTTGCCGTGGGTGCCGCCACACTTGCGAGTTTGGCTGGATCATGAAAGACCGTTTGATAACGGGTATTATCGGTATCATCAGCATGACGCTCAAAGTAGGGCGGAATAGGCAGCTCACCATAAAGCTCTAAATGTGGCAAGATAGGTGCATCAAACGCCAAAATAAATAAGTTGTCTTGACGACCAATCATCACCGCCTGCATATGACCATCGGCAAGTTGCAGGCGTTGACCGAGCTTGAGCGCTTTACTTGCCTTAACGTGGCAAAGCGCGATATGTTCTTTATTAACGGGCGTACCGTCTATAGCCTCTAAATGTAAGCTCGCTGTATCCAAATCTGAGAGGGTCACCAAGCGCTCAATCAGCGCTTCAAGCTTACCGCCCGTATCTTTTTGACCGAATAGTCGTGCTTTCATGACTTTGGTATCGTTAAATACAATGAGATCGCCAGTATTCAATAAATCAGGCAATTCAGCAAACAAACGATCCTCTGCGCTGGCCGTATTTTTTTGCTTATCAGCGGCTAAGTACAAGAGTTTTGAGGCTGAGCGCTGCGCCAACGGGTAGCGAGCAATAAGGCTGTCTGGTAGCTCATAATCGTAATCGGCAACACTCAAATAATCTAAGATAGCGTTATCTGTATTGGTATCAATCAAGGTATGGGTAGCAGCATTTGGCACGTGAGAATGGGTCATAATAAGTCTTTAAATGAATATAGATTTTGGCGTAATTGTAGCAGAAACGCCGTTATGAAAGGACAGTTTAATAAGCACACATTTGCATAAAATTTATCTGAATGACCTAAATAGCCTAAGCATTAATTGCCAAAGATAAATAGTAAAATGTTTTGCCATAATTACATATAAAATCACTCAAATAAATTCAGCTGGGGCAGTAATTGTGCGGCAGGAACTAATGAAGAAAAAGTCACACCGACCAGTCGAATAGGCAGCTGGCGCGGAATGTCTGAAAATAATTTATCTAACCAATAATGGGTAGATTTGGCGCTATCAAACGCTGTTGATAGCGTGTGTGAACGGGTGATTTGCGTAAAGTCTGCATATTTTATTTTGAGTGTGATGGTATAGGCAATCAGTTGTTTTTTTTGCATTTGATTAAAGGCATCTGCGTTTTGCTCATAGATTTGTATGCGTAACTTATCATCATCATTTAAATTGTCTCGAAAGGTGGTCTCCGAACCGACAGATTTATGCGTACGCTCAGATTTTACAGTGCGTTCATCACGGCCATGAGCAATGTCGTGATAAAACTGTCCACGCTTACCGAATTCCTGTACCAATATAGTAGACGACATAGACCGAAGGTCAGCACCATTATTCACACCCATCGCATGTAAACGCTGGGCAGTTGCCTTACCAATACCGTGAAAGCGCTCAATAGGTAGCGTACTAATAAAGTCATCGGCATCAGTTGGCGTGATTACGGCTATGCCATTGGGCTTATTGATATCCGATGCAATTTTAGCCAACATTTTGTTAAATGACACCCCAGCAGATGCTGTTAAACCAGTGTGTTCTAGGATTTGAGCTCTGAGCCAATTGGCCATTAATGTCGCTGAACCTTGATGAATTTGCAGCCCAGTGACATCAAGATAAGCTTCATCCAATGACAATGGCTCAACATGGGGCGTTAAGCTGTGCATAATTTTGCGGATATCATTACTAACGGTTCGATAAACCTCAAAGCGCGGTCGTACAAATATGACTTCTGGACAACGTTTACGCGCCTCATAGCAAGACATAGCAGAACGCACGCCAAATTCTCGTACTTCATAACTGGCAGCCGCGACCACACCGCGACCGTTGGGGTCACCTCCAACGACCAATGGCTTACCACGCAGATCAGGAAAGTCACGCTGCTCAACGCTGGCGTAAAAAGCATCCATATCTATGTGAATAATTTTACGAGGGCTAGAATTGGTAGAGACTGTCATAATCATTATTTTACCCGACTCAACTGCCTCATTTCAGTATCAATTGTTAGGAATATCATTCTTATGAAATATAAAATATTTGTTCATTCTAAATGACTTATACGACCGTTCGTCTTAATATTTTACCGTTTGTCATAAATACATGTATAACTGTTACAGTTTTAATGCTGTTGTTTTACAATTAAGTATCCACAATCGTCCATGACTGTAGAACAACAAGCAATATTTGTCATGCCTCTTGATTGCTCAAAAAAGTTATTCATTGTGGCTTATATCAAACTCAAAACCTAATTATGGGTAAGATTAACTTTTTGAGAATGTGTGGTTTTTTAAGTGCTTAGAGGATCTAAGGAGCTCAAAGTGAATAACGAATTGAAAGGGAGTGATTTGACACGAGTGATGTTGGCACGAGGAAAGAAAAAAATATGGTGTGCCGTGTGCGATGAAAGCGATGAACAAGCCATGATGGATCATTATGGTAACGATTTTACAGCTTATATCATGTCATTCCAGAATGGATATTTTTATTGCAGTGCTGGCATGCCATGGAGCTTTGCCGTACCGATTCAAATAAGTGCTGTTACAGAGCATGAAATGGAGAATAGCATTACTAGGGCGTTTTGAACATTGAGCATAAAATGCTAACCAAAAAACAGCGAACCAGTAATCTTTAAGTTCTCATACCAAAAAATCTCGTTCGCTATGCCTCGCACCATGCTCAAAGATGACTACTGAACAATATTAAGAGCTATGTTACTAGAACTGAATATCTATGACAAAGGCACTCTTCGATGCACTATTAACAATGGTCACTTGAATGCAACTGCTCGGCAGTTAGGAATAGCAATACAAAATAGTCTTCTAGACTACTTTAGTGATGCAAACGGCAGTTATAAGGGCAATTATCAGAAGGTGGTCAGCATTGAGTAAGGGCTAAGGAAAAGCGTGATGGCTGTCAGTTAACACCATCGAGCCAAATATGCGACATAAAAAAGGAGCTGATTCATTCAGCTCCTTTTTTATGGCTTTGTTTAAGGCTAACCCTTGGACAGTATGGTATGCCTTAAAAAATATGGGACTCCGTAACTGTATGAGAGAAGAGGCGCTCATTAACTTACGAGGAGATAATCATGGAAAATTTGAACGTAACACAACCTGTAATCGAGCAGTGTAATCATATCCCGCAATTACTAAGTATCAAAGATGTTGGTAGCTACACTGGTCTTAGTCGTTCTAAGATTTACGAGATGATCAATGAAAAATCGGATCGTTACGATCCAACGTTTCTTAAAAAGTTTCAGCTTACGCAGGTAAGGGTAGTGTGGGTAGCAACTGAAATTGCAGAATGGATTAATACAAAGATTGAAGCAAGATTAGTTTAGTCAATGGATCAGCCGCTTTATTTTTGGGTAAAAAGGCTAATTCCACAAAAATACCTATATCATAATTAGTATAAAAATTAAATACTTATTTTGCGAAAGCATAAGCGATCTAGATAATGACCAATTAATAAAAATAACTAATAATCAAACATTTAGCGTGCATTTATAGAAAACATATAATACAATAAATTTACAAACATGATAAACGGTATATATTCACGATAAACGGTTTACAGTTTGTAATGATTGGGTAATCTCGGGTAAGTGTCTTATATCAGTAGATTACCAAAACATATGATTTACACTATCTAACAAGTATTAGGTCAATTATCCATTTAATACTGACTTATATATTACTGAATACTAAGAGTATCTATACTCACTGGAGAATGACCATGACATTTAACAAAAAACTACTTGCCGCTACACTAGTTACTGCTGGTGGATTTGCCGCTATCTCTAGTGCAAATGCTGCTACAGATTCTGGTGCTTTCGATGTTGAACTTGCTGTTACAGCAACTTGTAGCGTAACTTCTGTATCAGGTACTCAAGATATTGACTTTGGTAGTTATGCTGCCGGTGTAGATGTCACAGAAGCTTCATCCTCTAATCCTATTTCAGTCAACTGCTCTAATGGAACAGCCTATAATATTGGTTTAGAAGGCTCAGGATTTTTGACTGATACTGTTGTCCCAGCTAATCAGGTCGCGTATAGCCTGCTAAAAACAACTGGTGGTGACGTTTGGGGAAACACTGCTACGGAAGTTGGGGGTTCAGGTACAGGGATGGCAACTGATCAAGCAAAAACACATACTGTATTTGCATCTTTAGTTGCTGGCAGTACAAACAACCTCCCAGTAGGTATCTATAAAGATAATGTTACTGTCACAGTAACTTACTAATAATTATGCTAAATGTTTGGTCACGCCGTATCGCTAGACCTGTGATTGTCTCCGCCTTGCTGCTGTCGTCTGGTTTGGCAGTAGCGAGCGGCTTGCAGGTTTCTCCCATCTCCTTGAGCTTACAAGCTCGCGAGAACGCCAGTGGGCTGACCCTCAGTAATTCTGGTAACGATAGGGTACATGCGCAAGTGCGCGTGTATCAGTGGTTACAGGATGAACAGGGCGATCAGCTCACGCCGTCGCGAGGATTGTTGGCCAGTCCACCCATGATTGAGCTAAAACCGGGTGAAAAACAACTCATCCGTATCATCCGCGCGAAGGCACCGCCACAAGGCACGGGCGCGGTAGAGGATGCTTATCGTATTTCGGTTGATGAAATACCGGTTAAGTCTGTCAATCAAACGACAGGCTTACAGTTTGCGCTCAGCTACTCCCTCCCCGTATTTGTACAGCCGGTTGGGGTGACTAAAACCAGCCCGAAGTTGCAGTGGAGTACGCATCTGCAGCCTGATGGCAAAGAGATAAAACTCCGCGTCAGCAATAGTGGCAATGGCCGCGCCCAATTGGCTGGGCTGAGCTTTGTGGATACGGCGGGCAATAGTACGGTGATCAATCCGGGGCTGCTAGGGTATGTGTTACCTGGGGCAACTATGAACTGGACGCTGAAAATGCCGCCCTCTGCACTGACGGCAGGCGGTAAATTCAAGGTTATGATGAATGGCACTCAGACGACACCAGACGTCACGATGGACCCGTCCATTCGTTAACGCTTTTTTTCTACAGTGCGTGGCGGTATCTGCCAGTCACGCTGTAGAACTGAACGACATGACTCCTACAGATATAGCTCCTACAGATATAGCTCCTACAGATATAGCTCCTACAGATATTGACGACACCAAACTGTCCCAACTTAATCTAGACAGCGACGATTCTGAAAATGAGGCAGCTGGTTTAGATCTGTATCTGGATGTCACTCTAAATGGTGCCAGTATGGGCTTGACGCATTTCTACTACCGTGACGATCAACTGTGGGCAAGTACCCGCATTTTGCAACAGCTTGGTTTTATAATACCTGCCGATACGACCGAAGCCATACCACTCAATAGCTTACCTGATCTCAAGATTGATTATGACGCTCGCCAGCAATCCGTGCGCCTTATCGCACCTCTAAGTATGCTCAATTTGGGTACCACCGTCTATAGCACGCGCACCAATAAACGCCCGCAGCCCACGGCATCGTCTGGCATGTTGCTCAATTACAATATCTATGGCACGCAAACTCAAAACAGCGCTAAAAGCCTCAGCGCTTATACCGAGCTGCGCGCGTTTAATAATTTTGGTGTGCTCAGCTCCACTGCTTTAACCACTGCCAATCGCCCTGCTGATAGCGATGCTAATAGCAGTGATTGGGACAGTCGCACCGTGCGTCTGGACACCAGCTGGAGCAAATCCTACCCCGATCAGATGATAACGGTTCGTGCAGGTGATATTCTCACGGGCGCTCTGTCATGGACGCGGCCTACGCGTTTGGGCGGTCTACAAATTGGTACCAATTTTAACCTCCAACCCTATAAGTCAACCACGCCCTTGCCGTCATTTTTTGGCGAGGCCACGCTGCCATCGGCAGTAGAGCTTTATGTCAATGGTCTCAAGCAATACAGTGGGGATGTACCTGCTGGACCATTCGAGCTCAATACAGCGCCGAGCTTCAGTGGCGCGGGCACGGCTCAGCTGGTGGTGACCGACGCGTTAGGGCAAAGCACCACGCTGAATTTTTCTTTATATGACGCGCATCGTTTACTACAGCCCGGACTTTCTGACTGGTCCGTAGAGCTTGGGGCGGTGCGTGAAAACTACGGCAACCATTCTTTTGATTACGGCAGTAATATTGCTGCCAGTGGGACATGGCGTTATGGGGTGAATGACCGCTTTACTGCAGAGACTCATGCTGAAGTCACCAATGACCTTAGTAATGCGGGTGTGGGCGGCACTTGGCTGCTTGGTCGATCAGGCGGTATATTATTTGTGTCATTAGCGGGCAGCGAGAGTCAAGGTCAGGATGGTATGCAATACAGCGCAAACTACTCATGGAATAACAGCCGCTTCAATATTGGTGTCAGTGCCACGGGGACCACTGGTGATTATCGTGATGTGGGCACGCAATACGGCTCTGCGCCCGCTCGCCGAAGTGAGCAGATCTCAACCGGTTATAGTACGCAGGCTCTGGGCCGTTTCGGCGTGAGTTATAATCAGGTGGCGCAGACACAGCGCGAGACCACCCAATTTGCCAGTGCCTATTGGTCCAAGTCCTTTGGTCGCCGATTGAACGTGAGCGCTAACTACAATCACGATATCAATGACTCTGCTAATAACAGCGCTTATCTTGGCGTTTCCCTGTCGCTGGATCGCAATATGTCACTGAGCAACAGCGTACAGTACACCGATGATAGCACTGCCTTTGCCACTGATGTGTCGAGGCCTGCTCCGAATGCAGGCGGCATTGGCTGGCGGGCGCAAGCGCGGCACAGCCTAGAAGGCAGTCCGGATAGAGGAGACAGCACAGACGGTCTTGCTGAGCTAAATTACCGTGGGCGCTACGGTCAAGCACAAGCAGGTATTCGTAGCAACGATGGTGATTATGCAAGCTATGCCAGTGCCACAGGTGCGCTGGTTAAGATGGGCGGCGGACTCTTTGCGACTCGTCAAATCAATAGTGGTTTTGCCGTCGTCTCCACAGGTGGTATCGCCAATGTGCCCGTCTCGCTGCAAAACAGTCCTATTGGGACGACCAATAGCCGAGGTCTGTTATTGGTATCACCATTGAACGCTTATCAAGGCAATAAGATCGGTATTAACCCGATGGAGTTGCCCGCTGACCTACGTATTGATAAGGTGAGTATTGAGGCCACACCTACGGATCGCGCCGGTGTGCTTGTTAATTTTGGTATCACGCCTGTGCGCTCTGCCTCTGTTATCTTAACAGACAGCGATAACCAGCCGCTGCCGCTTGGCAGTCAGGTACGCCAGCTTAGCAATAAAGACGTGCCATCGACTGTCATTGGTTTTGATGGGGAGGTATATCTGGACACACTTGATGAACACAATGTGCTGGAGGTGACGACTCCCGCTGGTGATGTTTGCACGGTTAGCTTTGATTATTCCAAGCAGGGTGATGAGATTCCACTCATTGGCCCCTTTATCTGCCAAAAGGTACAATGATGATGAAATTATTCCAATGGCGTTACGGCTTGTTATTGCTACCAGTCGCGTTGTGGTTATCGATCAATAGTGCGCAGGCTGATATCACTTGTACAGCCAACATGAATAACGGTACTGTGAATATCAGCAACACCATTACGCCTACCAACGCTAATGATGCCCAAATTACTGCCACCTTAACCTACAGCTGTACTAATAATGTCGCTTCGGAACGATATGCTTCGCTCTGCCTTGGGGTTGATGGAGGCGACTTCGACAGTGCGACGCTCAATCCGCGTTATATGACGGGGCCTAATGGTTCCAAGCTGGCATTCACGATGACACGGCCAGACGGTAGCCTTTGGGGCAATAGTAGTGACTCTATATATCAACCAGCGACTTTCCTCATTGGACCAAATGCAACGGTTAATGGCAGCGCGGTTATCACCGTCTCCCTGCTGCCAGGCTTTGGCAACACTCTTGCCACCCAAGGATTCCACAGCAGTGATTTCAGTGGTAACCACACGACACTCACGTACCAATCCGATATCGTCGCTCCGACTTCATCTGATTGCAACAGTGGGATCCAAGAACCAAGTCAGTTCCCGTTTAAAGTGCAAGCTACCGTGGTCAACGAGTGTAAAATAAACACCACATCTAACATTGTCTTAGGTAGTCGTCCAGCAAGTACCACCAGTTTTACTGGCAGCAATAACCAAGCTATCGACATGACCTGCACCAATGGCGCTCTTTATAATATCGGTTTGGCGCCGTCTAATGGGGATACAAATGGTGCGGGCGTTATGACAGACACGGAGAGTAACAACTATCAACTCCCTTATCAGCTACTCTCAAACTCCACGGGAACAGCATGGGGCAATAACGGTAATACGTATGCTACTTTAACCAATGGCGTCACTGGCAATGGTAATGGCACCGCGCAATACCATACGGTCTATGTTACTGTGCCAAACTCTGACGTTAAGCCTGCTAACTATGCTGATACCGTAACGATTCATGTAAATTATTAGACTTTTTGGCTAAGTCATCGTTAGCCCTCGAATAGTAGGTTTTTTTAAAGAAAATACTAGGGCGTGTTTGATAATTCGACCATGGCACTGACAGCGACTATTTTTTAGGCGATTCGCAGGTAAAAATAGTGAGTATAGTCATTCTATACGTCTATTTTTATCAATGAAGCGGCAAAAAAGAGTCCTGTCCCCTGCTTTTATTATTGGGGCTGATGCTAAAACTGCCCCATACGGTGTTGCAAGTCTCGCTAAGGTATTAACATTATCATCGACTTGCGCCTTGTCTGGAACCGTTTTAGCAATCAGCAGTGCCTATTTGTGAATGTTAAACACGCCCTATTCAAATAGCGAGTGCAGAATGAGTTTTAAATTAGTGCAGAATAAATTCGCAAATTATACTGATACCCAATGTATATTTAAAAACCAGTGTACATCAGATGCATGGATTGGGATAGATAGAGCAGGACAGTATAGAACACCAGATACAACAAAGCCCCTGATATCAGGGGCTTTAGAGGCTCTATAAGATAGTATAGAACTATGTATTGGTACCAGTGGTCGGAACGATAGTATATGATTAAGTATTTGATTTTTATAATTATTTTAAAATGTAAAAGCCATAGTGTACATGTTAGTGTACATGATATTATAATTTCACTATTTATCAATAATGATCAGATAAATAAATTTTATCACAAAATACTAAATATTAGCAGTCTGGTGGGCCGTGTTGATAATATCAGTAAGCATTTCAACTGAGTTTATACCGTAAGCGCTGGATAATTCAGACAACTGCTTTTTAGCTTTTCTTGTTAGAAGAAGATCCTGAGCGGCATCTATATCTGTTTTGTCTCTAAACTTTTTCTGGCTCCATGCTTTACGCATATTTGAGATGAAATATTTCTTATTAGGGCTAGGGGCATATGGATAACTAGTATTATGGTTATTGTCGAATGCATCTAAACTTGCACAAATTTGGGCGAATAGGTCTTCATTATTCTGAGCTAGAAATAATTGAGGTTTGATTAGTATTCCTGCTTTATCAAGATAATTCCAAGCCCAGTATAATTGATTATTATCTTCAGTTTTAATCCAACTAGTGTATTCACGCTTTGTATGTATAAGATTATAAAGGATTTTTGCAGTAATAATAAACGTTGATTTTGATTCTAGGGCAAAATTAAACTGGGTAAAAATAGATGTTTTTGCCTCTGTCTCCACACTAGTAGAATTGTTTTTTTGAGTCTGCTGTTTATTTGTACTGTCATTAAACGACGTAGGATTTACTTCTACGTTATTCATTGTATGACTAGGCTTATTTAATACCTCGTTCATATCTATTGTAAGATGGCTATATTTTGTCTTTATCGGATATGATTGAGAAACACTATATTGTACAGGAAAGTTATGTGCACTTAAAAAAGGATGATTGGGACTTGATAACATAACTTGAAAAAAAGCACAGTCAAATCCTGCTATAAGATTATCGATGAAACTGCTGTTATTATTAATACAAAAAGTGGGTAAAAAGCCGTTACCCTTTGCAAACATATAATTATAAAACCATATTAATATTCTAATATTGCTCTTGAGCCATTCTATGTCTTTATCTGATATAAGAACTGATTGTACGTTACTTAATAAATCGGATACGCCTTCTACATCATTTCCATATATAACTTTGGCTAAATAATTATTATCATTATTTATAATAATAGACGGGATCTGTGACCGTAACATAGTTAGGGCTACAGCAGTTTCTCTCCCAGTAAGCTTCGTTATCTTGCTTAAGATATCATCTTTATCTAAGGTACTATCCATAAACTAGCTTACCTTCATAATGTATTTTTGAATGATTTAAAAAGAATTTTAGTTAACACTTTCATTGCATTAATAAAGTATTTTGATAATGTTTATAAAGTAATTCAAAAGCACTAACGTAGTATTGTTAGTAATACTTTTATTTGAAAAAGCCCAATATACAAGCATTTAAAAAGAAATAAAATGCTTTTATCATGAGAAATATGTTCTATAAAATTATGTAGTAGTTACTGATGCTTTTATTCTGTACGCATACCTTGCCTCTCCAACTAACTCCACTCCAGTAAAAACTCCAACGCAGACAGTAATTCTGCATCAGCTCTGATAAAAAACTATTAAGCACACAAGCAAAAAGCTACTCTCTAGCAGCTCATTCTTAGTGGGTTATTTATATTATTACTATTAGGCTTACTGCTTATTTGAGCTAAACGCCTATCGCTTAGCACTGATCCATCCCTCTATAAAATTAAAAAAATACAGACTGATCTTACCCTATGAAATCAACTTCATAGGAATCCTACCATGTCTTACTCACACCTGAACCAACCGCTTGTTGTCGCAAACGTTCATAATCTCGTCACAGACATACTGGCAAATATAATCAGTTTTAACGAAACTAGAGACAAGCTGAACGGGTTGTATTACCCGTTCATGACGCATCTTAATACTGAGTTATTTTATTCACAGCCAGCCTTAGCATTTTTTAGTAGCACTCAATCTATTGTTGGCGATACTTATCCTATTAATGTCGTTTGGAACCATGATAAAACACAGCGTTTTATCAATATGCTGTCATGTTATAGAAATGACATTGAGCGTGAAATTATAACGTTCAGCTATCAGGAGTCTCAAAACAAAAGAGAATTAGAGCACTACGTAAACTGCCTGATTAACCATTACTCACGACTGCTCTTTATACGTATCGACCTAAAATACGCAAAAGAAACGAGCCACCATGTGTCCATTGAGGATTTTGACTATCACATGAGTAAATTTCGAGAGCTTATCGGTAATAAGAAAACATGCTTTGAGCATCTACAAGGCAATGCATGGGCTCTTGAACAAGGTGGTGTTGAGGGCGGATTGCACTGTCATTTGCTTCTGATGTACGACGGTTCTAACAGACAGAATGATGGGTATTTGGCTCGTGAGGTGGGCGAGAAGTGGAAGATGATGACAGGGGGTCTAGGTGAATACTATAGCTATCACGATACAAAGACTAAGCAACGTTATGGACGAAACGGTAAATTAGGTATTGGCATGATTCATCAAAATAATCCTATTGAAGTTGAGAATGCCTTACGTACTGCACTTTATTTAACTAAGCCTGAAAAAATCGATCAATACCTAAAAGTAAAGGTGCCAAGTATGCGAACTTTTGGCCATGGTATTTATAGAACACCCAAGCGTAGAGGCTTGCCACTCATATCAAAATAGTTTCAGATATACAGTATCCCCATGAGATGAGGTAAGGAGCCATCGCTTCCTTATCCGTCGAACCCTAAACGCCTCATCAAGGTCTGCTTTATAGCAGGCCTTTTTTATGCGCCACTATCAAGGAGACCCTATGAAACGCATCTGTCCAAGCTGTCATTCCGCACACGTCATCGAAAATATAGACACCCATCAAAGCATGACAGCGCCGCTGTGCTCACCAAAACTGCTTGCGGGTCTTGGTGTTAGCGTCTGCAAGTATTACAAGATCAACCCTATGATTGGCATGGTCGCAGGCAGCGCCCTTGCCACCGTAATCAATCTGGCACAACAAAGGCTGATGCAGCCGCCACTACTTAGAGTGGCTGTACAGCCGCGCTATTTGTGCACTACCTGTCAGCATACCTTTAGCGTCTGACGTCCTCATTTATTCACGTATTTATCAAACCACTTATTTTATCGAACAATAAAGGAGCAATACTCATGGCACACTTAATCGAAACAATGGCCTACGTCGGTGAAACCCCTTGGCATGGCTTAGGTAATGAGCTCGCACCCAAGCAGCCTATCGAAGTATGGGCGAAGCAAGCGGGTATGGACTGGCGTATTGAATCCTCAGACGTTAGCTACATGGCAAACAATGATAAAGGGCACAATCTTATTCTACCCTTTGCTGAGCAGAAGGTGCTTTATCGTAGTGATAACTTTGAGCCGTTATCCGTGGTCAGTCAACGCTATCAAGAAGTCCAGCCGCGCGAGATTTTAGAGTTCTATCGGGATCTGACTGAAAAGTCTGACTTTGAATTAGAAACGGCTGGTGTCTTGAAAGGCGGTCGTAAGCTCTGGGCGCTCGCTAGGACAGGCCAGTCAGCCACGCTTAAGGGTAAAGACGTCAGTAATGGTTACCTTTTGCTGGCAACCGCTTGTGATGGCACGCTAGCCACCACCGCACAATTCACCTCCATCCGTGTGGTCTGTAATAACACGCTGGCGATTAGCTTAGCTAACGGCAATGGTGGCATGGTGAAAGTACCACATAGCACCTCTTTCGATGCCGACAAAGTCAAACAACAATTAGGCATCTCTGTTAAGCAGTGGAATGAGCACGCTTATGAGATGAAGCAATTGTCAGAGCGACGTGTGACCCAAGCAGAAGCGGCCAATTACTTAAGCCGTGTGTTTAACGATCAGGACAATGATCTGATTCTGTTTAATGCTGCTAAGAGAGAAAAAGAGGCTGTGCCCAATGCAAAAGCGATGAATCAGGTAATGAGTATGTTTAACGGTCAAGGTCGCGGGGCCGATCTTGATGCTGCCAAGGACACCGCTTATGGTTTGCTATGCAGTATCACGGAATACGTTGATCATGAACGCAGAGCCATGTCGAGAGACCATAGATTAGACGGTGCTTGGTTTGGCTCTGGCGCTAAGCTCAAACAAAAAGGCTTAGAGGAATCGTTACTGCTGCTGGCTTAATCAGCGAGTCTCTAACTGCTGATAGCACAATGAACACAATCAACCACGCTCAAGGGCGTGGTTTTTTTATGCCGTTTATTTAACCAATAACAAATCCAACGAAGGAATTCACCATGAACATGATTGCATTAAACACCAGCACTCAGCCAAGACAGGCTAAGCGGACAACCGTCAAGGTTAAGACGCCGCTACAGGCTAAGTCCAAGGTAGACAATAAACCCGCTAAGCCGTCTGCTAACTCATCAACGCCTGCAAAGCGTCTGATAAATACCAAACACTTAAGCCATGACAAGTGGCTTGAGATTCGCAAACAAGGCATTGGCAGTAGTGACGCTGCAGCTGCCTGTGGTATCCATCCGTACTTGTCCATGCTTGAGCTATGGATGATCAAGACAGGACGTATGAGCGCAGATATCGATGAGAGCATTGAAGGCTATTCACCGCTGTATTGGGGCAATACGCTTGAGCCGATGGTGGCTAAATACTACCAAGAACAGACAGGCAATAAGGTACGGCGGGTCAATGCCATTTTGCAGCATCCCGATCCTGATAAAGCCTTTATGCTGGCCAATTTAGATTATGCCATTACAGGCAATGATGAGGTGCAGATTCTAGAGTGCAAAACCGCTGGTGAACATGGTGCGAAATTATGGAAGCATGGTGTGCCTTTGTATGTGACGTGCCAAGTACAGCATCAGTTGGCAGTCACAGGTAAACAAGCTGCCCATATTTGTGTGTTGCTTTGTGGACACGAGGCGAAGATTTATAAGGTTGAGCGTGACGAAAGCTTGATTGAATCCATTATCGAACATGAGCGCCTATTCTGGCAATACGTAGAAACGGACACGCCACCAACCCCGGATCATAGCGAGTCAGCCGCGCGTGCATTAAAGCTGCTTTATCCAACCCCTAAACCCTCAAGCAAAATTGATTTGCGAGAAGATGACCGCGCAAATAGCTTGTTCGCTAAGCTGGTTAATCATCGCATGTCTATTGAAGCGCTAGAGCAACGTCATGACCAGATTAAGCATCAACTACAAACGCTTATTAAAGACAATGAGGTCGCGATCTTTGGTAAAGGTGCTATTTCATGGAAACGGTCTAAAGATAGTGTCGGTCTTGATAGTAAGGCCATTGCTAAAGCGCATCCTGAATTGCTCACGCAGTTTAGTAAAACCAAGCACGGTAGCAGACGCTTTGTCATTATTAATGACTGAGCCATCAGTCACTTAACCATCAACACAACCATTAACCAATCAAAGCAAATCAATCAATCACAGTGCATAACTGCCCACCTCTCAAAGGTGGGCTTTTTTATGGCTCATAAAAACACATAAGGAATATCAGCATGATTAAAGGTCTCACTATAACCCCACCTGTACTCGGTCGTATCAGCATTGGCCGTGTCATTGAAAAGGATGGCAAACGTCTTCCTGCCAAAGACGATCAATTCACCATCACCAGCCAAATCCAAAATAAAGACGGCTGGATCAATCACCCACTTGATGAAAAGCTACGGGCAAATAATGACGGTAAGCTCAGACAAATACCCGTGCGCATGCTGTTTAATGACCCTGAATTAAACCTTCGTGCTGAGTACACCTTGTTTGATAGACAAACCGGACGGCCATTATGCGTGGGTGACGGTGAACAGTGTCAGCGCAGAACCAATAAGGGCGTTGAGCAATTGCCTTGCCCATCCCCTGATCGCTGTCCACTAGCACAAGGCGGTGCTTGCAAACCCTATGGCAGACTCTACGTGAATCTGAGTGAAGACGATGAGCTGGGTACATTTATCTTTAGGACGACAGGCTTTAATAGTATTCGCACACTGGCAGCTCGCTTAAGTTACTTTGCCGCCGTATCTGGCAATAAGCTGTCATGCTTGCCATTGCAACTGACGCTCAGAGGTAAAAGCACCACGCAAAGCTATCGTACGCCGATCTACTTTGTAGATTTGACGCTACGTAATGATGTGACACTCAAACAAGCAGTACAAGATGCACAGGCAATTGATAAAGAGCTTATCGAACACGGCTTTGATCAAGCAGCGTTAGAGCATGCAGCCAAACAAGGCTATGTCAATTCCTGCTTTGAGATTGATAGCGATGGTCTGCTTGATGTGGCTGAAGAGTTTTATCCGATGGAGACAGAGGATGCAAACGGCAGTCATCAAAATGGGTTAGCGACGCAGAACGTAACCAGTATTGAGCAGGGGCTACGGAAAAGTGTGACAGCGGTGAGTTAACACTATTAAGTCAGATATACGACATAAAAAGGAGCTGATTCATGCAGCTCTTTTTTTTATCGTCTGAATCAAGGCTAACCATCGGACGGTATGGGATGCCGTAAAAAAATATGGGACTCCGTAACTGTATGAGAGATGACGCTCTCATTAACTTACGAGGAGATAATCATGGAAAATTTAAACACAGCACAGCCAGTAATCGAGCAATGTAATCATATCCCACAGCTATTAAGTGTTAAGGATGTTAGCCATTATACTGGTCTTAGTCGTTCTACGATTTATGAAATGATCAATGAAAAATCTGTTCGTCATGATCCAACATTCCCTAAAAAAGTACAACTTACACAGGTGAGAGTAGTATGGGTAGCGAGTGAAGTTGCAGAATGGATTAATACTAAGATAGCTGAGCGCTCAACCTAGACTTATCGAACCGCCTTAACGCTAAGAGTAGGGCGGTTTATTTTTTGTTAGATTTTACGATTTTTAAGAGTGAAGTGAGATAGCCTTCAACCAACCTCATGTATTTTTTTATAGCAGAATACCAAATACGCTTTCATCTATATAACTATAGATGATCTAATATAAGTGGTTCGATGATAGATGTCTGTTTTGAGTGGCCTATTAATATATTAGAGCATACTTACAGCTGGTTTCCGTAGGGTATATCCTAATCAGATTATTGTGCTAAAAGTTTAGGGACATAATTAATATAGGGGCTGTATAGAATTCAAATCAGCGGCAACCAAATAAAGACACAAGCTAGTATGATCGCAGCCCATTAACTGTCTTTAAGCTTATTATAGTCTGAATTCGGGATAAGCCTGTGCTTAAGTTGTTGATACTATTTGCATAATTATTATGTGACCTTATAAAGTCATGCTTTTGACAGTAGTTTATAGAGAAACCTGCCTTCAAAGACTTAGCTGGTCTTCAAGAGTAATAGAAAATATCAATACTATCAGCAGCTTAATGGATCACTTATCCCGAACTAGGGTTATAACTATCATTTTGACTCCTCCTTTACCATCGCTCTAAATCTATCGGAAAAGTCAGGTAAAACGGAACGCACTGTAATCCACGGAGAGAGGGATGCAACACCCATTGGATCCTCATAAAACTCAGCTGCAGCTTCTTTGATAGCCTCTTCAAAAGCTTCGACTGCCCTTATCTCATTTTGGCGGTTATACTCAAGGGCATTTATCTTACTGAGTGCATTGTACTTTGAAATCTCAATACGCGACTGCTGGTAGTATGAAGCAAGGAGTGTTTTAAAAGAGGCTTCTGAAAAAACCACTCCCTCTTGAGCTAAAATTCTAAAAAGAGTTTTAGCTATATCGTTTGCCATCTTGTAAATGCCACCACCTTCACTTTTTGAGCCTAAGTCTTGATGTTTATGCTCATAACTCTCCATGATTTCTGTTTGACAGATACGACGGCTTGAGGTGTTGTTATAAACTTCTGAGAGTGTTGAAATCTCAAGCCCCCAAGTAGGAGAAATCCCAATACCACGACCAAGAGAGCGGATAAATGCGAACTCTCCAGAGAGGGCATAACGAAAACTCTGCATATACTCCAAGTAGTGGTTTGAGCCAAAAGTAATCTTGAGGGCTTTTATGAGTGGTGTATAAAAAAGACGGGTCACTCGACCGTGGAGCTTGTTTGTAACGCGAGAGTAATAGCCTTTGTTAAACTCAAAATCAAGTCCTGGGTGTACTATGGGGTAAAAAAGCCGTGCAACAAGCGCTCGTGAGTAGTTTACTATGTCACAATCATGCAGGGCAAAAGCATAGTTATCTTCATTTGTGAGACCATAACCTATCATCGTCCAGACATTACGACCTTTTCCTGGAGTGTCTAAACCAGGAAAACCCTCATCTGTAAGCTCTTTATATATCTTTTTTACGTCTGGACCATCATTCCAAAGTACCTCAACACTACACTCCAAAATGCTCATACGCTTCTTTACTTCTAAAAACTGCTCCTCAGTTGCACAGTCGAGTCCAAGTATAATTTTATAGAGATACTTCACGTTTTTAAGCTCATCAATAATAGTCTGCATCGCTGGCGTTTCAAACTCTGAGTAGAGAGCGGGAAGTAAAAGCACCATATTTCTGCGTTTTGAAAAGTGCAATAATTCTTCTTCTATGCTTTCTAAGGAGCGATTTCCCACATTCTGTAGTGTTGTTATAACGCCGTTTTGAAAAAAATCTGACATCTTATTCTCCCTTCTGATGTTATCTCATAATAACTAGACTGCCATGATTTTTCAAAACCTCGCAGTGACAGCAAGTGTCATTGCGAGCGAAGCGCGGTACTCTAACCTTCACGGTTACCTTTTATTATTATCGCTACATCTATTATATTTGTGCCACTACAATATTATGTTTAGGGGGGGGTACCATATTTCTTGCTACCTACACTTAAAATATTTTCTTCAAGCTAGCAATATTTTGAGATGAATTTTTTTAGCAAAGACGCCTCAAGTGCATCGGCAAATATCTCTCTTGCAAGCGCTTTAGAGTTCATCAAATATCTCCAGTATAGAGCTATTCCAACCTTTTGGTCCTGGGTAGTCTGCTCTTTTTATATCTGCGTTTCCTATGGCGCTAAAAGAGCCATCATAGAGGGGAACTAAAACACCAATATCTGCTTTTTTTATCATAGTAAAGTCATTTGCACTATCACCAAGGGCTATCTTGGTGCACTTTTGGTTGTAATACTCTTCATACATGTGAGCAAGTGTAAGCATGGCATTTGCTTTGTCTTGTAGGAGTGAGACAAGGTGAAAAAATCTTCCCCCTTTTACTATATCAAAGCCATCTTCATTTGCCTCTTTTTTAAGAGCCTCAAGCTCTCTTTCGTCTTGCATCAAAAAAGGCTCACTAAAGTCACGTTTCATGGCATTTAGGCTTTCTTCTCTTGGCAAACCTGTATGCTGTATTACTTCATCAACACTCATATCTCCAAAACCTTTTATAGAGTAGCTCCGTTTCATGTGTGTGAAAAAAAGTCTCAGTTCGATGTAGGAGTACGCCTTAGAGAATTTTATCCACTTCTCTTTAAACGTCACCTCTTTTGCAAGTACACACTCTGAGGGCACAAATATCCCAGCACCATTCTCAACAATAAAAGGCTGCCGCATGCCTAACTCTTTTTGAAGCACTACTACTTCACTAAAGGTTTTGCTCGTAGCGATAATGAGAGGGATTGAGCGATATTGTAAAAGTGCTAAGGCCTCTTTTGCAGGAGCGAAACTATAATCCTGGTGATTGAGTAGTGTTCCATCTAAATCGGTAAATACAAGATATCTCTTCTTCATAGCAGTATGATACGACACAATTATTTGTCATGGTCGACTTATTTCAGACCACTTCTTAGAGGTTTTTATTTAAATAAATGCAGTCGAAAATGCCATGGGATCTCTCATGACATCCAGCACTTTAGAACAATCCTTTGAGCAATTACTTTATGGACTAATAACTTGGGTTTATTACACTTAGATTAGGGACTGTATAGAATTCAAATCAAAGGCAACCAAATAAAAACACAAGCTAGTATGATCGCAGCCCCGTAACGGTCTTTAAGCTTCTCATAATGAGTGGCGATGCCTCTAATCAACCTAGCAAAAGCATTTTCTACCAAATGGCGGCAGCAATATAAATATCAATCCAAAGTATCGTTATTGCTTTTAGAGTTAGACTTAACCGGTATGACCGACTCAGCACAGTGCTTAAAGACACACGCTCTAATGTCGCTACTATCTACTTATAGGTAGATTCTACTCTGTGGCATCTACAATTTACTGAGTACTTTCTACTGGGTCTTGATTGAAACTCGTATTGTTTTCATCTACCATTGTGGTATCACTAATTACTGAGCCATCAGTCATTTCATCGGTTATGGTACTATCCGTCATTGTATCGGTAGTGGCTGTACCAGCTGGATCCATGGTACTGTCTGTATTTGCCATTCCCATATCCGTAGTTGTTTCACCCGTAGTAGTGTCCGTACCTACTTCAGTATCAGTCGGTTCTGTTCCAACAGCAGTAGCTTCAGTCGTGTCCATCGTACTATCTGGCGTCTCTTCCACTTCATTACTGCAAGCACTAAGTGCCACAACGCTGACCAGTAACGCGATCCAGAGTTTACTTTGAAATGCATGGTTAGAAGTTATTGTCTTCATTTTAATATCCTTAATAAAATTAAGATAAATCATTGATTATAGTATTGAACATTGCAACTTAACCATTACTTTAAATGAATCCTAATATTAATATATATACCAACTAAGAGATTTTTGTTAAATTTTGATAGCTTTTAATAAATTTTTAATAATAATGTTAGTAATGTAAATCATTATATGAGCAATACTTTATAAATGGGATATAGGCTCCTGATATTTAAAAATGTTATTGATCAAATTAAACAAACGATTATTACTATGAGTGAGCTCAGCGTTTCAACTATAGCCCGACAGGTATCAGTAAAGCCTTAAAAACTACTGGTATTAGCAAAAAATATGCTTTAACGCCTAGAGCTTGTCCTATAAAAACAACAGCTTATCTAACTAGTATTAACGACTACATTTCTTAGGGCTTTGCTACTGTATGGATGAGAGTGAAATGATTTACTATCGACAATGGTTAAATTATATAGTGACAAACGTAGAGAATATATAAGGTAAAGTAAAGCTTTTGCATTTTGTCAATTGAGATGACTTTATACAAGGGCCACAAAAAAATTAAACAAGGTGACCTATAAGGAAAACTCTTTAATAATATGTCGAAGATTAAAGAGTGCTATAGTGCTATTTGGGACTAAAAATTGACGATATATGCTAATCTCAAGTCAAAACTAACTATGCTCACTCATTACAATTAACAGGAGGTAATATTAAAATCACTAGAGATGAAAAATCGAGGATTGATGATCGCCTTATCCTTGTGAGTCAAGCTGAAATAGCCAAGCGTCGTTGTATCAATGCAGCGACAGTCAGGAGTTTTTCGTAGGTAACTTCCCTGTGCTTTACTCAAGCTCTTCAATAAGCGCTTGCATCTCAGCTATTTCACGCTCCTGTGCTTTTATAATATCGTCAGCAAGTTTACGTACGCGCGGGTCTTCGATATCAGCGCGACTACTGGTGAGAATGGCTATTGAGTGATGAGGTATCATTGCCTGCATCCAATCAACTTGATTAACCGTTGCTTGTGATCTCACGCCCCAAATACCGATCGCAAACATCAACACGCTCAGACCATAAATCGTCAAATTGACCTTAGTTTTCTTATACATATTGGTCATAAAGGCCAACATGACCACTGCCATACCTGCACCCATATACAGTGCCATATAGGCTCTAGTCTCACTAAAATAAATATGATCCCATTGGTAGGTATTGAAATACATCATGACATACATGATGATAGTTGATGTTAAAATCATCAGGGTGAATTTTACATAAGGGTTCATATTTTTTTGCTTAGAAGCTTCCATGATATGACCTCCATAACTTTATTAAATTATAACGGGTAGCGATTTAAAACTAAAATTTGGTACTCGTCGTTAAAATCCTAAATTTAAGTACTAAAAATTAAAAAAATACTTTCTAATGCTTTTACATAAGCCATATACAACTTTATTAGTGATAAATAGGTAGTTTTGAGATTCAAATTGAACTTGTCATTTTTATATAGCCTATTCCACCATACTTCAAATCTCTTAACTCTAGGATTTTATGGGGGCTATATCATATAATTTATTGAGTTATCTGTACACATATAAAACCGTTGGTTGACTCAGTCATTGTGAGTTACCATCTTAAATGTAAGGTAGTCTAAATTTTATATCGCCTATCTATTAATGGTATAACCGACTAGTCCTTTAATGCAAAGTTCTAAATCTTCTGATAAGTAAAGATAATATTCACTTTTTCAAATATAATTAATAACACTGAGCCTTTTAATAACGTTTACGATATTTTATGACTTCTATGGACTCAAAAATACACTATTTGTTACCTATAATTTAGTTTTAGTCCTATTTTCCCACCAGCTAGATAAAGCTTTTATTATTATCTTCAGCCGTTTTCCAGCCACTAGTACATCCCCATTATTATCTCCTGTCTTTTCAAAAGTTCTGCTTTTGACGCTATACTCTAGCCTATAACTCTATTACTTTAATCTAACTCCTGTCAATTCTCTTATATCATAAAATCCAATTCTAAATTTTCTCTAGAGTAGCTTCGTTCTGTCTAAAAAATTAAAAAATATTCATTATTTCATTGATATGGGTAATAAATGACATTTATTGCCTATCTATTATTTATGTTGCTCAGTCTAAATTAGTTGTCTTTGATAATAGTGTAAAAAGAGGATAGGTACATCGGATATTGGAACAGAACATATGCTACAACCATTCTAATGGTGGTTAGCTTTTAAGGTTTTGTATAACCTTACTCAGAAATATACTCATATAAGTCTATTCTATTAAAATAAGATTTCGTATATTTAATAAATAATTC
>NZ_CAJHBU010000004.1 GCF_904846715.1 Psychrobacter vallis
ATATAAACTATTTATAAATTAATACTAATCAATATCGATAAAATGCCACTTTTCAGCCGTTGATAACTGCGTATAATCGATAACTATAACGAGAATAATCACCCCTCCCTGTAAGGATTACGATATGACTTTAGCAACTGCTGGCGCGCGTTTTCGCAGTGCCCTGAAACAAAAGAACGATAACAATCAACCCTTACAAATTGCTGGTGCGATTAACGCCTATACCGCAATGATGGCAACGCAAGTCGGTCACCAAGCGTTGTATCTCTCTGGGGCAGGCGTCGCCAATGCCTCATTTGGCCTACCTGACCTAGGTATGACCAGTTTGGACAACGTCTTAGAAGATGCATGCCGCATTACCGATGCCGTAGATACACCGCTATTAGTAGATATCGATACAGGCTTTGGTGGCGCGTTCAATATTGCCCAAACCATCAGAAAAATGGAAAAGGCAGGTGTGGCGGCGGTACATATAGAAGACCAAGTCGCGCAAAAACGCTGTGGTCATCGCCCTAATAAAGAAATCGTTAGTATCTCAGAGATGGTCGATCGCCTAAAAGCCGCGCTAGATGCCAAAACTGACCCTGATTTTGTGGTAATGGCACGTACTGATGCCTTGTCCGTTGAAGGACTAGACGCGGCGGTTGAGCGCGCTGTTGCCTTTGCTGAGGCAGGCGCAGACATGATCTTTGCCGAAGCCCTAACCGATATCGAGATGTATCGCAAGTTTACGGAAGTATTAGATATTCCCGTGTTAGCCAATATGACTGAGTTTGGTCAAACCGATTTATACACCACCGATCAATTATATGGTGTGGGTGTTGATATGGTGCTGTACCCGCTGTCAGCGTTTCGGGCGATGAACAAAGCAGCATTGAATGTCTATCAGCATTTAATAAATGATGGCACGCAAGAAAAAGTCGTTGATACCATGCAGACCCGTATGGAGCTATATGACTTCTTAAACTATCATGAGTTTGAGCAAACGCTAGACAAATTGTTTGCCGATAACAAATAAGTATTTCTCACTTCACTTTAACCAACCTCTAAAAAAGCCACCAATAAAAGGATTTTAATCATGGCAGCACAGAAAGAACTTTCAGGCGCAGGTCTTCGTGGACAAGTCGCTGGTAAAACCGCACTCTCAACCGTCGGAAAATCAGGCTCTGGTCTGACTTATCGCGGTTATGACGTGTCGGAGCTGGCGGACAAATGCATTTTTGAGGAAGTGGCCTACTTGCTACTTTATGGCAACTTGCCAACGCAAAGTGAGCTTGATGCTTATCAAGCCAAGCTAAAAACCCTGCGGGGTCTGCCGCAAGCGCTCAAAGATGTGCTTGAGCGTATTCCTGCCAGCGCCCATCCCATGGACGTATTACGTACGGGCTGCTCGATGCTTGGTAACCTTGAGACCGAGACAGACTTTGCCGAGCAAAATGATCAAACCGATCGCATGTTGGCGGTGTTCCCATCCATTATCAACTACTGGTATCGCTTTACCCATGACAACGTGCGTATCGAGACAGAAACAGACGATGAAACCATTGGCGGTCATTTCTTACATCTGCTAAAAGGTGAAAAGCCAAACGAGCTACACACCAAGGTCATGAACGTTTCACTTATCTTGTATGCTGAGCATGAGTTTAACGCCTCAACTTTCACCGCTCGCGTGTGTGCGTCTACGCTGTCTGATATCCATTCTTGTATCACAGGCGCGATTGGCTCACTGCGTGGTCACTTGCATGGCGGCGCGAATGAGGCGGCGATGGATATGATTGAAGGCTTTGGCTCAGCGGATGAAGCTGAAACCGAGATGATGGCGATGCTGGCACGTAAAGACAAAATTATGGGCTTTGGTCACGCTATCTATAGTGAATCAGATCCGCGTAACGTGGTCATCAAAGAATGGGCTGAAAAATTGGCCGCTGACGTTGGCGATACCGTGCTATACCCTGTCTCAGTGCGCTGTGAAGAAGTCATGTGGCGTGAGAAAAAATTGTTCTGTAATGCTGACTTTTTCCATGCTTCCGCCTATCACTTTATGGGTATTCCAACCAAACTGTTCACGCCAATTTTTGTGTGTTCGCGCTTGACTGGTTGGGCATCACACGTGTTTGAGCAACGTGCCAACAACCGTATCATTCGCCCAAGTGCGGAATATATCGGTGAAGAGTTGCGTTCTGTTCCTGATATGAGTGCGCGTTAAGTTGTCAGGATAGAAATATTAAAGGTGTTTTTATCATCTTGCTAAGACGAGCGATTTTTTAAAAATCGCTCAACTTGGCTGTTTTTTGGAAATAGTTCTATGAAAAATAATAAAAATAAATGCTGGGCTGGATATTTTGGTGACTGTGAAGGTGAAATTACTGCTGAACATTTAATCTCAAAATCTCTTTTTCCTGAAGGAATAGTTTTTGTAGAAGGGTTTGATTGGTGTGAAAATATTAAAAAAGTTGGAGTTAACTCACTGACTCGTAAGATTTTATGTAAAAAACATAATAATGACTTTTCGATTTTAGATTCAGAAGCAAAATATGCAATTAATTGCTTTGCAAAAGGGAAAACAGAAAGACCAATTGATGGTTTTCTATTTGAGCGATGGCTATTAAAAACTGCAATAAATTTGAGTGTTGATAGTAATTTTCATATTGGAATAGGGTTTACTGATTCAGAAAAAGGTTATCCATCACCCTATGCTGTTGCACTCGCCTTAGGTAAACAGCCTTTCGCATATAAAATGGGCATATATTTTTTAGAAAATAAAGAAGGCTACTTGAACAATCCAACTGAACAATTAATGATGCCAATAACTATGGATAATGAAATTGGGTTGTTTTTATTTGGATTACGAGGTGCAAATTTACTATTAAACCTTACTCCGGCTCATGAAGTCCCAAAATTATCAAGTATAGGTCTTTATGAAAGTTTGCCAGTAGAGGTTAAGGACAACAAACCTATTTATAGACCTCAAGGCTTTACTAATATGAATATTGAAAGTGGACTCATTCATTCTATAGAGTTTTCTTATATATAAAAATTTACTCCTTTTTTTCTTCTATTCAAATCAGCCAACCGCCAAAGGTGACTTATGGACAACGCTTTAGTACAGCCAATGAACGATGAATTTAAAAAACCCCTTCCCGATACTGACCTTTATTACTTTGACACCCGCGAAGCTGTCGAGCGTATCGAAGCGGGTGCTTATGACAAGCTACCATTCTGCTCAAAAGTACTGTGTGAAAACCTCGTACGTCGTTGTCCGCCAGAAGATCTGACGGCGGCGCTCAAGCAGCATATCGAAGGCAAACAAGATCTAGACTTTCCTTGGTATCCTGCCCGCGTGGTTTGTCATGATATCTTAGGGCAGACGGCCTTTGTTGATTTAGCAGGTCTACGTGATGCCATCGCTGAACAAGGTGGCGATCCCTCTAAAGTAAACCCTATCGTGCCAACTCAGCTCATCGTCGACCATTCACTAGCCGTTGAACATGCCGGCTTTGAAGAAGACGCGTTTGAGAAAAACCGCGCTATCGAAGAACGCCGTAATGATGACCGCTTTCACTTTATCAACTGGTGTCAGTATGCCTTTGACAATGTCAACGTCGTACCGCCCGGTAATGGCATCATGCATCAGATTAACTTAGAAAAAATGTCACCAGTCGTCCAAGTCGTACAAAATAAAGCCGGTGAACAAGTGGCCTTTGCCGATACCTTAGTCGGCACAGACAGCCACACCCCCATGGTCGATGCGCTGGGCGTGATCTCAATCGGGGTTGGTGGACTTGAGGCCGAAAGCGTCATGTTGGGCAATCCCTCGTATATGCGCCTGCCGGATTACGTTGGTGTTAAGCTAACGGGCAAATTGCAAAAAGGCATTACCGGTACTGATCTCGTACTTGCGATGACCGAGTTCCTGCGTGATGCAGGTGTGGTATCTACTTATATAGAATTCTTTGGCGAAGGCGCGCGCCAACTGAGCGTTGGTGACCGCGCTTCTATCTCCAACATGACCCCTGAATATGGCGCGACTGCCGCGATGTTCTATATCGATGAGCAAACCATCGACTATCTGCGTCTGACTGGTCGTTCTGAGCCTCAGATCAAATTGGTTGAGCAGTATGCTAAGCAAACTGGTCTATGGGCTGATGGCATGGAAAACGCTGAGTATGCACGCGTGCTTGAGTTTGATTTGTCAGCCGTTGTGCGTAATATGGCAGGCCCGTCGCGTCCACATGCACGCGTATCGACCACGGATTTGGTTGCCAAAGGCATTGCTCATGGCGCTGATGAAAAACTACCTGAACCAAAAGACGGCCTGATGCCAGATGGTGCAGTCATTATCGCTGCTATCACCAGCTGTACCAATACCTCAAACCCGCGCAACATGGTTGCCGCTGGCCTCGTCGCACGTAATGCCAATGCCAAAGGATTATTGCGCAAACCTTGGGTGAAATCCTCATTAGCGCCCGGCTCAAAAACCGTAAAAATGTACCTAGAAGAAGCAGGCCTTATGCCTGAGCTGCAAGAAATTGGCTTTGATGTGGTTGGTTTTGCCTGTACCACTTGTAATGGCATGAGCGGTGCGCTTGACCCTGATATCGAAAAAGAAATCATCGACCGTGATTTATTTACCACGGCTGTACTGTCTGGCAACCGTAACTTCGATGGTCGTATTCATCCGTATGCTAAGCAAGCATTTTTAGCGTCGCCACCACTGGTGATCGCTTATGCCATTGCAGGTAACATTCGTTTTGATATCGAAAAGGATTCATTGGGTAAAGACCACAATGGTAATGACGTGTATCTAAAAGACATCTGGTTCGATGATGACGAGGTAGATGCAATCGTCGCCAAAGCGGTGAAACCAGAGCAATTCAATGCTGTATATATCCCGATGTTCGATGAAGCCAAAAAAGACACAGGCAAAGCGTTAAGTCCTTTATATGACTGGCGTGATCAGACCACTTATATTCGCCGCCCACCGTATTGGGAAGGCAAAATGGCAGCGATGAACAAACTAAAAGGTATGCGCCCACTAGCAGTATTGGGTGACAACATTACCACTGACCACATGTCACCGTCCAATGCTATCTTAAGCGATTCAGCTGCTGGCGAGTATTTGGATACTATGGGCTTGCCTGCCGAGGACTATAACTCATATGCTACCCATCGCGGTGACCATTTAACCGCGCAACGGGCGACTTTTGCCAATCCTAAGCTGTTGAACGAAATGGTACGCGATGGCATTGATAGTAAAAGCGGCGAGATCATTCAAGGCTCGCTGGCTCGTGTGGAGCCCGAAGGTCAAGTCATGCGTATGTGGGAAGCCATCGAAACCTATATGAATCGTGAACAGCCGCTTATCATCATCGCAGGTGATGGCTATGGTCAAGGCTCAAGCCGTGACTGGGCTGCCAAAGGGGTGCGCTTGGCTGGCGTGGAAGTAGTCGTCGCAGAAGATTTTGAGCGTATTCATCGTCAAAACTTGGTGGGTATGGGTGCGCTACCGCTACAGTTTGAAAAGGGAGTCACACGCGATACGCTGCACATTGATGGTACAGAAGTGTTTGATGTCGTGGGTGAGGTTTCTGCTGGCGGGCTGATGACGCTGGTGATTAACCGTGCTGACGGTAGCAAACTTGATGTGCCTATCATTTGCCGTTTAGATACCGCAGATGAAGTAAAAATGTACAACGCGGGCGGTATGTTACAACGCTTTGCCAAAGA
The DNA here is from genome assembly GCF_904846715.1 of Psychrobacter vallis. Classification (GTDB taxonomy): domain Bacteria; phylum Pseudomonadota; class Gammaproteobacteria; order Pseudomonadales; family Moraxellaceae; genus Psychrobacter; species Psychrobacter vallis. Next base: position 5,728 of record NZ_CAJHBU010000004.1, read on the forward strand.
GTTTATCGATGGCACGTTGGATATTGCTTAGCTTTTTAGCACGATAAGATAGTAATTGTAATAGAGCCGATGTTGTATAACCTGTTTATATAACATCAGTTTTTTCGTTGATAGTAATGACTATTTGTATGATACTTTATAGAAATCATTACTAAGAGAGACTCTATGAAAATTATCAGCTTTTCTGAAGCAAAAAGAGACTTTCAAGCTGTCTTAGATACAGTTATTGACGATGCTGATCCGCTCATTATAGGTCGTCAAAATGATAGTGACGCGGTTATCATGTCGCTTGCTCATTATAACAGTTTGATGGAGACACTTTATTTGTTAAAGTCGCCTGCTAATGCCGCGCATTTGGCAGAATCTATTGCCCAATACCAAGCTGGCAAGACAACCATGCATGAGCTGGTTTATACGGAAGATGATAGTAAAAAGCCTACAGATGGCGCAACTGAAAATGCGTAATGCTCAAAAAGGATATGATAATGAGTCAGTAATTAGCATGGACGGATTACGTGTACTGGCAAACACAAGATAAAAAAACGTTAAAGCGTATCAATAAAATCATCAATGACTGTAAATGTGGCCCATTTGAAGGTATCGGTAAACCTGAACCTCTAAAAGAAAACCTATCAGGATTTTGGTCACGGCGTATTGATGAGGCCAATCGGCTCGTGTATGTCGTCGATGATAACTATCTGACAATTATCTCTTGTCGTTATCATTACTAGTTGAATGGCAATAAAGGTAAATAGCTCCATTATCTAGATTTTACTCAACATTCATCAGTAATTTATGCATAATAAGGCTTTTATTTATTATTGTAGATCGTTGAGGGATTTATGGGTTGGTTCAAACTGTTAATTGCATGTGTCGTATTATATCTGGGTCAAAGCTATTATTTATTGTCATCCAGCCATGTAGAAAAGTTCTTGTTTGATCATAATACACTGGCTATGAATGACCCAGTTGCCGCTTGTGGTAACTATAGTAATGATGTGATGGTGATGATTAATCATACGACGCCAGAGGGCACATGGGAGGTAGAAGGCGGTAAAGATGAGATGTGCGGCTATATGCGCCAAGCCCAAGCCGCGTTGGTCGTGATGCAAGCGAATACTTCGGGGCACTTTGAAAACATGTTAGTGAATACAAGCTTCCCTTGGCAAAACGCCCGTACCAGTTATGATGAAATCAGTAATGTAAGAATGGGCTCAATGGGTTCAATCAGTAGTAAAACACATGACACCCTCGAAATTAAAAGAACGCTGACTGGTTTAGAGATAGTTTCTGTCACTTCTACTGGCGGGCCGTCGAATCTAACCAGATAACGAAAGAATTTATCGAAGGCACGCTAGATATTGTTTATGAGCAGTATCGGGCGGGTCAGGTTAAGAAGATCGTGCTAAAGTATCAATTTAACGTCGCGATAGAAATTTTCGTGTGCCCCTACCATTAATAAAGTCAAAACCAATTCACCATCATCAATTTGATAAGCTAGTAGCGTTAACTGCTTGACCATTTTAAACTTATAAACACGTACAGCGGACAAGTCACCTGCCTTTTGTGTACCTAGATTAGGGTCATCAACGATGGCACGTATAGCGTCATCTAAATCAGACTTTTGATTTTTGTGTAATTTTTTAACGGCTTTTTTAAAACTATGTGATTGAACAATACTTAAAGATGGCTTCATTATTTTCCCAATATAAACTATCCAAATTCGAAAGGCTCAACCATACCAGCATCGACTTCTGCTTTGGCAATTAATAGCTGGCGCACAAATTCATAGGATAGGTCAGGATTATCTTCCATAATTTGACCGATAGTCGCCCAATGTTCAATTTGCTTTGGTGGTGTACGATGTTGAGCTTTTGCAATTGCATGCGCTTTGTCGACTAACGATCGATCGAGTCGGATACTGGCTGTTGCCATGATACTCTCCTAAATAAGTTAAAACTCAGTAAGTTATACTGTTGTGGCATTTTACCACAATTATTAGATATTACCGAATCCCATTCTGATAAACTGAAAAAGGACTTTCTATAATGACCGAATCAAATCAACCTTTCGCCCCGCAAATCTCCATCCCCGCTACCTATATGCGCGGTGGTACTTCAAAAGGCATGTTCTTTAAATTGTCTGATTTGCCAGAACGCTGTCAGAAAGCAGGCAGCGACCGTGACCATTTCTTATTGCGAGTTGTCGGTAGCCCAGATCCATATGGCAAACAAATTGACGGCTTGGGTAATGGTACGTCTAGCACGTCAAAAACGGTTATTTTGTCACCAGCAGATAGCGATGACCATGATGTCAACTATCTGTTTGGACAGGTGAATATTGCCAAGCCTATGATTGATTGGAGTGGCAATTGTGGTAATTTAACCGCTGCAGTTGGTGCTTGTGCGATCAACATGGGTCTGGTGGCAAGTGATCGTATCCCTGCTAACGGCATTTGCGCGGTACGTATTTGGCAGCAAAATATTGGCAGTACGATTATTGCTCATATTCCTGTTTATACCGATGCTCAAGGTAAGGTACAAGTACAAGAAACCGGTGATTTTGTGCTCGATGGTGTAACTTTCCCAGCGGCTGAGATCAAAGTTGAGTTTATCGATCCAGTCGATTCCTCAAGCGACATGTTCCCTACTGGTCATTTAGTCGATAATTTTGAGGTTCCTGATATTGGTCGCTTTGAGGCAACTTTTATTAGCGCAGGTATTCCTACTATTTTCTTAAGAGCTGCAGATTTAGGCTTAACGGGTACAGAAGTACAGAGCGATATTAATAGTGACACTGCTTTACTAGAAAAGCTGGAAACCATTCGTGCTCATGGCGGCGTAGCGATGGGTTTATTTGATGATATCAGTGAGGCACAAACTCGCCAGCATACGCCAAAACTGGCTTGGGTTGCACCGCCGAGCAGCTATACGGCGTCCAGTGGTAGCCAAGTGTCTGCGGAAGATATTGATTTTCTCGTACGAGCGATGAGCATGGGACAATTGCACCATGCCATGATGGGCACAGCAGCCGTCGCCATTGCCGCAGCCGCAACGACGCAAGGGACACTTGTGAATCAAGCGGCTGGTGGTAGCCAATCCAAACAACAGTTGTCTGAGGTGCGCTTTGGTCATCCATCTGGCACATTATTGGTTGGCGGGAAAACTGAGCAAGTCGATGGGCGCTGGCAAGCCAAAAAGGTATCGATGAGCCGCTCAGCACGCCGTATCATGGTGGGTGAAGTCTTTATTCCTGCTGATAGTTTTTAATCAGTAATCAGGGTATCGAGAAATGAATAGAAACCTATATAAGCAGTCATTTACCTTGAGTAATTCACCGGATTATAATTGTCCTAAGTGTAATATTGGACTTCTACGTATTCAGAAAGATAGTTTTAATAAATATACAACCTGTGACTTAGATGAGATGCAGAAACATCCCGATTTTGAACCAGAGTGGATTGAATATGTTTTTAACTGTGTCTTTGAATGTAATAATGATAGATGTGAAGGCAAGGTACTATGTACAGGACATGGAAGTGTGGGTGCCGATATAGATGTTGATGATTATGGACAACAACATCAAGAGTGGGATGATTATTATCGCCCGTTATTTTTTCATCCAAACCTCAATTTAATTACTATCCCAGAAGATACGCCTACTGATATCAAAAAAATCCTCAACCAGTCATTTGAATTGTTTTTTACTTCTCCTTCTGCAGCAGCTAATTTAGTAAGAATAGCTATTGAAGGTATTCTTACAGATCAAGGTGTAAATCTGTATTCTAAAAAAGATGGAAGTAAAAAAATATCTTTACATAGTAGGATCGAGGATCATCTACCAGATAAATATCAAACTATAAAAGAGCATTTTGAGGCTGTGAAATGGTTGGGTAACGCTGGAAGTCATTCAGGTGAGGAGTTAACTCCAAATAATACTATGGATGCTTACGAACTGATTGAATACATTCTCTCTCAGGTGTATGCGCCCCCTACCAATAATCTAGATGAATTAGCGAAAGAGATAAACGGTTCAAAGGGTCCAAAAAAGAGAGTTTTTCTCTAATTCTAAAAGTGAGCTTTATACAAAATAATATGCCAACACCTTCTCAAACACGCCCTGTACCCTTAGATAAAAAGCCTCCCGTCGAGAAAAGAGAACGGCGAGCCTTATTGTGGGATATTCTCAAAAAACTTGCCGTCTTTGCCGCACCTTACAAAACGTTGATTATTGCCACCCTCATTTTGACAGTACTTGGCTCATTTACCGCGCAAGTCAATGCCTTTGTGCTGCGTTATGCGGTCGATACCTTGACTGAAATCGCTACCTTGTCCGATCCTTGGGCGGCTGGCGTACGGATGTTAACGATCATCAGTGCGGTGTTATTAACAAAGGAGATATTGTCGATATTTATCTCTTTTGGGCAACGCTTTTTTGGTGAAAAAATTCGTATCAATCTATCGCGGGATTTATCACAAAAAATCATCGAGCGTATTTTGACGTATCGCATGGCGTTTTACACCAGTAGCGAGAATGACAGCGGCAAACTGCAAACCCGTATCGATTTGGGTGTCAGCAGTCTGACGACCTTAGTCCAAAACTTCTTTATCGACATGCTACCGCTGTTTGCCAGTGCGATTGTCTCGCTCGTTATTATGTTTTCGACCAATTTTTGGATCGGTTTGGTTGGTCTGATCATCATTCCGATTTACTTCTTTATCAGCCAAAAACAAGCCAGACGTTTGCAAGGGTTTCGTCGGCAGATGCGAGGGTTTCGAGAAGCCAAAAGCGGTTTGGTGATTTCCCTCATTAACTCTATTAGCGTGGTCAAATCCTTTGTTCGTGAGCCTATAGAGGCCGAAAAACACCTCGCCATTCAAAAAGACATGACCGACAATCAGCTGCGTATTCGTAGCATTGGTTTTATTTATGATGCAATAAAGACCTTTATTGAACAAATAGGCGTGGTGGTGATTATTTTGCTCACCTCTTATTTTGTGTTAAAAGGCGAGATGACCATCGGCATGATTTTATTTCATGTCATGCTGTTTCAGAACGTCGCTGCCCCTATCCGGCAGCTGCACCGTATCTATGATCAAATCAATAATGCGCTGACTTATGCTGAAGGGTTTTTTGATATATTGGAAGATGATGAGCAAGTTGAAAATATCAATGGCATAAAAAACCCCGATCTTAAAGGTCATATCGAGCTGAAAAATGTCGATTTTACCTATCCCAATGGCACACAAGCGCTAAAAGACGTCAGCTTCACCATCAAACCCAATCGCATTACTGCGCTAGTCGGGTTGAGCGGCGCTGGCAAGAGTACTATTATTAGCCTATTGGTAAAATTCTATGAACCAGATTCTGGCAAGATTTTGTTAGATGGACGTGACCTAGCCGACTGTGATACCCATGAGTTACGCCAGCGAATCGGTTTGGTGCTACAAAGCAATCATATTTTCTCAGGGACAATCAGTGAAAATATTCGTTATGGCAATATCGAGGCAAGTGACGAAGATATCATTGTCGCTGCCAAAAAAGCCTCGATTCATGACCAAGTCATCAAACTGGCAAACGGTTATGAGAGTACGGCAAAATCCCTGTCTGGTGGTCAGCAGCAGCGTATTGCGCTGGCAAGGATGTTCCTAAAAGATCCGCCCATTGTGTTTCTGGATGAGCCGACCGCCAGTCTCGATGCCATTGCCAGTCAACAGGTGAAAAAAAGCTTGGATTTAATCAAAAAAGACCGCACAGTGATTATGGTCTCGCATAACATTGCTCAAATCATTGACGCCGATGACTTAGTGGTAATAGAAAACGGCCAAGTGGTCGAGACTGGCACGCACGAAGAACTATATGAAAAAGGTGGGAAGTACTTTGAGATATTCAGTGCCATGTCTGATAGTTTAAACTTGGACAAGATCAGTCAAACTATCAATGGTTGATAGGCGTTTATATCGTTATAATGCCATCTGTTTGCAACATCGCAAGGTGTCACCTTTATTTACTATCAATTAATTATCAATAATTGATTTGCCAAAAGCTGCTGAATTATGACCTGTGAATTTTCTATCAAAACATTTGATGAGCTGACCTCAGTTGATCTTTACCATATCCTAAAAGCGCGCTCACAAGTATTTGTGGTCGAACAAAACTGCGCTTATCAAGACATGGATGAAGTGGACTTTGATTGTCTGCATCTTGTTGCCCATCAAAATGAGGCCTTGGTGGGTTATTGCCGCATTATTCCACCTGAATTTAATAAGTTAAAATCCAATCTGTCTGTAGCCGATCCTACTATTAAAGCGAGCAATACCGCCATGCCTGCCATCGGTAGAGTACTTGTGCTGGCAGAGCACCGAGGTGAGGGTCTAGCAAGGCAAATAATGACCCATGCCATCGCGTCTTGCCGTAAGAAATATGGCAAAAAACGCCCTATTATTCTCTCTGCGCAAGCCTATTTGCTCAGCTTTTACGAGTCTCTGGGTTTTGTGCCTGAAGGCGATCATTATCTTGAGGATAATATTGAGCATGTAAAAATGGTTCTGCACGTTGCCAAAAAAACCAAAGTGCGCAAAGAGCAAACAGGTACGGCCACCACCGCGACCAAAGTCATCAGCTTTTTGCTGTTTATTATGGCCGCTTTGTTTATTTTGGGTCTGCTGTACTTGATGATTTAAACAGTTGATGAATTAGCTGGCTCGAACGTTTTTTATGTCATCACGCCGCCACGCAGCAAACCGTTACTGTCTGCTATTATTGCCCACTACCACGGTATGGACTCACCTGCCCAATCAACGAAACTGCCTGATTGCGCGGCTGTCATACGGCTCAGCACTTCTAATAAGCATTCAGCACTATAGGCTGGCGAGAATAACTGTCCGTCAGCCACGTTGCCTTGAAACGGTGCTGACAATTGGGTATTTACCGTACCCGGCTGCATGACCACGACGCACACGTCTTTGAGTGATCTGCTCCACTCGATACTCAGATTTTTCATACCCATATTCAACGCCGCTTTACTCATGCGATAGCTGTACCAACCGCCCAGCTGATTGTCACTGATACTACCCACACGTGCCGATATCGTCGCAAAAACAGCTGGATTGTCATTACTACGGCAAGCGCTCGCCAATAGTGGTTTGATGTGTTTGGCAATGAGCAGGCTTGCCAAGGCATTTACTTGCATATTCTGCAAAAAAAACTCAGTCTCAACCTGACGCAGCGCTTTCTCTGGTTGCTGCGTTGCCGTGTGTAATAGCCCTGCACAATTGATAGCCCAGTCAATATGCGTGGTGTGCTGGCGGATGACATCGACTGCTTGTTTGATGCTCTGTTCATCGCAGATGTCCATGGGTATCCAGTGCAGATTTTCCGCAGCAAAATCAGGCACATTTTTATGATACGTCGCAAAAACTTGGCGGCTTTCTTTTTCACTAGTGCTGTCTACTAACTGTTCCACCATGGCTCTGCCGATGCCGCCCGTACCACCGATGACTAGACACGTTTTATGATTCATAACGATTCCTTTTTTTGATTATTGTTAACGGCGTCTTATGAGATTTGTCATTAATATTGTCCTGTTATGACCAATTTTGGCGTATTTTTATCAGATTTACCATGACAAAAAGGTATAAAACCTCAATTATATATACGCTACAATATTCAAAAACTGCCTACCAAATGAACGCTTTTATACGGATGTTATCGCCTATGCTATCTCCCCAAGATCAATTGACTGAGCTGGTACGCACGCTTGAGACTCAGCATCATGTCTTTGCCACTGACCCGCTGCTCATCACCGAGAAACTACAAGGCGAGGATGGCAAACCGATGCAAAAATTGCAGCGCAGGGCATCGCGTATCGACAGTAATGGCGCTATGGCACAAGTGCTGGGTAAGATTGAGGGTCGTATCAAAGGCATCATGGTTGTCATGAGCGTGGTGTGGTGTCTGTCAGGGTTTTTGGGATTATTTACGTTATTACAGACCAACGTGGTCAATTTCTTTTATGTATTGGTCTGCCTGCTGGGCTTTCATACGATCATGTTGGTAGGCTGGCTGCTACTGACATTGGTCAATCGAGGCAAACCCTCATCGAATTGGTTTGCCAGTTTTGTGAGTCCCAGTTATCTTATCCGTGGTAAAGACGATGTGACGAAGGCGGCAGTCGACTTGTATGAACGTCAATTACAGCACAGCGGTATGCGCTGGTATCTTGGAAAATTTAGTCATCAGTTATGGCTGGCCACGTTAACAGGTATGCTACTGGCGATCATATTTTTATTAGTCGTACGTCAGTATAGCTTTAGCTGGGAGTCAACCCTACTCTCCGATCAGGCGCTCATTACGTTGACTCAGATACTTGGCTGGTTACCAAGCATGGTGGGATTTGATGTACCGGACAATGCCTCCATCGTACAGAGCCGATTGGTGACCGAGGCGATGTCACTCTCTGTGGCACGGCAATGGGCGGGCTTGTTGGTGGGCAGTTTATTGCTGTACGGTATCGTGCCGCGAGCGATAGCATGGATGTTTTGTGCACTCATGTTTCGCCGTAAAAAAATGCGTTTGGACATCAAACAGCCTTATTATCAAAAAATACTAAACTTTTGGCAACGTCATGTCGTGGATGCCGATGATTTTAAGCAAGCACCAGCGCCTATCGCCCCAAAAGCCACGGTCAGCGCTGGTAAGAAACTTGTTGCCTTACTAGAATATCCGTCAGCGCAAGACAATTGGTGGCAATCTGGTGTTGGTGATGATCTGCATGACAATAGTGACATTGAGAACTTCGGTATCATTGATGATCGTGAAGACATGGCACGGTTGAAGACGTACTTAGACCATAATCCTGTACAAGTGTTGTTGGGCATTCATAGCAAAGCGCTGCCTGACCGCGGCACGCTACGTAAACTTGACCAAATCGCCAGTCATGCAAAAGATGGGTTGATTGTGCAGTTGCTTAATGAGGCTAGTTTGAGTGAAGATGAAGCGGATCAAGAAGGCGCTGAAGTTGAATTAGCGTCATCAGACCATAAGAACGTTCGTGACCAGCAGTGGCAAACCGCACTCTCCGCTCGAAAAATAGGTTTGGTCAATAGCCATGGTTAATTAGAGTTTAGCCAGATTTTTACTATCAATATAAGACGCTATTATGAATAATGACAATAAAAAAGAGTACCTCAAGCCTACTGGTCTCTTTGCAGACAAAGCTTACGAGGCAGTTCCTGATGACTCAAAACCGCCTGTGACTCAGTCAATGCCGACTCAAGATAGCACGGAGGGTAATCAAAACTTATCAACTGAGATATCAACATCAGATACAATGAAAAACATGACCAAAAAAACCATTGCCAGTGGTGAAGCGCTCAAATTGGCCGTCGTCGGTCATACCAATACTGGTAAAACCTCAATACTGCGTACTCTATTACGTGATGTCTATTTTGGTGAAGTAAAAAACGAAGCCGCAACCACGCGCCACGTCGAGCAAGCACGGTTGACAGACAGTCAAACAGGTGAAGTGTTGGTGGCATTGTATGATACTCCCGGTTTAGAAGACGCCTCAGGACTTATGGATTGGCTAGAAGACAATACCGCCAGTCGCCGTGATGGAATCGAGCGCTTGCAGCAGTTTTTGGCGTCAGATATTGCCCAAGGTGCAGCCAGTGTTGCTTCTCAGGGTTATGACTTGCAGGGCGATGACTATAGCCAAGAAGCCAAAGTGATTCGTCAGTTGTTGGCAAGTGATATGGCCATCTACGTGGTAGATGCTCGAGAGCCTGTATTGGGTAAGTATAAAGATGAGTTGGCGATTTTGTCATGGGCAGCAATACCCGTTATGCCTGTCTTTAATTTTACTGACAGTCAGGATGCCAATATCGACGAGTGGCAGACCATGCTGGCAAGACGAAATCTACATATCTCGACGCGCTTTGACTCGGTGGCTTTTGAGTTTGAAGATGAGATGCGGCTATGGAAAAACCTAGCCACTATGCTCACCCACTCTGAAATGCTGGAACAGCTTATGGCGCGGCGTACCGAAAATTGGGCACAGCTGTATGACGAAGCCCATATTATCATTGCTGATTTTTTATTAAATGTGGCGGCCTTTGTGCGCGAGATTGGTGAAGACGATGACCCGATGCCCGTTTTGCAGCAAATGCAAGAAGCCGTTCGGCAAAGTGAGCGCACGATGCAGCACGGTTTGCTCAATTTATACAAGTTCTATGACAATGCAGTGGCAGCGACCCCGCTTGAATTGCAAGCATATCAGCAAGATCCGTTTGATCCTGAACTCCTTAAAAGCTATGGCATTCGTACCACTTCTGGTGCTGCCGCCGGTGCATTATTAGGGCTAGGCATTGATGCAGCAGCATTGGGGACGACATTGGGATTGGGCGCGGCGATAGGCGGTATCGCAGGTGGTTTGTTATCTAACACCAGTAGTATTGCCGATAAGATTACTGGGGTAAAACGTTTATATATTGACCCTGCTACGTTGACCCTTTTGGCCACTCGGTCGATAGATTTACTCACGGCCTTACGCCATCGCGGTCATGCTGCTACAGATGCCACTCAGCTGTTGTATAAAGGACATCAAGGCGAGAAAAACAGCTTTGAAACTTTCAATGATGACGATGTGAGTAAGGAAAAACATCCCATTACTGTGTGGCCACCGCATAAATTACCAAGTGAGCTAAAAAAAGCCCGCGGCAAACCACAATGGTCGTCGCTCAGTAGTGGCAAATCCGAGCAAGCACAATTGCTACGAGCAGACATGGCATGGTCGCTGTCAGGTAAATTACAATCATATAAGCAAGAATCGTAATTGCAAATTGCTGTCAACGACCAGTTTAGCTTTCAGTTTAGCTTTGTGCTTTGGTTCTTTATGGCACGGAATGTAATAAAGCACTCAGTGCCTCTGTGCCGCGTACATCTGTTTGCTGTAAATAAATGGGATAGAGTGGATAATCCGTAAAATTTTGCTCGATATCTTGCATCAGTTGCTGCTGGCGCTGAGCACGATGACGCCAAAACTCATCGGACTGAGTGGGTGATATCAGCTGATTGATAACGATTGCTGCGGGGGTGAGTTTACTGTCTTCTAATTGCTCGATCGCCCGTTTGGTTTCGGCCAATGGCAACACATCAGCGGTCATCACCAATACAATCGCTGTCTGAGCTCGATCATGAAGCAGTAACCCTGCCTGACGGAACAGCTGCTTGCGTTTTTCTAGCACAGATACTGCTTGCTCCCAGCGATCCGTTTTTTTTGGGGCAAACGGATTGGCTACATCATGTTTTGGCGCGGTCTGTTTTTGGTTGTGACTGTCCAAATGCGTCGCCACCGACCGCAGTTTTGCTTGTCGTCGCTGCTGAGACAATAGACCATCTGTCCATGCACCCATCATCTCTGGCAGTACGAGTAACCGCAAGGTATGACCCGTCGGTGCTGTATCAAAAATAATATGTTCGTAATTGGCATCTGCTGCCGTGACCAAATGCTGACACATAGATTCGAGCATCGCCGCTTCTTGCGCTCCAGGTGCTGATTTTGATAGTCGTAGGTGTTCACGAATTTTGGGCATCATGTCTGGATTGGCATAAGCTTTAATCGTACGTTCAACCTGTGCAAAATGCTTGTCAACGATAACATCAGGATTTAGCTCAATGGCATCCAGATAAGGCGTTATCGCAGTTTTTTCGTTATTTAAACGTATATTCAGTACATCGCCCAAACTGTGTGCTGGATCAGTTGAGACTATCAAGGTCTTTTGCTGCTGGCTGGCATAATAGCTGGCAAGTGCAGCGGCCGTCGTGGTTTTACCTACCCCGCCTTTACCACCGATAAATATAATCGGTTGCGTGGTGAGTTGTTTCACTAATGCGTCCAGAGGATATAACGCCATACTTGTCTCTCATTTCTTCATTAAAAATTTATCTCAGTCTCATTTTGTCTCTCTCGGGACTCTTTTTTATATTGATCTGACTAACAACAGCCAACATGGTCAAAAGGACACCTGTCCATACCCATTCGTGTGTGCCATTCATGAAAATTTTCTAGAAACAATGGCTGCAACTCTAACGTATAAAAGCTGGCAGGATTGTCAATTCCCAAGCTTTCGGCAAACATCAGTAGCATAAAAAAATCCTCTTCATCACGTGCGGCACGTGCCATCGTTTGGCGATAAGGCGCATGATAAAACTCATTCAGCCCAGCCGTAAACCGTTGCCACCACGGTTGAGTGTTTTTTGTATCGTTTGATGTACTTATATTTTCCATAGCTTACTCATATTTTGCTTATTATCTATCATGCCTATATGAGACAAAAAACGCCAGCGATTGCGGCTGGCGTTTTTGATAGAAATGCAATTTGAAGGTGACTTATTTCCTGATACCTATTATGTGCTGATACTTAGGTTTTAGACATCACTCTTGCCTTTGTGCAATGACCATTCTTTACGCAGTACCGATAGACTCTCAAATGTCACTAAGACCGTTGCTATCAAAATGATGATATCCATAATGATAAGCAGCCAATTGCCATCTGTGTAAAAAGTTTTGAGCTGAATCAATAGCGCAAAGACTGTCATAACCAACAAGAACGATAATGGCGCTAAGGTATACCAGACTGGTTTACCTTTACGCAACAAGATGACCGTTACGACCATCAATGTTAAGGCTGCCATGAGCTGATTGGTCGTACCAAATAGTGGCCAAATGATCATACCACCCGCACCATCAATACCGCCAGCGCCAAACGCCAACAGTAGACAAGTTCCGACGGCAAGTAACGTTGCGACCACGCTTTTATTCAATACTGGCAGGTTATAAAACTCACCGAATTCTTGGAAAATATAACGTTGCAAGCGTACACCAGTATCCATCGTAGTCCCTGCAAACAATGCAGCCATTACAGTCAGCATCGTCTGTGCTAGTACCATATCAATGCCAACACCTGCACTTAGGATAGTAGCACCACCGTCAATAAAGGCACCAATGGAGCCGTCGCCAAATTTTTGATAAACCGCTTGCCAATCGCCAAGAGTCGCAAAACCTGCGGTGGCAGCGAGAATTGCACCAAGTGCCAGCATGCCTTCACCAAAGGCACCAAAGTAACCAACGAAACGCACATCTTCTTCTTTATCAATCTGCTTGGAAGTGGTTCCCGTCGCCACTAACCCATGAAACCCTGAGATAGCACCGCAAGCAATCGTGACAAATAGCAGTGGCATAAGTGACGGCGTACCGATAGGTAGATCATGGTTGATAGCTGGCGCGACAATGTCGGGTGTTGCGATAAAAATAGCCGCATATAATAAGATCAAACCAACAAACAACTGCAGACCATTGATATAGTCGCGCGGTTGTAACAGCATCCAAACTGGTAATAAGGAAGCGACCGCCGCATAGCCAAATAATATGAGAATCCATACTGCATTATCTGGTAAGCCAAAGACCGTCTCAGGTAACACAATAGGGAACATGGGACCCAAGTAGATAAGTCCGTATAACGCGCTTACCCCAATAATGGATACCCAAACCAAATTCATATTGTAGCGATAAATACACTGACCGATAATAAAGGCAACCACTAAAGCGCCCCAAACCGGTAATACAGCAGATGGGGTTTTTATCATCATATTGGCGATAGCAACGCCAAATACAGCATTTACCATCAGTAGTAATAAAAAGATAACAACCATCATCAAGCTGCGAACACGGGTGCCCATGACCGTACCAGCAATAGAACCAATCGACTGGCCTCTATTACGCATACTCGCCCAAATGGCTGACATGTCGTGTACACCAGCCATAAAAATAGTACCCAAGACCACCCAAATGATGGCAGGCACCCAGCCCCAAATGACCGCAATCGCAGGGCCGATAATCGGTGCTGCTCCTGCCACCGATGTGAAATGATGTCCCCATAATACATATTTATTGGTGGGGATATAATCGACCCCATCTTTCATCGTATGCGCTGGCGTGGGACGACTGTTGTCCAACGCCAAAATTTTGGTGGCGATAAATTTTGAGTAAAATACATAGCCGCAAAGCATGGCGGCAACGCCAAACACCAGTACAATAGCACTATTCATGTTATCTCTCCCTAGATAAGTAGTAGATAGCCTTATAAGTTCAAGCTTTTTAAATCAAAATATCAAAAATATGCTAAATTAGTGTGCCATGAGTGACTCATCTCATCGATTGTTAGGTAAGTCATAAAAATCCTGCAAGATAATCACTATTCAACCAAGCCTTACATTTTATAACTAAGCGGCATCACTTATTTGCATTGAGTATGGTGAGTCTTTGTTTGGTGTTCTGTTGAAATAGTAACCGATTTGACGATGGATGTAACGTTGGTGAGGCATTAAAAAAACAAATAAAGGAAGTATAATGGCACATTATTTTGGATTCGTACCTTCAGACAAGTTAGAAGCACTCATCACTGAAGCCGAACAAGTCGTTGCATCGAATGAAAAAGTAGATTATTACCCCTATCGTGACGCACTGACCCATCAAACTGCGCGTGATCTTATCGATAATTTATTGGTTGGCTTGGTTGAGATTATTCCAAACCCTGAACGCCAAGCTGCCATGCGTAAAGTGGTGATAACGGTTGAACGGGCGACAGACACGCTACTCAATATCTTACTTGGCAAAGAAAATAACGAAGAAGTGCTTCCCAGCTTTCATTTTTTAAGAGATCAGGCGACTTTTATTGATAATGACGGTATAAAACGCGTGGGCTTTAAGTTATCTGAAGGCGATGCAAAAATCATCAATGAAGGTTTTGCCGCCATCACGCCTGAGCACGTAGATACCAAGCCATTTAAAATAGCGCTTGAAACGATGAATGAAGCGACCTTGACGCATTTTATCAGTCGTTACGCCGAAACGCTTAAGCTTGGTATGATTAAACGTAAATCGGTACCCGTTGCCAAAGCCGCCATCGATAAAGGCATGAGTATGGCACTTAACAAGCTGCTGCCAGACTTACCAGATCGTTCATTGAATCGTTTAGCAAACTATTACCGTCCTTTTATCGTAGAAAAACCAGAGTAATAAATATTATTATGCTTATCAGAAACGTAATGTTGGGCAAATTTACTAAAATTTGCTAAAATAGGCAGCACTTTTATCGAAGGCGCAACTCATGACCCAAATTAGTAATCAAGAAATAGAAAAAACCCTGCGCAACTCAGAGTGCCTTATCAGCAGTATTGAAGTCGCTGCTGCTTATGAGCGTCTTGCCGCCCAGCTTAACTTGCATTATGCTGGTTTGAACCCTATTGTTATGGTCGTTATGAACGGTGGACTTATCCCAGCCGGTCAGTTATTGACTCATCTGACATTCTATCATCGTATGCATTATATCCATGCAACACGTTATCGCGATAATGAAGGTACGAATGAGCTTGATTGGAAATTCAAGCCTGATGTCAATATTGCTGGTGAGCATGTATTGCTGATTGATGATATTTTTGATGAAGGTATCACGTTAAAAGCAGTCGTCGAAGAATTGAGTAAAGAAAAGCCGTTAACAATCGAATCTTGTGTTCTACTTAATAAAGAACATGACCGCAAAGTGGCAGATTTTGAAGTTGATTTTGTCGGTATCAATGTTGCAGATCGCTATGTGTATGGTTGCGGCATGGATTTCCATGGTTACTTGCGTCATTTGCCGGGTATCTATGCGATTAAAGAAGACAAAGTTTAACGTTAATAAACTTTATCTTCTTATTATATTAAAAAGCATCCAAGTCGGATGCTTTTTTTGCGTTTGGATTTTACACTTACTGTTAGTTTTGCTACTCATACAATGCTCTTATTTTTTCTATAGGCAGTATGCTTTTATCATTAACCATGAAAAAATAATCGAGCTGCCAACTTTGGGTCTTTAAAGCAGTACTACTGGTTGGCTTATCCCAACTAGGATATACCCTTATACCCATCTTACCTTTTGTAAAATCAGACTTAAGAATATTATGTCTAAGTAGGACATTTTTTGGAAAAACAAACTGCCCAAATATATGGTTACCTTTAAATGTAGTGATTACTAATAAGTCTGGTGATGAATCATATTGAAAAGGTTGATTAATACCTTTGGAATTCTTTTCCCAAAAAGTAACAAACTGCCCTACTTTGGTAGGTGTTTTCTTAGCTACTCTGAATCTAACTGTTTTAACAGTCAATTTGTTGATTAACTCAAATGTACCAGCAGCATATTCTAGATTTTGTTTTTCCTCCTTAATTGAAGTAATAGTCAATTGGTTAGGATTATAAATAACTTTATTAATATGCTCTAGCACAGTATCAAAGGTATGCAACTTTAGTCCTCTTTTTATATTTCTTAATACTTGTCTATTAAGTTTTCAAATTGCAACGTCAAGCCAGTTTGGCGTTCAGTTGGCGTCTGAACCGCTTTTTCAAACGCGTATTTTGTACTATAGATGGTCACTTGTTTTTTAGCCCGTGTCACTGCTGTATAAATAAGCTCTTTACTGAGCAATCTGGCATGACTATTGTCAAAAGTAATGGCAACATGATCAAACTCAGATCCCTGTGACTTATGAATGGTCATCGCATATGCGGTAGCAATTACCTCTTCATTTAGCAGGTTGACAGCGATACCTTGCGCTTTATTCTCAAAAAATACTTCCAATCGACCTCTTTCGTCTCCTGTCTGCAAACAAAAACCAATATCGCCATTAAACAATCCTAGCTCATAGTTATTCTGTAGAACCATAACAGGACGACCATGAAACCATGTGTTCTGACCCAGTGGTAGCTTAAGTTCAGTAAGGTGCCATTGGGTCAGATAATTATTGATATAGTGATCACCCCATTCGCCATTATGACCAGCACTTAAAACCCTGAACTGGTTAAATACTTCCACTAGTGAGGTGACTGTTGAATTTACCAATTCTGGCACGGATTTTTCTATTGGATCTCTTAGCAGGTTTTTAATTTTTTTTATGTAGGGATTGTAGTTTTTGGCTATTTTTAAAATATTTTTTTCTTTGCTTAGGCTATTTTTTATCTTGTTATTATTAATCTCGTCTATCTGCAAGGTGTTCACGTATTGAAAGCTCAATGCATCATCTTGTTTCAACAGTTGCCAAATTTGTTGGGTATCTACCTGTGTTTGATTGATTTGATTCGCAAGTTTACCAATGCCCGATTCTGCGCTAAAACGGCGGCTTTCGAGTAGCTCTGCATGAATAGATTGCAATATCGGAATACGACACAAATCAGCCAGTACTGCTCCTGCATCTACTGCTGCTAACTGGTTGGCATCTCCCAACAGTATCAGCCTTGCACCCGGCTTTACGGCGCTAACAAGATAATTGGCCAATTCAACACCGAGCATTGACGCTTCATCGATAATAATGATGTCCTCACCCAATGGATTAGTGGCATCATAACGCGGTCTACCCGTTCGACCAATTCCCAGTAAGCGATGGATGGTTTTGGCTTCTTGTAATTGCATTTTAACGTCTGATGCATCTAGAGCCGCTTGCAAAGACTCTTGCATTCGCTGTGCTGCTTTACCAGTCGGTGCTGCGAGCGCTAGGCTTGCGCTATCTGTACTGAATCTAATGCTCTCTTGCTGCGCATCCCTACTCTTTGTGGCTTGCTGTAACGCAATAACGAGCTGGGCGACAGTATAGGTTTTGCCTGTGCCTGGACCGCCAGTAATGATACTGAATGCATTATTGTTGGCCACGTTAATGGCTTTTATTTGTTGCTCGTTTAAATGTTTAGGTATTGATAATTTTAGAGGGGTGATGGGCTGATTTAAAATAGTACTGATATGCTTTGCTAGGTTAAACTCCGCTTGCCAAGAGCGATGTAGCCAAAAAGTTATCGATACTGCTGATTCTTTTTGATTTTCAGTTTCTTCATAGACAATAGGTTGATTGCTTTTACTTAGGCTATTTTGTTTAGCAATATTATTGTCAACTTCTGCGAATAAAGCATGTTGATAGACCAAATCTAGGAAAAAATTTAAATCTGTATTTTTTAGTAGTTGGTATAAGCTGACAATCGTCGTAAAGCGCTTGTTTAGCATCTCCTTTTCGTGATTACCAAGGGCAAGTTGCGTCCAAAGCTGACCTCCCTTATCAAATAAAGTATCGAGCAAAACAAATAGTGATATGTCAGTTGCCGAATCATCTTCTACTTGCGTGTTCATCTGGGGTTGTATCAAGGCAAAGATTGGTGTTGCTAGCATTGTTAATAATGCTTGTTGCCACCCATATAGCGCAGCGATCTCATTATTGATTTGGCCTTGCAACGGTACTTCATCCGCAGCTTCCTCAATGGTTAATACCGTATGCCCCTCTTCTAAATGTGTCGCTAACATAACGAAAAAAGCAGTGAATAAATTGTTGCCTTCTGCTTTATCGATTTGATCGCTGTTGGTGTCAGCTTTGGCATGTGTTGCGTGATACGCTGCATACGTCTGCTGACGGCGCAATAGAATGTAGTCACTGATATTGCTGGCCCAGCTTTCTTGTACGCCAATCGCTGCTTTGCTTTTATTGTCATTACTCATTGTATGCTTGTCTCTATGTTGATCTGCTTCATCGATAGAATATTTTTTGGATGGCTAATTTGTATTTAGCACTTACGAATCAGGTAGGCCAAATAACGTGTCTAATTCTTTAATAAAATCAATTGGGATATCCCAAGTCACCAGTCCATAGCGGTTATCATGTGCTGTGCTACCATCAGGCTCCCTCCTATTAGATGATAAGTTATCGCCTGCTTGGGAACATGGATCGTATACGCCACGTAAAAACACATACTCTACAGGACCTAGATACTTATCTTCGTTACCTGCATAATCCTGAATTCTCATGGAGAGAAACCGATGCAACGCTACTTGATAAATGGCTGCCTGCAACCAATATCCTGCTTTTGACATGGCTTGTTTTAGCGTATTTTCATCATAATCGCTTAGGCTATTTCCTAAGAAATTACTTTTGTAATCGACCACATAATACTTGCCAGCGTGCTCATATACTAAGTCAATTTCGCCGCGCAAATAACGATAATGCGTTTTATTTTGTGGCACCAGATTGACGTGTTTGTCTATGTCATTAGGCAGATATTGTTGAAACAGCTTATTGATATCCTGTGCTTTGAACTGCTCTGACAATCCCATATTGAACTCTAATTCAGCAAACCGCTGACTGGCGCTAAGAGAACGTAAAGGTTGATTGGATGCCAATAATGGCGCATGTATCACCTCTTCAATCCAACTGATCAATGCGTCATGCTTCGTCGTATCTATCGAATCAGGTTCAATGAGGCCAACTGTTCCGCCCTCTTGTCCTTGTAATCGACGGCTTTGCTGCTCGGCACTGCTATAGACCAGCGGCAACTGATAGCTATTAACCGCTCTATCAATCACCCCAGACCACTGCGATTTATTGGTAAAATCAATTTTTTCAAATATCTCGTGCAAAAATGTACCAGCATTCGCCCCTTTAACAAAGGCAAAACGGATATCATCTTCCAACTTGAAATTTAGTTTATGGCCGTCTTCAAAAGGCTCACTGCTATTGGATAATGGCTCAGCCGAAGCGGATGTGTTTCTCAGGTCAATATCTATGGCGTCATCAATACGCTCATCCACTATCACCATCGCTTGTGTGGATTCATCCAACTGACGGGCGAGCGCGGTAAAACTGGTCTTGGCCCAGCCATAAAAGTAGTTGGTTTTCATGACCTTTGAAAAAGCATCGTACTCAATAGTCTCTGTCATGGGTTTGGTCGTAGTAAGCTGAGTCGCATCGGTTAAATCTGCTGGGTTGGCATGACTCCCATAGTTGTCATTATGGAACTCATTGACTTTATGCCCTCTGATTATGCCTATCGTGCCTTTTAGCCTATCAGGCAATTCAAAATTTGCTTCTGGCGAGTCAAACCAATAAAACACCGGTTTTAAGTGAGAATTTACATTTTTTTTCGGTTCTTGCAGCACTACATAGAGTTGCTCACTGGCGCGCGTAAATGCCACATAACCAAGCCTACGCAATTCATCAAAACCCTCATTTGTCTCGATATCAGTGTAGTAATCGTCGGTGGTGGCAGAGCCTTGTAGTGGTGAGAAGCGGCGCTGATTGCCAGTTAATTGATTTTGTAGTGATTGCTGCAGCATCGCAGAAGGGGCTTGTGCGGCATTGTATAAATACAACCCGTAACTTTCTTTATTGCCAGACTTTCTACTGGCATCACCCATACCCAGTACATAGACAATGGGGAATTCAAGTCCTTTTGACTTATGAATGGTCATAAGCTGCACACCAGACTCTGTCGGTAGCGGATACTGCTTGGCCCAATCGCTATTGGGCGCGGCATCTATGTGCTGTCTGAACCAAGCCAGCAACTCATGCTCACCCATGCCTGTGCCGTACTGCGCCAATACATCCATTAAATGGCGCAGATCCATGATATGCCGATCGCCTTCAGTGTGAGCCGCCAAAGATTGCCAAACACCTTGTGGCTGCAAAGGGCTTTTGTCCAATAGATAATGTAACGCCGACAATATGCCAAAATGCTGCCAACGCTGCGCCCCTTCTTTTAGGTAGGTAATAAAGTCTTGATAACTTTTTTTATTGTCGATTGCTGACGCATTTTTTGAATGAGCAAGTGTTGTACTGCTGGCCTCGACAATGCCTGATTCATGGTCCGTCATCATCGCTTTAACGTCTTTGATGCTAAGGCCATAGAGATGACTGGTCAATACCCGATTGATCATGTCATGGCGATACGGATATAGCATGGCGCTAAGCAGTGCTGCAACATCTTCTGCCATAATGGTTTCAAAGATACTGACATCACTGGTGGTCAAAGTCGGCACACCCAATTTCACCAATTCATCTTCAACCCGTTTTAAATCTTTTTTGGCACGTGCCAGCACACCAATATCGCTAGGCTGGATGGCTTTACCTTTTAGTGTCTGACCACTGCTTAGCAAAGTGGCAATATGACGCGCGGTGATTTCATGCTCATCGTACTCAAGCTCGACGTCTTTACCACTAGGCAAGTGCAATACGCTCACTGGCTGAGCAGAGAGTACCTCTGTCACCAAGTTATTGCCTAGTATGTCTAAATACTTAAACCAAGACAATTCATATTCTAGCTTTTCTGCTTTGATATACTGGTAATAAATACCGCTACCCAGCTGCGATAACTTATTATTATCAGTTGTTACCGTTGGCATACCAAACCAGCAGTTTAGTGCATGAATCACACCAGCATTTGAGCGACGGTTGGTATCAAGCGTCCAACGACTGCTGGTATCAAACTGGGCTTTCATATAGTTATAGTTGGCCACATCGCCACCACGAAACCCATAAATGGCCTGCTTTGGATCACCCACCAATAGCAAAAACTCACGATTGGTTTTACTAGACCCTGACGGTTTATCTTTTTCCTCTTGTGTTCGCTTATTTTTTGGCAAATAAATGCTTTCAATCATAATGGCTTGTTCACCATTGATATCTTGCGACTCGTCGATCAATGCTACTGGATAATGATGGCGAATATAACGTGCCAGCTTATGGCCTTGTCGTCCTGTTAATGCTTGATTTAAACGCACCATTTGTAAGCTAAAGGTCGTCTCCCCTCGTTCCTCTAAAATCACTGGCAATCTATCACGTACGGCAAGCACAATGAGACGGTTAAGATTGGCTAATATCAGAACAATATGCTGATTTAATCCTTCAACCATATCTAAAAGCGTCATTAACTTGCTAATGGTCTCCAATTCAAAAAGCGTCTGATGCTCTTTCTCTTTATTCTTATTGAAGTTCTTAATTTTCCCGTCTTCATCTGGATATCTAGCATCCTGTAATGAAGTCAAAATCTTACGTTCGCTCTCATTTAAATAACTATTAAATGCCAACTGATATTTTGCTATCTTTTGATGTACCTCAACGAGGGCATCAAACTGTTTAGTTAAGTTAGAACCACCACGAAATCCTTGCGACTTTCTATAATCAGGATTCAAATACGGCTGGATATCTGCCAAATCTAACTGAGTAAATTCAGCAATAAGCTGCTCATACGTATGAAAGTCAAAGTCTTTATCCAGCTTTATCTCATCAATCGGCGCGGAAATAAAATTAAGCGAACGAGAAACAAACTTTTTATGGTCGCTCACTGCTGTCAGATTGCCTTGCTGATCCATCAGTGCGTACAGTTTGGGCTGCTCATGATACAAGCGGCTTTGAAATTGGCGCAGCTCATCATGAATAATACTGTCGGTCACTTGCTCAATGCTGCTGTCTTCGATAATGGCCATGCCTTGCTGGTGACCAGTCTCGCTACTGTATTCGGTCAACCACTTTTGCGCCAAGCTATCGAGCGTACCGACGAAGAGCTTGTCCAGTGTCGTTAGTACCAGTGCAGTGCGTCGAAGCGCCTCCGCCATTGGGTAGCTATACACATGATCTAATAAATAACCGACCAAGTGTAGATTCACCGGATCTTGCATAATTTTATCTAAGCGTACATATTCGGCCTGAGTAACTAGCCACTCGTCACGCGCTTTTCTTACCTGTGCGCGCTTTTCCTTAGCCGCCTGTTGGTCATGGTCAAGATCTTGATTGAACGCATCAATGTCTGTCTGAGCGTTTAAATCAATACTTGAGTCATTATCTGCTTGTTTATCCTTGTTGTTATCGTCACTGTCAGGCGTTACCTGCAATATATTGGGATATAAGCTGTCTTTATTGTTGGTATTCGCACTCAGGTTATTAACCCATTGTAGAAGCTGATAGAACTCTACCAAACGATCATGAATACGCTGACGCATCTCCGCTGCAGCTGCTCGCGTAAAAGTCGTGGCAATGATTTGCTCTGGCGCGCGCCGTGCTTCAATCAGCAGACGCAGCACAATACCAGTTAGCGTCCACGTCTTGCCCGTCCCTGCTGAGGCTTCGATAAGGTGCTTACCCGTTAACTCGACGTCCACTGCTGGTGTCGCCTCTGCCTTAGGCTCAGCCATCGAAGTCAAATCATCAAATTCATTTGAATACTCATCAAATAAATGCGGTTGTGTAGAGATATCAGTTGTGTCACTAAAGTCTGTCATATAGGCGAATACTTTTCATTATTATCTACAAGGTCAAAATCTGTGAGGTCAAAAGAAACTAAGCGAAATAAACTAGGCGTTAGCCTTTCTAGCTAATTATCTAAACCACTTAATGCCGTAAACATCGGCTCATACAATGGTTGCGCCAAGGTGGTTAATGCCCCTGATAAAGCTTGAAAGGCATCTTGATCACGCAATACGTATTGCCAAATGGCATGCTGTGAGCAAGTATCGTATATCGTATCTGAATAATAACTGGGTCTTAGCCAATCAGAAAAATCTGCTCGTTTTGGCCAATAGCGCTCAGTTATACTCTCATTTTCTTCAGCTTTTGCGCACTTACCAAGGTAACTGAGTGCATACTCAGGCAGTAGCGTAATCGGCACTTGACCTGACAGGTTGCCAAAAATCGCCCACTTAATCAGCTCAATGACCGCATCTTCATACACAATGGGGCTTAGCTTAAATGTCATCGCATTTTTATAGGTATCCACTTGCGAGCTGGCTTTATTAAAGCGCCAAATACTGACACCATCATTCAATGCCACTTGTTCAGTAGTGGTACGTCTGGCCACTTGCCAATATAAATGCGACAACCAAAACTTGAGTAAGTGTCTGGGGCTGGCAGAGTTCGGTAAGATATTCAACCACTGCTTGGGCGATTGCTCAGCATAAGACAGGCTCAATTGGTTATGAGCATTTATATTATGGATATCTGGCGATACTGATAATGGTGCTGATATTGGCACTAATATCGGTACTGAGCCTTTTATTTTAATAGAGGCAGGCAGCAATTTACGCCATGCTTCTGTTGTTACCTGACGGTCTAAGTCTCTGTCTGAGTGATGATGGCTATCATTTAAGAGTGTTGCCACATCTCTGACTTCAATAGGCTTTTCTATCGTTGGGGTAAGCATCTGTAAACCATTACTCTCTAACCCCTCTCTATAGCCACTACCCATATCGATATCATCGAAGCCATTAGCCATCAATTGCTCTCTAAATTCGGCACATTGCTGTTGTAGCTTTTGCTTTTGGTTAGGTATGGTGGTTTGGCGAGCCACCCCTGCCGGTATCATTTTTTGATACATCATAGTGGCGTTGTTATTTTCAATAGCCGTATTGCCATTACTTGGCTCGGTTGCATCGGCAACTAATGACTGGATCAAATGCTCTTTAATCTGATAAGTCGTCAGGTTATCCAAAAATAACGGCTCTTGGTGCGCCATCGCTTCTTCGCCTTGTACCACATGCACCTTCTGAGTACGTAAAAATGCTTTGGCAGGGTGACGTACTTGATAGACCAATCCCCCTTCAATGTCTATCTCCCCAATGTTAAATACGCTATCAAACACAGTTGGGGCAGACACTTTAGTCGCGTCATTGACATCAACAGAACCCTCTAGTGCTAACATATCAGCCAATACAGACAAAGTTTGCTCATCTATTTCCCCCAATTGACCCAAGCCTTGACCAAGCATCGTAGCGATTACTTCGTATTGCGCTTTATTAGGTAAGCCAACCAATTGCGTGTGCTTGCTAGCTATCTTACCGCTTAGGGTATCAAACACGGCTTGCCATAACGGCGCGGGGGGAAATTGTTTTTTCTGTGCCAATTTGGTTTTACGCATGGCTTTATTTAATAAAGTATCTAGCTCATCAGATACCGTGACGGCGTTATTATTCTGAGCATCAGCAGTAGACTGACTCTCATTAACACTAAGATTGGATAGGTTGGTCTGTTTTTCCTGCTCAAATATGTCATCTTCAACGTCTGTCTCAAACAGACTGCGATGAAAAGGCAGTGCTGGATGTTCAGTCACCAACCACTGTTTAATCAGCTTAGGTAAATAGCGTTTGAGGCTCTCAGTCGTTGGATCGATATTTTCAGGTAAGGTTTCAAGCGAATTTACTTGCCACTGTACCTCACCTTGTAAGAATTGTAGCAACTCATTGACAGGATTGGCTGGCAAGTGCTCATGCATATCCGTCAGGCTTTGACCATTATAAAATATCCAGCACGCGCTACGTGCGCATAGCAGCGCATCCAAAAATGCGCCATTGTCATCATCTTCACTGACTCTATCACCGCGGCGAGCATTGGTGGCTTTTATCAAATCATATCGGTTATCACGGTCACGTGCAGGAAACTCCGAGAGATCCATATTAAGCATCACCACTAATTCAAAAGGCACGTTCCTAAGCGCCCCAAATCGACCAAACGTAATCACGCCTGTTGGCTCAGCACTGACTTGCTGACTTTCTAGCTCGTCTTCGATACTGTCTAGCATAAAGCTCAGTTTTAATGGCAATTGCTCAACGCCTGCCAGCCTTTGCTCAACTTCCTTATTGGCGCTATCACCGCTAGAGTACTGTCTATAATGACGATTGGCTCGCAAACTTGATTTAAAGCCATTCATAGCATTATATATGGCGCGCATCGTACGAGTTTGATCGACATCGCCAAAGTAGCGATGGATCACTTGCGTCTCAATCTGATCCAACCAGTCTTCCGCTTTCATTCGTTGGGTATGATCGTCACGTCGTTCAACCAAACCTACATAGATACGGCTAAGGGCTTCAACAATCATCGCATCATTGAGGCTCACCTGTGGTAATGGCAAACTCATCTCAGGCATTGCCGTACTCGCCCAGTCATCCTCATGCAAAGGATATAAACAATCACTCAAACTGGCCTCTGGCATCACTAATCCTAAGGCCAATCTGTCTAATGCTTGGGCAAAACTAAAGCGATAGTCGTAGTCATTAGCGTCTAAGGTTTGCTTAAGGTGTCGCTCATCAAAACTGCGGATAAAGCCCGCCTCTACCAACAAATCGCAACCACGGCTCATTTGCTCATGAGTCAGACCAAAGCTTTCAAACAAAGGAGGCAACATCAGCCAGTCTAAGACCTCAGCTGCTTCAAAACGGGCGCTATGACTGCCTAACAATTTGTAAAACCCAATAATCGCTTCCCATAACTGACGAATATCAGTATCGACAACACCCGTTACCTTTGCAGGTAGAGTCAGACCATCTTGACCTTTACCACTGACAAAAATAGAGCCAATGAGCGCATGATGGCGCTCAACATCAGGTAGCAAAACCACAATGTCGGATATATGGTGTTTTTTCTGACCGGTTTTGATAGGTTCATTTAGCCAACGTCCAATCATGATACGCAATACTTCAAGCTGGCGTTGTAAATTGTGGCACGAATGAATGCTTAGGCTATTATCTTGCGATGATATCGCCCAAAAACGATCCTTTTCAAAGCGTTTATTTTCTAGCACCTCATCGTCGTACCATGGCGTGTCTGACGCTTCTTGTTCAAAGCTCAACTCGATTTGCTGGCTAACTGCCTCTGACACTTTTCCCGCTGTTGCCTGTTGTGTCGACTGCTCATCCAGCATCAACACATCGTTTTGCAAACGTCGCAATAAGCTTGGGCTATTTTGCGTATGCTGATAAGTATTGTCATCAATATCGTAGGCATTATGAACAACACCTTCACCTGCCTCATCACCAAACCCATCATCAAAATTATCTTGCCACTCTACAAGTGCCTCTTGGTACTGCTCATTACCTGATAGATTGGCAAGCATGGCAAAGGTATCGCGAGATTGTTTTCCCAAACGTGACAGCAAACTGTGACCATAATCACGTAAAAATACGCTTTCAGGATTGATGATTTGTTGACGCTGTAACCACGATTTGTCGACAATATCTGCCCAAAACAGCTTCGAGGGATTATAGTGTAATAAGGTGATGTCCATGTATTGCGATAAGCGCTGTAAAAAATCAAGCTCGGTCTGAGGCAATTGTTGAATGGTAAAAATGCGCAATACCTTGGGCAATTGCTCACGCTCATTTGCTTTATTGTGCTTCAAAGCTGACCAAAAGTTGTCCTCAATGCTCACACGGTGCTGATGAACATCGGCAAACAAGTGCGACCACAAGAATCGCTGCGCAGCTTCCAGCTCCACATAATGTTCTACCAACCATTCAGGCGTAGCGCGCGCATACTTATCAAAGCGCAGAGACAACGCGTCTTTATCTGCTATCAAAGCATCTACGTTAAGCGGCTGATGATGTGACCATAATGCCAGCCAATCCTCACGGTGAGTCAAGTAGCGGTTAAATACTCTGGCCAAATCACTTGCCAGCTGCCAAATACGCGCATCTTGTTGCGGCTTATCTAGTTGTGCCGTGTCTGATTGTAGAACGTCTTGCCTCACCCCTTCTTGTGGCTCATCAATCAAAGAGGCCAGTAGTGGATATACTGGATGTGCCTCATTTTTGACAATCAACTCTTGATAATAAGTCAGATATCCAAACAGTCGCCACTGCATCACTGTTGGTGATAATACGGCAACTTCAGGCACATTCAAAACGGCTATCTCAGGGTTATGCTCTAACAAATAGGCATTGTGACGGCTTAGCACGTCCTGCATCAGCGTCCACTGATACTGACCCCAAAATTTGGTACGCACCAACGTACTGATGCCAGCACGACTGGCAATCGTCTTGTCCAACCAGTCACCCAATACCATTGAGGGCACAATGACAATAAAAGGCTCGAACACAGATTGATTCTTTGACTTATATTGCACAAGCAATTGATCAACGAGTTTTTCGGTACGGTGCGACTGAATAATGGTAAACATAGCGGATAATCTGATTAAGGTAATAGAAATTGAAGTAACAGCATAGGAAGTTGGATAAGCACGCGCTAAATGAAATCGGTTGATCAGTTAAAAGCATCTGTGCTTGATGGCCTTGATAAACGTAAAAATCAAGCTGCTTACGACACTCACCAATACATGTTTGCCAGTCGTCACTAGGCTACATTTCTGCTAATATAATGACAACTTTGAAGAACAGTATAGGGCGTGTCCTCAATTCAATCGATGTAAAAAATTGATAACGCTGACAAGGCGCGCTGGTTATCAGTGTGCCATTGAAAGTGAACGTTTACTAGTAGAGACGCCAGTATTATAATACCTTGCGACAGTCAGTGTCGCTTTGTGCCATGATTATATCGCCACCATGATTACATTGTGATGCTATCCATATTAAAAAAAGAGAGGATAAGGTGGGCGTTTTTGATAAATCAACGCTTACCCTTTATCGTTAGCACCTCACTTTTTTGCCAACGAGATGACTTAATACTATGCCTTTTCGCCCCATTGATGCCATTTTTATTCATCCTGAACAACGTTTATATGTTGTTTACTATCGCGGTGAATTATGGCAATTGCCGCGTATGAAAATTGATGATAGATCATGGCAGAACAGGCGGCTCTATACTGGTGAGAGCAGTGCGCTTTACCTTAGTAGTCGCCAAACCATTAAAGACCCTGTATTAGCACAAAAATTACGAACGTTAAATTTCCCTGTTGCCTTACGTGGCAGTCCATTACCACGCTTTGAGGCATGGTGGGAAACACATGGTTTTAAATGGCTTAAAGACAAACTTACGACAGGTCAATCCCCACTGGCAGCGCATCAAGCGACCGCCTCCGCGAAAGCCATTGACAATCTGCCCACTTCCCCTTCAAACTATCAACCTGACGCACCCAATGCTAACGAAAATGCGGGTCAAAAAAGTAGTGAGCAGCCAATGACGCCATCTACAGAAACCGATGTCTTTGCAAAAATGCTAGCAGATTTGGCCGATGAAGTGCTGCATCAAAAGCTTTAAGCTTAAGCTTAGTATCACTGTAGAATTAGACTCAGTCACATAAAGCATTTTATTTCACTCTTAAAATAAACGAACTAACAGAAGATCGGTAATATATGAAAGACTACAAGCTGCTACTGGCTGGGTTAGCTTTACTACTGCTACTAATCGTCATTGCTGTCTTTACTTGGTTATGGATTCACAATCGTAAAAATATAGATCCTCTGCCTATCATGGCAAACCAAAACGAGCCCACGGCCATGACCGAGGGCGATGCCGAAAAAACCGTCTCCAAAAGTGTCTTATATGTGCAAATCGAAGAAAACTTACAAGCGCCATTAGATGAAGTCATCGTCAGCTTTGAGTCTCGCTATCCTAACGTACAAGTAATGGCCAACTACGTCCCTGCTACTACGCTTTTAACCTTGCCAAATAACACTGCTAGCAAGAGTGAGCACTCAAACGTTGGGGTGGGCACAGACATGATTGTCGCTAATGACACTCTAACCACAGAACGTCTTGCGCCATTACAAGCAGAACTAAAAAATTCTCAAAAAGCAGTTGGTCAAAAAGAAGCAGATACCAATAACGCTGATGGCAACACTATAGACAATGAAGCCGGAAAAGCTAAAAACAGTAGTACAGAGACACGCACACTGAATTCTTTTAGCTATGCATTAAAAGATGAGCAAGCGCTTGAAGGCGTAATTTTGACAGACAATACAGCGGCGATCAATTTCCGCAATTTTTTGGTTTCAAGCGTAGGCCAAGATATATTAAAAAAATACGATTACGATAATATCGAGGGTTATAAAAACAGCGTAAACGACTTGTTTAATCCCACATCACAAGCAAAACAAGTATCGGGCGATACTTCTGTAGATGTTGCTGACGCCCTTAGCAACGGCGAGTGAGCATAAATTGTTTTTATTTAGATTTTGCTGATTGCTTTTATAGCGGGTTTTTTCTACAATGTCACTCCATAATGCGCCTATAGCTCAACAGGATAGAGCAGTTGCCTCCTAAGCGATCGATCCGAGTTCGAGTCTTGGTGGGCGCACCATATAATATACTTTTAGCTTACTTTAGAACCCTATAGCCCTTTGGTTGTAGGGTTTTTTGTTGTTTAGCTTATTATAGCTTTCTTTAGTTGTCTTTATCTATCTGTTAAATGACGGTATCATAGACGGTATCACTCAATGCCGTCAAACAGGATACCGTCAAAATGTCAATATCAGTTAAGCCGCTTACAGATTCACAAGTCAAGCAAGCCAAACCAAAAGACAAGCCTTATAAGTTGGCAGACGGTGGGCGCTTGTATTTATATGTCAGCAAGCTAGGCGCTAAGTCATGGCGCATAGATTATATTAGACCAATCAGCAAAAAGAGAGCAACTATCACGCTTGGGCTTTACCCTGACATATCACTTGCGCAAGCACGGCAGCAACGATCAGAAATACGCGCTTTATTGGCTGAAGGTGTTGATCCCCAGCAACAAAGGGTAGATGACGAGCGCGAGCAATTGCTGCAGTCAAACAATACTTTTTCAGCGATAGCAGAAGAATATATGAGCCGAAAAACGCACATAGCCAAGTCAACGACAGCCAATAACCACAGGCAGTTGAAGCGATTAAATAAGTTTATTGGCGATACACCTATTAGAGATATCAAGCCTATCGATGTGCTGGACGCTTGCCGAAGTGCTGAAGCGCAAGGTTACTTAGAGACGGCTATTAAGATGCGTACTATGGCTGGTCAAGTATTCAGGTATGGTGTACAGACTGCTAGATGTGAGCGCGATATTACTCAAGACTTGATAGGCGCGTTACAAGTGCCAGTGACAAAACACCACCCTACCACTATCGATCCAAAAGAGTTGGGTGTACTGCTAAATGCTATCGATGACTACCAAGGATCGTTTGAAGTTAGGACTGCTATCAAGTTAATGCCTATGCTGTTTGTGAGGGCTGGCGAGCTACGTTATGCTCTATGGAATGACTTTTGTTTAGACGAGGGTACTTGGACGTTTACGCCTCGAAAAACGCAACGTAGGACAGGCTTATCTCTTATTGTGCCACTACCAAGACAAGCAATTGAGCTGATACGCGAGCTGTCTCTACATACTCGCAGTAAATATCTATTCCCTGCTGTGCATACGACTGTACAACCTATGTCAGAAAACACAATGAACCAAGCTTTAAAGCGCCTTGGTTATGATGGTACTAAGCAGACTATACACGGTTTTCGTGCGACTGCCAGAACTTTGATTGTAGAGAAGCTTAAATTCCCCGAAAGCCTGGTTGAGATGCAACTTGGCCATAATGTTCGTGATATGCACGGACGTGCCTACAATAGAACTATATTTTTAGATGAAAGGCGTGAAATGTTGCAGGCATGGGCAGACTATCTATATGAATTAAAACTTTCAAGTTAAATTGTTATGTTATACTATTCTGTATTACCTGATATATTCCTTGAGGTGTAAACCCTAGTCGCTAGGGCTGTTTACAGATAGAGCGGACATTGCCAGCCAGCGGTGTGATGACATGATGAACACTGGCAGATGATATGCGATTCCTTATACGTTATTACCTCCTCGCATGAGTCATCCGATTGATACCCGTAAATCTCTATCAAGGTATTGCACCACAATCGCCGCCGATATTACTCCTATCGGCGGCGTTTTTACGTCTTGCTTTTGGCGTGGTTTAGACGTGTTTAGAGCAACTACCGAGGATTCCTAGAAGTTCAGTTACAATGTAAGTCTCTCTCATTCTTTCTCTCACTTCTCTCAAATTTTGCGTTCTTTTGCGTTCATTTGCGTTCATGAACGCAAATGAAAAAGCTCGCTTCTGCGAGCTTTTTCTATTTTATTGTTTGGGCTTTATTCGCGAGGTTCTATGGATAGTCTGAATTTCTCATCATTGGCATACATAAAGTTTGATACAACCATTGCCATACATCGAGCCACAGCATTTCTACCGATATCGTCTGTTTGTGACAGCATAACTTCATTCATTTCCTTTAGTATGACTTTATTGTTATCCATAATTAAATCGCAGTCAGTCACACTTAATACTAACTTGTAATTGATTTTAGCCATAAACAACTCCTTATTTAATAGAATTATTATAACATCTTGCTATTTTTCGTGAACGCAAAAAAGCCCATCTAAGTTAATAGATGGGCGTTCCGACTATGGTGGGATTTGAACCTACGACCTTGTCACTCTTAGTACAGTGTTGCTCTACCATGCTGAGCTACATAGTCTAGTTGAGTTTACGCCTCATACGAACGCTTTGTTAGTCATCTGTTATATTGCTGTGCACATAAAGCAAGGCCTTTGCTTTTTTATACAATCTAACAGTAATGGTATTATGGCAGCTAAATCTAGCTAAATCAATTACACCCAAACCGTGTACAAGTCTTACTATAGTAATTCCCTTTCGAGTCGGTGCCAGAATACGTTGTCCCAATAGCGCCATTATCCTGAATCGTCTGATTCCATGTATTACCGTTTGAGCTACTGCCGCTTTGATACGTCGTACTGCCATAAGTATTTGATGTTTGGCTCCATGTGCTACCAGTTCGCGGATTATTACCCGTCATATAAGTGGTATTGCCCATCTTATTAATCTGATAGTTATTACCAGATTGCGGATCATTGCACGAATAAAGAGTATCAGACCCAAAGCATGAGGCGTTAGCGTTACCTGCAAACAAGCCTATTAGTAATAATGCGGCCAACCTAACCATATATTTCTCCTTGTTTAGTTTTCTTTACTATAACCAAACTAATGCCGCTAAGCAATTCAAATAAGCATGCTACCGCCATTGATGACGGTAGCATATAACGAGGTTTACCCTGTTACGTGCCAGCCAAATCCTCTTGTCTTAATGCTAAGCTGTCTTGTATGTTTTGACGCTCAGCGCTGCCGAAGTCTTTGCGCTCGACCCGCTTATCAGCTGATTTCTCGATCTTCTCGATATCAACATTAAAGTGCTCAGCATTACGCTCATTCCATGCGTCCATCTCGTTATACAGCTCATCGACGCGCTCATCATTCTCTTGATACATGGCTTCTGCCAAACCCTTAGAGAAGTAATCAGTCTTAGCTTTTAACATATTTTTCATGTTATAGGCATTACTGCGATCACGTCCGGGTCTTGCATTATTGGCGGGGTTAAATTGTAGCGCCTTGATAGCAGCATCGGTTTTATCTAAGTCCATAATCTTGTCGCCCTTGGTATTGCGATACGAACCGGTTGCTGCAATCTCTGCACCTGATGCCAAGTCACGAACAAATCTAGGTGAGGCGGTAACAACTGCATCTTTATACTGACCATCTGCCGCCATGGACGCTGCTGAAAAGAAGCTCTCGTAAAACCCTGATGACGCACCAAGTATTTCTGCCCAGTCCGTTGGCCCCGGTCGAACAACATCAGTGCCGGGGATGATATTGCCCAAGCTTGAACGCCCGTATAAATCAATGCGCCCTTTCTCGCTGGCAAGTCCGTACATGAGCGCATCTGCATTACTTTTGCCAAGCAAGCCTTCTAGGTAATCAGGAAGGTTAAAGGCTTTGCCGAATATACGGTACGCAAGTCCCTCAAAGATATCGCGTAAATCATCGGCAAATGGTAACCCTAACATGCCAGCCAAGCCGAACTGCCACGCCAAGGCGACTGCTAATGACTTAGCCTCTTTGTCTCTACCATGTCGAATCATTTGCTCAGCATAGTTAATCGTGAATTGCTTAAACACTAGGATTAATGGCCCATACTGCCCAAGCTTACCGTTGCCACGTGCCAGCCCTGACCGATTGGCTTTATTGTAGATACCTTGCGTCTGCTGAATGATTGATACGGCAAAGTCATATTTACTATCAAAACCTTTTGCCTTTAGCTTAGCGTCACCCATGTCTTTAGCGACTCGCATTGCTGCAATCATGGTACTGCGACGGTTGATAGACTCCGATACTTCAGCGAACCAGCCAGCGCTTGCTTGGATATTACCCCACACGCCACTTGCCACCCCACCTTTGCCGCGCTCCAAACCTTTGATCATATAAATATTTTGCGGATCAAGGTGTCCTTCACGCGCCATACGCAAGTAATCTTCTTTTTTAACCCATGCTGGCAAGTTGTCTTCAAAGCCTGTCCAGTTAGGCGTTGGCATACCTACCGCTTTTTTACCCATGTTAATGGCAGACTTGCCCATGTGCTTACCAATGATACCCATCGCTTGTGCCATGTACGCATGACCTTTTGCGACGCCTGCATAAGCGGTTAGTTTAGGTATTGTCTGCGTGAATGGCTGCGTTAGGTTTAAGAAAAAGAACGCTGGCGAGAAGCCCATGAAGTAGAAGAACATCATGCTACGTTGCTGGGCAAATTCCTCCTGCGGATTTTCCATATTTTCAAAGACTTTCTGCGCCTCGTTTTGTAGGTTGCCGTCCTCAATATTTTGAATAGACCTTTCAATCTCGCCATTATAAAGACTGCGACCACTGTACCGCGCATTACTCATAACAAACGATGACAGCACCCGTGGCATATCTTCACTATAACCCGGCACCTTCTTACGATGGATGAGGCGTTTTAGCGCACTGCGGTCACTGACAGCAATTTTTAAATAAGCTTGATACGCACCATCTTCATCCAGCCCTAATTCAGCGGCAAACAGTTGCACCGTTTCAGGCGATAAACCTTTATCTTTAAACTGCTTAAACCCTTCCGGATTGAGTGTACCTGTGCCAATAGTGAATTTAGTCTCATCGTATCTCTGCTTAAGGTCTTTGATCGCCTTGCGCTGCTGACCCTTGGTTTCGTATAGCTCAAACAAGTCCAAGTCATTGGTGGTTTTATCGCGCACCTCTACCGCATAGTTGCCAAAACGCATCAGTGGGGCATAGCCTTGCTCAACCAGCTTGTCATACTTGCCAGCAATGCCGCCCATTACATCAAACACGTCAGTCAATTGCTTTTGCAAGCGTGCTTCTGCTTTTGGTGTGATTAGACCGCCTTTAGCCAGTTTCTCAAGCTCATCGGTCATGTGCTTTTGCAGCATAACATTGTGGCCAACTGGCGTGAGTCCTGCTAGTTTTAGCTTTTGCACAGTAGGAAGGCTAACCAGCTTTGTGCCTTTAGCTAATGATGATAGCGTATCGACTGTCATATTAAGCACAGAATCATCGATTGCCTGACGCGCGCGTCGATAGAAACTGATATCTTCAGGCGTTAGATTAAACTTTGTTTCAAGCTCGTCGTCAGTCCAAACTTTATCAGCCATCGTGCCATCAAAGATTGATTTTGATACACGATCCATGGCTGCTTTTTTCTTACCGACAATCAAACGGGTGTCCCATATCTCAGGTAAGTACGTTTGCACCAAGCCTGCCTCATTGTTCTCATAGGCAATACGTGCTTGCACGTTGTCTGTAAATACCTTAAAGATGGGATTCAGTAAAGCGACATGCTGCGGGGTTGCTAAGTGGCGTCTAAGTAGCAGATTCACCCCGAACTTAGAGGACATGGTAGTCGCTTGCGCCAGCGCGACTCTATCGCGTGCGCGTTCTTTGGCGGTGGTAGGTTTACCATCACTACCAAGGCTTGAATAGCGACGACTGAACTGCGGTTGACTATATCTAATATCAGGATGACTGCTATTAAACATGCCTACATTATCAGTAGCAGATTTGATTTGCGTAGGACTATAGACAGCTGTACTGATATGCCACTTGCCTTCATCGGCAGTATAACTGTCATAACCTAATTTCTTTATTTCCGCCTGTGTGTAAGGCTTCTCCATAATCACCCAGTTACTACCATCTTCCCCGATCATATATTCTAACGTCTCTTTATCTCTAAGGGTTTTTTTGCCATCAATAACCATGGCTGGCGTGCCATTACCATCGAGATAAGTCTCATTATTCGCAAGAATTAAATCAACGACCTCACCAACCTGATCCTTGTTGCGGATATCAAACTGATTTCTGACGTTTAAAAACACCTCAAACATTTTTTTGTCTTCGGCTGTTTCGCCCTCCCACCACTTCACCCTATCCATAAAATCTTTAGAGTAGTCTTTGCTGTCAGCGAAATACATAGCGCCATTTCGGTCGCCTTTGAAGGCATTAAACGTCTGACCTAAAGGACTGCCATGATACATAATCTTAGGCTCGCCATTAGCATTAACTGCGGTACTAGCATTAGCAGCGTCGTTTTCCCAGTCACCAAACCACGCTTTAAAGTGAGGCGTGCGTACTTGCAACCACTGCTTTTCATTTAACTTGGTTGGCTCACCGTTTGGCGCTTTCATCCATTGGTCAGTACCCTCGTACTTCTTGCGGACAGTGGATAGCTGCTGGCTTGGCACGTTACTACTGCTGAACTGCTGTGCTGGTGCATTAGTCACGCCAGCGATAGTGATATCACTTGCGCTCTGCTCAGCCAAGCGTTTGACCATGCGTTCAGCCAGTTGCGTAATATCATTGGGCGTTATTTTTAATTGAACGCCAGTATTATCACGTACCCATGCACGCACGCCAGCGACGACACGATCAAGGAATCGTTTAATGACTGCGAGTGGCCCACCTCGTTCATTAGCCTGCGCGTACTCAGTGATTAAGTACGGGATATATTCGTCACGTGCTTCGCTATCACTACCAGTCATCGCTTCGGCTCGCTCTTTGGCTGCCACTGCGTACTTGTTGCCAGACTCTACCAATTTTTCAAAGTTACCCATCAAATTGGCGTAAGCTGTCGGTGATAGTAAGTTTTGAATGCCAGCATGACCGCCCATTTCATGTAGCAGTGTAGCGACTACTGTATCGGGCGTAAGATTATCGGCAATCAGCACAACTTTACCGTCATGATAAAAGCCTTCTGCATCACTTGGGATAAGCAGCTCGCCATCAGCGTTCACAAAATCGTTGAGGCTGCGCACTCGTAACTTGCCTGATTTAATTAGACTGGCGACCACCTCTTTACCAAAACGCTTTTGCAGCACATCAATGACTTGCTGGCTAGTGGTGCCAGTTGCGCCTTTGGCTGGGTTGGTTTTAGAGAATTTAGGCTGCTCGTCTTTGGCTGGCACGCGGTCAGCGTCGGTCAGTGGCGCACCTTGCGGGGCGTTTGACATGCCAGCCTGCGCTTTTAATGCCTCAGCCTCAAGTTTTAACGCTTCCTCAAGATCAGCGAGGGCTTTACGCTTCTCATTCAGCTCAATCTCACTATCAAACGATTGGCTGGCGCGACGCCTAAAATTCTCTGCATCCTTTTTAAAGATACCGACACTAGCTTCAATTTGTCGCTGGTACTCTGCAAGCTTATTGACACGGTTTACTATACTGGTGGCTAATCCTGTGCCGCTTAGATCGCCATCATTGCTATCAAATAACACCTTGTCGTTTGACTTGGGGATATCGACATCAGCATCAGCGATAAAGTTATTGCCTGATAACATAACCCCGTTATACACCACGTTATAGCCTGACGCTGTGCCTAGTACGTGCTCGCCTAGCGTGTAGCTGTCTGCCAATTTTTTAAAGGCTTTGATAATAGCGTTGCCGTAGTCTTCCCGTTTATCAAACGCTTTGCTACCGACCTGACCGATAATGCCGCCTGTTTCAATATCCTTGTGGCTGGCTAGTAAATCATTGATTGTAGCGAGGTCACGTTCAGCACGCGCCACACTTTGCTCTGACCGTTTAGCGCTGCGCTCATTATCAAACTTAGCATTTTGATAAGCAGAATAATAACGATCAAGTGCCTCAACATCTTGGCGTAGTCCTGCCAGCTCAAGAGCGCGAGGATCACCACTCGATAGGGCGCTGGCTTGCTCAAAGGCGCTAGCCTCACTGATATCATCCATATTACGGATAGTGGTATCGCCATTCATGGCTTGTGCGATAAACCTCGCCTTACGTGCCACCATGCCCCACATCGTACTATCATAGCTACCTTTAGTGGCATAAGCCCTGATAACGACATTTTTGTTCTGATTGCCCTGACGAATAATACGACCTTCGCGCTGTTCGACTGACGCTGGGAACCACGGTGCATCTAAATGGAATAAGTGGGTTAGTCGTTTCTGTACGTTAACCCCTGTCTCCATGTCCTTGCCGCCAATTAATATATGCTTGCGACCTTGGCGCATATCATCAAACAACTTGCCTTTTTTAGCGTGCGACTTATTATCGCGCATAAAGGCGATATGATCTGGGTTAACGCCTTGACGGATAAGCTCGCTATTAATCCATGCTTTCATGTCAAAGCCGCGACTGGCTGCCGACTGTTCACCTAGTCCTATGTCGGTGAACATCATCAGCGCACCGCCATTTATATCATCGATATTGCCGTCTGTAACATACTCGTTATCAGCAGTGGCGTGATAGGCCTCTACTATATCTGTAATAGCGCGGTTAAGCTTACTGTTTGGATCGCTTGGCAGTTCAGGATCAACAAAGCGCGGATCGATTGCCCCAAAACGACCATCAGTAATAACACTGAGGATAATATCAGCGCCTTTCTCTGCCTTGCCGCTACGATTACGAATAGCAGTAATGCGGTCAGCAAGACTTTTTTGAAAATCAGCAAACCCTTCTGTTGCTGGTATCGTCACAATTTCACGACCCCCACCAATAACATCAGGGCGCTTAACCACATCACCTAACTGATCACTGGTCAATACATCCATAAACCAGCGAACGCGGCTCATGAGTTCTGGCACGTTAACGAATTTAGCAAAGCGCGGTACCACCTCGTAGTTACCAGCGGCATTTTGCTCAAGTCCTTTTACTACCTCACCAAATTGATTGGCCCACCCA
Organism: Psychrobacter vallis; assembly: GCF_904846715.1. GTDB lineage: Bacteria > Pseudomonadota > Gammaproteobacteria > Pseudomonadales > Moraxellaceae > Psychrobacter > Psychrobacter vallis. The sequence goes on from NZ_CAJHBU010000004.1 coordinate 44,367, forward strand.
TCAAAATGATGTAAGCCATCTTTCTTTAGCTGCTTTGGCTGAAAGTATTGCTGGATAGAAAACAGCTCGCCCATTGTGTTGGTCACTGGCGTACCGGACGCGCCTACGATTGAGCGTGTCGGATTCTTCTTTCTGATAAGCTCAATCTTCATTTGTAGATCGCTGGCCATTTGTGATCCAGTAGCGGTAATACCCTTTATGTTGCCCTGCTTAGTGGCGTAGCTTAGCTTTCTAAACTCGTGCATTTCATCGACGATGAGCTTATCAACGCCCATATCTTCAAAATAGACGGCTGTGTCTTTGTCTTCGGTGTTAAGTAGCGCCTCAAGCTTAGTGTTCATTGCCTCAATGTTGCGCTCAAGCTGGCGAACTGAGGTGCTTCGTGCATCACCGTCAGCGTCTTTAGCGCTGGCAAGTGCGTCTTGCCACTCTTTCAGCGTCTCTTTTAAGAAGGCTTGCTGGGTTTCCGGCTTAACGCCTATTTTTTTAAATGAGGAATGCGTCACGATAATAGCATCAGGGTTGTTGACGGCTGCTTGTGCCATGAACGCCTTGCGATTATGAGTGTGGAAGTTTTGATCGTCAGCGACCACGATATTAGCAGCGGGGTATAACATTAAAAACTCTTGGCTAAACTGCGCGAGCATGTGATTAGGTACGACGAACATCGGCTTGTTGATAAGCCCTAGTCGCTTCTCTTCCATCGCTGCCGAAATCATGGTAAAGGTCTTGCCAGCTCCGACCGCGTGGTTAAGGTAAACATCGCCCTGACTAATAACGCGATAGATACCACGCTTTTGGTGCGGTCTAAGCTTAATCATATTAGACATGCCAGCCAGCGTTAAGTGATCGCCATTAAAGGTTGGCGGCACGATGTTGTTATACGTCTTGTTGTAATACTCAGCTAGCGTCTGCGCTCGTTCACTGTCACGCCATAACCAGTCCTTAAAGGCGGTCTTTATTTTATCAGCAGCGCGATTAGCAAGGTCGGTGGCTGGCACATCAACGACGGTTTTATCATCTACCTTATAAGTCACTTCAATTTTTTTACTGTTGAGGATGGACTCCATTAGCGATACTGTGGTTCTGTCGGGTGTCTGATAGTCTGAGTTGCGCGAGTAACCGCCCACGTCCCACAGTCCTGCGGCAGTTGAGTATTTAGCATTGATTGTAGCGTCCAACACTTCGTTGGCAAACTCTTTAATAGTAGCGGTTGGAATCCAGCCTGCGCCTAAGTTGCTTGCAATATCATTCGGTGCGATAGGTTTTGGTTGTACCTCTTGCAGCGCTTTGACGTTACGCGCATAGGACTTATCATTTTTAGCGATAGCCTCAGCACGTTGTAGTTTTTCTAGCACATTACCTGATAGATAGGTTTCAGCCATTTCAGTGAGGCCGTTATCAGGGTTAGTAAATACCTGATCGCCTAGTTCTTCGGTTACTGCTTGCTCGGTTTTATTGGCAAGCTCTGCGATACGCTTGATATCTGGTGTGCCGGTACTATCGAGCACATAGACTAGGGCGTCTTGCGTGGTATTAATCTTTGGTACTTTAGGCTTGTTAAGACTACGACCCTTTAGGTAGCTGCCTTTTTCAACGGTGCCCTGTCCATCATCGACGATGTTTTCAAGGGCGCTTGCCATGACGCTATCAACATCTAAGAATAGAATAGCTTTATTAGTAAAGGTGCTGGTTACAGTAACGGTGCCGTCGCTATTCTCGCGCTCCTTTACTTTGTGCGCCATAAGCGTGCCGTGTTTTTTAACAAAGCTGTCATAGGTTTTATTGAGATCATCAAGCGACTGTTGCCAGTTAGGGCTATCGTCTAGCTGATCGCGCTGTGACTGCTTAAAAGCATCGCGTATTTTGGTATAGTCGGATAAAAAGGCAATATCTTTAGGTTTTAGTTCAATCTTTTGGCCCTTGCCGCCATAACGATGAGTTAGCGGCTTGCCGACGCCATCGATCACCTTCATCAGCTTACCGTCTTTTAGATAAACGCCACCCTCTTTAGTCTCTGAGCTTTTAGCGCCATAGTCCATATCAGCGACTTTAGCGGCCTCGGCCTTACTGCCGCGAGAAGGGTTGTAGATATCTTTTGGTAACTGAGCGATAGCAGTTTCAATCTGACTGCCTAGGTTGTCGCTGTCTGAATTAACGGTATAGGTGTCACCAAACTGACCGCTAGTGATTGCATGGCGACCTAGTACCATATTGGGGTTGTCAATAAAGTATTCGTTGATTGTCGCTGGCGTGCCATCAATATCGATTGTCTTGGTGTTTGTCCATGCAGTAGCGCTTGGTGTGTCACCTTCAACACGCTTACGCAAGAAGATGATATCGGTCACTACGCCTGTGCCAGCATCTTTAAACGCGGTATTAGGCAGACGGATAGCGCCTACTAAATCAGCACGACTAGCCAGCCAATCACGCGCCTTGCTATCGTTTTTATCCATCGTGCCTTTCGAGGTGACAAACGCCATGACACCACCGGGCTTTAGCTTATCCAGCGTTTTAGCAAAGAAGTAATCATGTAGCTGGAACGATTGTTTTGCCTTGCCCTTGCCATAGTCATAAGTAATGTTAGCAAATGGCGGGTTACCAACTGCCACATCAAAGTGATTATCAGGTAGTTTGGCTTTGACATAGTCGCCCATCTTCATGTCGGACTGTGGATAGAGTAGCTGCGCGATACGTCCAGTCATTGGGTCAAGCTCAAGACCAACGTAACTACTAGCATTAGATAGGTTGCTTGGCATCAAGCCGTTAAAGATACCGATACCACTAGCAGGCTCTAGCACCTGACCACCTTTAAAGCCGAACTGCTCAAGGGCGTTGTAGATACCGCTGACGACTGACGCTGGCGTGTAATGGGCGTACTGTGTGGTACGACGGGCAGTGGCGTATTCATCAGGTGTTAGTAAGGTTTCAAGCTTCTCACCTAATGCTTGCCAGCTTTTAGAGTCGTAGCCTTTTTCGGGGTGAGGGAATATCTTAATACCTGACGCGCCCCATCCAGCATATTCAGCAAGCGTCTGCTGCTCGCTCTCAGTAGCAGCGCGGTTTTCAGCATTGATCTGCTGCACCAATTCAATGATAGCCACATTGCGCTCAGCGACTTTCTGCCAGCCACCGCGCAAGGGGTTAAAATCAGGACTGACCGTGTAGTTTTTGGCTTTTAGCGCTGGCGTCTTTGTAGCGATTTGATTTGATCCATCACTTGATCTAGGGCTTCGCGCTCCGCTATCGCTGTCATCTGTAGCTGTTCGCTCATTCGTAGCTGTGGATCGTTTATCTTCATTACGTCCGTCAGTATTTTGTCCGTCGCTTCGTCCATCGACGTTAGGTATGTCGCTAGCAAGTTCTGCTTCACCTCGTCCAGCGTTCCGGCTTTCTCCATTCGCTTGGTCTGCGTTGGATAGTCCTCGGTCAGTACCTGATTGATTGTCTTGATTACTTGTTCCGGTGTCATTGTTATTCTCGCTTAATTCTTCCGTGGTGGTTGTCTCAGCCTTTAAACGGTCATACTCGCGCTTACTATCCGCTACGCTGGTCATGCCCTCAGTATCAAGTCCGTCCCAGTTTCTAGCGCCTTCCCAAAAAGAGAGTAACTGAGGTTTGATGTTATCACCAAAGTCCTCAATCATTAATTTAGCATAATCCCCAAACTTGCGTACACCACTTTCGATGTAAGCACCTGCTAGCGTCATACCATCAATCGCCATTTCAGGATCAAAGCCTGAGTTAACCTGACCCATTTTAGACTTTAGGCGAGCGCGTGCGGCTGCCACCTTGTCTGAGGTGAATAACTTATTGTCTGCAAAGCGGTCTTTGGTTTCTGCTGTCACATCATTCTGTGTTTTCTCAGTGGTAGTGAGGACTGCATCAAGATTACTAGGCTTGGGACTTACGAGGTCTGGATTACTTGCGGTTGACTCAACACGCTTAATAGTTTGGTCTATCTCCGCTTGGCTCATGCCAGCATCTTTAGCTTTGTTTACTGCGACTTGCTGCGCTGGAGCATCTTTATTAGCATAAGCTTGTGCTGCTTCGTTATATAAGTCAGCAGTATTGTAAGGTTTAGCGCTAGAATCATCTGCACGCGGCTTAGTTGCAATATCGCTTACTGGTGCTTTCGGCTGTATCTCAAAGCGGCTCTTGCCAGCGCTAACAACTTCATGCGTATCAGACAAGCCTTTCTTGCTAATAAACGCCTGTGCTTTATCGCTACTACCGAACCATTTAGCCTGACCATCTTTGCCAATGGCAACATCAGTGATTGCTTGCGCTTGTGTGTTCGGCACAATTTTAAAACCACCACCTTTGACTTGCTCAATAGTCACGTTATTAGGATCAAGCTTTTGTTTCTTGATAGCAGCTTTCGCGGCTGGCTTGCTCTTATAGATACCTTCTTCAGTAGTTGGCGCTGGCGTTTCCGTTTTGGCCTGTGTAGGCGCTGGAATATTGATGACTGGGTTTTCATCGGTTAGCTGTGTGGCTGCTGGCGTGCTAACTTCTGCAACTGGCATAGTCAAACCACTAGCAGTAGGCGCGACTTCTTGCGGCTGCTCAGTCATTGGCACTGGCTGCTCGCTCTGTACCTCGCCACCTTCACGACTTTGACGCAACGTATCGAGTTGTCCGGTCATCCATTGATGTAATTGTTTTTGCACACCTTCAGGCATGGTTGCCCAGTCGGACTTGGCAACATTCTGCTCAACCTGTCCATCAAAAGCATTGGCAATCGCCTTGGCTTTCATAGCCGCTGGCATGGTGCTATCCCAAAAACGAGCTAGATTGAATGGCGCACCATCAGCGCCCACGACTGTGGTATCAAACGTCTCGTTCTCGTAAGGCTGTGCTAGGCTGGCGCGTCTTTCGAGCAACGCATCTTCCTGTGCTCGGTCAATCTCACGTTGCTGTGCTCGCTGCTCAACCTCGCGTTTCTCGCGTTCTGTTTTGGCTGCCACGGCATCACGGGCTAATTCGTCGTCAATCTGCTGCTGCTTTGCACGCTCACTGGCGATGTAATCATTAATGCTTGCGGTAGCCCCTTTGATAGCTTCTTGCTGCTGTGCGAACGCTGTGTCCTGTTCTGTGGCTGCGGCACGACGTACCACACCGCCCAAGCCTTTTGTGCCTTCTCCGCGCTGCTGGTCATACCAACTCTGTGCGGCTGCAATCGATTTCTCTAGCGGCTTGTCATTGCTACCATCTTCAATCACTTCATCAAGCGCTTCTTGCTCAGCGATAAGCTCCGCTATCTGTGCATCTTGGGCGTCAAGCTCTTGTTCACTTAGCTCAACGTCAATCACTGGCTCGGCTTGCGGGGCTGGCGTGCCAGCTGGGTTTAAGGCGTCCTCAAAACTTTGACCGTCTATTTCTGTGGCACCATCGACTTGACCATTAAAATCTTGGCCAGTGCTATTGGTTGGGTCAATACGTGGGGCACGTCGTGCCAGCGAGGTGCGAGGAATGCCAGCCTTACTTGCTTGCTCTGCCATGGCATCAAGCGCGGCTTTGGTTTCGTTTAATCGTCCAGTTAATGCCTGACCTTCTTCGGATCGTGGTGATACTATTTCAATCTGCTGCTGTAACTGCGGTATTTGCCCTGCAACTTCGGCATAGGCTTGTTGCGCGGTCACTAAGTCATCTTGCGCCTGATGTAGTTTTGAGTTGCGAGTACCTACATAAGTACCACCGCCCATCAAACCACCTAAGATACCACCCATCAGGACGGCTTCTGTGTTCTGCGCTCTATCAATCTTGTCTTTTACGCCTACATCGACACCAGCTTTCTGTGCCACATAGTCGGTGTAACCTTCCTGTAAGCCTTCTTCTGCCACATTAAGACCAACAATACCTGTACCGACGGCAGTCGGGATGGCGTATTTCGCTACCTTACCTGAGTCTGCGCGTACTGCCAACTTGTTAAATATCTTTTGTCCAAACTTACTGACCGCCCCGCCAGCCACTTGGTTGGCTGAATAACTACCGACACCCGGTGCTAACATGCTAAGTGCTAACGTTGCTAACCCGACATTCTCACCAGACTCTTCCGCGATTTCGCTGATAGTCTGGTCGCGTGCTTTGACGTGGGCCTCATCCTCGGACATGCCAGCCTTGATATTTTTATCGAACATGCCTTTGTAGGTATCTTGCGAGCGTTCCGCGCTGGCTAGCTGCTCGGGCGTGGCATTTTCTAATTCGTCCTTCGTGCTATCGCTACCATCAAGATAGGCTTGCGGGTACATTGATGCACCAGCGGCACCGTAAGAAGTGGCTGCCGCCAGTTTGGTTCCTGCCCCTAATAACTGCGCACCTTTAACGGCTGCCCCTGCTGTGCCAAAACTTGCCGCCAGTGCTGGTACTTGCTCAACGGCTGATAGTGCAAGCTTTTGTGAGAAGCTGCCATTCTGCTGGATATCACCATAGGACTGGTAAACATTGTCTTTTATATTATCTTCATAGCCCTCTAGTGCTTTAGCGCCACGATCAAAGATACCACCATCGTCATTCTCACCCACGTCAGCGGCTAATTGTAATGGCGCACGCAATAACCGTGAAGTACCAGTGGCAAGCGCACCGCCCACTGCTGATACGGTATCTCTTGCTGCATGTGCTGCCGCTTGTGTGCCAACGGTATCATTACGGATAGACTCGTTGGTTCGGTATTCGTTATCAAGCTCTCGCTGTGATTGCTGTGGTTTGCGTAGCGTGCCTATCTGCTGCTGCGCTTTGGCCTTGGCTGATTGCAAGTCTTTATAGTTTTTATTGAACAAGCTGTCGTAGGTTTGCTGATAAGCCTGAGTACCGGGCTTTAAGTGTGGCGCTCTAGTCTTTATCTCTTGTTTGAGCTTAGCTGCTACTTTAGGCTTCCAAGTGCTGTTCTCCCACTCGCGCAATGCTGCGGCTGCCACTTTCTTATCGTCGTTGGCGTAGCTCTTATTGGTCGCTACATCAAAGCCTTTCGATACGGGATTTCGACCGTCACGCGCCTTACGCTGCTTCTCGACGGCTGAACTAGCAATGCTGAATAGTTTATCGTTTAAGCTCATATTATTTCTACCAGTCGATGTTGTCGTTTAGGTTGCCAAGATAGTTAAGGTTTTCTTGTGCTTGTGGGTCGGTCTTTGGTGCTGGCAAGCCGCGTGCATACAGTCCTTGCAACTTACTGGTTTGCGGGGTCTGTCTTGCTGGCGCTTGCGGCTGTTGACCGGGCAGTGTTAACCCGCCAGCGGTCACGCTACCGCCATTCTTAGCAGACGGATTGATTTTATAGACAATATCTTTGAGGTTGCCAAGGGATGATGCGCCCACCATAGACAGAAGAACTTTATGGCCTAAAGCGTTTTTATCAGCCTTACTCATTTTCTTGCTGTCTCGTTCTGGTACCGCACCGATGACTAAATCAAACGCCTCTTGATAAAGGTCTAAAAACTCGCGCTCACTCTTGGCCTTGCCCATCTCTTTTAGTTTCGTGCCAGCACGTGCAAATGTCGCTGTGGTGGCTGCATCTGATTTAACGCCCAACTGCTTAGCGCCCTTGATGGCAGTGTTGACACCTTTGTCGATATTGGCGTTATAGTCCTGCGCGGTTACAATGCCTTTGCCTGAATCGGCTTGTTTGGTTTTGCTACTACCTTTGGCGGCTTTTGGTATGCCCGGCACTGAGCGCTGCACTTGTACACCGCCACCCGATCTGTGTTTCGATAAGTAGTCTGTAAGAGAGGTACCTAGTTGATCTTTAGGGTTGTACCGGCCATTGGTCTGTACAAACTTATTCATACCACCTTTGCCACCAAGATGAGCCACAGCAACCAAACCACCTATCGTAACTGGTGTGCCGTTAATAACCTTACCTACCGCGCCAGTTGCTTGTGCTGCCTTGATTAGGTCGTTAATATGCCACTCATTGACTGCGCGCTGCTGTGCGGCCGGCAAATTCTTAAACTGATTTGCTGAGATAGGTCTTGAGCCCGTTACTTTGGCATAGTCTTTTAGGCGATCATCGCCCATTTGAATCAAACCGCCATAACTTTTGCCGTTGGCATTGGTTCTAAATGCTCCGCTGTTACCACTGCTTTCTGTGCCAGTAAGCGACTGAATGATAGAGCCTACTGTTGCCGGACCACCCACGATAGGTGTGCCACCAGCATCAATATCTGAGCGCCCAACATATTCGCCAATTCTGTTTTGGCTGTTTACGTTGGCAAGGATTACAGCATTTCCGTGTTTAACACCTTCTAGGTCAATGGTGTAACCATGCTTCACGCCCAGCTCGTCAATGGTGTAACCATACTTAATACCCATCTCATCGACTTTATAGATATGGTCGCGCTGAGACTTGTTAGCATCCTTAGCATCATCGATCACCGCCTCACCTCTTTTTAAGGTTAGCTTGTCATCTATCTCCTGAACTTTAGCGGCGCGCGCTGCTTGTGCCGACGCAATTTCATCTTCAAGCGCGCCAGCGTGCTGCAACTTGGTATAGTTACCAGTCGCTTCATCAAACGTCGTGCCCTTACGTCCTAACTCTTGACCAGTTTCTTTATCAATGATGGTTTGAAAGTAGAACGGTTTGCCGTCTGGACCTTGGCGCTGAATAATCTTGCCAGCTTGATCGCGCTCAAACTCGACGGTATATGGTAGCTTCTCATTACTGTTGACTGCTTTGGCTAATACGTCAATCGATTGCTGCTCGTCGGCACCAATGCCTTTTAGATAGGCTAGCTGGTTGCGTGTATTTTCATACGTCGTGGTATCGTTAAACTCCTTATTCCTAATCTTGTTCTGGCTAAGTGTTATCTGATTGCCTTCATAGGTGACATCGTGGTTTTGCTGCGTGCGTATATCTTGCTGATCTTGACGGTTGCGGTCGTACTGCTTATCTGCGACGCGCTCCGCTTCTACCTTCTTACCTTCTTCATAGCCCATGATGTTCTGAGCAAAGCGATTGGTAAACTGTGCAATTCCGGTTAAGCTACTCATGCCTATCTCCTAGTTACATCCACACGCCAGTGCCGACTGTGGTTTTTGCTGGCTTGTTTTTGTACTGATCCCATGCTTTATAGACGGTGCTACCTAAGTCTGCCCAGCCATTAGAGGCCGCATTACCCTGTGCTTGCGCTTGACTTGCTCTATTGGCGTAAGTTTGCGATAGGGCTGTTGCGGCACTTGCAGACGACGCTTGTGCATTATTGAGTTTATTAATACCTGTATTAAGCGCGTCTTGCTGGCGTGCAAAGGTGATATCTTCAGCTCGGCTTTTCTCTTGACGGCGTGCGCCATTGATACTGCCGGACAATGCCAGCGCCCTAGATAGTGATAGCTGCCGACCTGTTGCGTCTGCGCGACCACTGTTGGGATTGATACCCATACGCTGCATCTGCCGTAAACGTGCCGCTTCTGATCCTTCGAGTTGTGAGTTGACATCACCAATAGCATCTTGCGTCACCCTTTCATAATCAGGTCTAACGCCTTTTTGGACCAAGGAGAGGTAGCTATTTTCAATTGGCTTGTAGGATTTGTCGTAATCTGCCTCACGTTTTTTGGCGATATCCAACTGCTGTTGCTGCAAAGCTAATGATTGACCATTGGCTGCGTCTGCTGATTTCTGCGCTTTCTTTTTGGCGCTACCACTTGCCAAGCCACTGATACCGCCAATGACAGCACCAGCTGGACCACCCGTTAAAAACCCAGTTGCCGCGCCTAAAATTCCACTTAAAAAGCCCATGATACCCTCACTTATTTTTACTATTGATATGTTGTTTATGAATTTTAGACACGCAAAAAACCCAATCATCTGTTAATGACTAGGTATCTGTTTGCTGTGAGGTGGCTATGATAAGCCTAATTACTACAAGTATTACAAAGTTTGCTATATAAGTATAGCAAACTAAGCGGCAGGTGGTGGATGTTGCGCAGCTATTTTTGCATCAATCATTGCTTCTATATCCGCCATGAGACTGGTGTTGTTGTCCGTGATAGCTTGGTTGATTTCGGCAGTTATCGCTATATTGTTGTCCGTGATAGCGCTGCCTATCTCTTGAGTGACCTCAGTCCTTGTCGCGCTTAAATTATTGGCAGTCTTAGCTTCTGATATCTGTATGCTGTTGACAATACTGTTTTCGAGCTTATTATCAAGCGTTATCAAAACATCATTAATCTGATCAATGATGTTTTTGCGACTCTTACTATTCAGTCGCAACGAATAATCACGCGAGTCTGAAGTAACACCATTCCTGCCAGCATTGCCAGACAAGTCGGTTACTGCACGCTTCATCGCCTCCAAAAACATAATCATATCTCTGTCTATGTTTTTGGGTATGCCCGGTAAACCCGTTACTTGACGGCTCATATTAATCCTTATGCAATCATATCGCGCATGGTTTCGCCTAGCGCCACTTCGCGCACTGGTACGCTGGCTTCAATCTCGATGGACACGTCGCGCTTGGTGCTGTGATTTGCCACTCTAAATGGTCTGGCGTCTTTAACGACCGCCTCATGAATAAGCACCCCATCGCCGTACAATCTAAAGGTGACAGCGTTATTAGCGTAGCTATCAGCCACGACTTGACCAGCTAAGAAGCGCTTAGGTGTATCGAGATTAAATTCCTTTGATCGCCAAACGAATGTTTTATTAACTCGGTTCTGCCCGTAGTCTGGATTGAATTGGCGATAAACTGAGTGCTCAACACCAGCGCCAACCTCCCTAGCAATCAGATGAATCAATCCCTCATCTTCAAAAGTATTGATAGCATAGTCATCAAACCATACCACGCCCTTGTTTGTCGAATTAAGGTCTATGTAACCACAACCTCTTTTAGTGCCATCATCCCAAAAGAATAGATAGCCACCCTTATATGAGCAGGCATGTATGCTTGATGGGTTGATTGCTTGCCAGTCCTCCGCTGTGAATAGCCCTTCTGTTAGCAGCTTGGCGCTACTTGTGGTCACTAGCACCAGTCCGTTATTGCTGGCATACATGCAGCCATAAGTAAGATTAACCATGCTCCTAGTAGCAATACAGCCTTCATACAATGGTAAGCTGATAACGCCCATAGATTCAGGGCTAAGCCCGTTTAAAAGTATGGGGTTGCCTGTGGTGACAATCACAATGGTGTTGTCATAGTGCCCCATGCCCATAATCTTATGTTGCGAGCTGATTTCATAGTAGCGCGGCCACGCATACAGAATGTACGGCTCAGACAAGCAAACAGTCTTGTCGATGTAAGCATAACCTACCCCGTAATCTGTCACGCCTAAGCCTTTCAAATTATCTCTAGGGGGGTCGAAATTAATCGTAGGTATGTTTTCACCTACCAGCAATGAATCTTTTGGCAGATCATCAATGATGACCAGATTGCCATCTGTCAAAGCAAAAGGCATTTCTTTAACAAACAGCATGGTTGAGCGACCTAATGAATCAGTCAGTGACCGATAAAGACGCACTCTATCAACACCATAACTGCCTGTCAGTAGTGACGACTGACTTGCGGTATAAGATAGGGTTAACACGGGCTTGTCACCCGTTTTGATATACAATATTTCATCGTGAACACTTGGTGCCGACTCGTCACCAAACTTGTTGACGTAGGTTAAGGCATATACCCTAGCCTCTTCATCTTCAGCGACGTTCAATAGCTCATCAGTTATCGTGTCCTTAACTTCTGTGTCGTTCTTGCTCGTTTCGCTATTAGTCGTCGTCACAACGCGTCTCTTGAACAAGTCAACAAACCTTCTTCTTTTTACAAGCACAGTAACTTCGCTGGTGGTAGCTGGCGCTGGAGGTTGATCGGGCACTGGATCAGGACTAGGCGCTGGCGCGGCTATAATACCTGTCACTTCTACATTATCGGTATCTGGCGGCGGCATACCAGCGATATAAGCGATACCATCTGTTGTCAATGTATTGATACCCGGCACGATATCCCAGTCCATAAACATCATGGGCGCGTCAGCATCTTCCGTTGTCCAGTACAAGCGATAGGCGTCGTTGACTGGAGAGAACGAAAACCTAGCAATAGCGTTGCTGTAATGTCTGTACGTGCCCGTGTTGTGCTTGAAAAATATAGCGCTTTTGAAGTCTGCATAACCTTCCGCTTGGCTTGACATGCCAGCATTGCTGCTTGGCGATAATATATCGCGCTCAATAAAAACATTTAAGCAAGACTGCGCCGCATACTCCGGCAACTTCGTTGGGTGTAGGCGTGGGAAAGTGCCAGCAAAATCATTGATCCGTATGTGCATTGCAGTCAGCCTTTTTTATGCTTCGTTGGTTGATACTTTTAAGCTGTTATCGTACTTAGGCAGGTTGTATCTATCAGGATAAGGAGAGGACGCCACACCACCCTCATAAGTGGGCCATACAAAAGCGGTGAAGCGCGACTTCTCAAACTTCATCAGATTGACGGCATTGGATTGATTGCCGCCAAGACCTACTAAGTATTTACCATCTTGAGTCTCGCCAACGATGAATGTCACATGACCACCACCAGTACGCCCCATCACACCAATACTTCCGTAAGCTGGTTTTGCTAATCGCGTACCATAGTCAGCGTAAGCCAGTGCGCGATACCAGTGCTTAGGATAGCCGCGACCTGCCTGCTTCAAGCACTGAGCGACAAACGTGCCACACCATGGCGTCTCATCATCGGTAAACCATCCGCTTAGGTTTTTAATCCAAGATAAGATGGTAAGGTTATGCTTGGGTCCTACTATCTCTTTTAAACCAATGTGCTTTAAAGCCTCAAGCACCCACGCTGGCGCGACTGATTGCGCTTTGCTAGGCGAGCCTTGAACAACTTGTGCTGGCACGTAACCTGCTTTGACCAATGCTTGTTGCACCGCCTTTAATGACTCTTCTCCAAAATCACCATCAATATCTTCTGTGTAAAACCCTGCTTGCTTTAGTTTGGCTTGGGCGATCTCAATAAATGCCTTACTCATACTTTTCTCCAGACGTAAAAAAGCCCCGCTAGACGCGAGGCGTGAATTGAGCTGATAGTTAGGGTGTCTTGTCGATTAGTGCGCCCCAAACTTTGGCAATTCTATCGATAGCGCCGCCACCTAGATGACCACTTATAGCGACCAGCACAGCTGTGAGGAGTTGATTAAAGCCCCAATACTCGCAAAGGTAAAACGTCAGCACACCCGCAAATCCACTGATAATCAGCTCGCCGATCAATCGCACGAATACCTCGGTCAATGGTAGCGGCTTGCGTGAGCGATTAAGTTGCCTGATAAATGCGACGAGTCCGCCCGTCACTGCTAATAAGAACACCCACATATACGTCAGTAGACTATATGTTGTCGGGTCTTTGTCGAGCATAACCTCTCCTCAAATTTTAGATAAAATAAAACCCCAATGAAGGGGCTATCGCCAGTAGAATAAAAATCTGTTTTTTGTGCCCATGCCTATCCGCCATAATATGCGCATGTTGGTATTGGTCGCGAGTACATGCTCAATAGTGAATCGCTCACGCTGCAACCGATAACACAGCGTATCGCCTTTTTGATAGGCAAAGATAATATCGCTATTAGCAACATTAAATCTGCGCTTGTCATCAAGTGATACGCGCGGACTGGTTATCAGAGGAAACTCAGTAATGACTTGCATGGCTTGTTGCGTATCGTACCAGTACAGCTTGCTAATACCGTTTGCCACATATGCGATACACGGGCGCATGTTCTGATCAAACGTGAGGTCTACATCAGTGACATTACTATCCATCAGTACGACTTGATAAGTTTCTAAGTCATCGCGCTGGACTTTGATTGTGCTGCCATCTGTCCATGCGCGCCATACATATTTATCTAGGTCTTCACTTGAGTCTGACAATGCAACACCGCCCAACTCCCATGACTCAGACGGTAGGTAGGATTTTGAGCGTGGGTATAAGAAAGGTGTGGTCACTGTGTTGGTTATAAGTAGCGGTTCAGGGAGAGGTAACATTACAGCACCCCTTCGTAGCGTCCCCAGCTAATTTCAAATGGTATTCCTAATGTGTCATTACTGGTTTTTACTATCGGGGAGTTATTTAGTAATGAACCGAAACGTAGCTGAAAAGCTGCCATTGAAGCAGGTATAGTCATAGTTCTAATGTTGCCAGAACCTTCGTTCAGTGTTAGGTTAAGAGAAAAAGATTTTTTATAACTACCTATGACGTATGAAAACTCCTGAACTGCTTTATTCATAGGAGATAACTGACCTGAAGGATATACTGATGTATTATTTGTTAATTCGCCAGAGGAAACAGTAGTGCCACCATACTCAGCATATGTTGACATATGTACATGGGAGGAGGCTAGAAAACCCTGAGCACCACCCCCGATGTTAACTGGTCTTGCAATAATATTGTAAGGAACATCACTGCCATTACCATCTAACACATTGACTGCAAAAGATTTATCAGTCGTATCAATCACCTTATGTATCTTGTAGTAAACATCTAACGTTTCGCCTGTTTTAACGCTGATAGACGTAGGTGACCCTGAGCTGTCTTTAATTAATGCGCGAGTGGTTAAGTAGTAGTTTGTAGACGTTGTACCTGTGCTCACCAATCCGACTTCACTGATATTCACATTATTAAGTCCAGTAAACCTATAAATTCTTTGCTGCCATGTGCGGTATAGGTTGTCACCTGTGTTAGTATAAGCAGAGCTTGATGTGATGCCTGTACTTGATGCTATCGCAATAAACGCATCAAGCCCCGTTTGTGTGATAGCAGGTGCGCTGTTACCGCTACCAATCGCGCAACTGACATTGATTGAAGTACCTTTACCTCCACCAAAAAAATCCAGCCCTTGATTTAAAATCAGGTTCTTCTGATAGCCTGTATCGGCTTTGATTGTGCCATCTTCTTTAGTGACAACGCAGCGAAATTCACCTGCGATACCTATATTCCCTGTTTGCATAACCTATACTCCTACTTTTAATGTAATATCTAGTGGTTTAACTGACGGCATATAAGCATCTTTGTCATATACGTTGTGTGTGATTAATACGCGCTTGAGCGTTATATCAAGGGGTTTGACACTTGGTGTATAAGCATCTTTATCGTCTACGTTTTTACTTTTAAGCAATGAGCGTAGCGTTATATCTAGTGGTTTAACCGATGGCATATAAGCATCGTTATCATCAATGAATTTACTGTTGAGCAATGGGCGTAGCGTGATATCTAATGGCGTGACTGATGACATGTATGCATCACCATCTAACACTAAATTTACTAAAATTCGTTTAAGCGTAATATCGAGTGGTATGACACTAGCTGTGTAAGCATCTTCATTTTCAATAAGTACAGGATAAGGATGACTCGCATACTTACTAGGCGGCTTTTGATGCGGTACAGCAAGTGGCATCTCCTTTCTAAGGAACTTAGAGTAGTCCATTAGGGCAGCTCGCCGTATAGATCCCACACATCAAGCTCAGCATATATCAGTGTAACGGTGCTACCAATACGCCTGAGTATCGCACCGTCTGCTGGCGAGACTACCGCACCCAAGCCAGCCACCGTTACGATAACGTCATTAACATTGCGTATTGTCAAACTACGACCAGTAAAATCAGGAGGTGCAATGCCGCCGGGCACTGTTATCGTGCAAGGCGTATCACTTGCGACGCGCACGATGGTTTTACCGTCACAATCCTCTGGCTTCAACTGGTAGTTACCATAGACCGTTATCATGCGGTACGTTAGGTTAGCGAATACCTCACGCCAAAACCAAGAGTTAGGCATTTTTGGTGGGTACGCTGAATAAAACTCCAACTCAGATAGCAATTTGTTTGATGGTGGCATCATAAAGTAAGCATCAAGCATGACCTCACCACGGCTCATCAACACCACTTGGTAGATACTACCGGGCGTGGTTGCAATCATATCGACCACTGCCGACTGATCTACTAATACGACAAACTTATCGATAGGCGCTGTAATACTCATGCTGTCGTTAATATCGACATACTGATTAACGATACGCGCATGAGTGATAGGCTTTTGCAGATTTAGGCCTGCCGCATCTAGCGTTAATTTAAACGTCTGGTCGCTCATAATCTATCCAAAGTTAGCCGGTATTGAGTTGGGCGCTTGGCGCTTCTTAAAACCTTTATCAACGGCGCGACGTGCCAGCGCAATCGCTTGCATGAATTTTTGTTGATGGTTTTCTGCAAAGTTTGGCATTGCCCATTCGCGGTTTGGCATGGCCTGCAAATAAGCGATAATGCCGGACAATATACCGTCGTAGTATTGATGGAAGATATAATCAGGACACTCAAGCGCGTGCTGATCAACTGACAGCGACACCACGACGTTGCTTGTATCAGCATGGTTATCATACAAATTGACCATATTAGGGTAGTCGTAAATCACGTCCAGCTCATCGTTAGGCTGGCACGTACAGTCTGCTAACTGCCATACCTTTATGATATGCGTATTACGAGGTAGCGCTAATCGACACTGCTTATCAATACGACTCATATAAATACTGGTAGAGGTTGGTTGACGCTCTGTATTCTTATCATCGGTTGGATCAAACGCATGAACGATATAAGACAAGCTCTCATCACAAAACTGCTTAACGACCTGTCTTGCGGCAAAAATAATCGCTATTCTCGGTACAGTAGACGTGCCAGCATTGCCTAAATGAATACTGACACCATCGACGAACTCATCAAGCTGTATCATTATCTATCCTTATGCCGAAGTACGTCGGGCTGACGATACACGCTCATCAGCGGTGTCTTTTACGCCTAGCAATTCCATAGCCACGCGTAAGTGATCAGTGCCACTACTGCCGTTGGTTGAGTCACCTGATAGTAGTTTGTATAACATCAGCTCTTGCAATGGCTGGGAGAATATCTCCGACACTGGTATCGCGCTTGCGACATTCATTTCATCGATAAGTGGCGCATGAGCACTGTATTCAATCTCTATCTTTGTGCCTGGTGTTACGGATGGGTAGATATAAAAGTATTTGGGTGTACGAGCATCAAACATATACTCTTTGACAAGGTAGCCTTGTGTGGTGTGCCAGCTCGGTGACATGCTATCCATATCTTCTTGCTGAACCAATCGCACTGCTTGACCAATCGTGTCATCAGCATTGATGTTGCGTACCACTCGTAGTAATCGTATGCCGTCATCAGGGATGAATTGGCGTGACCCCTCTAGCGCTATGATGGTGGCAAACTTTAAGCTAACATCAGGACGCACCAATACCAATATGCGCAGCGCTTCATTCAGCGCAACAATGAGTGTTGAATCCGGCCATGTGGTAGCGTCGGGATCGTTTAGCTGCGTCATGCGCACGCCAGTTAATAAGTCTTGACTACTAAACATAGTGGTATCGTCCTAATGTGAGTGACTAAGCAGTGGTTACTACTTGTCTTTGCTGGCTTGTTCGCTCGCGGCTCGCTCTTCTTCTTGCATTGCCGCACCAATCTTGCGCAAGATTTCATTCATGTTGTCACCTTTTGCCACCGTGACATTGAGGCTAGCTGCTTTCTCACGAATCTTAGCGCTGTGAGACGGTGATAGTGCCAGCACTTCTTTTGCCCAATCAGCAACGGTATTGTTTTCGGCCGTCTCAAAATCGATTGATAAGATATCGTCAAAGCGATTAATGAACGCGCCTTCATCGACGTTCGCGCCGCTGGTGACTTCAATCTTATCGACGTAACCTGAGTCGCCGCGGTACAAGCGGTAGGCTTCACGGATTGATAGCAGTTGGTCTGCGTGCTCTTCGTTATCTACCGTACAAATATGCGGTGAGTTTTCATCGTCCGCATCAATCGCCTTAAAGTGATAAGTCTTTTGCGTGACACGGTTATTACCAAACGTGACCTTGGTGCCACCTTTGCGGCGTAGCAAACATTGGATCGTCTCACCATTTTTATTAGCCGCGTCTGCCACATTGGTCACTCGCTTGGCAGCGGCTTCTAGTTTATCCGTCGCTTTTTCTTTCGCTTCAGCCGCAGCAAGTTTTTCTTCTAGCTCTTCGATACGTTTTTGTTGCTCGTCCGCTTTTTTGCTTTCTTCTGCGCTCTGCTTAATCGCATCATCAGCCTGTTTTTTAGTGGCAAGCGCTTTGTCATCAGCTTGCTTGTCTGTCTTGTCGTCAGCCATGGTCATGGATCCTGTTCAATAATAAGTAGATGAAATGAAAAAGCTCATAACGATTAACGCTATGAGCCTTATTACTTACTGATAGATGGTTTACTCGTCGTTGTTGGCATGACGGTAGTAAGGCGTCACATGAATGACCGCATCTTTTGGAATCGTGCCAGCGACTTTGAACTCAATAGCGATAGTCGTTGGAAGGTCATTCACTTTTACTAAGCGACCTTCAATGACGTTATCAGCAACCTTGAACCACTTAGCGACTGCCAAGCTTGCACCGGTTAAGAACTTACCAGTGATTGCCGTCTCTTCTTGGTTCATCGTACCAACGTCAGCGCTCATCGTGCCACCAAGGGCACTACATACCACTTCAACGTGCAAGATAGCAGCACGTTCAGGGAGTTTTGCGAGTAATAGGAAATCACCGATTGCCACGGTAGTTGCTGCCGCGAACTTATAGGTAATGGTTGGTGCGTTAATCACACCACTAATCATTGAGCTTTGGATTTGCGTGTTATGCAAATAGCGCTCAGACTGGAACTTAGCCATCGTCTTTTGTCCTTTTATAAAGATACTGTATAAAAAATTGGGTAAATAAAAAG
Organism: Psychrobacter vallis; assembly: GCF_904846715.1. Classification (GTDB taxonomy): domain Bacteria; phylum Pseudomonadota; class Gammaproteobacteria; order Pseudomonadales; family Moraxellaceae; genus Psychrobacter; species Psychrobacter vallis. Next base: position 63,091 of record NZ_CAJHBU010000004.1, read on the forward strand.
CAAGCTGGCATGACCAACTTGCTTTTAAGTTAAGCGCTTAGATTAAGTGCGTGACTTACTGACCCCGGTATAGACTGCCATAGAGTTGACGACCTTGCCGTCGAACGCTGGTAGCTTAGTGCCATATACCATGCCAGCAGAGATACCGACTTGATTGCCGTAATCTTTTTCTGTCTCTTCCCAGTTAGCACGCATGTTCTTATCACTTGCGCTACCAAAGGCGACCACAGCGGCTTGACGGCCCATGAATACACCGGTATGCGCCTTCACGTTATTACCAGCACCAAAGTCGTTATAGGTCACAACACTATTCACTTCTTTAATGTGAGTCTTGTTGTACTCGCCAGCTGAGCCTTTGAAGATATGGTTTTGATAACCGTTAGCAGCAGCAGCGGCTTTTTGGATATCGAGCCAGCCACCAACACCAGTGTCTTTACGCAAGTCGTGAATCTGCTCAGGCGATAGCGTCAGCATGTAATACTCTTCTGCCGACTCTTCTAATGGCTCCATACGGAACTCGCCATCTGCTTTACCGCCGCGCTTAGCCTTCAAGATAAGCTCGTCGATGGTATCAAGCGACATGGTATCGGTAGTCGTCATGCTTGCTTTAGACGTTGCTGAACCACCATAGACGATACTGTCTGCATCGTACTGAGTGTAATCCATGGTGCCACGGATAGGCGCTGTTGCACCTAGCGGAATGTACAAGTCTTTTGCATGACCACGACCACCGCCCAATGTTGTCATTACCACATCATCAAAATGGTTGGCGTGCCAGCGCTCAAGCTTGACCTTGGCGATTGCTCGCAAATCATTGATGGTACGCTTCTGGTTCATCTTGCCACCAGGCGTCACACCGTGACGAACTTGGTTGATTTTAACTTCGTCCGTGAACGCAGTTAAATCTTCCTCGTTGCCCTCTAACACGTCATCGCCATAAGTACCGCGACCTTTAAGCTGGACGAACATATCGAATGATACGTTATCACCAGCACCGCTTTCCAAGTCGTTGATAACACCGATAGGCGCGTTCGCCATTTGACCGGCTTTACCGATGAGTTTGGTTGACGCCATCAGCTTACTACCGTAAAAAGACTTTACGAAAGCTGCACCGAATAACGCGCCTGCCCATTTTTTGACAGCCTGGCTGTCATTAATCTTAGTCTGTGCCATGATATTAGTCTCCTTTAGTCAGACTATTTTTGGTATCACAGCACGTATGCGCTTGCTCACCCGTTAAAAAACTCACATCGCTATCGTGACCAGTTATCACTTTAAGTCTTGGTGATCGCCCACTCTTGCTTTCAACAACAATGGTACAAGGGCCAGTGACTTCGATAACATCGCCTATGCGACAATCACGATAGCGTATTTTATTCATAAATAAGTATTAGCCTATTGTGCTAAGTATTCGTTTTGCTGTGCTTCACTCATGTCTGAGATTGCACGCTCTAATGCTGGACCATCAAGTTTATCTAAGTGACCAAACTTGTTGCCATCATTACTGTTCGCTACGACGGCTGGCATGTTTGATATGCTTGGCATCGTCTCAGGATCAGACTTAATCGCTTTATCGACCGGCTTGTCTTGCGTGCCAGCATTAGGCAATGTCATGTAAGAAGATACTGCAAGGCGTGCTTTATCGAGTAGCACATCAAACGGCGTGCCAGGCGGCATACTTTGCGCGATAACGCCAAGCTGTTGATCCAATGCGGCAAACTCAGGGCTGCCTTCAACGAATGATTTATTCTCAGGTCGAGCCATAAAGCCAGTGACTGCTTTAGAGAAGTCTGTCTGAAACTGCTCTTGCTTACTTGTTTCGCGTTCTGCAATCGCATCTTCTTTAGTGACAAGCTCAGCTTCACGCGCTTCAATGCGTTTAAGATCGCGGTCAATGCGTGTCTTGGCAGTGTTGTAAGCGCCATCCATGATATCGCCGTTGTCGTATTGCTCGCCCAATGCATTAAGCTCAGCAAGTTTGGTATCATACTCATCGTCAATAGCGGCACGTTTATCTGCTACTGTGGCGTCGGCTTTCCAGTCGTCTTGATTAGCAGCAGTATCGTCATCAGCGCTGTTAGGCGCAGGTTCGTCGGCTGTATCATCATTGCCAGCATCTTCATCTTGCTCATCATCATCACCTTCGTCCGCATTGATGGCTGAAATCTCGTCATCGGTCAAGCCAGCAAAATCAAAGTCTTCATCGAGCGAGTCGTCAGTATCTTCTACCGCATCGGCTGGCAAGTCTAAGTCTGTGGTATCGACTTCAAAGTCGTCGGTCATATCATCTGGCATCTTATTGATCCTTATGGATTGGGTTGTTTTTCTTGCGGCGCTTGGTATAAGTCACGAGCGCAATATCTAATAATATTAAAACGACTTCAAATAACTTTGACTTCTTGCTCATGCGTCCGGTTCTCCTGACTGCTGTCCCATGACTTGCTCCATCATCAAGGCTTCTTCCTCACTCATTGGCGGTTGTCTGTCCTCGCCAGCCTGCGCTTCACCTTCTGGCATTGCTGGTTGTTCTTGCGTTGGCATAGGTGGCTGCTCTTGCTGCGGCTGTGCTGGCACGCCTGTTTGCATTGGCACTGGTGCTTGCTCAACTGGTTGACCTTGTGCTTCTAACTGCTCAGCATTAGCTTGTGTTGGCTGCGTACCATTCATGATGTTATCCATATTGTTGATAAGGTCGTCAGCAATATTAGAGAGATTAGCGTTAGCGGTGACAATTCCAGCGGCTTCAAGATACTTGACCAATGCTTCAGCTTGCGCACGACGGGCATTGGCTTTCTCACGCTCGCCTTCGCGGTTGTACTGATTGGCACGCGAGTTATCAAGGTTGATTGAGCTGCGCTGTTTGGCAATCTCAAGCTCGAACGCTTGTTCTTGCATCGCTTGTTGCTTCGCTTGTTCTTGTTGCTGTGCTTCTTCACGCGCTTTCTTAGCATCTTCGTTCTCATCAATCGGTGGCAGATTGGCAGCTTCACGTAACTTGCTAGACAAGCGCTCTTTATTCGGCAAGTCTTGTAGGTCAATCGCCATTTCAATAAAGGCAATCGATAACGACGGATCACCGGTGGCTTGGGTCATCTGTGCTGATACATTCATTAGCTGCTCAGACAATGCTTGGCGCATGGTCTGTCTGTAGTCACGTTCTGATATCACAAAGTCCGCTTGTGTGGCGGTTATGTCAGTCTCAGGTGTGGCATTCAATACTACAAAATCCTTCTCATTAGGGTTCTTGATATCGCTTGTGACACGGAACTGCATTTCACGATTGATATACTGCTCGCACAATGACAGTACAAGCTCACCTTCAATCTGGTGTGCCAGTTGATGGTTGTCTATGATGGGCGTGGTAATGACCGTTCCTTGCTCTTGCAAGGATTGAATAGCGATACCTGATAAGGCGCTGTTGCCCATGCCTCGGTTTTCACTGGTCACGCCGCTAATCTGTTTTAAATACGCACTATCCATTTCAGCGAACTGCGCATGCGGTCCTGCCAGCGATTGATTGTCGCGTATCTCAAACTGCTTACCGCGCTTAATCTCAATATAGCCATTGACCTTGGCGACCTGCTTGATTGCCTCGTCCTTATCTACTACTGCATCTTCCTCTGCAATCACCTGACGGGTTGCCATCAGGTAGAGTGCTTGGTTTTTGCGCTGATTAAGGTCTGACTGAGGATCAACAATTTGACGAACGACGCCATAAGGTGACTTGGTTGTTTTGTCAATGAAGGCTAAGCGGCGGACAAACGGATAGCGGTTGTGCTTATAGATTGATTTGCCATGATACAAAACCGTTGTGGCTGTATAGATAGCCATGTACATTTGCTCGCGCACTGTCTCGCGCTTCTTAGCACCTTCCTCTAATGCCAGTAAATGCTTTTCGTTTTTACTGTTAAAGATTTGCCCAGTCAATCCACCAGCATTAGCCAATAGCTCAACGCGCTCAGTCTTGCGGTACCACATTTCCCACACGCGAACTGCACGACGGGTTGATGAGTAGTGACCGCCCGTGATACTCATGCTGCCTGAACGAACGACGTTAATAGCAGTATCGCTACATCCACTTGAGCGACGTGAGTTGCTGTATAAGTTATTACCGTCATCGCCTGTCTGATCAAACTTCAAATCATCATCAAGCTCTTGATACTCGCCAGCGTCCTGCTCAATATCAGCTTTCTTTTTCGGGAACCACTGCTCAAGCGTTTCAATGTCGATAATCTTAGACGCCCATAAATAGCGTGAGTCCGATAAATCTGCTTTGACTGACTGACCATCGACCAATATGTTCTGCCAGTTTTCGTAGTTAAGCTGAATCATCAGCTCGCCATCTTCGTTTGGCTCGACGCTAACCCGTGTCCAGCCTTCGCCGGTCTTAACGCAATCCTCAAACGCTGTACTGCGCTGCCACTTGGCTTTATTGATATCGTCAATGTACTTAATGAGCTTGGTCTTTAGTTGGGCTGGCTCGACATCATCCTGTGTGCGCGGTAGTACATTCCAATCACTACGTGCGCGGCGCTCGCTACCGATAATCCAATCGACCGCTGGCTTGATCTCGTTATACGTGCGCGGCTTTTGATTGCGCTCTGCATAAACCTGCTTTTCTTCATCGCTGAATTGATGACCGTCATAGAATCGCTCGTCACGTGCGCGTAGTGCGCGGCCTTCCGCTTGTGCTTCGCGCTCGTACTCATACATATCATGCGCCCACACAAGAAACTTGCCATCTGGCGTCGTCTTAAAGTCGTCATCTAGTCCGTGTGTCGCTTGATTGCTCATGAGTTGGCGATATCCATTAATCCAGTGGTAAAGGTTTCTTCGCCTTCAAAGTATTTGTCTAGCGCCTTACGGTTTAAATCTTCACCTTCAGGCTTGTGCATGACCAGCTGATCGATGTTCTCAAGTAAGCAGTCCATGACGATATGCTTATCGCGGTCTGTTGAATGACCGTTCCATAAGTATTGAGCACAATCTTCTGCCGTGTCTGAGAGGAACTGACCGTCTTTGTCGCGTAACTGGTACGCCTGATTGCGACGTACAGCGATATAAGACTTACCAATGCCAAACGCACGACGACAAAGTATCAATGCCGCATCATTGGCGGTTGCGCCCTCGTCTGCTTCAAAGAATACGTTTGAGACAAACGCCTGCAAGCCATAGCCTTTTTTAACATTGGCTGGGGCTGGCACGCCGTATCGTATGGTTAGTGACATTATTTCGCCTTCTTCTTTTTATTCAAATGTGTGTGACTTGCCAGCTCTCTCGCCTCACTGCTACCCATAGCGCCTCGCTTGCGTAGCGTGTCAGCGTAGTAATCGCGCATTACTGGGTTGCGTGAGTCAATGTAGGCTTTATACATCTGCTTGTTAGTCATGCTTATTCTTCCCACAAAAAAACCACCTGCATGAGGTGGTTTTTAATGTTTGGTGTTATTACGACAAGTAAGAGCGCTTGCACTCACTACACGTGGCGTTATCTTCGTAACTATTACCTTCTTTCGCTTTGCTGGCAAGTTCAGCACGATAGCGATCATTAGCCAGCAAGTAACCTTCAAGCGGCCATAATGCGTTTACAGCTTTCTTACGTGCAATTTCTCGCCCTAACTCTTCATTGTAATTAGCTGGATCAACACATGCTGATTCGCCAGTGACCGAAAACCCACACGGCAATGTGATTGTGCAATGCGTCAACGTGCCAGCTAAGTGGTTGTATTCTGTGTGACCGCTATCTGCTAATGCGATTAATGCTTCTAGTGTTACTTTGTTCGGTAAGTCTGACATATCTTCGTCCTTTAATTAAATAACCGTTGTATTATTCTTAATCTTCTTACCGCCATGTCTCGGCTTAACCTGAGCGAATCTAAGCATCATCACACCGTAGCGTGTGGCATCCATCAAGTCATCGTATAACTTCTTGATCTTGCCTTTGTCACGATGATAGGTGCGGCGTTCGTCCTGCCACTCAGTACAATCATGGAACACTAGCAATCTACCGGTCTCCATACGTGTGAGTATGTCCATCAAGCCAGCCTCAACGCCGTTGCTGCCATCATCATGCGTCGCGTTCTCATCGAGCATGTTGACGCCTTCGTCGCGGTACTGCTCTGACAGTGTTAAGCCGCTGCCTTTGTCATGCTGATAACCATCATGCGGCCATGCAACCGGCTGCCATGATCCGTTATCGTTAAAGTGTGGCGCGTGCTCGCGTGGTGTGCGCTCACGTGCTGAGTATTCATCCGTGACATAAACAATATCGTTGTCTCTGTCCCATGCCAGCGTAACGCACGTTGTTGGGTGATCCCACCCAAAGTCCATACCTTTGATTTGTGGCCAGTGTTCTGGTATATCAAAACGATCAACGATGATTTCATCTTCATCAATCGGATATATCAAGCCACTACCAGCGTAAGGTATGCCTTCCATCCGCGCTTTGTGCTCATGCTTAGGGAATAACGCGAGATAGTTTGCTTTATCATCGTCTGATAAATGCGGTGCGTCGTTCCAAGTCGCGCGCGTAACACTGGTAATTCCCTCATCGGCTTTCTCAATGAAGTTCTTGACCATCGGTGTTACGCCCATCAGCGGCGTAAACGTAATGTAAATTAGACCGCGTGTCGTTGCTGTACGCGTCAAACACTCGGTGTAAACCTCTTCGGGCGGCTCTTCATCCAGATGGATGTAGTGCATTGCCGTCCCTTCAAAGCTTCCTCGTCCTTGTTGATACGACTTCAGGCCAATGTATGACCAACCACCGCTGGCATGTTTGACCTTGACTGTATCGATTAAGTCAGCGACGCCAGACTTCCACCTGATTGACTTCTGATCAATCAAGTGGATAGGGATAATGCCGCTACCGTCTACCGTCTTTTTCTTACCGCCATCCTTGAATACGACATTACCAAACAATTCAACTTGCAGAATATCGCGTGTCGTTTCATTCGTCTTGCCAGCAATCCAGCCTTTCGTTGGATGATCAAAGCGTCTGCCTTCCCACCAGTCCGGATAAAGACCAGTAGCGTGCAACGTGTCTTCATACGTGCCAGCAATCGTTTTGCCAACTCGGTTACCAGCCATGAAAAGCCGCGAACCGTAGAACAAGCCATCTTTGAAGAACGATAAGTGCTTCGTGTAACCATGCCGGGCAAAGTCGCCAGTATCGGGGAAGTAGCTGTATAGCTTGTATTCTTCACGCTTCTGACGCTCTTTAAGTATTGCGATGAGCTTAATTTTATTTTGTGTACTTAGGTGTGGTAGATAACTCTCAAGACTTTCTTCTGATAAGTTTAAGAAGTTGCTCATCTATCTCACCATCCGTCATCTCATCGTATTTCTTGCCTTCTCCTTCGCCTATCTTGCTGACTCGTTCCACTTCCTTCTTCTTCTGTTCTAGCTCAACAACACTGATCTGCTGCTTAACCAATTGCATTTCTAACTTAGCAATGAGGTTTATCAGCCGGGCTTCTTCGTTCGCCCAGTCGCGTGCTCGATAAACACGAGTACGCTTTAGCGGCTCAGACTCCTGACCGCCGTAATCATCCTCATCGGGATCATAGTATTCACCGCAGCGCTGAGCATCTTTAGCGCGAGCCTTCTTAACAACGTCCTCATCTTCTTCATCTGCTAAGGTTTCGTCTTTGATTTCATCAAGCTGTGGCGTATCGCCTTGCGCCTTACGATGATTAAGACAGTTGACTAGCTGTATGCGTGCAATCGCCAGCTCACGACTTACATCACCTTGCATTGCCTGAGCTTCGTCTAACTGCTCGTCTGTGAAGATACGGCTATACATGCCATGCTTTAAGTTGTTCTTGCTGCCCTTTGATGGCCCAGTCGATAAACCACCATGCAAACGGCAACGTTTCTTGCCAGCGATTGGTTTATTATTACAAGGCTTTCCAGCGCGTGTCTTAGCACCGCAAATATTATCTGCCATGCTTACCTCGCTGGTTTACCTCGCATGTAAAAAAGACTCACGGCAAACAGATACCTGCAAGTCAAAACGGCATAAAAAAAGCCCACACCGATTAAGGTATGAGCTTTTTAGAATTTGGATGAACTGCGTTTGACGAATAGTAATTGCTTATCCATTAACCTATGCGTTCACGATAACACAAATTTACCTCATGTCGTGCCAAGAATCAAGCTATTTTAATTCTGAAACGTAAATTAACGCGATTACACTTGCACTTTGTTTGCATGGGGTTAAATTGCTGGCTGGCGTGTGGGCTGTGGGTGTACATTAAGGGACACATAATAAAAAACCTGTTATTTAATCGCTAATTTATCAATCACTTGATTATAATTTCGCTTAGCTTTTTCTATTTTTGACTCCCTGCGGTTAGGGTCAGCATAACTAAAAACAAAATCCCTTCTGAATACATGCTCTGTTTCCATCTGGTAATCACCAAGCCAGCCTACGCCTTTCATGCCAGCCCTGAATATAACAAAACCACATGAGTCGTCAGTGTAGCCGAATATTACCACTCCAAGCGCACCCTTATTCCAAGTATCACCAACCTCAATTTTACGATCATCCATCACCCCAGCTCCAAAATAGCATCATAAATATGTCGTTCAGCATTACTTAGATGCTCCTGCACCTTCCTCACATGACTCTGCTTCGTCGTGCCAGCCCCATGCTCATACTTACTCACTACAGACTTACTCAATCGAGTATAAGACATGCCGTAGAGATAATAACGACGTATGATACTTGCCCACATCATAAGCTCTTTATCACCTGACTGTCTCATGCCAGCCAATTCACGGTCTATCAGCGTGTAGTACGCCTGATCGTCCATATTCCACAGCACCGGGCGAATACTCGCGCTCTGCTGCTCTACATTGTCACGCATGATAATCGCGCAAGGCGACTGATACCCTAAATGACCACCTACTGTCTCACGACTATTATAATCGCCCCACCCAGTTAGCCAGCTTTGCACCTCTAATAAATCAATTATTGCAATTGCTTTCTCTAGTTGTTCAAAAACGTCAGTCATTTAGTTTCTCACAAATTTAAGTTCGTCCGGTACTGTTAAAAGTACGCCCTGTTCATAGCAATATCGGTAAATCTTGTCTAAATACTCTGTCATCTGCGCTGTGCTTGCATCTGTCGTGCTTGTTTGTCTAATCACATGAGCTGCAATCTGGTCGTATGACTGCCGGTCGATAGACTTCAAAACCTTAACCGCATCACACATGCCAGCGTATTTCGCGTCGGCTTGGTAAAAAATCATGATCAAAAATTTGTACTTAAAGAAGTGGTGCGTGTAATCATCCTCCCAGCTAAGCGCTTTTAACCACTCATGCACCCAGCCCCAATAAAGCCTGTTCTGTGCGTGTGACCGCTTGTTCTTCGCTGGCTGGATAATGACCTCTAGTAAGTCGTTACCCTCAGACTGAGCTGTAAAAAGGGCTTTGACGCAATTGGCACGCACCTCATCACTCGTTAATCTAAAATATAGAGGTTTCGCCTTTTGCTTGGTCATCTAAAACCTCGTTGATAAAGTTAAGCTTGTCGTTAAACCAGTCAAGCGACTGCTGGCGTGTCATACCCATGTTGTACTGGTCCAGCTTGCCGTGACAGTTAGCGCATAGCGGTATAGTGTAAGCATCATCTGACTTGATACCACGACCTTTGCCATGCTCACTAAAATTACTATGCGCTGCTTGGCTGCGTGGACTTGCTCCGCAATGACAGCAAGGTAGCGACCTGATCTGGTCAAGTCGCTTGCTATCGCGCTTATCCAATGACAATAAAATCCGCTAACACCGCATTACCATCAACCTGCCCATGCAACCAAGCCAAATCACGCGAGTTATCAATCACAATATCGCCAGGCTTAAACTCAATAGCGTTTTCTGACACATGATTGCCTTCAATGCCGCCACGTCCTACCAAGTGAATCAATACGCCATTAGCGCGCACTAAATCAGCTTCATTCTCAAAACGTACGTCTGGCACGATAATCTGCTTGCCAGCATTTAAGTACGCAAATGCTTTTACCCAAATGTCTTTATCAATCGTATGACGACCCCATTCGGTACCTAACGTCTGCATCATGTGCCGTGGCGTTACCCTAAAACAAATATCAAGCTCAGCTTTAGCCTTGTCGCTACAATCTACGCCAATCACTGTCAGCATCGCTTTAAGCGGATCAGCAAACGATGAGCGCGACCAGTTATCAGTTAGCTTGTTGAGTAAGTAGCTGGCGAGCGTGTCCTTGCCTGCGCGAGCTTGTCCTGCGATACCGATGAGGCGCATCTTGCCAGCATTAGAATCTGCGCGGCTATATCTTGTGTCAATATCACCAAACGTCTGCGCTGGCGTGTCATCATCGAATGTGTCGTCAACTGCTAACTTTGGCTCAAATGTTTCTAAAAAATCATGCCTAAGCATGGCGTTTTGCCCATATCTGTCAACATTCCTATAAACAACCTGAGTTGTTGATGATGAAATTACCTCGAAAGTCTGATTAATGGTTTTGCATCTATGAATCCACTTGCTTTTAGCTTTAATATCACTCATCGCCCTGCTCCTCAAAATCCTGCATGAATATAAATTTACGCATTGGTATAGGTGTCTTGCTACTACCTTGGCAAGTGACTAGCTCATCACTCACCCATAGCACTAAAAATCGCTCTTTCGTTTCTTTGTTACGCCATATCTGACCAGCTATTACTTCACTCATAACTCACCTGCCATATATTTTTTAATCGTAGTAGCGGCGCTATCAAACCCCTTGCAAAATACAGCGTAATAACCCTCATCATTCAGCCTTTCAATACGCCTCTTCTGCTTAGCGCTGGCATGACCTCCCTTTAATTTTTTAAGCTCAATACGCAAGCCGTGGTAGGGCGCTATGGCTATATCAAGCATAAGATCGGGGTAGCCTGCCTGCACACCCATAGCTTTGTTTTTATTGCCTTGTGGTGAATAGCGCTTACCGTTACTGCCAATCTTTGATATCAGCTCACCGCCATTAGGTATGTGAGTTAGGTAATCAAATAGCGTGCTTTGCTTGTAATGTTGCAGTTTTGACCAGTTGATTATTGATATCTGGACCTCGTCTTCAGACTTCGCTGGCATGACAATAACGCTCTTACCATCTTTGACCACTACCCTTGCCTTTCTATACTGTGTTAATCGTGCCAAATCGCCACCCTCCTTGTCTTTAAATTGTTCTTACACCCACTTGCACCGAACCCATAACTAAATCACTTAAATCAGCGTCTAGCGCCTTCCCATCTTTCGACCGTCGACACGGATCATTAAACCGAACCCCGTCAATCTCGATAGCGCTACATGAGTAACGCTGTAATTCCTATATCGGCATTAAATCAACATCACCAAACTCGTGCTTAAATGCTGACCCATCGCTATTAAACTGTACATGCTCATCATAAAATGGGTCACCCTCTACAGGTCTAATCCTTGCTGTGTACCCTTGATAAGTATTCGTTTTAGGGTGATAGTATTTTTGTATATACACAACTACACACCCCTTTGAAGTCTTCATATAACATTCTCAGGAGCAAGGCTCCAACTCATAAGAGCTTTAAATACATCCCACTCAATACGATTAGCCCACTCTAGCGCCTTATTCTTGACGTAACGCTCTTTGGCTATCTTGTAGGCTCGGTAAGCTTCGTCAGGAGTGTTAAAACGACCTAGATATTTTGACCTTCCATTAATCTTGAGTTGCGCTTGAAACTTGCACCTAGATTTATCAAAACAAACCCCTTGAGGGTATTGACCTCTGGCTGCGGCAGAATCCAATAGTAATATATTTAACTGTTGGGGCACGAAGCAGCATGTTTCGTGGTTATATATTTTGTTGCCAGGAAACAGGATGTCTTTATCTAACTGATACCCTTTATCCCAATAGTCGTTACTGTAAAACCAATCAGCAAAACTCTGAAAGTCATGCCATTCATCGTAAACAGTGCATCCGATATATGTAGAGTTTGTTTCTTGAAACTTCGTGCTGTAGCAGCGCTTCAACATATCCTGCCAAGTCTTATATGCCGGTGTTACTTTGCAGCTATCTTGGGTTTTATGCTTACCGCCCGTACTGAAGCCAATGCCATACAGTAGTCCAGCCATATTCTTACTCGCTCTATAATTGTTATTTGGGCTTGCCAGCCTTGACCGCTTGCTTGCGAGCTGCGTACTTAGCTTCGCCTGCGGTGTAATCGGATGGGGATTTTTTCATGATCGATACTTCTCAAACCAAAACACCACATCAATATCCGTCTCAACAACTAGCCCGTAACGCTTTGCTTTTTGATAAATAGGATGGCTATTATTTAGCGTGAATACTTTGTGCTTGATAGCTTCCCGCCAATCTTCCAGAGATAAGCTGCTTTTATCGTTATTACATGGTCCACAAGAAGGCATCATATTTTCTATGCAATCGTTTTCAGGATTTACACAATCGGTATAAAGCTTTTTCCCATTGAGGGTTATCCAGTTTCTGACTATCGGCACAAAGTGATCGGCTTGCCAGCGCGTGCTTAGCTCAACACCGCAATACGAGCATCTGCCGTCATATTTATTTTTAAGCTCAGCACGTTGCGCCTTGGTTAAACTCATACCGCCAATCTCCTTAAACCTGCCAACCGCTCATTGATTTTCTTATCTGCTTCACTACCTGCCTGCACTGGCTCGTGACTGTGAGCTAAGCGATGTGACTTCGGTATCACAAAACTGGTGCCGCTGGCGTGTTCTGCGCAGACTTGCTTGTACGTGGCTGTAAAGGTTTTTAAGAAGAAGTCAGTCGCACTTGCCAGCACACCGAACCCGATTCTATTGGCTGTCTCATAAACCACTTCATGCTTCCACTTGCGTTCTACATCGCCTTTCATACCGCAATTACTGCAAGCTGTGACAAAAGCGTCATTGGCTATGGGGTATGGGCTAGCTTGTTGCGTTCTTGCCAGCGCTAAAAAGTCGGCTGGTGCTGTTGGTGGCCATTCAAGTGCCATCGATTTTCTTTGTGCTAAGTTCAGCTCTTTACCTGTTATCCGTAGGTCTGTCAGTGCTATTGCCCAAACTTCTGCGGTATCTAGCATCCAATCCTCATCTTTCATCTTTGATCTAAACAGTCGCTTCCATGTCATAAACGTTTGCTCTATCGCATCCTGTAGCTGTTGCGTCGGCTCTTTGATCGCGCTGTCTGCGTTGCTCATTAAGTTTGGCTGCGTAGATATCTGCTTGCGATTGCTTTGGCTGATGTTGGCTGTTAGCTGGCTGATTGTTTGCATTGGTGTTCCCCTGAAAAGTATTTGTTGGCTGATTGCTTTTCTCTAGTACCTTCGCGCATCTTTCGTCACTATCGATAATGTTCTTGATGAGCACCTGACTGTTGGATTGATACCATTGGCTGTTAATCACAAACAACATTGCTTGCTGTACTTCATCAACCGTAAAAGTCTTTAACCGTGTTTTAACTTCCTTTACCCAAACAGAGGTTTTTACCTGAGCGTTTGATGGTCTGCTTTCGTTCCAAAAGCTCACCAGCTTTTCAGCTTCACACGTAATAGGTTTACTATCTGTGTTTATATCTGTGTTTATATCTGGTATAGGTGCGTCATTCTTGGTGAATCCATTCGTCAAATTTGGTGAATCCATTCGCTGTTTTTGGTGAATAGCGTCTTTACTGGGGTTACAGCCATTCGCCAAATTTGGTGAATGAGTGATATCAAGGGTTGTAGCGAAATAGGCTGGCATGGAATACCACTTAGTACGGTCATAGCCTTTTTTGTTGTAATTACCGACCAATAGCAAGCCGTCTTCTTCCATGTTTTTTAATAACCGCTGAATGATTCCTTTGGATTTTAGGTATGGGAATAACTCAAGGAAGGCGTCAACACTGTTGTAGGTCCAGTAATAGCCATCATGCAAGTTAGTGCCATTGGCTTTGTTTTTATCCAGCCAAAAGCGCATGTTCTGCAATATCACAGCCTTTTCCATGCCGTACTTCACTGCATCATCTACATCGAACACATGGACTGTCATTACATTGGCTCCAATTCTTTGTTGCAGCTAAACAAGCCAATGACGTAAATCTGACCTGCCTGCGTCAGTAGGTTGCGATCACGACCGTCTGCCGTTAATTTCATTGCGCCATAGCCTTTACTGATAAAGCTGTGGCTAAACACCTTCTTAGGTAGTCTGCGTTTGTCGTATGCGCCAATATCGATAAGCTTCACGTTAAGCACCTGTGCCGTCATTTCCATCTTCTTAGCCACGTCTGATACAGTCATCAATGAGCTACTAGCGGCAACCGTGTTGTAGAAGTTAACCTTTGGCTGTGCCAGTGCTAATTGCTCTTGTGCTAGCTGCTCGCTCTTTTTAGTAATCAAAAGCTCTTCTAAGGCTGATATATAATCATGCGGCAATGAAACTACTGGCTGGCTAGCACTGGCTTCTAGTTCCTGCCAGCGATCAATAACTACAGCCATAAATTCAGGCGATAATCGAGCGACGATAACAAGGCTGTCTCTTTTATCTGATATATATTCAATATATTGCTGACCGTTCTGCGCGTGGGTGTAGTATTGGGGTCTACTATTTTCTAGGAGACCCCTATTTTCCAAATCCCTTATAACTAGCAGCGTATTGTCGTGGCGTTTTTTGCATAGCGCCGCCATTTCGCGGCTACTCATGGTTTTGCTAATATGGTTTACTTGCATAATGTCATTCATGGATATATACTCCAATTTCAGGTTAGGTTTGTTAAACGCCCTTCGAGTTCACAGCTCGAAGGGTTTTTTATTAACTTGCTTTTGCTTTCTCTTCTTTTAAGTGATCCATCGCTTGCAACATATCGCCAAGCTTTTGAATCTTCGCCTTGCGCTTCTCTTCATTTACGATAAATATCCAGCCATCTGTTTTAGAGTCGTTAAACACTGTATAAACATCTAAGTCATGCTTACGCATCAGTCTCAATACTGATTTAGACGCTACTTTAGCTTCGACAGGCATACTACTTGCCGGCACCAATTGCTTACTGAGCAAGGCGGTTAGCAACTCATCCTTATCATCACGCGTGCCACTTACAGTGATAGGCAGCGGATAACGCGCAAAAGTATCGATAGTGTAAAAAGACTGCCCAGTTTGATTGCAATAAACACGCGCTACTTTTAATCCCTGCTTATGTCTAATGCTCGCAATATCAGCGTACTGCTGGTGATATCCGTTTATTTCTGTTTCACCCTTTTTTTGACTAATCAGCCTTACAGACTTGCCGGCTTTTAATTCTGCGACTAGGATGGCGCGACGATCTTTAGCAGCTTTATATTCTGAGTTGGACTTGCCGCGTGCTGGCCTTTTGACTTGCTTGCCGACCCCTTTTGCGCTCCGCAATGGCGTGCGGTCTTTTTTCTGACGATGAATAGCCGTACCGCCTTCGAGATTAAGCAAAGCGTCGATATATTCACTTCTTGCCTTTGCTTCACGCGCCTTTTTAGCTTCATGACGTGCCAGCTCAGACTCATTCACATCATCAATGATGGTTCTGACCTTTGCGCCAGGCTTATCTAAATCGGTAATGCCTTTGTTTTTAGCGAACCATTCAACCGCGTCGATTGGTGTTGCTGTGTCGCTAACCGTTGCGTAGCGGTTGATATCTGAAAATACCTGTTCTCTTAACATTATTGCTGCCCCCACATTCTGTATAAGGTGCCAAGCACCAGTAAAGCTGCTACTACATGAATAAAGATATAAAACGCTCTCCAAAATGCCGCATCATCAGAGCGCTTATCTGACTTTTCTTGCGCACACTCATTGATAACTTGTCTTGCTAGCCTTGCCTTGTGTGCGTAGTCCTGCTCATGCCTTAACTGCGCGCTGGCACGTTCGGCATTGAATTGCTCGCAAGGGTTTGGGTTTTTATTCGTTGATTTCACTACTTGACTCCTTTCGGTGACCGAAAATCACCTTATTTGATTATTTTTGGTGCCTTTGGGTTGTAGATGCGCTTTCGAGCATCTTCCTTGATGTTTTTGACGAGTCTGTTTGTTGCATGACTAACAAATTCTTCCACTGTCAATCCCTGCAACTCAGCCGCTTCTTTGATCGTCTCCCATTCATCGTCTCGAAAAGACGTTGATATATCGGGCATAACTACTCCTTCGGTTCCCTAAAAACGCCTAACTTGCGTCTTTAATACTTGTTAGATTTCGTTCAAACTCCTCTCTAAGTTCTTCGACCAGTCTTAATGTGGCTTTGCGAACTAGCGTGCTTTTCTGCAAACCAGTGAGTCCAGCTACATGAGTAATGGCTGCGATTTCATCATCATTAAAACGAGCATTAACACGGTTGTCTTTAATGTGCTTAGGGTTGTCGTACATGGGTTATGCCTCCTCTGGTTGTTCATTGATTTCTGCTAGCTCAGGGCATAGCTCATCTGCTTTGATAGCGCCACTGGTGAGCCTCTCTGCTCGCATAGCATTTATGCTACTAACGCCATGAGCAAAATTTAGCCATCCGCTTACGGTGCCTTGCTCGACCTTTAGAGCTTTAGCGGTAGCGACTTGACCGCCAAAATGTTTGATTAATCGAGCCGCTGGTTCAAATTTTTTCTTGGCTTGTGAGTTCATAATTGGCTACCTCTATTATTTAAACCAATAATAAAGGTTTGCCTTTATTTAGTCAATGATTAATACCGGTAGACCTGTTTGAGTAAGTATAGGAACACCTATAAAATACAAGAGATGTAAAATGGAGGGTTTTATGGAACTAAAAGACAGATTGAAGAAAGCCCGAAACTACGCTGGGCTTACTCAAAAAGAAATCGAAAGTCGAATCAAAGGACTTAAACAATCTAGTTATAGTGAATTAGAGAGGGGTGAAAGCAAGAGTTCCACCAAGTTGATAGATCTGGCAACATTATTCAAAGTTGATCCGGTGTGGCTAGCTACTGGTGACGGCGAGATGCTAACTAAACCCACTCCTTCTGAGTTAATGCAAAGAATAAGAGATATCGAGA
Organism: Psychrobacter vallis; assembly: GCF_904846715.1. GTDB lineage: Bacteria > Pseudomonadota > Gammaproteobacteria > Pseudomonadales > Moraxellaceae > Psychrobacter > Psychrobacter vallis. Next base: position 80,102 of record NZ_CAJHBU010000004.1, read on the forward strand.
ATGGCGGCGCGAGAGATAGCAAGATTGCACCAAAAGGTACTGTAAACATACCTATGGCTGACAACTCAGACGAAGTACCTATTTTGAGCTGGGTAGCTGCTGGCAGTTGGTCTAACGTAGAAGCGGTTACTTTTGATGACGCTATAGGTAGAGTATCAAGACCAAAAAATCTATCAAAAAATGGTTTTGCTTTAATTGTACGAGGGCAAAGTATGATGCCGGAATTTAAACCAGAAGATATTATCTATGTTGAACCAATGGTAGGACTATTCAGCCTAAAAGATAGTGATCTAGTAGTAGTTCAATGCAACGACGACACGGAAGCTACGTTTAAGCAGTTGGTGCTTGGTGAGAAATTAAATGATATGTATTTGCGACCGCTCAATCCAGATTGGCACGAACAAAGAATGATGCCAATGGGTGACTGCAACTTAGTAGGTAAGGTGGTGGGTAAATATGTCGAATACTAATGATTGGTCTTATTTATGGGTGTGCCATTTTTTGAAGCACGCTAAACCAGTCAGCACTCTACCGGCTGGCTGGTGCGTTTACCGCGAAGCTTTAGATTGGGATTAGTTTTTACGCGTACACGCCAGCACGCTTGAGACTGGCTATTAAGGATTGATATGATTGAAGTAAAATTTATACCAAATATATATTATGCTCAATGCCCAATAGGAATAATGGCTTCATCGAATGAAGTGCAAGCTGATTTCACTGTTACTGTTGATGCTGTCGATTCCAACGCTGAGATGCAAAAGCAAGCGAAGGAGAAACTATTGACGTTTTTAGATTCTTTGATAACCGACTTAAGGGATTCTTAGCAACATTGGAAATATGGTTTTCCACTTCTTCGATGGTTAGCTTATTTCTCTTGTTGTCGATAAGAAGGTAAGCAAGAGCGATCATTACTGATAACTTAAAAATATTGTCCATAACACACCTTTAACAATTAATTTCACATTACTTTATCACCAAACCGCCCTCGTTGGCGGTTTTTTATTGCCTAAAATAAAGGTATGTAGGTATTTATTTATACATTTACCTTTATTTACCTATATTGAACTTGACATACAATATCGGCATACCTATAATTAACCACATAGAAACGGCAAACGCCTTGCGAGCAATCGCTAAAACTATTTAAAAACTTTGAATACATAGAACCATCTTGAAGCGCGTTCAACCAGATTGGGCGCAGGAATGGATGGCTATCGTAAGTGATGTAAATCGCATTGCTTACCATAGTCATTAAATAAGGATAAGAGGTATGAAATTAATACACATAGTGCATGTTCAAAAATTCAACAAGCGCCATATGCCTGAGCAATTGCATTACGTAGGAACCGTAAGAGAGTTAGCCAAAAAGCTAGTCGGTTATCAGCAAAGAGGTGATTTTGAGACTGTGCAAGAGCTGCTAGGTCATTTACGCAAAAGCGATGTCGATAAGGATTTTGACTTGGTGCATAGCTATGAAGTTAAAGCAGAAAGCGCTGTGATGCGAAGTCAGATTAGTGGTTGAACAAGAAGTTATTACAACATAGCCGATTGCTCGCAGTCGTCTATCTCGTAACAACTTTTGCAAGGCTAGGGGTTGCTCCCGAATGACAGCTATTTACACCCTTATGCTGTCACTGCCTTGCTCCTTTTTACCTCAATCAAATAAGGAGCCAATCTTGGTAAATAAAGCAGAACCATTAAGCCGACGCGACCAATTAGCGGCCTCGATTATGCAAGGCATTATCACTGCTAATGCTGGCAAGCGTGTAGGTAGCTATGAAATGGCAGAAACAGCAGTTAAGCATGCCGACGCTTTAATCAAAGCTCTTAGCAAAATTCAGGCATAAAAAAACCCAATCAGCAACGAACTGATCGGGATACTTCTTACAACGGAGATTCATTATGACACGCTACTTAAAGCAAATCAATATTCAGCTGGCAAGTAAGCTCGCAATATCCGCCCTTCTCGCCAGCGCAGTAGTCGCAACTGGTGCCAATGCGTTAGCAACCGGCATCGAAGCGCAAGACCAGGTGCATTTAGAGCACAAGGTTTATCTCGATGAAAACAGCAGTCGTGACCATGACGACGATATGAGCTGGGAAGAGTACGAGGCTAGCCAGCAGGCTAAGACGGCAGCTCATGCAAATTCAGTGATAGCGAAAGCGTATGGGAGGCAACTATGAGTACCAAGTACAAGGTAATGACCGACGCCGAGCTTATCGATGAAGGTCTTGATTGCGATGTTGATAGCCTGGCTTATGAATTGGCTGTCACGCTAGACGCTTTACCGATTAAGCATGGCGATATTCAAGCCAGCGACGATAAGCCATGTGGCGGTTGCGAAGACCTCCAGCGCGAGATAAATAGTCTTGAATGGGATGTGTCTCAGTTGCAAAACGATATCGATAATTTAGATATGGATCGTTTGATTGCTGGCGTGAAAGCAGCTAAGCAGGCAGTTAAGTCAGCCCACAATCGCGTTAACTTTATCTTAGGGTTGGGAGGCGATAATGAGTGACCACCAACAGCAGCAAGCCGGTTTTGAATGGCGAGATCAGGAAGAAGAACGCTGGCACGCTGAGAATATCAGTGGCGATCTTCAGCTTAGTATGAGCGAGCTTGCAACAGCTCAACCAATTATCGACCAGATGTTAGAGCAGTTTGATAGCGTGTTTGGTCAAAGCAAGGAGAGTATCTGATGCAGTTTATTAAAGCAGAACGTAAAAAATCCAAGCTACGCTTAGCGATAGCAGGTGTAAGTGGTAGTGGTAAGACCACTGCTGCATTGCAGATAGCCAAAGGTCTTGGCGGAAAGGTGGCTGTGATTGATACTGAAAATGGTTCATCCAGCTTGTACTCAGACCGTTTTGATTTTGATGTGTTAGAGCTTGAGGCACCCTATACGCCTGAACGATTCATCCAAGCGATTGAAGTCGCAGAAAACGCAGGTTATGACACAGTTATCATCGATAGCATGTCGCATGAGTGGATTGGCTCTGGTGGTTGCTTGGAGATAAACGATACGTTAGCTAAAACCAAGTTTAAAGGCAACTCATTTGGTGCATGGGGCGAGGTTGGCACAAGGCATCGCGGTTTCTTAGAGAAAATTGTCACTAGCAAAATTCATATAATTGCTACGGTCAGAATGAAGTCTGAGTACGTCCAAGAAGGTAAAAAGGTGTTCAAGGTTGGCATGAAGTACGAAATGCGAGATAACTTTGAGTACGAATTTACCACTGTTTTTGACTTATCGCACGAAGGTCATTACGCAGTTGTTAGTAAAGACAGAACATCAATCTTTGATGACTGCCCTTTTCTTATAGCGCCTGAGACTGGTGCCAAGCTAGATAGTTGGCTTAATAGCGGTAAAAATTACTATATGTCTGACGAGCAGGTTGCAGAGTTAAATCGCTTAGTAGGCGCCCTTCCTTCTGAAACTCAGCTAAAGATACATAGCAAGTACCCCAATTTTGCAGAAGAACCGGATGCAAGATTTGATGAGATAGAAGCCGGTCTTAAAGGAATGATTGAAAAAATGGTTATCGCTAGACAGCAGCAATCTGATATTCAAGAAAACCAACAACAAACGGCGTAAGCCATAAAAGGAGCGCTGTTATGCGTGGAGTTAATAAAGTGATAATCGACGAAACGGACTGGGATGAGTTTGATATGTACTTATCAGGCATGTCGATACCAGAGGTAAGCGAACGTACAGAAATACCTTTATCAACACTACGTTTTCGCTTTAAAAAAGCAGGAATACTGAGAAGCCGTGCAGATGGAGTTAGAGGCGCGGCTGATAAGGGTAGATTATCTAGCAACAAAGGCGTTAGTCGTGAATTTACCCAAGAATGGTGTGACAACTTATCTAAAGCGAAACTAGCTTCTGGTGAAAAAAACAGTACCGGGATAGACACCTCTAAAGGTTATCCAAGATTTACGCGTGGTAAGAACAAGGGTGTTTTCGTTCATAAGTTTGTAATGGAAACATGGTTAGGCCGCAAGTTAGTTGATGGTGAATGCGTGCATCACATTGACGGTAGTAGAACAAATAACGATATAAATAACCTTTGCTTAATGACGCTTTCAGGTCATGCAAAATTGCACAGACTGCAAGATGAGCTTGAAGGCAAACAAAGACAACGTAACGAAAATGGAGAGTTTTTATGAGAGGCGTTAATCGAGTAATCATCATTGGCAACCTTGGCGCTGATCCTGAAGCGCGCCAATTCGATGGTGGCGGTAGCGTCACCAATATCTCAGTAGCAACTTCTGAGCAATGGACCGATAAAAACTCGGGTGAGAAGCGCGAAGCCACGGAATGGCATAGGGTGAGTTTGTTCAATCGCCTTGGTGAAGTTGCAGCGCAGTACCTTCGCAAAGGCAGCAAGGTGTATATCGAAGGTAGTTTGCGTACTCGTAAGTATCAAGATCCGCAAGGTCAAGACCGTTATGTTACTGAGATTCGTGCTGATCAAATGCAGATGCTAGATGGTGCTGGCGATAACAACCAGCAAGGTGGTTATAGCAAACCAGCGCAACAAGGCTATCAGAACAACCAACAGCAGAATAATCAGCAGCAAGGCTATCAGAACAACATGAGCAATCAAGGTCGCCCAGCTCAGCAGAATCAGCAAGGCGACAATCAGCAGCAGAACAACGGTCACATGCCAGCCAACAACCACCCACCCTTAGATGACGACTCAGACATACCGTTCTAGGAGATAATCATGATTAATTGCCAATACTGTAAAAACTCCAAGCCGACGGATGACTTTTATCAGTCATCTATCCGCAAGGACGGAAAGAATGGTAGCTGCAAAGAATGTGTACGCGCCAAAGTAAGAGCCAATCGAGCTAAGAATATCGATCATTACTTAGAGTTTGATCGTAAACGTGCCAACAATCCTGACCGTGTGCAAGCGCGTAAGGATTATCAGCTTACTGAACGCGGACAACAAAAGGCAAGCGCTGCCAAACGCGCTTACGCTGAGCGCAATCCATTGATACGCCAAGCACACAATGCAGTTAATAACGCCTTACGTGACGGCAAGCTAGCAAGAGCGTCTTGTTGCGAGACTTGCCAAAGCGAGGCTGAACTACACGGTCATCACTGCGACTACAACAAGCCGCTGGATGTTATGTGGCTGTGCGATCCGTGTCATAAAGCTTGGCATAAAGACAACACGCCTATTTATTGTGACGAGCTAAAGCTGGCTTGACGGTCAGTTTTAACTTTTTGGAATAACCAGTTTGGCAGCAGCACAGGCCTGTAGGTCAAAACACCGACCACTCCCTAGAATGCTTTAGAGATATGAGGACTGCTAACTATCTCTCGACATACCGTAATAGTAAGAGGCAGACAAGCCGAAAGCGAATCTCGTATGTGAGTAAATTCTAAATCCGACTAGCAGCCGTAAGTTGCTACCTATTTAACTTACAACGGAATGAATACCATGGGAATTAATATCAAAAACGAAAGTCAGCAGCTTATCAATAATTTTAACGAAGTGACCAGTGACGACAAAAACAAAGCAATGGTCGTTATATCAACGGATGTTGATAGTGGGCAGCTATTGTTGGCATGTGCTGGTACTGGATCAATGATATTGGACGTACAAGCCAGCGCGCTGGTGCAGTCCTTTAGTTACCTGGTAAGAAACGGTACTCTTAAACAGCCATACCTAGCTGTGGTTGAGCTACTGGCTGAGCTGAATAAAAACCTTATGGATGCCGCCAAAGAAGCACCTATTAACCCTCACTCGGATAGCAAGCATTAGGAGCTACCAATGGCAAAGATTAAGAATCGCTCCAGCCGTAAGAAGGCGCAAGCAAAAATCGATAATAAAAAGCAGCAGGAAAACAGATGGTACGACGGATATATGTTTATTCCGTTCGACCAGTCGCTTGATGAACACCAAATAAGAAATAAGTGTGAATTTTTTGGTGAAATGGATGATAGCAAAGTCATAAACGAGGTTTTTAACTTGCCTCATATCTACAAAACAACGGCGCACGTTTTTGACAGAGGCACGGGCAAGGCAGTTGCAACCGTAAACAGCACTGAGATAAGCGAGCGCAAAACAGTACCAGAAATGGCGCAGCTTGCATTTGATGAAGCGCGTGAAGGTGAAACCAAGCTCAATCTAAAATCATCTTACGCGATACTGAGAGCGCGAAAGCTGACAGAGCGAGATAAGTTAGCAATCAAAGCCGAACGACTGCTAGAGCGTAAATCATCAGCATTTGCTGTACTAAATTATAGCGCAATGATTAAAGGATTAAGCCAATGAACACACCAGCAATGATCATAGATTTTGAAGCGACTGACGTTAGCAAGGAAGCTGAAGCGACGCAGCTTGGGTATCGCAATGTATTTTTTGATGAACGCGGTATGTTATGGGGCGACCCATTACCCTTGGACCGTGAAGCACCTTATAGTAACTACGTGTTTTGTAAGCCTGATAGAGCTATTAGTTATGGCGCTATGGCTGTCAGTCATATATTGCCAGTAGATGTGCATAACGAACTTAGCCATACAGAGGTTGCTGACCTACTACTGCCAAAAGGTGAAGCTTACATCATAGGTCATAACGTGGATTATGACATTCAGGTTGCTGCTAACGCTGGTGTTAATGTTAGTCAGTACAAGCGAATTTGTACGCAAGCAATGGCGAGAAGCTTAATGCCCGATATGGATAGCCACTCATTAGGCGCACTCACTTATTTTATCCATATCAATCGTGGTCGCAACCACCTACGCAATACTCATAACGCTGGTTATGACGTGACGTTCACGCTTTGGTTGCTAGAGCACTTATGCGAGCTTGGTAATATCACCAGCATGGAGCAGTTATATCTTGCCAGCGAGGAAGCTCGCATACCTAAGATTATGCCGATTGGTGAGGAGCAGGGGCATAAAGGCAAGCTTATCGCTGATATGGCTAGAAATACGAATGATCGTGGATTCTTGCGCTGGGTAGTTAAGACTATTAAGAATAGACCTTACTTGGTGCAAGCTTGTGAGAAGGCGCTGGAGGTGAAAGGTGGATAAAAGCCTCGTTGAACAGCTAGCCTTTGCCAGCGGCCTTGAACATAAGCAGCTTGAGGATGGTTCGATGGGGTTTCGCCCGTACATTCATGATTTTGCTAACGCTATCGAGGCTGAGGTTTACCGAGATATTGAGCTGCATCAAAGAAAAGACTGGCAAGACATCATGGCCTTACGGTTAAAAGTAACTGAACAAGCCAGCGAGATGGTTAACTTGCGCAGACTGATTGGTGGTGCGCGTGACATATTAAATAAGGAGATTCTTGATGGGTGATGCTAATTGTCCTGAGTGTGGTGGTGGGTTTACTTGTGAAGATTTAGTTATGGATGGTGAGATCGTAACTGCCACTTGCCGAGAATGCCAAACTGAATTTGATGTTGAAGCAAGTGTTTCTTTTAATATGGCTTAGATGGAGAATAAATCATGACAGGCATTTATTACACAACACAGCAAATCATGGATATATTTTGCTTTGGAAGTAATACCGCATTGCAAAGGGCGATTAACGAAGGGTTTTTACCTGAGCCTGACTTGCAAGGTCGTCCTAATAAGTGGCTCAAAGTTAAGATTGATGACATAGTGGCAGAGCTAAACGATTACCAAAAAGAGGGAGTTTGGACCTAACAGTTAGGATTCTAACTTACCACCAAAAACCTTAATGACGGTATCAATGACGGTATCAGCCAACGATATATTAACTAAAACTATAAATATCAATGGCTTATATTATCAATTTGGTATCTGGTGGGCGCACCAATCATTGTATTTAGACCTCACCTCTCAATTCCTCACAAGCCCTTATATACATGCCTATTTTTTTCTTTCTTGATTACTTGTTAGTAACTCTATGAGGTTCGCTCTTAAAACACAAAAAAGCCTTTCAAGCTTTATTCATATCCTAAAAGGCTTTTCCAATCACGAAATTTTATATAGGTGAGCGTTTCAAAGTTGGGGTTTGAATATTCACGAATAGACACTGCTGATCGCTAAAACTGTTTCAGACAAGGCACAAGTCGACGATAATGTTAGTAACTTAGCGAGGCTTGCAACACAGTATGGGGCGGTTTTAGCATCAGCCTGAAAAGACAGGACTCTTTTTTGCCACTTCATTGTTAAAAACAGCCTCTGTCAGTGCCATGGTTGAATATCAAACACACCCTAGTATTAACTTAGCCAAATAGTTTGTCAGGTCTGGGCTTTGACAATATAGGAATGTAAGTAGTACAGAATAAGGCAAAGCATAGTATCCATGAGGTTTGCGCTATCATTAGCCAAATTAAATAATAGTCCATAGCGATAAGTGGCATAATTACTCGGAATACGAACACCCCAATCATCAAAATGAACATCACTGGCACTGACTTTGATGGCTGATGAATACTACGACCAGTATGACCTAAAGAGACGCGATCCATCATAGATAAAGTCATCATGCCGATGCCTGATAATGCTAGAGCATGTACAGCAATACTATGACTGAACCCAAACCAAGGCTGTAAGGTAAACAGGATAAAACTGCTACACATTCCCAAAAATGCTAAATATAGTGACCATAATAGTGGTTTTTTCCAAATACCATGATGATACCAGCCTAATAAACGAACGCCATTCACTAAAGCCACACTAAGCGCGCTGATGCTCAACAAGTATTTATCAGGATAAAAAATATCGCTAATCATAAAGATTAGAAAAGTAACTAAACTTAAGATATCAAGAGTTTTGCTGTTTTTAACTTTTATGGGTTCTGCATTAGCAGAGCTGATGCCACGCTCAATAAAGAACGGCACTACACGACGACCAATAGTAAGCACAAGCGCTATGATGAGATAAAGCCCTAAATAAATACCGACACGTACATAGTTCATGTCCCCGCTATAAATTCCCCAGTAGCATAGGCCATTGCCTACAGTTAACAGTCCTAACTTAGAAATAATACCCATTTGCTTGTATTGTTTGACAGCCAACACGGCTTTAGTTATGACCCAAGTCATCGATACCATAAAAGCTAAGTCCCCTACTGCTGCCAACGCTAGCCAAAGATTTGAGCTACCCACACCCATTCCAACTAGCGCCCAGCCTATGCGAGCAAATCCCCAACATAGAAATATACCCAGTAGCCGATAGCCATACGGCATCATCATTCCTGTCCAAGTCTTGACCGCAGTCAATAAAAATCCAGCAATGACTGCTATCGTATAGCCATACAGCATCTCATGACCGTGCCAATACAGCGGATTGATAGCATTAACGTCGATATCAGTCTTACCTGTAAACACGAATACCCATAGCAGCATTGTTAGTACTGCAAAGACGCCAGCTGCACTAAAAAATAGACGAAAAGCAAGATTCAAAATAGCATGAGGTGAGGATGGTCGGTCTGCAGGTAATTGAATTTGGAGCATAGCAAGCGCCTTATGACAGGGTAAATTATAGATATCTGTTAACTATTTTTATTTCAAAGATAGCGCTTACCATGAACTTAAAGAGCTACCTAACATTATCAGTGAGTATATAAGGCCAACTACTTACTGACTACAACCTCAAAGACCTGAATAATAGTCTGATTTGGCTAAGTTTCACATTATGGTTGAACACAAAATAGGCTTGATCAAGTTGTTCAAAATTGTCGCCAATAAATATCGCAATCGTCGTCAGTGCTATGATCTTAGAATGAAGATGTTTGCTGGTGTTGTTAATTTCGAACTTAGTCTATGACTTTTGCAAGAGGCCTATTGGAGACTGTTGTATTCGAGTTAAGAAGCTAGACCTAACAGGGTTAACTTCAAAGGTCAGTACACAACCATTCGTACTATATGTACGCTTAAATTAAATAACTACTACTCGATTGGTTTATCAAACAGTTTTGCAATAGGTTTGCTATGAATAGTAGAGCTATTAAACATAGACTTATTACCTGTATCCCCTTCTGTCCAAAAGTTGATATTGAACTGGGCATCATCACTCAACTCCACACGGTGCCAATATTGAGGCGGGCTGACAGCAAACTGTCCTGCTTTGATCACGATGGTTTTTTCTGGCTCAGTAGCGGCCTCATTAGCAAAGCCATAAAAGGTGACCATGCCTTGCATGACGCAAATTTGGCCAAACACACCTTCTGCCGTGTTGTGATGGGTCAATAATGCTTTGGGAACTTTGTCCTTGGTAAAAAAATGAGTAGAACGTTTTATTTTCCAGTGACTTGGGATTATTGATTGACTCATGGTATTTCCTTAGCTAATTATATTCGTTCATTTTAGTCTTCGACTTAAGAGTGTCTTGCGACTCTCCTGCAACTATAAGTATCAATCAATATATCAAATTGAGTCTACTTTTTAATCCTCATTAAGTAGTATGTAAAACAGGATCTATACTGCTTTCGCCTAATAGTAGCGTCTCCTACTTGTTGCTACATTGTCTCCATTTAAACTAGCCAGTTTTATGGTGGAGGACACTTGTCATGCATGCAAAAGAGCTACTTGAGGTTGAACGTCGTGATATAAGAGCACTTCACTACACGTGGATTGCTTTTTTTCTTACCTTTTATGTCTGGTTCAATATGGCACCGCTCGCAACGTCGATGCTACAGACGGAAAGCTATTTAACCCCTGATCATATCAAATTATTTTTAATTGCCAACGTTGCCTTGACGATTCCTGGTCGTGTGGTGGTAGGAATGGCATTAGACCGTTTTGGCCCTCGACGCGTGTTTTCCATACTCATGGTGGTGATGGCGATACCGACGTGGTTTTTCGCTTTCGGTAACTCCGCCATGCAGCTATTCGTCGCGCGGTTGTTTATGTCTATCGTTGGTGCAGGTTTTGTGGTCGGTATACATATGACCGCATTGTGGTTTAAGCCCAAAGACATCGGCTTTGCCGAAGGGTTTTATGCTGGCTGGGGCAACTTTGGCTCCGCCGCCGCAGCAATTACCATCCCCACCGTTGCGCTACAGTTTTTTGGTGGTGAAGATGGGTGGCGTTGGGCCATTGCATTATCTGGCTTACTCATGGCCGCATATGGCGTTGCCTATTGGTTTTTGATAACCGATGGCCCTACAGAAGATACTCATAAAAAAGCCCGTAAGGCAGGCGCCTTAGAGGTGTCAAGTTGGCGAGATCTTTTACTATATTGCCTGTTTATCATTCCTTTATATGGCGTATTAGGCGTATTGGTTTACCGCACTCAAAACATGGGATTTCTGAGTGAGACAGGTGCGTGGGCTTTTTATATTCTGATCGCTGTTGTGGTTATCTACCAAATTTATAAGGCCATTAGCGTCAACGTGCCCATGCTCAAAGCGGGTATTCCTGAAGACGACAAATACCCCTTTACCTCTGTGGCTGCCCTCAATGTCACTTATTTCGCTAACTTTGGGGCAGAGCTGGCCGTGGTCTCCATGTTACCGATGTTTTTTGCGGCAACATGGAAGCTTGATCCTACCGTAGCAGGTCTCGTGGCTTCGACGTTTGCTTTTGTTAATTTATGGGCACGACCATTGGGCGGCTATATCTCTGACCGCGTTGGTAATCGCCGTTTGGTTATGTTGGTATATATGTTTGGCATTGGTATCGGCTTTGGGCTGATGGGGTTACTGAATGCAGAGTGGCCATTATTTATCGCTGTGGTTTTCACCATTCTATGCTCAGTGTTTGTGCAAGGAGCAGAAGGCGCAACTTTCGGTATTATTCCGTCAATTAAGCGACGCCTAACGGGACAAATATCTGGTATGGCAGGGGCTTACGGTAATGTTGGAGCGGTATTTTACCTGTTTATATTTACTTTGGTTGAACCAAGCCAGTTCTTCTTTATTATTGCTGTCGGTGCCTTTATTGCTTGGATACTTTGTTTCTTCTGGCTAAAAGAACCTGAAGGTGCTTTTGATGACGAATACAAAATGTCATCGGTAGATCGACAGATTGCCGCCGAAGAAGGTTAATCTGATTACCTTATACAAAAAAACCACCCAGCTTAGAGGCTAGGTGGTTTTTTGGCATAGATAGAGGTATATCGTTGCAAGTACGGACATTACCTAAAAGACCAATCTTTTATAACTGCTGGCTGGGTCATCTATGATTGCTTAGACAAATGATTCACTGTCCATACCGCCGCTTCTACCCGTGTGCGCAGCCCTGTTTTATTGAGAATGTGCTTAACATGAACCTTGACGGTGGATTCTGCGATATTCAATTTATTGGCAATCATTTTGTTACTGAGTCCTTCAGCAATCATTTGAATCACCTGTAGTTCTCTACTCGTTAGATTGCCTGCAATATCCTCAATACTGGGTGTACGCAACGTTTGTGCCAATATCGATGCAAGATTGGGACTGATGACCAGCTCTCCTCGCAACACTTTTCGAATATCAACGATAATTAACTCAGGTTCCATGTCCTTTAATAAGTAGCCATCGACGCCCAACTTTAAGGCCTCTTGTACATCTTCACCGCTGTCAGAAACCGTGAACAGGACGGTCTTGATATTGATATTTCTTGCTTTGATTTCTCTTAATGTTTCGATACCAGTGAGTACTGGCATTTTATGGTCAAGTATCACCAAATCCACTTCATTTTTTTCTAAAAAGGTCAATGCTTCTTGACCATTGCTGGCTTCACCAACGACTTTGACATCGCTCTCAAGACTTAATAGTTCAAATATACCGCGGCGTAGCATAGGATGGTCGTCCACCAATAACAACCGAGCAGGAGAAGTGCTGGTATAAACTTTAGTACTCATAACATACTCACAAATTAAAAAATGGTGTAAAAATTTCATTATTCAAAATCAGACCACAACACACTTAAAAATAACAAGCCAATCATCCAAAATTATTGTTTTGTTAGGGGCTGTATAGAATTCACAAATAAGCATCTTTGTTGCTATCTTCATCAAAAAATTTGGGTTCAAATCTGACCGTGATGATGGTGCCTCGCGGTTGATTTTCAGTCACGATTAGCTCGCCACCGATGTTATGAGCGCGCTCATTCATAATCATTAAACCGTGGTGCTGTGTTTGATCGACACTACCTGACATGCCGATACCATCATCAATGATGCTCATAGCGATGTGCTTATCGTCCTCTTCATAACCGAGATGAATCTCTACGTGTTGTGCTTGGGCATGGCGGCTGATATTTGACAGGGCTTCTCTGGCAATTTGAATCAAATCTATCTGTTCAGTGGCACTCAGATTGAGCGTCATAATGTGATTGTGTACCGCCATATCAAAGTTACCCTTCAAGGCAAACTCGCTGGCGGCGTCATGTAATGCTTCATCAAAACTGTCGGTATCAATAGTCAGGCGAAAAGTGACCAATAAATCTCTTAACTGCTGATAAGCTGATCCCAGTCCCGTTTTTATCTGCTCAATATTTTGATAGATAGGCGCTTGTACTGGCTCGCTGCCAGCATTTTTAAGATGCCTTTCTAAAACACTCACTTGGATTTTTAGATAAGACAACGACTGCGCTAAAGAGTCATGCAATTCTCTAGCAATGGTCGAGCGCTCTTCGAGCAAAATAAGCTGATGCTCTTGCTGTCTTTGCTTGCGCAGCGATAGTGCGGCACTGATTAAATTGGTCAATGCAACGATTAATTCGTTGTTTTGTGCATCTAATTCCGTACTCAAAAACAGAAAAGCACTTTCCTCTTCTGTCATTTTAATGCGCTGTGATGGCGATATGTCACTCTTGTTATCGGATATAAAAGAGCTACTCATCGCTAGGGCTGACTTCGGTCTGACGCGCAACTCACCAAATTCTTCTTGTTGATGGCTAATAGGATAAGACTTGGTGAGCTCACCATTTTTGGTTACACAGTTATCGCAATTGAGCTTTTTGCATAGCTCTTTCATTTTTTCGCCATGAAGAACGATGGCGTTTTTTTGGGTGATATATTTATTCTGTATACACAGCGTAAATTCTAAATGTGGAAAGGTTTTGCTGAAATCGGCAATCAACGCATCGAGCCGATATAAGCTCACTTGATTGGTAGTGATAGATTTTGAAAAGTCATAAAACAGTGACAGTACTTGATTGGCTTTTACCAAATGCTGGGTTTTTATCTGTACCTCATTTTCAAGCGAGCGCTGAGAAGTCTCAATCGTACTCGCCATTTCATTAAAAGAGCTGCCAAGCGTCTCAAACTCTCTATAACCGGTAATAAATACTCTGGTGTCGCACTTGCCTTCCTTAAATCGATTATTGGCTTTAATCAGTTGCTGAATAGGCATTAGTACCGATTGATGTAATCTACGCATGCCAATGAGCATAATAATGATGGTTAGTATCAATGAGAGCATTTGCAAATTTTGCTGCCATGTCTGCCGCTGCTCATTTCTGTACTGTAGGTCACCAACAAAGCGATTTACATCTTCGATATACTGCGCTGAGACGCCATAAAATCCTTGCTTGTCTTGTGCTAATAACGCAGGCTTTAGGTCGCGAAACCACTGGGATTTGATTTGACTCAGCTCATGGTTAATAAGTGTATGTCTATTGGCACTCGTTAGCTGATACGCCTGTAACTCTTCAAGCCGGCTTTCCATGTCTTCAATAAGAATATCTACTTTTTCAGCGGTGTCTTTATCAGAAAAGTCTAATCTGTCTTGTTGTCCTGCCTGCTTGTCACTTTGATTCTCTAAACCACTCTGTTTAATACTGAGGTTTGAGCTAAAAGGATCATCTGCCTCAAAATCAGTCGCTATCTGAAGGCTAATACGATATGTCGCCATTCGAATCGAGCCTGCAATATTAATCGCTTCGGCATCTGATTTTGCTATCCAAGCGAGTACCCCACTACCAACCGCTGACACAAAACATAAAACAAAGATTATGAGAATCGTAATCAAAGCATGAAGGAACAAAGATCGTCTTCGTAGACTATACATAATTAATCACGTTCACCCATCAAAAACTCGTTTTTGAAAACCTCACACTTAAAACTTTGAAGACCATGGTTTTGAGTATAAAGGGATTGAAACATCAACCCATCACTAATAAATCTGCCTGCCATATACTCCTTTTAGTCATCAGTATACCACTATGTATTAATACTACTCATGACGTTAACAAAGTACTGTAAATCATTATTTGTTATGCATCCATCAAGTGATGCTTAGCATTAATTCGTAATCGTAGGCGCGCTTTTTTATCATTTGTAATAAAAGCGACGGCGTACCGCAATTTTTATAGCTGCTTAACGATATAAAAATATCAATAATAACTAAGCACAAACGATATTAAGTGAGGAATAGTATGGGCAATGATTACAACTTCAAAGGTGGTAAGCTCATTACTGACTGGCGTCCTGAAATAAAAGAGTTCTGGGAAGGTGGCGGCAAAAAAGTCGCTACCCGAAATTTATGGATATCTATCCCATCATTATTACTGGCATTTGCAGTATGGATGGTATGGAGCGCGGTCATCGTTCGCCTACCAGAGGTCGGCTTTGACTTTGATGCCGGACAGCTATTTTGGTTGGCAGCGTTGCCAGGTCTATCGGGGGCAACACTGCGGATTTTTTATTCCTTTATGGTGCCTATTTTTGGTGGACGTCGTTGGACAGCGATTTCTACGGCATCGTTACTCATCCCAGCACTATGGATGGGGTTTGCTGTACAAAATCCTGATACGCCGTTTATGATATTTGCCATTATTGCGCTACTTTGCGGCTTTGGTGGGGGAAATTTTGCGTCATCCATGTCTAACATCTCTTTTTTCTATCCCAAAGCGGAGCAAGGCACTGCGCTTGGCCTGAATGCAGGTCTTGGCAATCTAGGTGTATCTGTGATGCAGTTCGTCGTTCCAGTCATCATACTGGTGGCGGCATTTGGTAGTTTGGGCGGCGATCCACAGGTATCAGATACTGGTAAATTGTTTTATCTACAAAACGCCGGCTTTATCTGGGTGCCATTTATCTTATTATTTTCAGTGCTGGCTTGGTTTGGGATGAATGACATCTCCACTGCTAAAGCTTCTTTTAAAGATCAGTCGGTTATCTTTAAACGCAAACACAACTGGATCATGTGTATTCTTTACATGGCAACGTTTGGCTCATTTATTGGATTTTCAGCGGCGTTTCCAATGTTGATTAAAAACTCATTCCCAGCCATTGATGCCCTCAAATTTGCTTTTTTAGGGCCGCTGGTTGGGGCGTTATTTCGTCCAATAGGAGGCTGGATTTCTGATAAAGTTGGCGGTGCTAAAGTGACGCTTTGGAACTATGTGGTGATGGTATTAGCAGTCTTGGCTGTGATGTACTTCTTGCCAAGTGAAACCAGTGAAGGCAGTTTCGTTGGTTACTTTATCTCCTTTATGGTGTTATTTATCACCACGGGTATCGGTAACGGCTCTACCTTTACCATGATTCCAGTTATTTTTAGAACCTTTCACGAACGCCTTGAGCCTGAAAAAGCAGGGACAGAGCCGCTATTTATTGAAATACGTAAAGAGTCAGCGGCGGTGGTTGGATTCACCTCAGCAATCGCCGCTTATGGCGCGTTCTTTGTACCAAAAATGTTCGGCTCAGGACTGGGTATTGACGGTACTTTTATCACTTTGATTATCTTTTATGTGCTCTGCATTGTGTTGACTTGGTGGTATTACAGCCGTTCTAACGCTGAGATTCCTTGTTAATACACTTCTTTTAAATAAACCGTCACTCATCCTTTTAACCGTGCTACTTGCTGATGTAAGTAGCACTTTTTTTGTCTTAAATATTATTTTAAATATTGGGTGCTGCTTTTTTGCTTATTAATTATTAGTACTCATTGGCTCTTAACAATGTTTTTAAGAAGATTTGAGTTTTAGCAGCTACTACTAAGGTGGTAGTGCTCTGCTCATGTTAGCTAATAGTAAGAGCATGATGGCTTACTTAAAATGACACCATCGAAAAATATTTACAGCTCAGCTTTAGATACACCATAGGCAATAATACAGAGGATAGCGAAATGAGCCATTTACTCGACCAATTCCGTTTTTTTAAGCGTAAACAGGGCGAATTCTCCGACGGGCATGGCGAGACGCGCGATGAGTCTCGTGATTGGGAAAATGTTTATCGCAGCCGTTGGCAGTATGACAAGGTCGTGCGTTCAACGCATGGTGTCAACTGTACCGGCTCTTGTTCATGGAAAATCTACGTAAAAAACGGTTTGGTCACGTGGGAAACTCAGCAAACCGACTATCCAGAAACACGCCCAGACCTACCAAACCACGAACCGCGTGGCTGCCCTCGTGGCGCAAGCTATAGCTGGTATATGTACTCTGCTAACCGTGTGAAATATCCTAAGGTTCGTAAGCCGCTACTCAAATTATGGCGTGAAGCCAAAGCTCAGTATCCTGATCCAGTCGATGCTTGGGGCAGCATTGTCCAAGATCCTATCAAAGCGGATCAATACAAATCTAAACGCGGTTTGGGTGGTTTTATTCGCTCAACGTGGGCGGAAGTGAATGAAATTATCGCTGCCAGTAACGTGTATACCGCCAAAACCTTTGGTCCTGATCGCATTATTGGTTTCTCTCCGATTCCTGCGATGTCGATGGTCAGTTACGCTGCTGGTAGTCGCTATTTATCGTTGATTGGTGGTGTTTGCTTGTCATTCTATGACTGGTATTGTGACTTACCGCCAGCCTCACCGATGGTTTGGGGCGAGCAGACTGACGTACCAGAATCAGCTGATTGGTACAACTCTGATTATATTATTGCATGGGGTTCAAACGTTCCGCAAACGCGTACACCTGATGCACATTTCTTTACCGAAGTTCGTTATAAAGGTACCAAAACTGTCTCTATCACCCCTGACTATGCTGAAGTATCCAAACTAACCGACTTATGGCTCAACCCTAAGCAAGGGACTGACGCTGCTGTTGCGCAAGCATTTTGTCATGTCATTATCAAAGAATTTTATCTCAAGCAGCCAAGCGATTACTTCTTAGACTATGCCAAACGCTACACCGATTTACCCGTTCTAGTTATGCTAGAAGGCGAAGACGGCGCGCGCCATGCCGGTCGCTATCTGCGTGCTTCTGACTTAATCGATAATTTAGGTCAAGAAAACAACCCTGAATGGAAAACTATCGGACTGAACAGTGATGGCGAACTGGTTTCTCCACTCGGTTCTATTGGTTATCGTTGGGGCGAAAAAGGCAAATGGAATCTTGAGCAAAAAAATGGTACGACAGGCGCAGACATTGACTTGACATTGACTTTAAAAGACAGCAATGAAACCTGCCTAGTCGGCTTTGATTATTTTGGTCATGTTGAACACCCACATTTTGCGTCAGTACCAGGCGAAGCCGTACAACAAAAAACTGTACCTTGTAAAACCATCACCCTTGCCGATGGCACAACCGCTATCGTCGCCACTGTATTTGATTTAACCGTTGCTAACCTTGGCGTGGATAATGGTGTTGGCGGCGAGCATGTCACCGATGACTATGACGATGCTACTGTACCAGGCACGCCTGCATGGCAAGAAGTGATTACTGGTCTGAGCCGTGAGCGTGTCATCCAAGTAGCTCGTGAATTTGCAGAAAACGCCCATAAAACCCATGGTAAATCGATGATTATCATCGGCGCTGGTATGAATCACTGGTATCACCTCGATATGAACTATCGCGGTGTTATCAACATGCTCATGCTGTGCGGTTGTATCGGTAAATCTGGTGGCGGCTGGGCGCATTATGTTGGTCAAGAAAAACTGCGTCCACAAACAGGCTGGTTGCCCCTTGCCTTTGCACTCGACTGGATGCGTCCACCACGCCAGATGGCTGGTACTAGCTTTTTCTATGCGCACAGCTCACAGTGGCGTCATGAGACTATTTCTGCCCATGAAATACTCTCACCACTTGTCAATAAGAAATTTTTCCCAGAGCATATGCTTGACTACAACATTCAGGCAGAGCGCGCAGGCTGGCTTCCTTCTGCTCCGCAATTAAACTGCAACCCATTAACTATCGCTGCTAAAGCCAAAGCAAATGGTAAAGACGTGGAAGAGTATGTCGTCGATTCTCTCGAAGATGGCAGCATCCGCTTTGCTTGTGAATCTCCAGACAACCCAGACAACTTCCCACGCAATATGTTTATCTGGCGCTCAAACCTATTGGGCTCATCAGGTAAAGGTCATGAATATATGCTCAAGTACTTCTTGGGTACCAAAAATGGCTTGCTCAATGAAGAAAATGCCGCAGGTCAACTGCAACCAAAAGAAGTGGATTGGGTAGAAAAAGGCCCTACTGGTAAATTGGACTTGGTTGTCACGTTAGACTTCCGTATGTCTTCTACCTGCATGTATTCAGATATCGTGCTACCGACAGCGACATGGTATGAAAAAGATGATATGAATACATCAGACATGCATCCCTTTATCCATCCACTCACTGCCGCGACCGACCCTGCATGGGAATCTAAAACGGATTGGGAAATTTATAAAGGCATTGCCAAGAGCTTCTCTGAAATCTCAAAAGGTCACCTCGGTGTTGAGACTGATGTCGTCACCTTGCCGATGCAACATGATACCCCAGGAGAATTGGCGCAGCCATTCGGTGGCACTGACTGGAAAACGGCTGGCGAAAAACCAGTACCCGGCAAAAACTGCCCGATGATCTTGACCGTTGAGCGCGACTACCCGAACACTTATGCCAAATTCACCTCCCTTGGTCCTGCTCTAGAAAAACTGGGCAACGGCTCCAAAGGCTTGAACTGGGATATGAAAACCGAGGTCAAACAACTGGGTGATTTAAACCACCGTGTGACTGAGCCGGGTATCTCTGAAGGCAGGCCGCGTCTAAATACTGCTATTAATGCGTCTGAAATGATTTTGATGCTAGCCCCTGAAACCAATGGTCATGTCGCGGTAAAAGGGTGGGAAGCATTGTCTGAATTTACTGGACGCGAGCATGCCCATCTTGCCAAATCTAGCGAACACGAAAAAATTCGTTTTAAAGACATCGTGGCGCAGCCTCGCAAAATTATTTCAAGCCCAACATGGTCAGGGATTGAGTCTGATAAAGTGAGTTATAACGCCGGTTATACCAACGTCCATGAGCTCATTCCTTGGCGTACGCTGACTGGTCGTCAGCAGTTTTATCAAGATCATCCTTGGATGCAAGCGTTTGGTGAGCAGATGCAGCAGTATCGTCCACCTATTGATACCAAAACCACGGCGATGGTAAAAGATGCCAAGCCGAACGGTAATAAAGAGATTGTACTGAATTTTTTAACACCGCACCAAAAATGGGGTATCCACAGTACCTACTCTGAAAACTTATTGATGCTGACTCTGAGCCGCGGTGGACCTTGTGTGTGGATGTCAGAAGTTGATGCTGCAAAAGCAGGTATCGTTGATAACGACTGGATTGAGCTATTTAATGCTAACGGTGCTCTCACCGCTCGCGCCATCGTCAGCCAGCGGGTCAAAGAAGGCATGACCATGATGTATCACGCTCAAGAAAAACTGGTCAATATTCCAGGCTCTGAGCAAACCGGTACACGTGGCGGTATTCATAACTCAATGACCCGGACTATCTTGAAACCGACGCATATGATTGGCAGCTATGCTCAGCAATCTTATGGCTTTAATTACTATGGCACTGTGGGTTGTAACCGTGATGAATTTGTCGTGATTCGTAAGATGTCAAAAATCGACTGGCTAGAAGATAAGCCAGATAACGAATTACCTCGTCCATTACCAACCACCATTGAGGATTAAAGCGCTTTCTTCTCATGAAAATACGTCGTTTTAGAATTTATTTTTTTAAACAATATCTTTTAAAACGACCTCGATGAAGAACAAAGAGCTGCTTTTTCTACTAATATTTGGAGCACAGATCCATGAAAATTCGTTCGCAAGTCGGCATGGTGCTTAACCTTGATAAATGTATCGGTTGTCACACCTGCTCAGTCACCTGTAAAAACGTCTGGACCAGCCGTGAAGGCATGGAATACGCGTGGTTCAACAACGTTGAGTCGAAGCCCGGTATTGGCTATCCCAAAGAGTGGGAAAACCAAGCCAAATGGAAAGGCGGTTGGATACGTAACGCTAATGGCACCATAAATCCACGCATCGGTGGTAAATTCAGAGTACTAGCAAATATTTTTGCCAACCCTGACTTGCCAGAGATTGATGATTATTACGAACCGTTTGATTTTGATTATCAGCATCTTCATACCGCGCCTATCAGTACCCATCAGCCTATCGCCCGCCCGCGTTCAGCCATCACTGGCAAGCGGATGCAAAAGATTGAATGGGGTCCTAACTGGGAAGAGATTCTAGGAACGGAGTTTGAAAAGCGTCGTAAAGATAAAAACTTTGACAACATTCAAGCGGATATCTACGGAGAGTACGAAAACACCTTCATGATGTATTTGCCGCGTCTGTGCGAGCATTGCTTGAACCCTACTTGCGTAGCGTCTTGTCCTAGTGGCGCTATCTACAAGCGTGAAGAGGACGGCATTGTCTTGATTGATCAGGAAAAATGTCGTGGTTGGCGGATGTGTATCTCAGGCTGCCCTTATAAAAAGATTTACTACAACTGGAAATCCGGCAAATCTGAAAAATGTATCTTCTGTTATCCACGTATCGAAGCTGGCTTACCGACTGTCTGCTCAGAAACCTGTGTTGGCCGTATCCGTTACTTAGGCGTATTACTATATGACGCTGACAAAATCGCCGAAGCAGCGAGTACGCCAAATGAAAAAGATATTTATCACGCGCAATTAGACTTATTTTTAGATCCTAATGATCCTGTCGTTATTGCTCAAGCATTAAAAGACGGCGTACCGCAGTCAGTCATTGATTCTGCTCAGCGCTCGCCAGTATATAAGCTAGCGGTGGATTGGAAACTTGCGCTACCGCTACATCCTGAATACCGTACGCTACCAATGGTTTGGTATGTACCACCATTATCACCGATTCAAAATGCTGCTGAAGCGGGCAAAGTCGGTATGGATGGTCTCATTCCAGATGTCGACAGCTTGCGTATTCCGCTACGTTATTTAGCCAATCTCTTAACCGCAGGTGATGAAGAGCCCGTTCGTCTTGCGCTAAAACGTCTGCTGGCGATGCGTAGCTACAAGCGTATGCAACTGGTGGAAAAGCAAGAAGTTCAAAGCATTTTAGATGACGTCGGTTTGACCAAGCTTCAGGTTGAAGAGATGTATCGTTATCTCGCTATCGCCAACTACGAAGATCGTTTTGTCATTCCAACTGCCCATCGTGAAGAAGCCTTGAGTGATGCTTTTGCTGAGCGTGGCGGCTGCGGCTTTACCTTTGGTGAAGGCTGTTCAGGCACTTCTGATAATAGTATGTTCGGACAACGCAAAACCAATCGCCGCGATTTCATTGATACCGTACAAAAGTGGGAGTCTTAACATGCAAACTACTCAACTTGATCATAACCATTCAGTAGATGAGTCTATTGCCCCACCCCTCATTGGCGCATCGGACTTAAAGCTTCTAAAGGTACTGAGCTTACTCATTGACTATCCAGATAATGAGCTGTTTTTGGGTGATACCTTTGCGGATTGTACAGAGATTGTCGCTAGATCAACCATTATCAGCCCAGCAGTGCGTCAACAAATCATCGACTTGATTGAAGACTTAATCGATACCGGATCGCTTGAGGCGCAAGCTCGTTATGACGGGCTGTTTGAGCGTGGTCGGTCTTTATCGCTGTGGTTGTTTGAACATGTGCATGGCGAGTCACGTGATCGCGGTCAAGCCATGGTTGATTTGATGGGTCAGTATGAAGAAGCTGGCTTTGAGATTAGCGTGAAAGAGCTGCCCGACTATTTGCCTTTATATCTTGAGTTTTTAGCGTATCAAGCAACGGTTATCGACGATGATATTCAGATTCGTATGGATATCGCTGATGTCAGCCACATCATTGCATTACTTGCTGCCAGACTCGAACACCGCGGCAGTATGTATAAAGGCTGCTTTAATGCGCTATTGCAGATTGCTGGTAAGCCTCTTGATATGGTCGAAGAGTATCAAGAAAAAATCAGCAAAGAAAAACCTGATGACAGCTTTGAAGCATTGGACAAAGAGTGGGAAGAAGAAGTGGTCACGTTCTTGGATGCGCAACAAGAAGAGCGTTGCTCGTCTCAGACTAGCACCCAAAATCTGGCGGCAAAAGCGGGCGTTAGAGCCAATCCAAACGCTGTCGACGCTCCTGTGCACTGGGTAGATTTTAAAACCAATATAGCGGTTAAACAATCATAAGGAGAGATGATATGAATATTGCAGATCCTAGTGTACAGTCTTTAGCCAATCTAAATTGGCTGCAAATCTTTCTTTTTGGCGTTTATCCGTATGTGGCATTAACCATCGCTATCATTGGCACTTGGGTACGTTTTGATTTATCTCAGTATTCGTGGAAAACCGGCTCAACGCAGATGCTAAGAACCAAAAATATGCGTCTTGCCAGCAATTTATTCCATGTTGGAATTATCGTGGTATTACTTGGGCATTTATTCGGTATGTTGACGCCGCATTTTCTCTATGATCGATTTATTAGCGCCGGCCATAAGCAGATTTTGGCAGTGGTCGTCGGTGGTATCGCAGGGGTATTTTGTTGGTTCGGCTTAGTCATGCTCATGTGGCGGCGCTTTACTGATGATCGTATCTCCAATACCTCATCGTTTTCAGACAAGCTGATACTGGTGCTGTTATTTATTCAACTCAATCTAGGTCTGTTGTCTATTTTTACCTCAGTGAAGCATTTAGATGGTTTAACCATGCTGAACTTAGCAGGTTGGGCTCAAGACATTACTATCTTAAGACCTTGGCATGCAGCAGCGCGTATCGAACAGACCGACTTGATTTATCAATTGCACATGGCGCTAGGCATCACCCTTGTGATGATCTTCCCTTTCACTCGACTGATACATATCATTAGCGCGCCTATTTGGTATCTTGGTCGCCGTTATCAGATTGTGAGACAAAAGCAGTCTCAATAAAGAATGTAATACTGCTTATTTTTTTAATTCATAAACTTACTCAAAAGGACCTTCTAATGGCTTCTACTCAAACAATAGAAATTATAAAAGCAACCGTTCCAGTTCTTGAAGAACATGGTACTGCAATCACCAAAGTATTCTACAAAAATATGTTCATTGAACATCCTGAACTGCTAGATATTTTTAATGAAACCAACCAAAAGCTAGGACGTCAACAAAACGCACTGGCCTCGACGGTATTAGCAGCGGCTAAAAATATCGAACACTTAGCCGTTCTACTACCACAAGTGACTGGCATCAGTCATAAACATCGCGCGCTACAAATCCTACCCGAGCATTATCCTATCGTTGGTAAGCACCTGATTGGCGCTATAAAACAAGTGCTTGGCGAAGCGGCAAATGATGACATCATCAATGCGTGGACTGAAGCTTATGATGAGATTGCGAATGTTTTTATTCAACTTGAAAAGGATATGTATAAAGAGGAGATGTGGCAAGGTTTTGCCGCGTTTAAAGTCATCGAAAAAGTAGCCGCCGCTACCGACATTGCTGCCTTTACGGTGGTGCCAGTAGACAGTAGCCAAAACATTGATTTGAGCACACTTAATTTAACCGCTGGTCAATATATCACTGTAAAAACAAATCCCAAAAATAGCGAGCATTTAGCATTACGTCATTACTCTTTATACTCAGCGCGTACCGATAATGGTATTCAGTTTGCAGTAAGACGTGACAATCGTGACGAGCATCGTGGATTGGTCTCTAATTATTTGCATGATGACTTGCAAGTTGGCGATACGGTTTCATTATCGGCACCAGCGGGTGATTTTGCTTTGAATAAAGCCCTGATTATACAAAATGACATTCCATTAGTGCTTATCAGTGCGGGGGTTGGGGTAACGCCTATATTATCGATGTTAGAGGCGCAAGTAGCAGCCAATCCAAAGCGCCCTATCATTTGGGTGTATGCGTGCCAAAATAAGGATCATCATGCCTTCAATGATAAGACTCATGAGCTATTAGCGTCAGCTGCCAATGTCGAAAAACATATCTTTTATTTTGAAGATGGGCAGCTGTTAGATAACGCGTGGTTAGCTACCTTGCCAAAGCCTGCCGATGTGTATGTATGCGGATCTATGCCGTTTATGGAAAGTATTATTGATGGATTAATGACTTTAGAGCATGGTGTTGATAGCGTTCACTATGAACCATTTGGCCCTAAGATGAGTTTGCAAGCCTCTTAATCTGATAACCAAAATATTAATAGACGTTTAGGAATAGCTCTTTTGAACGTTTATTACCTGAATTTTTAGCGGAGCAGCAACGATGACTGTCAGTACTTATAATCCAGCCGACCATGCTACTAATAATAACGCCAGTAGTCATATTAACAGTGATAACCATGCCGCTCATGCTTCTACTAGTGCTGATAACACACATAGCGGTCATGATTGTGGCCATGACCACAGCCACGATCATAGCCATGAGCACAATCATAGTCATGGTGATGATATCGTGCATCTAATGCCAACCTTGACGGATCTGCAAAAACCGCATTCTGACCAAGAATTTATCGAAAAAGCAATGGCAGAAGAACGCAGCAACCATAAAAATCTAATCGCCTCTAGCCGTGATGAATTACCTTCTGTGCTGGTAAATGGCGTGATGATAGACAGAATGGCTATCGCGCAAGAGCTACAATACCATCCGGCAGAAAACAAAGAGGACGCTGTCTTTTTGGCGACTCAGGCTTTAGTCGTTCGCGAACTGCTTAAACTTGCCGTTTTAGATGAGCCAAGCCTCGGTGAGGCTGCATGGTTAGATGACGAAGAAAAAGCAATCTCTGTTTTAATAGACACTAATGTACAAGCGACGATTCCTGATATGGCAACGTGTGAGCGTTACTATAAGCAAAATATCACTGATTTTATGACCGATCCTATTATGACAGTGCGCCATATCTTGCTGGCGTGTTTGCCTGAAGATGGCGATGAGCGCTTAAATCTTAAAAAGACCGCTTACGAATTTATCGAACAAATCAAAAATAATGCCAACTCTGATGCAGAATTTATCCAATTGGCACGCCAGCATTCTGCTTGTCCGTCAAAAGAACAAGGTGGTGAACTGGGTATCATTAGTAAAGGACAAACCGTGCCAGAATTTGAAGGGACGTTATTCAAATTAAAGGCAGGTCTAGCGGCGAGCCCCATCGAAAGCAGGTATGGTTTTCACATTGTTGAGGTGCTTAATAAAGAGTCAGGGATACAAATGACGTATGAGCAAGTCAGCCCAGCCATCCATAACAAGCTGAGCCAACAAGCATTTCACCAATCATTATGCGATTACCTGTTTACCTTAGCCAATGCCGCAAATATAGAAGGCATTGAGATGACCCTTGAGCAAGAAAACGTCTTTCGGGGTTAGTTCATTATTTCCAAGGTGTCTCTGGTGAGATGCGAATGCTTATGGTTAGTAAAAAGGGTATAAAGTTATGATTACGGTTGAAGCGTTACAGTCAGCAATCAAACAGCGAGTAAACAGCTACAATCAAAACGACTGGCCACTATGTAAAAGACCAGTCAGTACCTGTTCTCTGTCAGACAGCCTTAACCAAATATTGGCTGAGTATGTTATCTCATCATTTGCGGTGCCCAGGCAGAATGTATCTGCGATGGATGGTTATGCTATTGCTCACAATAGTGACCTTTCTAAAGGCGTTATCATCGAAATTATTGGAGAGTCTCAAGCGGGTGCACCTTACATAGGTAAGGTAAAGAAGGGTCAAGGCATTCGTATCTTTACTGGTGCAGTAGTGCCGAATAGGTGCAATACGGTTATTATGCAAGAAAACACCAATTTTGCTCATATAAAAGACAATATCGATAAAACTCAGCCTTACAACATCATTTTATCAAAAGCGGCAGAGGTAGATGCCAATATTCGTAAGCAAGGAGAGGAGATTCAGAAAAATGAGCTGGTCTTACAGCAAGGGAAGCGTATCAACCCTGCTGATATCAGCTTACTGGCCAATTTGGGTATCGGCAAAGTAAAAGTATTTAAACCGCTCACTGTAGGACTGCTGGCGACTGGTGACGAACTTATCGCACTTAGCGGTAAGCTAAAAACGTTAGCACAAATATACAATTCCAACACCCCAACCCTCAAAAGCCTATTAGACCCTTTACCTATCGTTATTCATGACTATGGAATCGTCCCTGATAATATGGCTCAGCTCACTAAAGTCATTAATAAAGCCATGCAAAAGTGTGATGTGTTAATTTCTACTGCTGGAGTATCGGTGGGTGACTATGATTTTTTGACGCCAGTCATTGAGCATTTGGGTCAAATTAATCATTACAAAGTAGCGATGAAGCCGGGCAAACCTTTCGTGTTCGGCGAATTAACAAAAAAAGTTGATAAGCCAGTATTATACTTTGGCCTACCGGGCAATCCGCTATCAACAGTGGTCAGCACATTACAGTTTGTGATTCCAGCATTGTGGCAGCTATCAGGCGCTAGCTTGTCAGAGCAACCCAAGCAGTTAAACGTCCAAGCTCTACTAATGAATGACATCTTAAAATCAACCGGACGTACTGACTTTCAGAGCGCGATACTAACGCAAAACGAGACAGGCAGCTATCAAGTTGACTGTTTCTCAACTCAGCAATCGCACCGTATTAAGCAACTTAGTCGCGCCAATTGCTTTATCGTGTTGCCTCAAGACGCAGGCAACATCTCCGCTGGTGAACAAGTTCGCGTTCAGCCCTTCCCTTGGGTTTTTCATTCATAATCATTTCAATTTCATTCACCCTAAGACAGCCAATCACTACTACTTTGGTGGTAGAAGATAGCCGCCTTAGGGTGAATGGTTATTTGCTTGCAATTTGTCATAATAAGACTTGAATACAGCATAAGATGCAAATACAACGCTCCCACTCACAACCTGAGGCAATGCCTAAAAGTACACCACATACTTAATATGAATGGTAATCATCTATGAACCATCTTGTCCCCATCGTAGGAAATACTCAAGGGTATTCGCCTACCGCTGCACCCGATGTTCTTGCTCGTCACGCATTAGCAACCTCTGCTATCTCGTCATCTCACTTCCCTACAACGCCTTCTCAACCACTGACAGATAGTTTTGCAAGACGTCTGACTTATTTGCGACTGTCAATCACGGATTTTTGTAATTTCCGCTGTGAGTATTGCTTGCCAAATGGCTATCAAGGCAAACCGCCACAGAATGAGCTTAGTGTCACTGAAATCGCCACTTTAGTTCGTGGTTTTGCCCAAGTAGGTACTAAAAAAGTAAGGATCACGGGCGGTGAGCCGTCTATACGCCGTGATGTCGTTGATATCATTAAAACCATCAAACAAACCAAAGGTATTGAAACGGTCGCTATGACCAGTAATGGTTATAAGCTTGGTAAGCACTTGGCGGATTGGCAAAAGGCTGGACTAGACCAAATCAATATCAGTGTAGACAGCTTTGACGCCGCGACTTTTTATAAAATGACTGGCTTTGATATATTGCCGCAGTTGCTAAAGGATATGGATACATTGTTAGCGACTACAAACATTAAGCTTAAAATAAACAGTATTTTGATGGCCGAAACAGCCTTTGAAAATCTAATGAGTGCCATCGACTATGTCAAAGACAGACCGGTCACTTATCGATTTATTGAGTTTATGCAAACCAGTGACAACCGCGACTTGTTTTTTGCTCAGCATGCGCATTCCGATATTATTACCGATTATTTACTAAAGCACGGCTGGCAGACTCTGAAGCGTGGCAGCAGTGACGGTCCAGCGATAGAGTATGGCCATCCTGATTATCAAGGACGCATCGGTATGATTGCGCCTTATGCTCCCCATTTTTGTGACAGCTGTAATCGTCTGCGGGTCAGCAGCCAAGGCAAAGTACATCTGTGTTTGTTTGACCAAGGTAATTACGACATTCGTAAGCATCTACAGCAAAATGATGTCGCAGGATTGGTCAATACTTTACATAGCTTTATGCCGATTAAACCTGAGCATCACCAGCTTCATGACTCGAACAGCGGCATCATGCACAATCTGTCTTTAATCGGTGGTTAGTTGATGCATAATCAAATTTCTTCTCTACCTTTATTGAACATTATAGTTATTAAGGAACATTTATGAGTAAGCCACAAGCACCATTTACCGCGCTTAATATCGCCATCTTGACGGTCTCTGACAGTCGCACACTTGCAGAAGATACCTCGGGACAGTATTTGGTTGATCAGCTAAAAACAGCAGGGCATCAATTGGCTGATCGTCAGCTAATCATTGACGATATTTATCAGATTAGAGCCGTTATTAGCGGGTGGATTGCAAACCCCAACATCCATGCTGTGATCACGACTGGTGGCACAGGATTTTATATCCGTGACAGTATGCCGGAAGCGGTTAATATCTTGTTTGATAAATCCATTGATGGTTTTGGTGAGATGTTCCGTCTTATCTCAAAAGATGAGATCGGTATGTCAACGGTGCAGTCGCGTGCGATTGCAGGAATGGCAAATGGTACGGGGATTTTTTGTTTGCCCGGCTCGTCAGGTGCTTGTCGCACTGGTTGGGAAGGTATCTTAAAAGAACAGTTTGATAGCCGCACTCGCCCTTGTAACTTTGTACCGCATTTTATGCGCACCAATCCTAGTCATTCGTGATAGACCTACCGTTAGATACTTAACAAACCATGGAAGCTGCTATGAGCATTTTGGTAGAAAAGAGTACAGACACCGCCATGAACATCAATGTTCTATATTTTGCCAGCTTGGCGGATGAGGCCAACTGCTATGAAGAAAACGTCACTGTACAACAGTCGACTTTATTGACCGAGTTGTATGAACAGCTGCGCCAAAAGCATCGCTTTAATCGTCCACAGTCGGAGCTACGCGTGGCAGTGAATGATTATTTTGCTAAGTGGACAGATCAAATTTATGATGGCGACAGTGTGGTTTTTATCACACCCGTGGCGGGCGGTTAATTTAAATAAGCCCTTGCATTAAGCGAAGTGTCGATGATGCTTACCTGATATAGGAGATTTAATTTAGAAAACACCGTGCGACTGAGATTAATGTTTCAAAGCCTCTATCTGCGACGGTGCAGCAAACGTGGCGACAGATTTCCCTGATTATCTGCGCGCCCTATTTGAAAATCTGTAAATGACGGCCTTTTAGCGATGCTCGTCTGGGCGTTTGATACTATTTGGGCTAGCATCATAAATGGCATCTAGCGCTTCTTTTGTTAGATAGCTCTCAACCATGGGAAACAGCTCACGTTCTTCAAAACGAATATGGTCGTATAGTAAAGTGCCCAGTTTTCTGACTTGTATCATCGTGACGGGATTGCTTTGAGACTGTGTAGATTCTTGAATCTCTTCCATGAGTGCATGCAGGGATTTATGTTGCTCATCGAGGGTATTCAGCGCCGATGCCACTGCTGGTTTGGCGTTACAATACGGCTGTAAAGCGTTGGCGATTAGGTTATCTTCAATCTGAAAATGGTTTTGCATCTCGTTAATATAAGACGTTAGATTCAGCCAATGCTTGGCAATTTCTTTAGGTTCATCAGTACATTCTTTTGCATGTCGAGATATATTCAGGCCAAGGTGATGTTGACGGGATAATGGCTGTAATTGTGCGGCGCGTTTCATGATTAACTCCCTCAGACAATCAAAATAAAGTCATGTTTTATGGATTTTAAGAATATCCATTTATGCTTAACTACATACTCATACTACACCTATTAGAGGCAACTATCTGGACAGGCGGACATTTAATTTTGACCTTGCTGGTCTTACCAAAAGCGCTGTCATCACGTAATACTGACCGTCAAAAGGCTTAAAATGTAACCAGCTATATCTATTCTCAAAACACTTGCATATATAGACTCACTATTTTTATGGTGAATCTATATATCGAACAGTTATTGATTACAAATATTTTTTGCTAATTATTTATTCTAGAAAAACAAGCATTCATATTTGAATGACTAAGTGCTAAAATAGTGGTTTAACACTCTTATATGATTGATTAAATTATGACTATAAGGTTTGATTTCTATACGCCAAGTGAGATTGCCGAGACTTTAGGTCAACGCTTAAGAACGCAGCGGTTATCATTGAATCTCACCCAAGCGGCTTTAGCAGAAAGGTCTGGGATTGGTATCAGTACTGTGGCTCGCATTGAATCAGGTCAAGGCGGTACACTAGACAATATCATCAGGCTTGCTATAGCACTTGGTATGGTCAATCATTTTGCTGAATTGTTTGATGTGGCACCTACCAGCATAGAAGATGTTATCGCTAAGCAAAATCCACGCCTGCGTGCCTCAAATAAAAGCGGTGAGTAAATCTATGTATCAACCGATATCAATTGTTAATGTTTACTATCGAGGCTTTGGTGCAAAGCGTCTTATCGGTAAATTAACGATGGATGGACGACGCCCTACCTTTGGCTATGATGCAGCGTGGCTGGCTGATGGACTGGAGCTGTCACCCATTGAGATGCCATTACGAGCAGCACCGTATTATGGTACTCATGCGTCGAGCCATTACTTATGCGGATTATTATCGGATAGCTTGCCCGATGGCTGGG
The DNA here is from genome assembly GCF_904846715.1 of Psychrobacter vallis. Lineage (GTDB taxonomy): Bacteria > Pseudomonadota > Gammaproteobacteria > Pseudomonadales > Moraxellaceae > Psychrobacter > Psychrobacter vallis. The sequence continues at coordinate 111,736 of NZ_CAJHBU010000004.1, forward strand.
GTATGCTACTCATGGATAGATTTTTTCGCAAATTTATGGACAGCTCTGCACAACAAGTGAGTGTTTTGGATCGTTTGGCTTATATTGGCGATTCTGCAATGGGCGCACTTAGCTTTGAGCCTGAGCACGATTTATCTGACACTATTGATACAGGTGAGCTGACTTTAGCCAAACTGGCGGCTGCCAATCAATCGATTTTATCAGGTCAAGACAGTGATATATTAGCCGAACTTATAGTCATCGGTGGCTCACCACAAGGCGCAAGACCAAAAGCGCTGGTTTTATACGATAAATCAAGTGACTTTATTACCACGGATTTAACACGTGACTACTCATCCGCAACGCCATGGCTGATTAAGTTCCCGGCTCAGTCTGAGCATAAAAGTGTTTGTTTATTAGAATCGCTTTATGCTGATATGGCAAAGCAATCTGGACTAAATATGCCAGCTCATCATTATTTTGATATCGGTGAAAAATCTGCAGCCTTTGGAGTTGAACGCTTTGATCGTATCGGTAGTCAACGCGTTCATATACATACATTGGCGGGTTTGTTAGATATCGACTTTCGAATTCCTTCAATAGATTATTTGCAGTATTTGCGCTGCGTGCGTATGTTGACCCAATCACAAGTTGCCGTAGAGGCAGCCTTTAGACATGCGGTATTTAATGTCATCTTTAATAATAAAGACGATCATAGCAAGAACTTCTCTTTTATGATGGACGAGACTGGCAGATGGTCGTTATCGCCCGTCTATGATATCGCCTATAATTCAGGTATGAATGGTTACCATCAGATGGATGTGGCAGGTGAAGCTCGACATCCCACCCTCTCACACTTACTAAAATTGGCTAAACTTGCTGACATTAAGCAAAATAAGGCACAGGCTATTATTGAACAAGTAACATCAGTGGCCAAAGATTTTCTGACAATGATTAACGACCATGATATCGAGAAAGAATTATCAAATCGGGTCATTCATGATATAGAAGCCAATATCAATCGGATGGCAAGTTGATAGTGCTATACAAGTTGTTAAATTTGTTGTTAAAAATAATATGTACAGCCCTAAAACCCTTACATTAAAACACTTCTAATAAGTTATTCTTTGCGTGGTGGGCGCACCATCAAACATTACGATAGTTACCGATAAACCCTTGTAAGCCACGCGCTGCAAGGGTTTTTTATTTTTATTCTCAGTAAGGCGTGATTTTAGCGTATTGATACTATTTAACATGCGCCCTACAAGCCAGCGCCTTTTGATCGGCAATTGGAATAACGCCAAAGTGTGCTGCAAGTCTTAGGTTGTTTTAAGTGCGGCCACCAATGAGGCGTTGCACTGCCGTACTATTTTCCAGAAACCCCATCATGTCCGAATAGGGCTCAGGAGCGACAGACGCCAAAAAATTTTGAATAAGATAAGCGATACCAGTTTCTACGTTCTGATTATAGTATTCCATCAAAAACCTTATCAATAAATAGTATTTTGCATAACCTTATTTATCTGAGCATGCCTCACCCATTACAAGTAACCTCAATATAAGTTGAGTCCATCAAAGAAGTTTTTTCTTACCAAAATATAAAGATTCCTTCCAAAATATAAATTATATGTATACTTAGGTAATGTTATATTATAACATAACAATTAATCCTATTATTGATTTGCATTCACCTAACTTTTAATTTTGGTACTCTCATGTCTAAAAATTTTCATATCAATAGGTTAAAAGAGCATTATTACGCTCCTATTTCTTCCTTTAACTTCAGTGTTAAACAAGCTACAGTTATATTTTCAGTAGCTGCTGCTCTAGGTATGGCAAGCCTACCCGTCATGGCGGCAGAAACTCAGTTAAAAGACACTGAGCTTACGATATCTATTGATAATGGGTTATCCGATATGACGGTGCCCTCAACCACTTTAGACACGATTATTGTTACCTCAAACCCTTTACTCCCACAAGCAAACGAGATGGCGACAGCAACCAGCATTGTTACTGGTGAGGCGCTAGATTCTCAAGTCAACAGTACGCTTGGTGATGCATTGGCAAACGAGGTAGGCGTATCTACCGACAGTTTTGGACAAGGCGCGAGTCGACCAATTATTCGCGGACAGAGTGCACCACGTGTTCAGGTGATGCAAAATGGCTTGACGGTTCAAGATGCATCACAGATTTCTCCAGACCATCAAATATCTGTACCTATATTGGGTGCCAGACAAATTGAGGTTATCAAAGGTACATCGGCGTTGATGTACGGTGGCGGTGCTATAGGCGGGGTGGTCAATATTGTTGACAACACCATTCCAAACCAATCGTCTCAGAAAAACCTGAATGGTAGAGTGTCGCTAATCGGTCAACAAGCCACCGATGGTTATCTTGGTTATGCGGAGCTTAATGGCGGTATTGGTGATAATTGGCTTTGGAGTGGACGTTATCAAAAGACGGACAAAGGCAATATTCAAGTACCTCATTGGGACACGGATGAGATTAGCAACAGTTGGTATACCCAAGAGAATGGCAGTATTGGGTTGTCGTATGTGACTGATTTGGGGTATATCGGCGGCTCGTACCAACGTCAGTCCTCAGAATATGGTCTGCCATTCCATGTTCATAGCGAGTGCTCGCCTAACAGCAACAATCCCAATAGTCTTAGCTGCGCAGGTGAGCACGACCATGAACATGACCACGATCATGGTGAAGCGCCTTATGTGGATTTGACTTCAGACGTCTATCAGCTCTATGCCGAGCGGCAAATACCTATGATTGGAGTTGATAATATCAATGCCAAGATTAGTTATACGGATTATCGCCATGATGAGATAGATGAAGGCGTGGCTGGCACTACTTTCAAAAATAGGGCCATCAGTGCGCGTACCCAAGCAACGCATGCAACTCATAAAACGGGCAATTTAGGTTTTATGAAAGGGGTGGTTGGCATAGATTATACCAATAGCGAGTTTTCAGCGGTAGGACTAGAAGGTTACCTTCCAAAAACGGATCGTACTCAAGTGGGACTATTTTTTATTGAGCGACTCACGCCAAATTACCTTGGTGCAAAAATAGAAAATGTCGATAAGTTCGCCGACAATACGTTTTCATCAGCTGATGAACATGCGGGGCACAATCACGGTGGTCATGCGGACACTACTGATGAAAGCACTAACACCAATGCCATCGTAAGCAAACAAGGAAGAAGTCCTTGGTATATTGAATTTGGCGGTCGTCAAGATTTCCAAAACCTGACCGATACCGAAAACAACATCGACAAAGCACATACTGGTACTTCTGTCAGCTTAGAAGGGGGTAAGTACCTTACGCCCAACACACAACTGTCTGCAAGAATAAGTCATTCTGAAAGACTGCCCTCCTCACAAGAGTTGTTCTCTAATGGTGCCCATCTAGCGACCAATACTTGGGAGCGCGGTAATGGCCAGTTAAAAGAAGAGTCCACTAATAGTGTAGAACTTACATTACGCTTTGACAATGGCGATAGCTTTGAGACCAGTATTTCTGCTTTTTATAATGACAGCAAAGACTATATCTACGCTAAAACGCAAGATGTCGTTACAGAAGGAGAGTCAGCAGGTTTTAGATTGGTTGACTACGTTCAAAGCGACGCAAAACATTATGGTGGTGAAATTCAATCCCGCTACTATCTTAACAATAACATCAGTATCGGTAGCTTTGCTGACATCGCATTAATAACGCTAGACAGTAATAATCTCACCAGTAAATATGCACCAAGATTGGTCGCGCCTCGCATTGGTGGTGACATTACGACTCAATTTGGTCAGTTCGATTTGGTAGTTTCTGGATATCACCGTTTTGAGCAAGACCATATTGCTGACTTTGAAACCAACACGCCCAGTTATAACATGATTGACGCCAAGCTTGTCTATCACAGTCCTAGCGCTTATGACTATACCGCCTTTCTCGAAGTTAATAACCTTTTAAACGAGCTGGCATATAACCATGCGTCTTATTTGGTTGAACATGTACCTATGCCAGAGCGTTCGTTAAATGCTGGAGTGACCTATCGTTTTTAACCATCAGTCATCTAAATATTGGCTTTTCTGACTTTTTAATAGCAACTAGTAAAAATAATACCCATGAATGGAGCACCTTTATGATTCAGTTTCACCCATTAAGTAAATCTATTGCGCTAGCTTTATCTACCTTACTAACGGTTACAGCGCTTAGCGGTTGTGGCTCAGATGATGATCGCAAAACACCAACAACGCAACCAGACCATGACCACGATCATGACGAAGAAGACCATGACCATGACGAAGAGTCAGAGGTAACCGCTGAGCTGAGACAAGGGCGGATACTCATTACCGAAAAAGACAGTAATAAAGCTTATGTCTATAGTCTTGCTCAAAACAAAGTTATTCAAAATTTGGACTTAACAGGTCAAGCTGATGCACTACAAACCAGTCCAAGTGGTAATTATGTGCTGGTACTCGACCGTACTAATCAAGGGGTAAACTTTTATCATAGCGGGCTAGAAATTGAAGACCATGGCGACCACGACCATCCTTATGCTCGAGACGTCAGTAAGATGCCACTACAGTTAAATTATACCCGTCCCGTACATTATCAAACGTATGGCGAACAAGCTGGATTGTTTTTTGATGGCTTGGGTGCGGCAGGTAATCCAATAGAGAACCCTGCACAGGCGGCTGGATTTGCCCTAGTAACGGATAAAGACATTGCAAATGGCAAACTTCCTTATCAAAAATTAAATACTAACATGCATGGTACAGCAGAGCCTCGCGGGAACTATGTTATCAGTACAGGACGTTATGATACGGTGGGTAGTGCGCTCGCTGATACAATCAGTGTCTTTGAACTTCACAATGACCACTATCATTTAAACCAGACGTTTGATACCAAATGTCAGGGTCTTCATGGCAGTGGTAGTGTCACTGACTATAGTATTTTCGCTTGTAGTGACGGTATTTTGAGCGTCAAGCAAGCTGGTGATGCATTTAGTGCTGAAAAAATTACTTATCCTGTCAGCTTGACCAATAGCCAATGCATAAATGAAGATGGTAGCAGTAGCCCTGCTCGAATCGGTTCGTTTGTAACCAACCATCATCACAACTATTTGGTTGGCACTGCCTGTGGTCAGCCGTACCGTATTGATCCTGTTAGTAAAAATATTGCTCCTATTGTTTGGACGACGAATAACAGTCGCCGAGTCGTTAGCTATGATTTTGATGCTCATGGTGAGCATTTAATGCTACTTGACGATGCAGGAACCTTGCATCTGCTTGATGTGACACAGAACTATAAACAAGTAGCCGCATTAAACATTATTCCGGATGGAATCAAAAACTATAGTCATGGCGGCCCATCTTTGATCGTTAACCCAAATACTGAGATGGTTTATGTGATGGACAGCGAAAATAAGCAAATCATCGCAATCAATCCTGACGCTAAAAAAATTGAGTCGAAGCTGAAATTGACCTTTGCACCATCGCAGCTGGCTTGGTTCGGGGTAAAAACTGAACACGATGATGAGCATCACCATGAATCATAATCGACTCTTTATAAAAGCCTAAATATTTTAGACTGAACTACTTGTCGCATTCTATCTTAATATGAATTAATAAACCTTGTCGTACCCTTATTTTGAGGGTATCCGCTAACACCTTAAAACGGCAATACCCATCCATGTTAACGTCCAAATAATTGACAGCAAGGGTCAGATTATATACCATTGAAGACTCACCTTACTTATTAAGCAATAAGATCCTATAGGAGTAACTCCATGAAATGGACTAAACCCGCTTTTGAAGACATCCGTATTGGTTTCGAAGTTACTATGTATTTCGAAGCTCGTTAAAATTTAATAAATTTAAATACATTAGAAGCCCTAGATGATTAGGGCTTTTATTTTTTTGGAAATATTGATTTATGTATATTCATGTTTTGGGCTCAGCGGCTGGTGGTGGTTTTCCACAGTGGAATTGCAACTGCCATAATTGTCATGGCGTTCGTCAAGGGACGATTGACGCAAAGACTCGTACCCAATCTTCGATCGCCATATCAGAGAATGGAATCGATTGGATTTTATTCAACGCGTCACCAGATATTCGCCAGCAATTATTTGAATTTAAGGCGGCACAGCCAGCGCGCCAACTGAGAGACACAGGCATCACGAATGTGGTGTTGATGGACAGTCAACTTGACCATACGACGGGGCTATTAACCCTGCGCGAAGGTTGTCCGATTCCTGTGTGGTGTACTGATATGGTCTATCAAGATCTTACGACAGGATTTCCTATTTTCAATATGTTGAAACACTGGAATGGTGGCCTTCAATATCATCAAATTGATCCGAAACAAACCTTTAACATTGAAGGCTTTAGCAATTTAGAACTGACGCCTTTGGTGATTAGAAGCTCGGCACCACCCTACTCGCCACATCGTAATGATCCCCATGATGGTGACAACATTGCCCTGATTGTGAAAGATTTAAAAACAAAAAAACAGCTCTTTTATGCGCCAGGGTTGGGTAAGATTGATGATGACATTATGCAGATTATGAAAGCATCTGATTGCGTCATGATTGATGGCACGCTATGGACTGACAATGAGATGCAAGAATGCGGTGTCGGTACAAAAACCGGTCAAGACATGGGGCATTTACATATTAGTGGCGAAGACGGCTCACTGCATTATTTAGATCAACTCGAAAATACTCGCAAAATATTAATCCACATTAATAACACCAACCCAATATTGAATGAGCAATCTGAACAGGCGGCTCAATTAAAACAACACGGTGTCGAAGTGGCGTTTGATGGCATGCAGATCGAACTGTAAGGCAAAGACAAGGTGAAGACGATGCAAGAAGAAAAAACAGCACTTAGCGCAGAAGCGTTTGAACAAGCGATTATGGCTAAAGGTCAGTATTACCATATATACCATCCCTTTCATATCATGATGCATGAAGGACAGGCGACGCAGCAGCAGATCCAAGCATGGGTCGCCAACCGATTTTATTATCAAATAAACATCCCATTAAAAGATGCGGCAATTATGGCAAATTGCCCCGATCAGCGTGTGCGTCAAGAGTGGATTCAGCGCATGATTGATCAAGATGGCGTGTATCCTGATGGTGGTGGCCGCGAAGCATGGTTAAGTCTAGCAGAAGCGGTTGGTCTTAGCCGCGAGCAAGTGATTTCTGAGGAGTTGGTGTTACCGGGCGTGCGTTTTGCCGTCGATGCTTACGTGAATTTTGCGCGTCGTACCTCATGGCGTGAAGCCGCTAGTAGCTCACTGACAGAGCTATTTGCCCCGCAGATCCATCAGTCGCGCTTAGAGTCTTGGCCAAAACATTATCCTTGGATTAAAGAAGAAGGGTATACTTATTTCCGTTCACGCCTAAGTCAAGCCCGCCGCGATGTTGAGCATGGTCTGACCATCACCTTAGATTCATTCAAAACAGTTGAGCAGCAAGAGCGTATGCTCGAGATCCTACAATTCAAACTGGATATTTTGTGGACGATATTGGATTCCTTGAGCTTGGCCTATGTCCATAACCAAGCACCTTACCAAAGTGTCACGTCTGACCATGTCTGGCATAAAGGATTGTTCAGATGAGTATACCCGATTTAGATCACGCCATCGTACCAGTATGGCGTCATGGTTATCGCTTTCAGTTTGAGCCGGCTCAGAATGCCTATGTCTTACTGTACCCTGAAGGGATGATCAAATTAAATGACAGTGCCAGCGTTATCGGTCAGCATATTGATGGTCAGGCGTCCATTGCTGATATTATTAAAAAGGTGAAAGCCATGTTTGGAGATATTCCTGAGATTGAGCAAGACATTATCGAATATATGTTGGTGGCTCAACGTGAACATTGGATTGACTTAGTATGACTGCGCCAGTAGGACTTCCGTTATGGCTACTTGCGGAGCTTACCTATCGTTGCCCCCTGCAATGCCCATATTGTTCCAACCCCATTGATTATGCCCAGTATAAGCAGGAGCTGACGACGCAAGAATGGTTTGATGTATTTGATCAGGCACGGCAAATGGGCGCGGTGCAGCTTGGGTTTTCTGGCGGTGAACCCCTCGTTCGTCAAGATTTGGAAGAATTAGTCGCTTATGCGCATAAGCAAGGTTTTTATACCAACTTGATCACCTCAGGTATGGGACTTACTGAGGCTAGAATCACGAGTCTAAAAGAAGCAGGCCTACAGCATATCCAGATCAGTTTCCAAGCCAGTGATCCAACGGTTAACAATGCCTTGGCTGGCTCAAAACATGCTTTTGAACAAAAGTATGAGATGTCGCGTTTGGTCAAGCAGTATGACTACCCAATGGTGCTCAACTTTGTCATCCATCGGCAGAATATTGATCAGATTGATCAGATTATTGAGCTGTGCTTGGAGCTTGAAGCCGATACCGTTGAGCTTGCTATTTGCCAGTTTTATGGTTGGGCTTTTGAAAACATCGAGGGTCTATTACCGACCAAAGAACAAGTAGTCAGAGCCGAACGCATTACCAATGAATATCGTCAGAAAATTGAAGAACTAAACATCAAATGCAAACTCATTTTTGTGGTGCCTGATTATTACGAAGAACGTCCAAAACCCTGTATGGACGGTTGGGGCAAGATTTTCTTGACCGTCGCGCCTGATGGTACAGCCCTACCTTGCCATGCCGCCAGACAATTACCAATACAGTTTCCTAATGTACGAGACACTCCGCTAAAAAGCATCTGGTATGACTCTGACAGCTTCAATCAGTTCCGCGGTGACGACTGGATGCCAGACATGTGCCAAAGTTGTCCAGACAAAGAGCGCGATTACGGCGGCTGTCGTTGCCAAGCCTTTATGCTGACTGGAGACGCTAAAAATGCCGATCCTGTGTGTGGCAAATCGCCTTATCATTACCTGATTGAGGAAGCGCGTATAAACAGTGAAACGCCGGTTCCTTTTGAAGAGTTGCGCTTTCGCAATCCAAAAAATTCCAAGCTGCTAAATGATAAACAAGTGGTTCAAGAACAATTGATTCCTACTCGTACGGTAATGGATTAAACATGAATACTCAGCCTGTGATCTTTGATGGACATAATGATCTGTTGACCCGCCTTTGGCTGAGTGCAGCAGAAAATCCCGTGCACGATTTTATTTATGGCGCGCTACCGGGACATTTGGATTTAAAGCGCTGCCGACAAGCGGGTTGGATGGGAGGATTGTTTTCTATTTTCCTGCCACCTTACGCATATGTGAAGAACAATCATCCTGACAAATTAGCTAATCCCTCACATTCAGACTTTACTCCCCAAGAAATCGTCGATATTTGCTGTGCGCAATTGGCACTTGCAAAGCAATTACAAGAACGATCAGACGGTCAGATTCAAATTTGCACTTCTTTAGATCAAATACAAGCTTGCAAGCAGAATCAGCAATTGGCCATCATTCTTCACCTTGAAGGTGCTGAATTTTTGGCCATTGAGCCAGAATTATTGGATGTGTTTTATGACGCTGGACTCAGAAGTATTGGCCCACTGTGGAATAGAAAAAGTCTTTTTGGTGATGGCTTAAATGCACCCTTTCCGCATTCTCCAGATACGGGAGCAGGTCTTACAAGCCAAGGGAAAGACCTCATTCTGAAGTGTCGTGAAAAGCAGATGCTAATCGATGTGTCTCATATGAATGAACGTGCTTTTTGGGATACGCTAGAGATTATTAATCAACCCGTTGTCGCGACACATTCCAACGCCCATGCTTTGTGTGCGCAAGCGAGAAACCTGACCGATCGCCAACTGGCTGCTATCAAACAAAGCGGTGGTATGGTTGGTGTGAATTTCGATGTTGCTTTTCTGCGTGCTGATGGGCAACGCAACACACAAACATCCCTTGATGTGATTGTCGATCATTTAGATTATCTGATTGACCATTTGGGCGAAGATAATGTTGGTTTTGGCTCTGATTTTGATGGTTGTCTATTACCTGATGAGTTATCAGATATCAGTCAAATCTCTAGGCTGATTGAGCGGATGCAACAACGACACTTCTCTGATGCGCTTATTGAAAAAATCACGTCAAAGAATTGGTTCAATGTGCTTGATAAGATATGGCAGTAAACCTTTTGGCTAATTCACAAGGCAAACAAGCCAAGGAACTAGCCAAATTTTTATATCTAAGCATCAATTTTTATTGATGCCTATTAGGGCATGTTTTTAATTCAATCGATAGTCGTCTGAATGAAGACACGTCCTAGTTTCCAGGCATCGAGATATAGCCCGGCAGTTCCTGAAAGCGCTCCATCCACGTCTTAATGTTACTATACTTATCTATGATGACATTTCCTTCATATGCTACTGAAATATAAGGATAAACGGCGCAATCGGCAATAGTAGGACGGTTGGCGGCCAACCAATTGTATTTACCAAGGTGATTGTCGATTAATGCTAATGTTTTATGTGCACGCTCTAACGCTTGAGTTTTATCGATATCCACACCAAATTTCTTAATCAAGCGCGCTGCGCCTGGACCATGTTTTATCTCGTTAGAAGCGACAGACAACCACTGCATCACATCAGCTTGCAGATGCGCTTCGCTAGGCCACCACGCGCCGCCGCCATATTTATTGGCTAAATATACCAAGATGGCTTGTGAATCTCTTAGCACGATATCCCCATCTTCTAAAATGGGTATCTCTCCCCAAGGATTTAATTGGAGCAAGGCCTCTTCTTTATGTTCGCCTTGCAAGAAATCAACAGGCACAATTGTTAAAGGAATATCGATAAATGATGCAAATAGCCTGACTTTATAACAGTTTCCTGACACATCTAAATCATATAGCTTCATGGTTTGTCTCCTCAGACAGTAGTTGATTGAATTCGAGCACATTGCCATCTGGATCACGGATGAATAAAGCAATTCTTCTCGGACCTAGGTTCTTAGGTCCCTCTGTTATCTCTATCCCTTCTCTAAATAGCCAGTTTTGAAACTCCTTTATATCCTGAATAATGAATGCAGGATGGGTGATACCTGGTCTTTTAATCATTTCATCAAGTAGAAGGTTCTTTCGATCTTTTATCTTTGCGCCATTGAAGATTAGATTAATCCGCACACCAGCTGGCGTGACCATTTCATTGGCCTCACCTTCAGGTATGCGATAGGTTTCTCTGAATCCAAGACGCTCATAAAACGTAATCGCTTCTTGCCTATCACTGACTCTAATACCAACGTGATCGTAGGCAAGCGCACTCTGTGAATTTGCTTCAGATGAGGTGCTCATAAGGTATGTCCCATATTTATTTTGACATGACCAGTATGTCACTTTGCCATTTAAAAGATAATACGGTAAATTTGGTAATGATATTTTCAATAAATGAGATAATTATGGATCGATTACAAGCAATGTCTATGTTAATCAAAGTAGCAGAGGTTGGCAGTTTTTCTGCTGCGAGCAAAATTTTGAATGTACCGTTGCCAACCTTAAGTAGAAAGGTATCTGACCTTGAAAACCAACTTGGCGTGCGTCTGTTGCACAGAACCACTAGAAAACTATCTTTAACAGATTCTGGTTACGACTATATAGAGGCTTGTAAAAAGATACTGGAGCAGGTTGAAGAGGCAGAAAGTAAGGCAAAAGGAGAGTATTCGGAGCCAAGAGGCGATTTAGTAATAACTGCGCCTGTTATGTTTGGCAGATTGTACGTGCTGCCCATCATTATTGAGTTTTTATCTTTGTACTCAAGTATCAACGTGCAACTCTTATTATCGGATAAAAATATCAATCTCTTCGAAGATGACGTAGATATGGCGATTAGAATAGGCAAGTTGCCGGATAGTACAATGATAGCGACTCAAGTAGGAAGTATGCGAATCGTGACTTGTGCCAGCCAACAGTTTTTGGCGGAACATCGTAAAGTTGAATCACCTAATGATTTAACTCGGCTCTCTTGCATCTCATTAAATACTGCAATGACCATTCCTTATTGGCGCTACAACCTTCCTGATTCTGGGTTAACAACTCATATAGATATTGTACCCAGACTGACGGTTAATGATAGTGATTCCGCGGTTAAAGCTGCGATAAATGGTGTGGGCATCACTCAACAATTACATTACCAAGTGAAAGGTGCTATAGACAAAGATGATCTTAAAATCATACTAAATGAATTTGAACCTGATGAAATCCCCGTACATTTGCTTCATAAGACACGTAAATACTCACCACAAAAAATAAAAGTTTTTTTAGAATTTATATCACCGAAACTAAAAAATAGCCTGTCTGTTCTCTCAATGTCTAACTAATCCTTCAGTTTTGCGGTAATGATTGCTTAATATAAAATCACTACGCTTAATGGCCACTTAAACACAAAAAATCACCCTGACTGTTTAAGCGAGAGTGATTTTCTATTTTGGTTTTAGAACTATACTTCATAAAGCTAGAAGTTTTAAGTAGGCCAGCCTTCTAAGACAATCTTGCCATGCGCTTGCTGGTTTTCTAGCATGTGGTGCGCAATACGCACATGCTCAGCCGTGATTGTGCCAAGATGATACGCAACTGTGGTTTTAATCACGCCAGCATCAATCATTTTTGCGACATCCGTCAACAAACGATGCTGTTCAATCATATCTGGTGTATGGAACATAGAACGCGTAAACATAAATTCCCAGTGCAGGCTTAAGCACTTAGTTTTAAGAAGATTGGCATCTAATGATTTTGGATCATCAATGAGTCCAAGTTTACCTTGTGGCTTCAAGCATTTAATGATTTCTTCATAATGATCTTCGGTATTATTGAGACTGATCACGTAATCTACTTCAGTGATGCCTGTCTTTTGTAGCTCACCATGCAATGGATTGTGATGATTAATGACATGATCTGCGCCCAAATCCTTCAACCACTGCACGCTCTCTTCTCTTGAAGCTGTGCCGATAATCGTGGCAGAGGTTCGTTTTTTTAATAACTGAGTTAATATTGAACCCACCCCACCTGCCGCGCCAATCACCAATACTGAGACATCATTAGCGCTCTCACCTAATGAGCTATCAGAGACAGGCACTTGTAAACGATCAAACAACATCTCCCAAGCGGTGATGGTCGTCAATGGTAGTGCAGCTGCTTCAGCAAAAGACAACGATGCTGGCATACGCCCAACGATACGCTCATCAACCAGCTGATACTCAGCGTTGCTACCTGAACGGGTTAAATCACCTGCATAATAGACCTTATCTCCTACTGAAAATAGGCTGACCTCTTCGCCAACTTCTGTCACGATACCAGCAGCATCCCAACCAATGACCGCATACTCACCCTCTGGTGCGGGACGCGATTGACGGATTTTATAATCGACCGGATTGACGGATATTGCTTTCACTTCTACCAGAATGTCATGACCTGAGGCAGTCGGTTTATCAAGAGTAATGTCTTGTAAGGCGTGCTCATTATCGATGGCGAGATTGTCTTTATAACCAATGGCTTTTATTGTTTGAGGCTGCATTTTTTATTCCTAATAATAAATGGGTTAAATAGAGTCGTGACATGAGCAGTCATTAGGTGCTGTAGAGCATTCGATCATGGCACTAACTCCTCGCTTTTATCATTGGGGCTAATCATGAAGGTTCAACACATCCCAAATTTATAAATAAAAATAAGGCCTTAGATGACCTTATTTTGTTTACTATTTGCTGTCAAAACTATTCGCCATAGCGAGGATAATCACTATAGCCGAGTTCAGTACCACCGTACATCGTGGCAGGATCTGCCTCATTGAGCGGCCAATTATTGGCAATGCGTTCAGGCAAATCGGGATTGGCAATAAAAGGACGCCCAAAAGCAAATAAATCACCATAGCCTTTGGCTAAAACTTTGACTGATTTTTCTACTGTATATTTTCCTGCATAAATAATACGGCCTGAAAACTCAGCTCTGACTGCTTGATAAAAAGGCTCTGGTAAATCAGGTGCATTGTCCCAATCGGCCTCTGCAATGGATAAGTAAGCAATACCTGCTTGTTCGAGTACTTTAATCGCTTCAATATAAGTATGATGAGGATCTGACTCTACCAGTCCTAAGTACACACGAGTCTCATCCGTACTCGCAAATAAAGGCGCAAAACGCACTCCTAAACGATCCGCACCGACCACCTCACTGACAGCCGCCACCACTTCCTTTAAGAAACGCAGACGATTGGTTAGTGAACCACCATATTGATCATCACGTGTGTTGCTATGCTCGGAGATAAACTGATTCACCAGATAACCATTGGCACAATGCAACTCTACCCCATCAAAACCCGCCTCCAGTGCATTGCGCGCAGCTTGGGCATACATCGTTACCAGCTCGCCAACCTCATCAGTGCTGAGTGCACGTGGTTCACTTGGGTCGGCTAACGCGCCTTCGCCTGGGCCTGTTTCGATAAATACTTTGACATTGTCAGCAGTAATCGCTGATGGCCCGACAGGCTGAGCACCTTCTGGCTGCAAGCTGGTATGCGACACACGCCCAACATGCCATAACTGGGCAAAAATAATACTGCCTTTATTATGTACCGCGTGTGTGACTTTTTTCCAGCCTGCAATTTGTGTTTGCGAATGGATGCCTGGCGTCCATGCATAACCTTGACCTCTTGGCTCAATCTGCGTACCCTCAGTGACCATAAAACCTGCGGTAGCACGCTGTGCATAATAGCTTGCCATTAAATCATTAGGAATATTGTCAGGTTGCGTGCTACGAGAGCGTGTCAACGGTGGCATGACGATACGGTTTTTGAGCGTATACCGCCCAAGCTTTATAGAAGAAAATAATGTACTTGTATTTGGAATAGGTTGTTTCATAACACTCTCTTTTAATGCAAACGGATAGACTTATTATTTGAGCCAATTGAACGGCGGTTAGGTTCAATTGCCAGCTTAAGCAATATCGATAAGCATAGAGTTTTATGGGTACAACTAGAAACAACTACTTATTGTTTAATATACAATTATTAATGGTATGCATAATGAATGGTATGAATCGACTCGATATTAAGCAACTCAGAGTTTTACAGGCGCTACTTGATCTAAAAAATCTCTCACAAGTTGCGCGCAAAATGGGCTTGACCCAACAAGCCATCAGCGAGCAATTGCGTAAATTACGTGAGTTGTTTGATGATCGCTTATTTATTCGCCAAGGCAATAGCATGGTGGCAACGCCAAAAGCGTTATCGATGCAACAGCCTATTAACCATATATTGAAACAGTTAGAAGTGCTGTTAGAGCCGGATATTTTTACGCCGCAAACATATAAAGGCGTATTTACGATTAGCGCGACCGATTATGCAACGCAAGCATTATTGCCGCAATTGTTTAACATCACGCGCCGCGACGCACCAGATTTGAAATTAATCGTCCGCGATTTTGCCTCAGACAATATCAATCAACTGATTGCGGCAGGCGAGCTTGATTTACTGATTACCTTTCCCGAGTTTATTCCCGATAATTTATCCTATGTTACTCTGTTTGAAGAACAACATTTATGCGTCACTGGTTGTGAAAATACGTTGGCAACAGAAGTATTAACACTGGCACAAGTTGCCGCTTACCCGCAGCTGGTGGTATCACCTTCGCGTGCTAATTTACGAGGCTCTCATGACCAGTGGTTTGCAGAAAAGGGTCTAAAACGAAATATTGTCATGTCAGTTCCTAGCTTTTCAGCAGTACCAGATATTTTGCACACCACTGACATGATTGCTTTTTATCCTTCACGGTTGTTGCCGAGCAACAAGGTTAAAGAGCTTAGGATTGAGGCATTACCACCTACATTTAAAGTCATAGCAGCATGGCACCCGCGCACCAGTGATAGTGGTATACATCGTTGGTTGATTGAACAATTACGAAACCTATAGTCAATCCACTATAAAAGAGTGACAGCGTTAACCTCGCTTGAAGTATTACATATACATCTGCACTCGGTTGCCTTGTAACACTTTTGAATTGAATCAACTATATGATGGCTTATGATGGTTAGGCCGTGTTCTCATTTTAAAAACGGTGATAAAAAATAAAGACACGCCCTAGGGCATGTCTTCATACAACCGCATCGATCGGACCTAAACGTTATTCACCATGGTATTTGGTGATAAAATCGCCGCAAGCTCTTCATCACTGAGCAGTTTTTCTTGTCTGACCAATTCGGAGACGCCCAAACCGCTCAATAAAGCGTGGCCTGCGATACGGCTGGCATTGTCATAACCGATGTGTGGCACCAATGCCGTCACAATACCAATGCTGTTTTCTACATGCTGCGCACAGCGTTCTTTGTTAGCAGTGATGCCCTGAATACATAGCTCATCCAGCATGCGAATGGATTTTTCTAACATACGCGCATTGTTAAGCAAATTATAGATAATCAAGGGTTCCATGGCATTTAACTGCAACTGCCCTGCTTCTGCCGCCATGGTCACGGTCAAATCGGTGCCCATGACTTGAAAAGCCGTCTGGTTCATCGCTTCAGGAATCACAGGGTTGACCTTACCCGGCATAATTGAGGAGCCCGGCTGCATAGCTGGCAGATTGATTTCACCCAGACCCGTGCGCGGACCACTAGAGAGTAAGCGCAGATCATTGCTGAGTTTGGAGAGTTTGATTGCCAAACGCTTTAGTGACCCTGAAAAGGTAATAAAGGCCCCCATATCGGCACTTGCGGCCACAAGATCTTCTGCAAGCCTGACTGGCAAACCACTGACCGTCGCCAGTTCACTGATGGCCAAATGCGCGTAACCTCTAGGCGCATTGATGCCTGTACCAATAGCTGTACCGCCTAAATTCACTTCACATAACTGGAGACACGTGTGTTCTATACGAGCAGTCTCACCGCCCAAATCACTGGCAAAGGCATTAAACTCTTGTCCCAATGTCATCGGCACCGCATCTTGCAGCTGAGTACGGCCCATTTTTAACACATCACTGAACGCCTCACCTTTGGCCGCCAAGCTGTGCTGTAACTTAGTGATAGCAGCCATCAACGGCTGTGCGGCAAAGACAATCGCTAAGCGAGCAGCAGTGGGATACACATCGTTGGTCGATTGAGAGCGATTGACGTCATTATTGGGATGTAAGTGCTCATACTCACCATACTCAAAACCCATCTTAGCCAAACCAATATTGGCAATCACTTCGTTGGCATTCATGTTGGTTGACGTGCCAGCCCCACCTTGAATAAGATCAACAATAAACGCTTCATGATGCTCGCCGTCAATAAGATCCGCACAGGCATCGGTGATGGCATTGACTTTATCATCACTAAGCAGGCCATGTTGGTAATTGGCTTTGGCAGCAACATGTTTTACCATCGCCAATGCTTTGATCAAATCAGGAAAATGACTGATAGGCACGCCGGTAATATTAAAATTCTGATACGCTCGTTGCGTCTGAATACCATATAAAGCAGTAGCGGGAACGGCTTGTTCACCCAATAAATCTTTTTCGATACGCGTAAAGATTGTGTCGTTGGTCAGGCTATCGGTATGTGTCATGATTTTAGGGCTTCTTGAGAATGAGTGAAATTAAAGGGATAAAAGCGTCATATCTGTACAGTTACATTAGGCGTTGCTAAAAAGCAGACCCATCGTAACCGAGAATAGTGCGCAAGAAAAACGCAAATATTCCGCTCTCAGACCCAAAAATTTTAGTGCTCAATCAAAATTATCATAGCTAAGGTTGCGCTATATCTGCGTGGATCTTAGCGCCAATAGCACAAATAAATGCCTATTCTCAGTAAAGTATAGATGCCTTAAAATAAACAATCTGCATAACTCACAGTCCCAGCACTTGCTTTAAGGCATTGATCTGTGGCTGCTGGCGATCCGCATAACGATAAGCGAGCACGACCTCTCGAACTAAGCTGTTATCCCCCAAATGGTGGATTTGCACTGGCGCTGTACTTCTAATCCATAATCCCGCGTAAGGAATCAAAGCCACCCCCAAACCCGATTCGACCATCCTAACAATGGCATCCAGATCATTAATCTCCATGATGGTATTGACCTTGATGTCTTGTTGCTTGAAGAACCTGCTTAACTTTGCGCCCGCTGAGGACTGTAGGCTGTAATGGATAAAGGGATGTTGTTCGAGCGTTTGTCTGAGACTATAAAAAGGCCATTTTTTGGGGCTAATCAGTACATAAGGTTCCGTCATAATAGACTGGGTTACGATATCTTTGGGCAACGCAAAAGCGGGCTGTATGGTTATGGCGGCATCTATACTGCCTATTTCCAGCTGCTCGAATAGCTCTATAGAGCGCCCTGGGATAATTTCTGTCTGCATTAAGGGGGCTAATAAAGTAATGGCTTTTAGAGCCTCTGGGAGAATACCCACCTGCACTGAGTTGATAGCGCCAATTCTAAGCTGACCGTAGTAGCTAGCAATGTCGGTATCTGAAGGCAGTTGCATGGTCGCATAAAGTGCCAAAATTTCTTTGGCAATAGGCAGTATGCGGGTGCCTTGCGGGTTGAGGGTAATGGCTCTAGCGGAGCGGGTAAACAGAGCCAAACCTAAATTGTCCTCTAAGGTTTTAATTTGCGCACTGACCGCAGATTGAGTAAGGTTGATATGGCGCGCCGCCGCCGCAAAACTGTCTAACTCGCAAACGGCTACAAAAGTTTTAAGTTCTCTTATCATTTATTTCATCACATTTATTATTCAGATCACGGGTTATTAGAATCACAAGTTATCAAGATCACGAGTTATAGTCGATTCTCAATAAAACAGAACCATTATATTGCAACGCTGAACGGGTATAAATTTTTCTTGCTTGCTGTGTCTATGACTATACCTTCGCAGACAGAGGCTACGAAAATCATTTTAGCAGTACTAAATTCATTTTATAGTAGATTGACTATATCTTGACGCCATCCAATAAACGCTCTATTTTATTAAGAAAGACAACACAACTATTTTGCTAACCAATTTAACAAGAGGGCCAAGGATGATTATAGATAACGACGTATTACGGGAACGCATCAGCTTACTGGCGTCCTTCCTCGGTGATGCAATTGCGCGCCAGACTGGGGAACAGACCATCAATACTATTGAAACCCTGCGAAAAGGGTTCATCCAGCAGCGCCGTGAGCCTAATGAAGCGTATAAGCAGCAACTCATCGATTTTATTGCCTCTTTAGACAATCAAACACTAAAAAACGTCATCCGCAGCTTTTCTATTTATTTTTTCTTAGCCAATCTTAGTGAAGAAAACTACTTTCGAGAGCAACGTCAGGCATTGCGCGCGCAATCTGAGCAAAGCTGGGAAGGATCGTTTCGTCGCACCTTACTGGAGTGCCGTGAACGCAATATTGAGCCTGCACAAATGCAGGAACTCATCGATCAATTAAAATTCATCCCTGTCTTTACCGCCCATCCCACCGAAGCGCGCCGACGTACGACCATGAATATCTTACAAAGTCTATTTACCCATGGTGATGCGCTAAATAACTTTGATGAAAACAGCTTTTCGTACGAACAAGCAAAAGAGCAGACGGCGCAAACCATTGATTTACTGTGGTCATCGGATGAGGTGCGTACCCGTAAGCCGCTGGTTTATGATGAGATAAATAACGGTCTGCATTACTTTAACGCCAGCTTATTTAATGCCATTCCCAAAGTTTATCGTAATATGAAAGCCGCCATTGTCGATATCTACCCAGAATTGACCGACTACCCCTTACCTGCTTTTATGAGCTTTGGGTCTTGGATCGGTGGCGATAGAGATGGCAATCCCTTTGTGACATTTGAGACCACAGAGCTTGCCGTTCTCATGCATGCCGATACCGTACTACGTCACTACCAAGTACTGCTAAAGAAACTGCGCCGCCAGCTGATTCATAGCGATACCATCGTTACGATTGCCCCTGAAGTGTATGCCAAAATCAGCCATTATGCTGAACTCGACAGACAAGTGTTTGATTACAATTTTGATGATTATGGCAACGAGCCTTATCGCCGTTTGCTCTCTTTAATTCTGAATAAAGTCAAAGCTACCAATCAACTGATTCAAAGCAAAGGTGATGACAGCAAAGCCAAAAAAGACGCTTATGCCAACCCGCAAGAACTGCTAGCAGATTTGCGCATCATTCGTCAAAGTGTCAATACTCATGACACCACGCATGGCGAAGGATTGTTGCTCGATATGATTCGTCTGGTAAAAACCTGTGGCTTTCATCTGGCTGCCCTCGATATTCGCCAAGAGTCGTCCTATCATAGCGAAGTGATTGCGGATATTTTTGCTAGTGCCTCAAATTTGCCAGACTATCAAGCGCTGAGCGAAACAGAGCGGCAAGAATGGCTGACGCGCTTGCTCGGAAAATCCGGTACACCGCTCATTTATACTGACAATTTGACGGATAAAACCCGCGAACAATTAGCATTAATGAACTCTGTGGCGACATTGCGCAAACTGGTAGGACAAGACACCTTTGGCAGTTATGTTATTTCGATGACCAATAACGCCAGTCAGATATTAGAAGTTTTACTGCTTATGCGGTTTGCAGGCTTATGTAGAGTTGATGACGAGGGGCGATTGTCTGCCGACTTACCCGTCGCGCCGTTGTTTGAGACGATTGAAGACCTGAAAAATATCGATCAAATTTTACCTGCCGTTTTAGACAATCCTCTGTATCGAGGGTTGCTGAAGCATTCAGATAACACACAAGAAATCATGCTGGGTTATTCAGACTCATCAAAAGATGGCGGGATTATCACGTCTGCATGGCAGCTCTATAGTGCGCAACAAACCATTGATCGTATTGCAGAAAAGTATGGTATCAAAACACGCTTGTTCCATGGGCGTGGCGGCTCTGTCAGTCGTGGCGGTGGCTCGACGCATAATGCCATTGCCGCCCAGCCAGCGGGGACGCTACACGGTCAGATTAAAGTGACGGAGCAAGGCGAAGTGCTTTATGCCAAATACGCCAACACCGATACCGCGGTGTTTGAGCTGACCATGGGTATCACAGGTACGCTAAAAGCCTGCTCATCAAGGTTTGTGGTACAACCTGCGGAGCTGCCGCATTATGAGTCGCTCTTTGCGCGTTTGGCAGATGCAGGCGAGCAGCGTTATCGCAAGCTTACCGACCATACAGAAGGATTTTATCAATTTTACTCACAGGTCACTCCTGTACAGGAAATCTCTTTATTAAACATTGGCTCACGTCCATCACATCGCAAAAAAGGCTTGCCAAGCAAAACCACCTTGCGAGCGATTCCTTGGGTGTTTGGTTGGTCATTGGCACGCTTTACGTTACCTGCGTGGTATGGTGTCGGCAGCGCTTTGCATAGTGTGAAAGCAGATGAAGATTTGATGAAAGAGATGAATGCTCATTGGCCGTTTTTTAGCGTATTTATTAGCAATATCGAGATGGCATTTACCAAATCTGAGATGAGCATTGCTCAGGCCTACAGCCAATTATGCGACGATGAAGCATTACGTGACAAGATTATGAAAGCGGTCATCGAAGAGCACGAACTGACTTATTCAGGCCTGAATGCTTTACTTGAGCAAACATCGTTATTATCAAATCAGCAAAATCTTGCCGCTTCGCTGCAATGGCGAAATGCGTATTTAGACCCCATTAACTATATCCAAATCGAGCTGTTAAAACGTGCCAGACAACAAGGCGATGCGCAAAACCATGAAAGTATCAAGAACAATATCGACGTTGAAGACCCATTAATCCGTAGTATCAATGCCTTAGCAGCAGGTTTACGCAATACGGGTTAATGTCTATAAGGGCTTAAACACCAATACCATAAAAAACCCTTGTAAGCACTACGCTACAAGGGTTTATTTATTCTGAAAGACTTAACCACTAAATAATACCCCTACTACCTATACTGCTACTGATTTGTTGTAGGTGTTTTAGCCAAAATCGTATAAGCGGCTTTAACCCGTTCAATATTGGGATAGTTTTTGTTGGCTAAAATGACAATACCTGTTTTTTTAGCAGGCATATAAGCAATATAAGCGCCAAAGCCATTGGTCGATCCGGTTTTATTGACCCACACATTATTTAGCCCAGGCATCGGTGGCTCATTCACTTGTATGGGCTGAGGGTTTAAGATGGTTTCTGTTGAATTGCCCGCAACGAGCATTTGCAATGTCGTCGGCAAAGGATACATCTCCCACGCCAGTCCTTGCGTGAAGTGCTTGGTTTGATAGTAACCTTTTCTATTGTTGTCTAGCGCTTGCTGCACTTGGTTGTCTAAAGACACCAAACTAGAAGAAGACATTGCACCGCGTCTGCTGTATATGAAAAACATGATTGAGAGCAATTTATATATTAGCTAGCACGATCTGTTGCTTAGACTATAGTGGTCTATAAAAAATTGGCTCCAGAGATACTGCCAGAGCTTAAAAAGCAAGCCAATAAGACAGGTAAAAAGAGCGCTAGACTACATCAAACGCTAACTAGCGATGTAGGCCACCCTAAGCTTAGGGAGCATTTAGCTTCTATCGTGACTTTAATGAAGGTATCTGAAGATAAAGATAGTTTTTTTGAAAAGGTTAATCTTAATCATCCTGATTTCAATGAAAACTATCACATAGATTTTGATGAGTAGACATTACTACTTTTATTGATCAAGCCTTACATCATTGTAGGGCTTTTTTATTGCCAGTGTTTAATTGCTCGCTTGTTACTAATCGGTTATAGTTGGGCTTTAATCGACTGGACAAAAGACATGAAAAAGTTATTGCTGGGCTTTGGGTTAGTGGTATTGCTATCAGCATGTGGAACAGGTAATGAACCTGCAATAGAGGCTGAGCCTGATACTAGCGAACAAAGCTTAGAAGAAAGCGAAGTTATCACAGAGACGGAAGAAGTGGTGGCGGTTGTAGAGCCTGAACCCGTTGTTGAATCTGAGCCTGAACCCGTTGTTGAATCTGAGCCTGAACCCGTTGTTGAATCTGAGCCTGAGCCTATTGCTGAGCCTGATATTCCAGAAGATGACAGTGTGGTTGAAAGTAAAAATAGCGACATGGACTTCTCAACCTGCGTAACGCAACAAGCAACAATGGCAGAAGCTATTTTATCTAGCGGAAATTATAAGGTCATACCTATTGTGGACACAGAGCTTCGATCTATGGTTAAGTTTTGCACCAATGATGGTTCTGTAATTCATGCTTGTAGCGGGCTAGACAATACGATGGTAGTTACCAAGTCAACCGATAGAGAGGGGTGCTAGTTGTGAAAACCATTCTTAATGGTTATCGCTATATCACTCACAACGCTCAATCCAGCTTATGCTGAAGAATTGACGGCTATGGATTATTGCAATCAAATATTGTAGTGGTCAACTAATAAGAGATTTTTGTTGAAGTAGCGTCCCACACGTCGAGCAAACAGGTCTAGAACAACCGC
Organism: Psychrobacter vallis; assembly: GCF_904846715.1. Lineage (GTDB taxonomy): Bacteria > Pseudomonadota > Gammaproteobacteria > Pseudomonadales > Moraxellaceae > Psychrobacter > Psychrobacter vallis. The sequence continues at coordinate 135,109 of NZ_CAJHBU010000004.1, forward strand.
TAAGTAACACCAGCCACCTTTGATACGAATATAAGTCACATCACCTGTCCAAACTTGATTAGGCGCATCTGGGCTAAACCTGCGGTCTAATATATTATCATGGGTTTTATGCGCTTGATCAGCGTGCTTGTACTTGTGAGACTTAAGCTGGCAACTGACCAAACCCATTTGCTTCATAAGCTTAGCGGCTAAGTAGCGCGTCAACCTAATGCTATGCTCATTCCACAGCATGGAGATAATGGTGCGAGTGCCTGCTGACTGCTTTGATTCGTTGAATACCTGACGTATCAAAGCTTTGAGTTTGACACGCTCAACATCAATGGGCTTAGTCTGGATGCCATAGTAGTAACTACTTCTCACTATACCAAACAGGTTGCACAGCTTCTGCTTGCTTAATCGTTTGTCCTGCTCTACAAGCTTACTTATCAGTAGTAGCTTTTGAGACTGTCCGATGCCAGTACAGCTAGCCGTACAACAAATGGTGACCGAACTCATAGATAGCCGAGTTCGCGTCATCTGTGACTTTTCTCATAGTATTCAAGACATGGTCGCAAGCGGCAGACTGTCATATGGCATTATAAAATTAACGGTCGATACTTCAGAAGATCTTCAGTCTTTTGGCTGGGCCAGCAACCAAAAGGTGTCTTTTGATGAATTAGATAAACTGCCCATCGTCTCCGCGCATAATGGTTGTTTTGTGCGGCATATTATAGAATATACCTTAAACGACAGCGGCAAACGTTACTATTTTAGTTATTTGGCGAGCCATTTACAGCACCAAGTGGCGGCCATTCATGCAGGATTTGGCATAGGGTTATTGAGTAAAGACTTCATAAGTCGTACTGCCAATCTTGAGCTGCTCGGAAAAGACGAAGGCTTTCCTATGTTACCCAGCTATCAATACCGCCTGATAGGAGATGCCGATACCCACATCAAGCAAAAAATCGAGCAGCCTTTAAAACACTTTGTGGCGAGTATAAGAGATTAAATGCTTAGGACTAAACGTAATGCCCTATACTTAAATGTGCCGTATAAAAATAACGATTCATCCCCATCAACTATTCAAGCGGTAATCATATAAGCCATATAAGCCATTTATATCGCTTTTGCCTGTCATTTTCCGTGCCTTTAAGCTAGGCGCGTTTTTTGAGGATTCACCATGAGCCAACTTTTCTCGCCTTTGAAACTTGGGCAACTAACATTAGATAACCGTATTATCATCGCACCCATGTGTCAGTACTCTGCAAATGATGGCGCGGCAAGCGATTGGCATACGATCCATTTAGGCCAAATGAGTTTGAGCGGCGCAGGACTACTTATTTTAGAAGCGACTGCGGTCAATCCACAAGGACGTATTAGCTATGCTGATTTAGGATTATGGGATGAAAGGACACAAACAGCACTGGATAAAACGCTAACCGCAATCAGACAGTACAGCCCGATGCCGATAGGCGTACAACTTGCCCATGCGGGGCGTAAAGCGTCAACCGAAAAACCATGGGACGGCGGCGGTGCGATTGCTCCTGATCAGTTAAATGGCTGGCAAACGGTTGCACCGTCGGCGCTTGGGTATGATGAAAATTCTCATGTACCCAAAACAATGGATCAAAATGACATTGATGCACTAATAAGCGATTTTGTGAATGCGGCAAAACGCGCAAATGCGCTGGGCCTTGACCTAATTGAACTTCACGGTGCTCACGGTTATCTATTACATCAGTTTTTATCGCCACTTTCTAATAAACGTGAGGATAAATACGGCGGCAACCTTGAGAACAGAATGCGCTTGTTACTTGAGGTATTTACAGCGGTTCGAGCTGAATTTCCAAGTGAAAAACCAGTGGGTGTGCGTGTTTCTGCAACCGATTGGGTTGAGGGCGGCTGGGATCTCACACAAACGATCGAGCTGGCTAAAGCATTAGAGGCATTAGGCTGTGATTATATTCATGTGAGCACCGCAGGACTTAGCCCACAGCAGCAAATCCCTGTGGCAGCTAACTTTCAAGTTCCTTTTGCAACAGCAATAAAAGAAGCGGTACATATACCAGTAATCGCAGTGGGTTTAATAACCGAAGCCCAACAAGCGCAAAGCATCATTACTGAGCAGCAAGCGGATGCGGTTGCATTAGCACGCGGCATACTTTACAACCCGCATTGGCCTTGGCATGCTGCGGCAGAGCTTGGCGCAAAAGTAAAAGCGCCTAAACAATATCTGCGCTCAAGCCCGCACGGTAAGCCCTCTCCGATAGAATAATCGTAATTGAACCACGAACATAGAATGAAGACATTACTTGCTTTAGTCTATATATTAACTCGCTTTAATTCGAGTATAAGTGATTATAGCGTAGAGATTTAGGTAAGGACAAGTTAGTTCAACTTGACAGTGGAATTCATGCCAATACCTTGATAACTGGCGTTTAGATTTCTTTATTTGTTTCTAGTGGTCACCCATTTATTAGCAACTTCTATATCAATATATTCTGCTAAGTGCAGCATTTTTTGAGCAAAAGAAAGCAACCATTTGAAATCAACTGTAGGGGTAGAGTAACTTAAAGGTAGTAAGAGCCTATAGTCTCCATAACCAGCCATTCTTTTAAAATACTGTGGAGATGCATGACCATCGTTGTGTTGAATTACATTTCTTACTTCTATTAAATCATGAAGCTCAGCAACTGAAACTGGAGATTTTTTAGAGTGAATACCGACATAAAAAATCTTTTGGAATTGTTCTACACGCTTTGGATAGGCACTCATAGCTTGATCCATTACTTTCTTTCCAATAAGTACATTTCGAATCTTATCGATATTACCCAGTTCAAATATTTCTTTAGTAGTTAGTTGTTTTTCATCTACGGCTAGTAGATGATGATTTCTTATAAATATATCCCTTGTTAGTTCATTTAAAAACTTCTCATAATTTGAAACTAGTTGTGATAATGAGTGTCTATAAAGGTTTTTTATCAGATTGCCAGAAATCTCATCATTACTGTTAGATATAGATATATTAGGTAAAATCAACGGTAAACCTTTGCCACCTATATCAGGACTTTTTACTTGCGGAAGAATAGAAGTATTTTCAATATTTATTTCGTTCGCAACATGACTAAAAACTAGTACTTCACAAATATAACTTACCCATCCAGAAGTTCTGATGAAAAAATCATCTAAGGCATCTGATTTTTCACCCTCAGGAAAAACCCGAAATGGTAATGTGATTTCTTCAATTAAGTTGATTTCACTCAGCTTCTTATCATATTGAACACTCAAATTTATTTCCTCTCGCTTAACTCAAAAATTAATTAAAGTTTAATAGCTTATTGAACACCAATTTTGTAATTTATAACACCACAAAACGACCTATATTATACCTCTTGTAAAAGTACCAATTTACTGAACTCTGCCAACGAAGCGGCTGGGGCTAGCGACGACTTATGCAAGAGGTCTATTAAATACTCCAATAATTTCACTAATAACTACCTTTGTAAACAAGTAATTAAAATAGCCAAAAATCACAGCTTGTTAGACTACAATTTCCGTAACAACTTCAGTTTTAACCGAGTTAGCGATAAAACATTGCTCATGCGCTTGATGATGCATTTTTTCAAGCTGCTCCATGGTCGGCTGCTTATCACCCGAAAATTTAACATGTGGTTTTAGGATGACTTTAGTCATTGAAATTTTACCATCGCTGTCTTTTTCCATAGTACCCACAGCATTGTCTACGTATGAATCAATCACATATTTTCTTTTTGCTGCAATAGATAAAAAGAATAACATGTGACAACTGGAAAGAGAGGCAACAAAAGCTTCTTCGGGATCTACATTTTCTTCAACAGAATAAGGCAAGGGAACAACGTGAGGAGAAGATGAGGCTTGAATGATGACACCACCATCAAAAATCCATTCGTGCCCTCGGCTATATTTGTTATCAACGTAACTTTCACTGCTATCTCTAGCCCAGTTGATTTTGGCAAAATACTCTGACATTTGAACTCCGTAAAGAATAGCTATTCTGGACTATAGCATTTATCCACTTTCACGATATGCGTATTGCAAAAACTATTTTTAAAAAAATCAAAAAAAAGCGCCACCTTAATAGGTTGACGCTTTTTAGTTCCTGACAGCTACTCTGCAAGCAAGAATCTACTGGCCTAACTGCTTATAAGTTTGGGTTTACAATGATTTTTACCGCAGATTCATTGTTGTGAATGAGCGTTTCAAATCCTTTTGAAATCAAATCATCCAACGCAATGCGCTGTGTGATAAAAGGCTCAAGATTGACCAAACCGTCTTCGACCAATTTAATGGTATCTTTGTGATTGTTGACATAGCCAATGGTGCCACGAATATCCAACTCTTTCATCACCACGCTATGGACATTGACTGACGCTGGATGACTCCAGATAGAGACAATCACCACCACGCCAGCAGGCTTGGTCAGCTCGACTAGCGAGTCGAGCACTGCATTGACACTGGTGCATTCAAACGCCACGTCCGCACCGCGATTGTCCGTGATTTTCATCACTTCTGCGTTCAAGTCCACTTCCGTAGGATCTAAAATATAATCCGCAACGCCGCTGTCTTTGGCTTTTTCTTTGCGCTTGGCACTCAGCTCCGTAAGTATGACGGTCAGACCTTTGGCTTTTAAGACCGAGGACAATAATAAACCAATGGGGCCACCACCGCCGACCAACGCGATATCGCCTGCCTTAGCGCCACTACGGACAAAGGCATGATAGCCCACAGATAGTGGCTCAATTAACGCCGCTTGATCCAGTGGAATCTCTTTTAAAATAGGATGTACCCAGCGGCGTTTTACAGCGATTTTTTCAGACAACCCGCCGCCGCGTCCGCCCAAACCGATAAAATTCATATCCTTTGATAAATGGTAGTTTTCGCCCTCAGCAGTGGAGACATCATCAGCAATGATATACGGCTCAACCACCACATGCTGACCGACTTCGATGTCATCAACGCCCTCGCCGACTTCGTATACCACACCTGAGAACTCATGCCCCATCGTGATGGGTGCAGACTCGCCTGAGATGGGATGCGGATGACCACAAGGCGGAATAAAAATCGGCCCTTCCATAAACTCATGCAAATCTGTGCCGCAAATACCGCACCAAGCCACATCGATACCGACCGTACCTGCCGCTACCGTGGGCTCTGGAATGTCTTCAATACGGATGTCACCTTTGTCATAAAAACGTGCTGCTTTCATAGTAGTCTCCTTTGAGTGTTGTGATAAAAACGATTACCGCGATGGAAGTAAGGATTACCTACTGACATCATGCCTAGATTAAAGTTACGCTGTCAACGATTGACATGTGTGCAGTTGTTAAGTGAAAGTAACGTGAATAGTCGAGCTTAGCCAAGGTGTTGATATCAATCACTATCTGTCATTACATGACTTTTTATATCAAATGATGACTATTTATAGTCCATAAAACTCTTATGAATATTCTAAGAGAGATAGTAAAACAGAAATCTGATAGCGTCTATTACTGGGCTAATTTCTTATAGTGTTGGCTGATATTGATACGCCAATAATCGAATTAAACAATAAAGGTGATAAGTTGTCAGTGTTGCCAAACTTTTGGTTGCATCTGCCCTTCATTACGCCTAGTATTTCGCCCCTGCAATAATTCTACTTCTCAAAAAAGAGCCTTAGTAGAGACATCTATTCACGATAAAGAGGGATTTATTATGTCAATTGACAACATTACGATTATTGACGGCGGTATGGGCCGAGAATTAGCAAAACGCGGCGCGCCATTTCGCCAGCCTGAGTGGTCGGCGCTCGCGATGATAGAGGCGCCCGAGATTGTCCGTGACGTACACCGCGCTTTTATTCAAAGCGGTGCTGCGGTCATCACCACCAACAGCTACGCTCTCGTACCTTTTCATATTGGCGATGAGCGCTTTGCCAATCAGGCTCAAGAATTGGCAGCGTCAGCGGGTGAGATGGCACGTGCAGCGGTTGAAATGGAAGGGAGCGCGACTAAGGTAGCAGGCTCTATCCCGCCACTATTTGGTTCATACCGCGCTGATCTGTTTGACGCTGAGCATGTCGAAGATATCGCTACCCCATTGATCAAAGGCTTGAGTGCGCATGTGGATTTTTGGCTGGCAGAAACCCAAAGCCTGATTGCAGAATCCGTCGCGGTACGTGAGCTATTAGATACGCTAGATAAAGATAACAAACCATTATGGGTATCTTTTACCTTAGAAGACAGCGAGCACCTTGATGTGCCACGCTTGCGCTCAGGCGAGACGGTAAAAGAGGCTGTTGCGACATTAGCAGATCTGAATGTTGAAGCCATACTATTCAACTGCTGCCAGCCTGAGGTGATTGAGCAAGCACTAGACGTTGCGCAAAGCACTTTGCAAGATAAGAATGCAACGCACATTAAGCTTGGCGCTTATGCCAACGCCTTTCCGCCGCAGCCAAAAGACGCCACAGCAAATGATGGTCTCGATGAAGTGCGTGATGATCTCACGCCGCCTGCATATCTGGTATGGGCACAAAAATGGCAAGCCCAAGGCGCGTCACTAATCGGGGGCTGCTGCGGTATTGGCCCCGAACACATCGAGGCATTGAGCCAGCATTTCACAGGTACTTTGACAACAGGTACTTCGACAAAATAGAGATAGCACGATGCAAAATGGACAAAAAATCGGGCTAACCATGCTCACCGCCATCGTGTTCAGCTCGATGGTCGGTGCGGGCATTTTTAGCCTACCGCAAAACATGGCCGAAGTGGCAGGTGTGGACGCCATCATCACCGCATGGATCATCACAGGCGTGGGTATTTTATTACTCGCGGGCTGCTTTTTGCATTTATCACGCCTCAAGCCTGAATTGGACGGTGGTATTTATACCTATGCCAAAACAGGGTTTGGCGATTTGGCGGGCTTCTTTTCGGCATGGGGTTATTGGCTGTGCGCCACCATCGGGGTGGTGGGCTATTTGGTGGTGGCTTTTGCCGCGCTGGGTAGCTTTGTCGATACGCCAAACAGTATTGTGTTTGGTGAAGGCAACACGATTGGGGCACTGATTGGCGAGTCGATCATCTTATGGTTGGTGCATTATTTGGTACTGCGCGGCGTCAAACAAGCCGCCTTTATCAATCTGCTGGCCACTCTAGCCAAGAGTCTACCGCTCATTGCCTTTATTGTGTTTGCCTATTATGCCTTTGATATGCAAACCTTTAACACCGACCGCGCGGGCACCACATTGGAAGCCCCCTTTATGGAGCAGGTCAAAGGGACGATGCTCATCACCTTATGGGTATTTACCGGTATCGAAGGGGCGATTGTGTTGTCGCAGCGCGCCAAAAAACGGTCTGATATCGGACGCGCCACTTATATCGGCGTGATTTTGGCATTGGTGCTGTATGTCGCTATCACCCTGCTCTCGCTTGGGGTGATGAGCCGTGTTGATGTGGCTGCTCTCAGCAACCCATCTATGGCGGGCATCATGGCACAAATGACAGGTAGCGTGGGCAAATGGGTCATCAGCATTGGACTTATCGTCTCGGTGTTGGCGTCTTATCTGAGCTGGATTCTCTACTCTGCAGAAGTGCCGTATACTGCTGCCAAATACAATGCCTTTCCGCGCATTTTTACCAAGCAAAACGCACAAGGCACACCAACTGCCTCGCTGTTGCTGACCAGTGCTACTGTTCAGCTGTGCTTATTGATGATCTTTTTGACAGGTGAGGGTTATAACACCTTGGTGATTATCTCTACCTCGATGATTTTGATTCCTTACTTTTTGGTCGGAGCCTATTTGGTCAAGGTCTCATTTGCACAGTCAGAGCGCTGGAGCATCAAAGCCATCGGTTTGGGTGCGAGTGTCTATGGCGTTTGGCTGATTTATGCTGCTGGTGTAGACAACTTGCTGTTATCACTTTTTTTATATATACCCGGCCTGTTGATTTATTACTATAGCCGCTATCAAGCAAAGCGGACGCTTCAACAGTAGCGCTAAAAGCTGTGTCTTAAAATAGAACGAACAAAGCAAAAAATGAATGGGGTATAAATCACATGACTTATACCCCATTCATTTGAGCTATTCTACTTTAATGACTTATGAGTAGTTAGCAGAGCCTCTACGCATTCTCTTTACTTCTTACCTATTTTTTATTTCTGCCGCTTACATTACACAAGCAAACAATCACTGCCCTCCAATATCTACGACATAGCGCTGCTTATCATAATGAGCAGCATAAGCGGCGCCAGTGGTTGAATGCGTTCTTTGTACATAGTCGGTATAGTCAATAGTGATAGAGTCTTCAAACTCTGTATATTGAATCTCATACTTATAAGCAGTATGGGCTGGCAGACTACCCAACATATCCACTCTTTTGGCACTGGTATATATGGCCTTAACATCAGATATTGGGTAATCGCTGTTGTTATTAATGACAATCTTGCCTTTTTCTTGCTGATTATCTGTGCATGCCACTAACAGTAATACCATAGTCGCAAAGCCTATGCGGTAATCAAACATAGTTTTTCATAATTATAGTTTTTCCTAATGACAGCATGGAGTTGATAAGAGACTAAACCCCCGCGTTTTTTGGGCTTGTTTTATATTAATGAGTGTCGCTTATCAACCATCTTAACAGCAGTTATGTGGCTAATGCCTCCAAATCAATCACTTGATGACAGTAATGGCGCATTATATGATGATCGTGACTGACCATTACCAACGTGCAATTTTGCGCTTTACATTGCGTCACGAGCAGATCCAGCGTTTCTTTTTGGGTAATCGGATCGAGTCTAGAGGTCACCTCATCGGCAAACAGCAAAACTGGATTAAAGAGTAGTGCACGCAAAATTGCCACCCGCTGCAATTCACCACCCGACACATTCAATGCATTGCGAGTGAGAATTTGCTTATCTAGCTTTAGCTTTTCTAACAACTCAGGCACGCGGCTGGCATCGAGTCGGTGCTTTTTAATCACGTCATTTAGCAAAGTCTGTAGGGGCACATGCGAGGCAAAAGCGGCTGGTGGGTCTTGATACAATTTAAGCACTTGATGGCTCTTTGGTTTTTGTTGCCAAGTGATGACGCCGCTGGCAGGTTTTAATAAGCCGCATAACGCATCGCCCAATGAGCTTTTACCGATACCACTACCTCCAATCACGCCAAGCACTTCGGCCTTTTGTAGGCTAAAATTTAAGCTCTCAAACAAGACCCGTTTACCACGCGCCAAACTTAAGTCTTGGACAGTGAGTAATGGGCTGTCTTGAATGAGGCTTCTGTCTTGACTTTGCCAATTATACGGCGCAGCGGCAATCAATTGTTTGGCGTAGTCTGAAGTGGGTTGATTGAGTACTTGTACGCCACTGCCTTGTTCTAACAACTGGCCTTTTTTCATGACCATGATACGGTCATTAGCACGACCACTTAACGATCTTGCCACCTCGATATCATGAGTAATGGTCAAAAGCGTGCCGCCATTTTCGCTGACATTTTTTAGTAATGTAATGACTGCTTGTTTGTTGGCATCATCCAAGCCTTTGGTGGGTTCATCAGCGATGACAATATACGCACCGCCAGAGGTGGCAATCGCAAAAGAAGCGCGCTGTGCCATGCCGCCCGACAGCTCATGTGGGTAATAATCTGCCGATTTTGCCAGTCCTAAGCTATCGATTTTATCTTTTGCCAACTGCTTACTGGTTTTGTTGTCTTTTTTGGCCACAAAAAATAAGCTTTCCCATACTTGGTCGAGCATGGTCATGGTGGGATTGAGTGAACGGCTTGGCTCTTGCGGCAGCATTGCCATACGTCTGCCCCAATACTGGCGCAGTTGTGATTTGTTTAGTGCTTGATGTTCAATCAGGATATCCCCTTGAGCGACCAATTCATCGGGCAATGCGCCCATAATAGCCTGTGCCAACAAGCTTTTACCCGAGCCTGTTTCGCCCAAAATGGTGACATTTTGCCCTTGATGCAGCGTCAAACTGATAGGCTCAACCAAACTTTGTCCCAACTTGGTAAACACCGCCACGTTATTGGTTTGTACCAAGATGCTGTCTATCGATGATTCTTGTACCGATGAGTGTTGTATCGATGCGTCTGCTATCATTTTATTTTTCCTGAAATCAATTGTAAGCTTAAGACCAAAACGAAGACCGCGATAATAGGCTGTAGGAAAATGAAAGGCGCTTGATAATAATAAGGAAACAATTCGGTCATCATCAATCCAAGCTCAGCCGTGGGCGGGCGCAAACCCACATTGATAAAGCCCAGTGTGGCAAGAGCCAGTACCGCATTACCAGCGGCAAAGGCACTAAGCGTCGCGATAACTGGCAAAATCTTCGGCAAAAAATGACGTTTGAAACAATAAAAAAAGTCCATACCCATCAAGCGTGACGATTCGATTTCGCGGCTGCTGGCAATCGTTTGCGTCATGGCGCGTACCATACGAAAAAACTCGACCCACAACACCAATGAAATCCCCAAATATAATGACCAAAAACTGTTAGGCGCAATAGCCGCAAACAATAATACAAATAGCAGTCCTGGTAGCGCCATGACGATGTCACACAAAAACCGACAGACAAAGTCTATCCAGCCACCAAAATAACCGCTCAACACTCCCATCAGTAATCCAAAAAATAACGCAAAACCCACCGACAACACAATCAGCGAAAACGACAAGCGAATGGCAGATGCCACCCTTGCCAGCATATCTCGGCCAAAATGATCGGTGCCAAACCAATGGCTTATACTCGATGGTTGTAACATGCTACTGAGATTTTGAGCATTGGCATCCATTGGATAATAAATCGGCTGTAAAAAGGCAAACACTAATAGTAAGAGTAGTAAAATAGCCCCAAAAAGTTGTACGGGTTGCAGTTTGTTAAATAGTTTAAACACATTCATAAAATCAGCTTTCCTAGTGTTAATGGTGAATTTAGTGGTAATAAAAGTTAGCGCGCTAAATCAACGCGCGGATCAATCAGACCACTTAATAAATCCACCACCATATTTAGTACCACAAACATAGCGCCCATGATTAACGCCGTGCCTTGTATCATCGGCACATCACGGGCAACAATCGCATGTACCAATGCATGACCGCTACCAGGCCACGCAAACAGACTCTCCACAATCACCACCCCTTCCACCAAATACACCAGTTGTACTGAATGGTAGGCCAAAATTGGAATGGCCACATTGCGTAGACCATGCCGACAAAACGCCGTCCATTTACTCAAGCCCTTAAGCTCGGCAAAATGATAATACTCAGACGTTTGTACTTGCACCATCGCATGACGGCTGACTCGGATTGAGACCGCTGCCAACCCAATCGCCAACGTCAATGCTGGCAAGATATAATGTTGCGGCGTGCCATAACCGGCGGCTGGCAACCATTTGACTTGTACGGCAAGTAGCGTAATCAGAGCAATACCAATAATAAACACTGGGACGGAACGTAGCACGGTACTCACCACCAAGGTTAAACGGTCAAATATCCCGCTCGGTCTTTGCGCTGCCAGTAAGCCTAGAGGTGGTCCAATGACCAGCGATATGACCAATGCGACCAATGCCAGTGCCAAAGTATGTCCGAACTGATGCGCAATCTCAGACCATACGGACTCCCCACTTACCAATGAACGCCCCAAATTAAACTGTGCCAAATCGACCAACCAATCAAAGTAGCTCTGCCACCACGGCTGATCCAAACCAAGCTCAGCTCGTACCATCGCGGCAGCGGCGGCATTCGTCTGATCATAACCGTAGCGACTGGCAGCGATGCGGTAAGCCATGTCGCCCGGTAAACTACGGGTCAAAATAAAGGTCAAGGTGCCGACCGACCATACGACAAAGACCAGTTGTAATAAACGCTGGAAAATATATTTAAACATAGTTATCAATCACAATTTTTTACGTGTATACAGCAAATGACGGCAACAGTGGCTTACCAAGACAATTTATTCAAATAAAAATTTCGTTCTAAACCATCAATTTCCAAGCCCTTTAATGACTTATGCGCGGCGGCGTTCTGTTGGTAATAAACCACGGGCACGATAGGTCGCTCGTCATAGATAATTTTTGAGACCTTTTGTTTGGTCGCAATGTTATTGTCACTGTCATTGTCTTTAGTCGTCTCTAGTTTTGATAAACTGTCGCTCAGCTCAGAATCTTGCCAATTCATCACGCCCCAATCGCTGCCTTTTGGATCGAAATCTTCGATGAGTGAACCCACAGGATCGGGCGTCATACCATAGTTACGCGCATACAATGCCATCTCTAACGTGCCATCTTGATGACCGGCAGGAATCTCTGAAAAATTACCCACGGACACGTCGACATCCACCCCAATTTTTTTCCATTGTGCTTGCAGCGCCGTGGCAATGATTGGTAGTTCTGGACGGTCTGAAAAAGTGCGTAAGGTAAATTTGAATGGCTTGCCTTCTTTTTGTAGCATGCCATTAGCATCCGCTGTAAAACCCAAATCCAGTAAACGTTGTTTGATTGCTTGTGGGTCTGGTGTTTGAGTTGGCGTATTGATTTGCCAGTCTTTAAAAATCGGTGGCAATATCTGATTGGCTGCGGCATTGTCTGCGCGCATCACAGACTGAGCAATGCCTTGTCTGTCAATGGCATCACTGAGCGCTTGACGGACGTTGACATCACTAAACAAAGGGTTTTTGGCATTGACTTTGTATTGAATGGTACGGGACAGCGATTTTGATTTGACCTGCAAATTAGGGTCTTGTTGCAAGCGCGCAAGGCTCGCTGAATCTAGCGTGAATACCAAATAGTTGGGTTTACTTTGCGCCAATAACGTGCGGGTTTCACTACGACTGTTGGCCAGATACGTGACGTCCTGAATTTTAGCTTTTTCGCCCCAGTAGTCTGCAAAGGCTTTTTGCTCAATCTTTTGAGGCGGCTCAATTTTGGTGACGTAATAAGGACCAGTTGCGATCAGCTCTTTGACTTCATTGTTATCGTCAAACGAGGATTTTGCCAAAATAATACTGGTTGCATGTGCCAAATAAGCCGGAAAAGACATCAATGGCTTTTCTAACGTAATTTCAACCGTTTTGCTGTCAATGGCTGTAATCTTTGAGATAAGGGCAGATTCTAATGCTGTGGGTTTGGTTAATGCTACGTCCAAACTTTTTACCACGTCATCAGCGGTCAGTGGCGACCCATCATGGAACTTGACGCCATCGCGCAATACAAACGTCCACACATCGCCTTGGTCATTGGCAGACCAGCTTTGCGCAAGCATCGGCTGCAAATCGGCATTTTGCGCAGCATCCACCAGCGTTTCGGCAAGCTGTAAACGCTGAAAAATAAACCCTGACTTACTTGGATCAGTAGACGTTATTTCCCAAGGTGTAACCACGATTAAGTTTTGTTGTTCATCGCCCTGAGGCATAGAAGCTGTCTGACCCTCTGACGGCTTAGCGCCAGCAATGAAATACCATGCTAGTCCTGCTAGGGCTAATAACACAGAAATTAAGGCAATTTTTCTCATATATTGTTCCGTTATAACATAACATTTCAAAAAAAGCGTTATGTTATAACGAACGCCATTAAAGGTAAACCATTAATATGAAAATAATTCTCATTTGGCGCTAAATCCGTATCAAGCAACTATAAAATGAGAGGCCGCACAAACCGAACTTCGAATATCCCGATGATTACCAATATGAAAGAGCGCATCTTCTAAACTGTAGTAAAACAGGCATCTATCACGCCTTAAAACGTCTTGGTGTCAGTCAAAAAAACCTTATAGCATCCAAAAGCATGTTTAACTAAAATAATGATATATCAAAATAAGCTTGAGCACTTTATAACACTCATGTTCATACCTTCTTATTAAAATTCATAATCGGACTCCTTCTTTCTGCTAAAAAAATCAAGAAGCAACCGACTGTTAATACTGAATATTTTTACAGCCTTGTACAGAAAAAACACGAAAGAACAAGACTGCCTTTATCAAAAAAATATGGCTATACTATGTTCAAATCATTTGATATGGATGAGTAGATGTCTAATATTTTAAAAAAGATATTGGTTATTTTTAGTATAGTAGCAGTTATCGGTGGTACGCTTACTTTTGTAATGACCTGGAATAGCGTCGGCTTTAGCGATGACTTTTTAGCTGCTTGGCTGAGCTCTTTTGCGCTTTGTATCGTCTGTATTGCACCTATCGGCGGTGTTATAGCAATGCTTATAAATAAAATTCTGAGAGTATTATTACCAACTATTTCTGCTGTAAAAATGAATATCATTTTTGGTTTGTGTATGGCAGTGATTATGGAGTCAATCATGGCTATTGTTACGACAATAAACCTTAATGATTTCGCTGATTGGAATCATTTTCTTTATATGTGGATCGCTAGTTTATTAACAGCCTTACCGATTGGAATTGTTTTTTCAATCATACTATCCTTAATCATTAAACCCAAATTGGAAATTTTTTGGGCCAAATAGTTTCTTCAATTATAATTTCATATTTTTTTATTAAAGATCGGTGTAATACTTTTAAAGTTTAGCTATTAAAGCGGAAATAGATAGTTAATAAAGCATAAGTTAGTTAAAGAAAAAAGGTCTAGACGCTTGCCCAGACCTTTTTTATATTTATAGAAAACGATACGTTTAGAAATTAAAAATTAACGCTGACATCGAAGATGTAGTAACGACCCGGTTCATTAAACGTACGAGCACCAGCATTGGTCGTCGTCCCTTCTCGTTTAATTTGCTTATCAAACAGATTCTTGATACCAGCGCCAATGGTGATGTCATCTGTTAGATTGTAGCGTGTGCTGACATTGGCAAGGGCGTATGGATCACGATCCAGTTTCGGTGTGGTAAGTGCATCACCCGTAGTGACAGACACCTCAGGCGCTTCAATGGTTCCATAGTAGCTAATGCCGAAGTCCGTGTTCCAGCGAGGGGTAATATCCCAACTGACATTTGAGTTCATGGTGAATTTAGGGATTAAAGATAACGGCTCGCCCGTATCTTTACGCTCTGAGCGGATATTCCCTGTTAAATTGGTAGACCATGAGACCGTATCAGTGACGGGTACTTTAACAAACCCTTCGATCCCTTCAATGATTGCATCCCCTTGGTTTTCCCACTGAAACACAGAGCGGTCAGCGGCAAGGCCATCAGCCACCACACCAACTACGCCCACACGCTCTACACCAGCGCCGATACGATTGTCATAATCATTGTGATAGTAAGTCAAGCCTGCGTTCAGCCCAGTGTCATCTTTATAAGTAAACGTCAGCTCTTTGTTCCAAGAGGTTTCGTGCTCTAGATCAGGATTACCCAAAACATAACAGCCACGCTGGTCAAGAGGAACGTTAGATGGGCAACCATTACTACGCGTATAATAGATGTAGTTCGGATCAAGCTGATACAGTGAAGGTGCTTTAAACGCGCGACTGGCACCCGCTTTTACTGACCAGTTTGGACTGAAGTTCCAAGTGGTGTTCAGGCTGGGTGACCAGTTGCTACCAGCTTGGTCGTGATAATCAAGGCGTACGCCAGGCGTAATATACCAGTCTGGTGTCAATTGATAGTTGTCTTCTAGATAAGCACCAATAAGGTAAGCATCTGTCTTTGCATCACGCTTAGACGGATCGGCCTCGGTATCACCAAAATCAAAGCCTTCATCAAATTCTACGGTCGAAACCAATGGATTGTCCAATCTTTCGCCGCGGAACTCTGCACCAGCAGTCAAGGTGTGACGATCAAAGTAGATGTCCCACTCTGATTTTGCATTTAATGTGTCATAGGTCGCTTCTGTCCAATTATATTCAGCCTCTCCTTCAGGTTGCGAGATTTCACCTTCATAACGACCGACATTGCCTTCATTAAGACGTTCATTAATGGTGCGCGTATATTCAAGATAGCTGTTACTGCTGGTATTGTCATATTCACCGCGGTGAGTGAATGCAGCACCATAGCGCTCCATCTTATTGGTTTCTTGACCTGCCAGCGCATTGACCAAGTCATCGTTGATCGTCTGGAACTGTGAATCGCCTGCCCAGCGATTGCTCTGGTTGCTATAGTTAACCTCAAAGCCGACGGTGTTCATCGCATCCATGGCATATTCAAAAAGCTGGCGGGCGTCTATATTTTCGACCCCTTCGCGGCCTGCAGCAACAGAAGCGACTGGCTCACCACGATCGTCAATGACTTGCGCAGCTTCTGCATTGATATAAGGGTCGTCGCCTTCGCTATCATGGTAGCCAAGTGTGGTACGGAACGACAGCTTGTCCGTCAATGGGCCTGCCATATTGATGTTCGTGCGCCAATTTTCACCCTCAAGATCACTTTCTGGTAACTCGTAATGACCTGTGACCGAAAACTCCTTTTTGGTTGGGGCTTTGGTGATGATATTGACCACCCCGCCCATACTACCAGAACCATAACGCGCAGCCGCTGGACCACGCAGTACTTCGATGCGTTCAATGGCGCTTGGCGGTACCCATTGTGAGTCACCGCGAGTGTCTTGCTCGCTGCCACGACCAGGACGCACCGCATTACGCGAAGTAACTGGACGACCATCGATTAAAATGAGGGTATTATTCGGTCCCATACCGCGCAAATCGATTTGACGTTGGTTACCACGCTGCCCTGACGTAGACGATCCTGAGAGATTCACACCCGGCATCTTACGCACGATTTCTGAGATATCATTAGAAAGTGAGGCTTTTTCAATCGCCTCTTCATTAATAATAGACAGACCAGGCGCTTGTACCAACTCATCCCTTGCCGCAAGTACGACAATGGTATCTAACTCAGTGCTAGGCATGTCTTGTTGTTCGGCAGCTTCTTGAGCGGCTGTCTGCTGTACCGTAAGCTCATTACTCTCAGCTGCCAATGCAGTGGTGCTAAAAACAGAAGCAATGGCAAGGCTCAACAAGGCTTGACGAGTCGCGAAATGTGGCGGTTTTTGTGAGTAAAAATGTTCTTTGGAGGCAGAAGAGGTGGATAACATGGGCATAAATAACAATCCTGAAAGTATTTGGTTGTATCGATAGCTTTCCGCTTTGCCGATAGATGAAGTACCACATAACATCGCCTATACACGCTGCAAAACAGGCATAAAAGTTGATGCTACCCTTCTTCGACTACCACTGACATAAGCTGAATGGCTAAAGCTTTCATACAGTTCACATTTTAAAAACAACAAGACCGAAGCGCTATTAACGTTTCGGCAATAAAGAACGCATACTTTAGCAACATTATAAAAATAATACAAACAATAATGATAATTATTACTATTTAGTTTTATAAACTTTGTTTTTGATGACGTTATTAGGGCGTGTTGAGTGAAAAGTGCACCCTCTCAGTGAGACAAAATACGTTACTATCAACGCGGCAAAAGCATTAAGATAAAATCTGGAAAATAACTAACAACCAAACGTTGATAGTACTCTTAACAACATTCTCAGTAATCGATGCGATGAAAATAGGCAAGATGAATAATGGATAGAATCGATGCGATGCGAGCATTTGTAGCCGTGGTGGTTGAAGGCAGCTTTAGTAATGCCGCAGCAGCCATGCAGCTGTCGCCGCAATTGGTGAGCAAATACGTCTCCAAACTAGAAGAACGACTTGATGTGCGGCTGTTTAATCGCACCACTCGTAAAGTAAGCCTGACTGAAGCAGGTACTCACTACTTTGAACATGCACAACAAATTTTATTGAGTATCGACAACATGGAATCTCAGTTGGGCGGCTTGCATCAAAACCCCAAAGGCACGTTAAGGATAAGCGCGCCTGTCTCATTTGCTATGAGGCACATGGCCAAATTGGTCACGGATTTTCAGACGTTATATCCTTCCGTCACTGTCGATTTGCAACTGACTGACCGAAAAGTAGACATCGTTGAGGAAGGGTTTGATGTTGCCCTGCGTATCGGCGAGCTAAAAAGCTCTTCACTGATTGCAAAACTGGTTGCGCCCATTCGAGTGGTACTGTGCGCCTCACCAGAGTATCTTGAAAAGTATGGCATGCCTCGCGAACCCAAAGACCTCAAACACCATCGCTATTTACACTACAGCTATATGGAGAGAAATACGAAAGAAGTCATTCATCCATGGCTCAGTACAGAGAGTGGTCAGCATCGCGGTGAATTAACCAGCAATAACGGCGACCTGCTCGTCAATGCGGCCATCGCAGGCGCAGGTTTGGCTGTGCAGCCGACATTTATTGCAAGCGAGGCCATTCGTAAAGGTGAGCTGGTCATCGTGCTGCCTGATGACGAACCCAAGACGTTGGGTTTGTATGCGGTGTATGCCCACAGAAAGCTACTGCCCCATAAAATCCGGTGCTTTATTGATTTTATTGATGGGTATTACGGTTCACCGCCCTATTGGGATGAACCGATACAAAACATATGAGAAGTGGGTATGACTGATAAATATAACTGCTAAATGTCTGGCAGTGCTGACGCGCTCAATCAGTTGATATCCAAGCAGATATATTTGGTCTCTACGTACTCTTCAATGCCGTATTTTGAGCCTTCACGACCCAAACCAGATTCTTTGACGCCGCCAAATGGTGCCAATTCTGTGGTGAGCATGCCTGTGTTGACACCGACCATACCCACTTCGAGCGCCTCAGCCACACGCCATACCCGTCCAATATCTCGACTATAAAAATAACCCGCCAAGCCATATTCTGTGCGATTGGCTAAGGCAATGACTTCTGCTTCTGTATCGAATTTAAAAACTGGCGCGATTGGTGCAAAGATTTCTTCATCCGCCACCCGCATGTTATTATTGACGTTGGTTAAAATGGTTGGCTCAAAGAAGTTTTTATCCATCGCCACTCTTTGACCGCCGCACAGCACAGTACCGCCTTTGTCTTTGGCATCATTGACAAGTGCCTCTGCATTATCGGCAGCAGATTGAGAAATCAGTGGGCCTTGCATCACACCTGCCTCTAACCCATTACCGATTTTTATGGCGCGTACTTGCTCTGCCAATTTTTGTGTAAATGCTTCATAGACACCCGCTTGTACAAATAAGCGATTGGCGCAAACACACGTTTGACCACTATTACGATATTTACTCATCATTGCGCCTGTCACAGCCGCGTCAATATCAGCATCGTCAAAGACAATAAAAGGCGCATTGCCACCCAGCTCCATTGACATTTTTTTGACCGTGTCGGCGCACTGCTTCATCAAGATTTTTCCGACACGTGTAGAGCCTGTAAAGCTGATTTTTTTGACCAAAGCGTTGGCAGTCATCTCTCCGCCAATAGCGACTGGATCACCAGTGACCACACTATAAATCCCATCAGGCACGCCCGCTTGCTGAGCCAAATAAGCCATCGCCAATGCTGAATATGGCGTCTCCATAGCAGGTTTGACGATCATTGGACAACCAGCTGCTAGCGCAGGGCCAGCCTTGCGACTAATCATGGAATGAGGAAAGTTCCACGGGGTAATGGCAGCGGTAACGCCCACTGGTTGTTTAATCACTATCAAACGCTTATCTGCCATATGACCCGGAATCACGTCACCATAAATGCGCTTCGCTTCTTCGGCAAACCATTCTAGATAATCCAGTCCACTTTGGATTTCACCTTTGGCCTCAGCCAGTGGCTTGCCTTGCTCATGGGTCATAAGCACAGCCAAATCCTCGATGTTTTCGGCAATCAGCGTGTGCCAACGGCGTAAAACGGTGCTACGTTCTTTGCCTGTTTTTTTTGCCCATGCTGATTGAGCGATGTCTGCCGCTTCGATGGCACGGCGGGTTTCATTGCTTCCCATGTTTGGTACCGTACCGATGACTTCACCGGTGGCAGGATTGAACACGTCATGGGTTTCTTTGCTATCAGCATCACACCACACGCCATTGATAAAGGCTTGTTGTTTGAACAACGCATCATTTTTTAATTGCATTTCTGTCTCCAATTATTTTTTAGGATTCTAACAACCCACGAGTAGTCAATACTTGACGGGCAATGCGAAAACATTCCACACCTTGCGGTACACCGCAATAAATCGCAATCGCATGGATAGCGGCACGGATTTCTTCCACAGAGCAGCCATTATTGATTGCGCCATTTAGATGCAGCTCCCACTCATGCATCTTGCCTAACGCAGCGATCATGGTTAGGTTCATTAATGAGCGGGTTTTGGCATCGATTGTCTCATCACCCCAGCCAAAGCCCCAGCACCATTCAGTCATGGCTTCTTGGAACGGACGGTTGAAATCATCGGCAGCTTGTAGGTTTTTTTCGACATACTCAGCCCCCAAGGTGGCTTTGCGCTGAGTAAGTCCCAACTCAAATCGTTGTTTATCCATGACTAATCCTTAGCATTTATTGTTGATTAAGAGGGTTGTTTATTGAGATGCAAGCCCATACGGCAGGCTTCATCAATATGCTTGCGGCAAGCTTTGACTGCCGCCTTGCTATCCCCTTGAGTAATATTGCTCACAATCTCTTGCAGATTACTTGGGCCTTTGACTGCGCGCTCTTGGGTAGACAAGGTCATAAAGCGCAGACGACCAATACGTCCGTTCAATCGCTCTGTCAACTCCCACGCGACCGTCATACCAGCCGTCATGAATAGACGCTCATAAAACGAATATGAATGCCCAAGCGCCTTTACCACGTCGCCTGCCTGCAAGTTATCGCGAATCTGAACCAAATGATTTTGCAACGTTTCTACCAATTCAGGCGTCACTTGTTCGGCACAATAACGAACCGCTTCGCTCTCTAACATCGCACGCAGATGATAGATTTGGCGGATTTCATCACTTTCTAATACGGCAACCGAAGACCCTCCAGCAGAAACGGTCACTAAATTCTCGCTTTCTAAATGCCTGATACATTCACGTACGACCGTTCGGCTAACCCCTAACTGCTCACAAATCGTGCGCTCTACCAGCCTTTTACCGGGTGCGAGCTGGCCGATCATAATAGCCAAGCGCAATTGTTCCAGCGCCGTCTCTTTTAAAGTCTTTGGTTTTTCTACTTTTTCTAACATAAGGTTTTTACTCTCTCAAATATAAATAAAGAGTATAACGTCTATGGCGCAGAAAAACAGTACGCTTTCATATCGTATTACGGTATACCATAATATTTATTTTCAAAAAAAGCTAGTAATTTATTTAATACCGTATTATGGTATACCAATATTGTTAGCCATCATTCATCGATAGAAGGAACTTGTTATGTTAAAACCAGATATTAGAAAAATCGTCACTTTTGAAGAAGAGATTTTAGTTGAAGGTTATAAAAAAGCCGACACGCCTCTGCGTATGTTTGCTGTTGCAGCAGTGCTTACCAATCCATGGGCGGGTCGTTATGCAGAAGATTTAAAGCCTGAAATCCAAGCGTTCGCCCCCGTCTTAGGTAAGCTACTCACCGACAAAATCGTCACTTTAGCAGGTGGCGCGGACAAAATAGAAGCCTATGGCAAAGCTGCTGTGGTCGGCTTGAATGGTGAAGTTGAACATGCTTCGGGCTTGATTCATACCTTGCATTTTGGCAATTTTTATCGTGAAGCGTTGGCTGCCAGTACGTATTTGGCATTTACCAATATACGCGGCACAGCCAATACTCCCATCATGGTGCCACTCATGGACAAAGACGATGCGGGTCGCCGCTCGCATTATTTGACGATTCAATTTTCCATTCCTGATGCGCCGCGCGACGATGAGGTTGTGATTGTGTTAGGCGGTGCCACAGGTGGTCGTCCACATCATCGCATTGGCGATCGTTACCAAGACTTAAAAGACCTCGGTCACGATTTGAATAACCCAGCCGCCGTTTAAGGAGCATTTACCGATGGAATGGTCACGCAAAATTTCTAATGGCATTGCCTACTATCATAATGAGAATAAAAATGACAAAGCCACTCCGGTCGTTTTTGTGCATGGCGTGGGCTTGCGAGCAGAAAGCTGGTATCAGCAGGTATCTGCATTTGACGGCCAATATCGCTGTTATGTGATTGATATGCCGGGACATGGAGAGAGCGACTTGTTGCCTAACCCTGCATTGACGCTATCAGACTTTACTGAGGTACTGAGCACTTTTATTAATAGTGTAATTGGCAAGCCTGCCATCATCGTTGGGCATTCTTTGGGCGCGATGACTACATTACAAACAGCGGTCAGTTACCCAGAAGTGGTACGCGGCGTTGCGGCCTTTAATGCGATCTATGATCGTCCAGACAATGCCGCCCAAAATGTACAGAACCGTGCCGAATCCCTACTCAATGATCTTGACCAAAATGTGACGGATCAGCCGATTGCCAGATGGTTTGATGGCGATTCGCAATACCGCCATGAGGCTGAGTTATGCCGATTGTGGCTAGATACTGGCAATCGCTTAGGATATGCGCAAGCCTATCAGATGTTCGCGCATTTACGCGGCATTGCAGCAGCAGATTTGCAGACCATCAGCGCGCCTACACTACTGCTAACGGGCGAGATGGATGTAAATTCTAGCCCTAAAATGTCATTGACGATGGCCAATATATTGCCCAATGCCAATACTGTCATCGTGCCAGAAGCCCGACATATGGCACAAATGACCCATGCCAACGCGGTTAACGCGGCATTGGCAAGATTTTTTATCCAGTGCGAGTCGCACTCCACGGTCAACACCTAACTTACAAACGCCCCATTTAAAAAAGAGGTTCCCATGAAACAACTTGATCCTAAAATGTTACGCAACGCCTTTGGCAGTTATATGACTGGGGTGACCGTGATAACCGCCATGAGTAATGACGGCACGCCCGTCGGCTTTACGGCCAATTCATTTACGTCGGTATCGCTTAACCCGCCGCTACTATTGGTTTGCCCAGCCAAATCGCTATCGAGCTTTGATGTATTTGCCAATTGTGACAGCTTTGTTGTCAACATCTTAAGCGAAGACCAGCAAGCCATCTCCAACATATTTGCAGGCTCAAAAGCAGACCGTTTTAGTCAAATTGAATGGCACAAAGACGAACAAGGCAATCCTGTCATCGATGGCGCATTGACGCATTTTTCTTGTAAAACCGATCGCAACCTTGATGCAGGCGATCACCATCTGCTGGTTGGTGAGGTTCTCGATTTTTCATCTCGCGAAGGCCACGGCTTAGGATACGCATCTGGCGGTTATTTTAGCTTAGCACTAGAACGTGAAGCAGCAGAGATCAGTACGCAAGAAAAACACGTCAGCGTGGGGGTGATTATAGAGCACAATGGCAAAGTCTTGCTCAGTCAAAAAGATGGCAAAGTATCTCTACCCAGTACAACGACTGATGACAATACCAATGCCGTCAGTACTATCCAGCAGTTTTTGGCAGACAATGGTATTGATGCTCAGTTGGGTGCTGTCTTCTCTATTTATGAGAACAGCAAAACAAATACTAATTACATTTTTTATCGCGCCATTGCACAATCATCAAATACTAAAGGACTGGGCGAATACATCGCAATAGATGATATTGCAGAACAAGACTTTGCTACCTCAGCCATGAATTCGATGATGACACGCTATGCAACTGAAAGTAAAAATGGTCTTTATGGGGTGTATGTTGGGCAAGAAGAACAAGGCCGTGTCCATTAAACTTTATATCTAAACGACATTTAGACAAACATAACATTTAACCAAAATAAGTTAAAACAAACAGCAAAGGATTTGCCTCATGAAATTTTCACTATTTTTACATATGGAACGCCTCGACGAATCACAGACGTATCAACAACTACATGATGATTTTATTGAGCTGGCAAAAATGGCTGACCAAGGCGGCATGCACGCGATTTGGACAGGCGAACATCATGGTATGGATTTTACCATCGCCCCCAACCCATTTTTAAACCTGATCGATTTATCCCATCACACCAAAAACGTACGTTTGGGCACAGGTACAGTGATTGCACCGTTTTGGCATCCGATCAAACTGGCTGGTGAAGCCGCGATGACGGACATTATCACGGGCGGCAGATTGGATTTGGGTATTGCGCGCGGTGCTTATAACTTTGAGTATGAGCGCTTGATGCCGGGTATGGATGCCATGGAAGCGGGTGGCCGTATGCGCGAGCTGGTGCCTGCGGTACAAAAACTATGGAAAGGCGATTACGCCCACGATGGCAAATTTACCCAATTCCCATCGACCACCTCAGCGCCAAAACCGCTACAAACAGGTGGCGTACCTATGTGGATTGCAGCTCGTGACCCGCATAGCCACAACTTTGCGGTAGAGCATGGCTGCAACGTACAAGTTACCCCGCTGTGGCAAGGTATGACAGAGATTCAGAACCTAATGGCGGCTTTTAAAAATGCCAAAGCGGAACACGGAGAAGGTAAAAACCCAAAAATCATGCTGTTGCAACATGCTTACGTAGGCAGTGATGCTGATGATGTGACAAGCGCAGCCAAATGTATCAGCCGTTTTTATTGCTATTTTGGGGCTTGGTTCAAAAACGAACGCCCCATTCGCCAAGGATTACTTGAGCCATTGAGCGAAGAAGAAATGGCAAAAATCGACATGTATGCCCCTGAAAAAATGTTAGAGAACATGCCGATTGGCACCGCTGAGCAAGTGATTGAAAAACTCAAAGTATATGAAGCGTTGGGCTATGACGAGTTTGCCTTTTGGATTGACTCTAGCATGACCTTTGAGCAAAAACAGGCATCGTTACGCCGTTTTATTGATGACGTCATGCCAGCATTTGCATAACTCTATTGAGTCTCATACTCTAGTGCAGAATCAAAAGAC
The DNA here is from genome assembly GCF_904846715.1 of Psychrobacter vallis. Classification (GTDB taxonomy): domain Bacteria; phylum Pseudomonadota; class Gammaproteobacteria; order Pseudomonadales; family Moraxellaceae; genus Psychrobacter; species Psychrobacter vallis. The sequence continues at coordinate 159,843 of NZ_CAJHBU010000004.1, forward strand.
AAACTAATAAAGAATGTGGAGAAACACCATGAATAAACCTCATTACCAGCTCTATATCAACGGTGAGTGGTGCGAAGGCAGTAACAACCAACGCCTAGACAGCTATAACCCTGCAACGGGCGCGGCGTGGGCGACGTTCGCCTGTGCCAGTCCTGAAGATGTTGCACGCGCGGTCGATGGTGCCAAAGCCGCACTCAATAACCCTGAATGGGCCAACATGAGCGCCACTCAGCGTGGCAAACTCATATACCGCCTAGCAGATTTGATCGAACAAAATGCCGAAAAACTAGGCAAGATCGAAACGACAGACAGTGGTAAGTTGGCACACGAAACCGTGGCACAAACGCGCTACGTCAGTGACTATTATCGTTACTTTGCGGGGCTCGCTGATAAGTTAGAAGGCGCTACCCTACCGATTGATAAGCCTGACATGCACGTCTTTACCACGCGTGAACCGATTGGTGTGGTCGCGGCGGTCGTACCATGGAATGCGCAGATGTTTTTGACCGCCACTAAACTTGGTCCTGCACTGGCTGCTGGTTGTACCATTATCTTAAAAGCGTCTGAAGTCGCCCCGTGTCCGATGTTTGCCTTTGCTGAGTTGATCGAACAAGCAGGCTTTCCAAAAGGCGTCGTCTCTGTCATCACTGGTGACGCCGAAAACTGTGCCATTCCGCTGACCAGTCATCCTGATGTGGATAAAATTGCCTTTACGGGTGGTCCAGACGCGGCACGCCACGTGGTGAGAAACTCTGCCAATAGTTTTGCAGTGACAAGTTTAGAGCTGGGCGGAAAATCACCGATCATCGTCTTTGAAGACTCCGATTTGGAAAGTGCGGCCAATGGCTTGATTGCGGGTAACTTTGGTGCGTCTGGACAGTCTTGCGTTGCAGGATCTCGCGGTTTTGTTCATCGTTCTATCTTGCCTGAAATCATCAGACGCGTGGAAGAAAAAGCCAAAGGTATTGTTATTGGTAATCCACTCAATCCTGAAACGCACGTTGGGCCGCTATGTACCAAAGCGCAGGTTGAACGAATTAAAGACACGCTAGAGAAGTCTGTGGCCCAAGGTGCAACCATACGTTTTGGCGGTCATGCGCCGACAGATGCTGATTTGGCTAACGGCAATTATTTTTGCCCAACGCTAGTAGAATGCCCAAACACGGATATCGAAACTCAAACCATTGAGATGTTCGGCCCTGTCATGTCATTGGTAGCGTTTGATACCGAAGACGAAGCTATTGCGATGGCAAACGATAGTGTCTACGGTTTAGGCTCAGGGGTATTCACACAAAATCTAGCACGCGCCCATCGCGTCTCTAAGCAAATTAAGTCAGGGGTTTGTTGGATCAATACCTACCGTGCGATTTCTCCGACTGCGCCATTTGGTGGTTACAACCAATCTGGTTATGGACGAGAGGCTGGTAGCGAATCTGTACTGCAATATACCCGCACAAAAACGACATGGATTAATATTTCGGCGGAGCCGATGGCTAATCCTTTTATCATGAGGTAACCAACCAGTGTAGTCAGCTACATTCAGTTTTAAGGAAAAAACTATGGCTATCCGTCCTCCCCTAAAAGAGTTAAATATAAAAACCCACGACAAAGGTTTTTATAAAGGTTTTAATCGCTTTGTCACTGTGACATCGAAGATTTTGGTCACCTTATTTGTGATTTGGATTTTAAGCGATATTGAGCGTTCTGGTGCCATGCTTGATGCCATGAAGAACTGGTCTTATACCACTCTTAATGGCTATTACACCTACTCTGTTGCTTTTTATATTCTGGTTTGTTTGACGGTTATTTTATGGCCGTCATTTGGTCGTATTAAACTTGGCTCTGACCCAAATGGCAAACCCGAATTTTCAAATTTTTCATGGTTTTCGATGATCTTTGGTGCTGGGATCGGTATTGGGGTGTTGACCTATAGTGCTGCTGAACCGCTGTGGCATTTGGCAAACAACCCCGACATCATCATGTCAAAGGAGCTGGTCGTATCAGCACTGAGTAGTAATGGGATGACCGTGCCCGAAGGCGCCGATGTCTTTACGTTTTACCAAAACCAAGTCACTGCCAGCGCGTTAGCGCCCATTGATGGTCTTGTCCTACCCAAGAGCGAGGAAGCACTAGACACCGCGTTTCGTTATTCCTTTTTTCACTGGGGTATCAGTGCGTGGGCCACGTATTGTCTCGTGGGTATCTGTTTGGCGTTTTTTACTTATGTGCGCGGTTTACCGCTCACCATGCGCTCGGCGCTCACACCTTTGTTTGGTAAGCATTTAGAAGGGCCACTTGGCAATATCATCGATGTTGCGGCAGTCATTGCGACTATCTTTGGCGTGGCACAAACCATTGGCTTAGGCCTGAGCTCTTTTGCTTCAGGACTATATAGTATTACGGGTATCAGCTGGTTAGTGACAGATGCCGTCAATCCTGAGCCAACCACAGGGGCATTACTGATGTCACTGTTCGTCGTCATGTGTCTCTCGATAACGTCAGCATTGTCGGGTGTGGGACGCGGGGTCAAATGGCTCAGTAATATTAATATGGTGCTGTCCTTTTTACTCCTCGCTTTCTTCTTGATTTTTGGCGCAACGATGTTTGCGTTAGAGATGCTGGGCAAAGGTATCTTTAGCTATATTGTACATCTGCCCGCAATGGCGGTGACGGTTTGGGATCCTAATACCGAACTGGGTGCTTGGCAAACCAGCTGGTCTATCTTTTATTGGGCGTGGTGGATTGCGTTTGCGCCATTTGTGGGATTGTTCTTGGCGCGTATCTCAAAAAACCGTACCATCCGTGAATTTGGCTTGATCGGCATTGTCGCGCCTAGTCTCACGCTTTTTGTCTGGTTCTCTCTCATTGGTGGTACTGGCATTGATTTAGAGTTAAGCGGACTCGCAAATGGCAAGATATTTGATTCTGGATTGACGGCTCAGCTGTTCGAGATTATCGGTTTTATGCTTAACCCAGCTTTGGCAGGTGTATTGTCATCGATGGTGGTTGTGCTACTACTCACGTATTTGGTCACATCCGCGGACTCTGCATTATTGGTCATTAATACCCTAAATGCTGCTGGTGAAGTCGATATTGAGAATGGGCCAAAACATATTCTTGTTTGGGGCATTGCGCTCACCGCTGTGATTGGCGCATTGATACTGGCAGGTGGTTTAAATGCCATTACTTCAGCCATGATTGTGGCTGCCATCCCCTTCTCCTTTATCATTATCTTGATGGCAATAAGTTTGTTAAAAGCGCTGATTTTGGACATTGCACGAGCAAAAGAGCACAAGCTATAGCGTCACGCTTGCTTATAGACGGCAATGTAAAAAGCCATACTATTTAAAAGAATAAATAATATGGCTTATCTATATAACATGCACCTTCGATGTTTTAGTAGTCGATAGTATAACTTAAACCATACGTGGTGCCTGTGGCAGGTAGACGGTTCGTATCGCCAAACGTGGTTTGATGGTAGACCGTTTGATAGTCTTTATTCAGTAAATTATAAACCCCATAACCCACTCGGCCGACAGGCATGTTTACTTGACCCAGTACGTCTAACGTCATATAACCTTTGACTGGTTGCGCACTAGAATCAGGGTCGTTTTTTTGGTCTTTAAACGCTCTATCATCGCCACCAATCGCCAACGCTTGCAGGCGTATGTTGCTGCCTTCGTCAAAGTTATATTGTGCAAATGCCGTGCCTTTAAGCGGCGTCAAGCGCACCGCATCCAGCTCAAGCCAATCGCCGTCTTTCTTATACTGACCACGCGTATAAGCCACACTACCGCCCACTTGCCAGTTATCACTAATATCCTGAGTGAGCGATCCCTCTACGCCATAAACTCGCTCGTCAGTATCTACCACTTCTACCGTATAGTCGTTGGTAAAACGCACGGTTTTGTCCGAGGTGTTATAAAAGGTGCTGACTCTGGCTGACGTATCACCGCGCTTACCTTCCCACCCTAAATCATAGTTGTTGATCGAGATGGGCTGCACGTTGTCTGAGTTGACCACAAAGCCTGCTCGCACATCACGTAGGGCGCGCTGTATATCAGCGGTGGTAAAGCCTTGTGAGAAATTGGCAAATATCTGATCATTTGGTGTTAGTTGATAGCTACTGCCAATGTTAAACAAGGTTTTGTCATGATCCGTCTTACCCTTGGCTACTTCACCTGCTTGATAGTCAGTACTAGAGCCATTAAAGTATTCTTCTAATAGCTGCTCATAAATGGGGATAAAGGCATCTGTTTTTGATTTGAGTTTTTGATAACGCACGCCAGCGCTAGCATGCCATTTATCCGTGATATCGGTATCAGCATTGATAAACACCCCAATTTTATCGATGGTGGTAACAGGTCCAGCATTGTAGGTATTGCCATTAGACACAGCGGTCAAACCATTACTAGCGATAAACGTATTTAAGTTTTGGCCCTTATAAGTTTGCTCGCTGTTTTCACGCTCAAAATCCGCACCATAGCTCAATAGCGTCTGTTTGCCAGCAAGCTCAGTATCAGTCTGCATGGCGGCGCGCAGACCCATCACTTCGATATCTGCTTCTGATTGCATAATAAATATCGCACCGCCTGCCTGCTTTTTCGCTGTGTCTTTGTCGATGCCGTTTGCTAGCAATACTTCACGGGCTTGTTTTCTGGCGTCTTTACCCGAAGGGTAAAAACGTCCCTGTTCATCACGGTAGTAACCCGTAACGCTTAAGTTAGAACCTGCGACATCGTCGTTGTTATAATTGAGGTTCACCGATGTTTTGGTGGTATAAGGCTGTTTTTCTATACGAGCACCATCGATCGCTTTTAAGGATGGCGTAGCACCAAGTAACAATACTCCTAAGTTTTTGCCATAATCTGGGCCGTAATCAGTGTCTTGCTCATCGTTATAATAGGTCACCGCCAGATTCACGCTTTGGCTGTCATCGATGTCCATTCCTAAGTTGGCATTGACACTTAATGACTCGGTATCTTGCTGATCGGTTTGATTGACATCTGGACTGATACGGTCGCCGTGGCTATCAAATTTACCGCCTTTGCTGGCGTAATCTACATCTAGGCGACCGTAGACGCGCTCGCCGCCATAACCCAAGCTCTGACCCACATGATAACCCAATGAATCTGATTCAAACTCACGGCTGCTATCAACACCCAAGCGGGTTTGACCGGTAAAGCCTGCGCCTGCTGCCGATTTGGTGACCAGATTGATAAGGCCACCTGCTGCGCCAGCGCCATAAATGCTGGTCGCACCAGATAGCACCTCTACCCGCTCAAGCTGGGCTGGATCAATACTGTTTAACTCTCGTGATAAGCTGCGTGACCCTGATAACGGCACGCCATTTAGCAAGTATTGCACCGGACGACCACGCATGGTTGTACCATAGTTACTGGTTGAACCACTACTGGCCCCCAAACTTGGAATCAGCTGCGCCAATATATCGCCTGTCGTACGGTTACCTGTGGCCTGTTCTCGAATGTCTGCTTCCCCAATCACTTGGGTGACTGCTGGCATCTCACTGATTTTTTGTGCCAGTGCCGTCCCCGTCTTCGCACGCGCCGTGACTGTGATGGTATCCAAAGTAACATTTGGTGTGTCACTGGTCGCCGAGGTTACGGCTGTCTCTGTGGTGGAATCTGAAAGCGTAACATCCGTTTGCGCATACAATTGCTGGCTAATACAGAGCGTAAGAAGGGATAGAGCAACTTGATGATGGCTTTTCATTGTCATTTCACTTATTTGAATAGTGGCTGGATAGTGGTCTGAGTTATGTTTAGCTCGTAATACAGAATGTACTAAGTTTGTGAATGGCATTGTAAATGATAACTATTCACATTTCCAGACCTATTTACAAATCCAACTCCCTATTACCTCATGACAATAAATGAGCGCAACTACTTATCATATTTAAAAACATGTGTTCATTATTTACTGGTTCATGCCGGATGGTTTATCGCTTAAATAATGCATCCAATTGATCGTTCTGATAAGCCTCAAAAAACAGCTGAAACTTGGTTTCATCTTTCTGATGTTTTGTTTGACAATCTGGTAATAATTGCTGTGCCAAATCAAGTGGCAATACAAACACGCCATCTTCATCCATGATAGCGATATCGCCTGAACGAATAAGCGTACTCTGCGAGCCGAAAAGGTAATAGATGTCAGATGCCAATACGCCTTGTGTCTGATGGCTTTTAAATGTGGTCACGGCGCTGATGCCTTGAGCAAATACCGGAAAGCCCAATTGCTGAATCTGCCTTGAATCTGTCGCTTGTCCAATGACGATCACGCCAGCGAGCTTTTCATAAATGGCGGCGCAAGTACGTAACGCGCCCCAACAGGCTTTGATGCCGAGGACTTGCGCGTCGATACACAAAATGTCATTCGGCTGCGCCTGAATCAACGCTTGATTAATTACCTCCGTATTGTCTGAGTTCAAAGTCGCTGTGATGACTTTTCCAACGATAGTATGGGTGCAAGGAAATAGCGCTTTTATATCTGGCAAATACCCCACTTCGGTCAGATGCCCAATCGTTGAGGTGGCTATATCTTTGTAACTCTCTACTAGCGTATCAATATCAACTTTATCCATTAACCTTTATCTCACTATGTTTTCGTACTGAATCCACCCTAAGAGTTGCGTCGATGTTTTTTGCCCTAAAAAAAGGATTGGTGGTCACACTCTCTCCTGCGGGCATGCTGCCATGCGGATCGTCACCACGCTCAATCACGGGCAACAGCAACGTTTTATGCGGATAGTATGGATTGGTCAATAGCTGCTCACGGAGAATCTCACACTGATCGGCATCAAAGTCAATATCCGTCAATGCCCTATTGATACTGTCCCTCGCCTCACACCACAGTGCTTGTTCATCAATCTCGTAATGCGCAGACAATGCTTCAATAATGGCGCGAAGATTGACCAATATGCCCAAGGACTGAAGATAAAATATCAGTGCTTTCGGGGTCTCTAGGTACAAGCGATTTTTGAAATTTGGCGGGCTTAAATACTCAGGATCTGCTATTTGATGACGCGTGAGCCATGGCAAATAAATACGTAACGAATCATGATCGCGCAGTAGCAAGCTGGTAAAACGATGATTTTTCATCACCATCACGATGTTTTGTCCGTGCATCTCAGGAGCAAGTCCTAAACGCAGGCAGCGCAGCATCGTACCCAAAAACACCTCGCAGAGGTTTTTGAAGCAATCAATAGCGGCGCGTTTTATGTGAGATGTTTGAGTCGTAGGCGATTTTGCTTGGATGATCTCATCAAAGATATGATGACTCACGCCGTCTTTAGACACCAACATGCCGAGGCTTGCCATGGGCAGTAGCCGCACTTGGTCATCACACAGATCTGTTGGTAGACTCCTGAGCATAGCACCTAAATGCGTGGGTTTTTCTTGATAAAAACAGGGATTGGTTGCGCTTTTATCTTGTAGATGCATCGGCGACATATAGCCCCACCAAAGACGCTCATCCCATAGTCGCAGCTGCGCTGACAATACCTTATCAATCTGTCTGGCCTGCATCAGAATCGCTTGGTTTTTTTCGCCATTGATTAGTTTTAGTGCTGGCAAATACCGTTTGGAGTTTAAGGCGTACACTCGTATGGGCAACTTGATGCTATACGGCGTATCGGCACTCAACAGCATACTGCGCATAGAGGCGCTGGCGTAAGTGATGGGTGCATTGAATACTAACTTTATAACCGTACCATCTGCCAAATCCTTAGCATAACTATCAGCGTCATGGTTAGAAGCATCGTTATCACAAGAATTATTATTAGAAGGATCAATCACTTGAGCCAGCTGCCAAGGATGAACGGGTATCGCCACATGGGTATCTATCAAATTGCGGTCTACGAGTATCTGTCTCAATTGCTGTTGCTGCGTCTTGTCCAATAAATACGCTGCTGGATTTTGATGGCTGATGTCTTTTACCTGAGCCGACATCATAAGATGGCTTTTGGCAACCGCTACCCACACCAACGCAATGGGCTGATTGAACTCTGCCATGTAACGCTCATACTCTATGGCAGTAAAACCCAGCTTGCCCTTTGCCAGTGGATGAAAAGGACGATCCATCAATGACGCCCATTGCTCTGCGGCAATCAGGGTTTGATACCAATGCGGCTGACTATAGACCGTCGTAGAGATATCGGCATGGGCAGATTGGGTTTTGGCAACCAAGGACGCTTGCAAGCTCTCTTTTAATTTAACAATTCCTGTCGCACTCAGTGCCGAATGATCCATAGCAGACAGTAAAATGTCTAATAGCGGCTCTACTGCCTCTAATGGTTGCAAACAAGCGCTGATAGCATTATTCAAACGATATAAAATCGGCACGCAAGATTGATGCAGGCGCCACGGTGCGGTATAGGCCGACTCCACAGGTAATAACAATCGGCTGTCGCTGCTGATTTGAAGCACCAGTAGTGGGTTGTCTTGAGCAAAAAATGATTGATAAGCGTTTGGTAGCGAATCTACAGCCTGTGGCAAATCTTGCTCTGCTAGATAATCAAACGTTGTGGTGACCTCAATACGGTTTTGTGCTAGCCACTGCTCAAGTAAAACGCACTCAATCAAATACGTCATCAACGAGCTTTGTATTGCCATCATATTTGGCTGGCTGTCCGAATGACTCATTTGGACTGGAAATAAAGTAGGCATGGTATTTAGATTTACTGTTTTATCGGTACTTAACATGGTGTCTGTACTCGGATTTTGGCTAATGGGTTATTGATATATTTGATCGGAAACACCTGATCGCCGAACAGTCTGCGCTTAGCCAAAGACTCAATACGCGTTTGCTTGGCGAAGACGTCAAACAACTCAAACCTCGATTGATGCTCTGGATGACGCGTTTGATAATCCGTCACACAGTCAGCAACTTGCTGCCAGAACTCAGTCTCAGGATAGTGATAATGTGTCTGCATAAAAATAGCAATGTCGGCAAATGCCACAAAGAATAAGCAGGCAACCGTCATATCACGAATGCCATCGGTATCATCCGTTTCAATAAACGAGCCACGATTCAGCGCTGCGTGGGCAGCTGGCAGGCTATGAAAATTGGGAATCAAATCTTGGCGAGTCAGATGCTTTGGCGAATAGCGCACCCCGTCATGCAAGTCTTTTAGCAATACTTTTATAGGAAAACCCGCTTCGTGTACCAATACGATGTTTTGGGCATGGCACTCGAGCGCAATACCGTGACCAAATAACAAGTGCAATATCGGGGCGACAGTCACTTTGATAAGCTGAGCCGTCCAACCCTCTACGCTGTATTTTTTAATCCAAGGACCAATGAGTACAGAGCCATCCCTATTTATATAGCTGACGCCATTTAAGGGAAAGGCTTTTTGGTTGGTCGATAAATACTGACTGACGTTTTCGCGCCAAATTGCCCCAAGTCCGCCATAGATATGGGGATGCTGATAGCCGCGCTGCTGTAGTACTTCGTGATCTAAGCTGATACCCACCGTTTCGCCTAAAAACGCAATTTGTAATGCTTGCGCTGTCTTATCCTCTGCCACCAATTGATTGAGCCATCTGGTCACCACCGCAGCATTCATGACCGTATGTTTGGCCAGTATTCGCGTACTTGAGGTATTCATCAGATGCATACTGAGCTTGAGGTAGGCTTTGTCTGCTTGCAACATTGATAAAGAGCGAATGGACTGCTGCGAGCGGTATTCAGCGTCCGTACTGCCTAAATAAATCACTTCTTGCGTGTCAATCAGTGGCTGTAATGCAACAATTAAAGTTTTTTGCCATTGCCAAGGATGCGCTGGTATCAAACCATAAGCATTGGTAGCCTCATCTTCGTTTGCCACGCTTTGATTATTCGTCGTCACCAGAATACGTTTCAGCATGTCATTTAACGCGGCAAAATTATCCGTATCCACATAGTTTTTGATCCACTCATTGGTATCAATATCCAAAGCCGTATTACTGACCAGCAGCTCCTTTTTAACTGCCAGCCAAACCACTTCGATATTTTGGCCAAATTCTGGCCCATAGTCATAATTGTCCTGTAAATCAAAACCGATACGAGATTTAAAACAGGGATGATAAGGGTGACCCGCCATCAAATAGCCCTCGAACTGCTCGTAAGTGAGTACGTCAATTGGCACTGGTGCGTTTGGTGTTGGTGCGTTTGGTGTTGGTACGTTTGGTGTTGGTACGTTCGGCATTGATAAGTCGGGTGATAGCCGCTGGGCTTGGGTCTCGTTTACCAAAGTATGACGCAGCTCTTTGATAAAGCTGTCTTTTAAAGAAGCATCGGCTATGTTTAACAAAATATCACTAATGACATGCTCAAGTATGGCATCGCAAGCATTGCCATCAACGACTCGCTGGACGTTAAAATCATTAAAACGAATGATATCAAAGCTATAATGAATATAACCTTGAGCGCGGTAATTGATATCGCGGTAATTGACATTGTCAGTGGCTTTTATCGTAAAGTCTAAGAGTGCCTTGTCATTACTAGAGTCTGCACTCGCATATTTAAACTCAATAATATTTTCATACAATAACGCTTGTAATAGCTGCTTAATGACGCGCTGCTCTGCACGCTGCCTGACTCGATGGTCAATCGGCGCTTGCCACGGCTTAGTGACATCCATATCTACACGACTCGTGTTTTGTTCTACTTTATGATTGTGCATATATAAATTTCCTATCTAAAAATAAAAAAGTGAATGACTAAACCAACCAGACTTTTAAAGCGAATGATAATCAATTACATTAATAAACTAAAACAACCCCTTATACGGGTTTGTCTCACAGATTCATACCGTCAAAACACGGCTACATGACTTATGCCGTTTTTGGTAATTGCCGCGCTGAAAAAACCGTCAAAAACAACATCACAGCCAAAATGACAAAAATCTCTTGGATAGCAGTACTGACGCTCTGATTACTGCCAGCTGCTAATAACTGCGCGCCGCGTCCTGCCACATAGACCGTCACCAACGTGATAAAAATAGTAGAGACAATTCGGCGACTGATATTGTTGAGCGCCGCGCCTTCGGTGACCACTTCTTTAGCCAAGCTACTAAAACCGACCGTGGTGGTAGGCAAATACGCCAGTCCCACACCCACACCTTGGATACTCATAATCGCCATTAGCAGCCAAAGCGTTGGCTGATATAAACACCATGCCAGCATCAACATGGACAGTGCGCTGATCAAAATGCCCAAAATGCCGATGCTTCTCGCACCGTGCCTATCCACGCGCTTGCCAGCAAAATGGGTCGTGATACTAGATACGAGCGTCGCTGCCATCAAAATAACGCCCGTCCATAACGCGCTTTCGCCCATCACCTCTTGCACCAAGATGGGCAATAGCAATAGGCCCACCATTAAACCCAAAGTCTGAGTGATGCTGATAATCGTACTGTGCAAATACACTTTATTGCTAAACAAGCGTACGCTTAATAGCGGCTGACTCTGCTGGCGTTCATACGCCCACCAACCCAAAAATGACAGTAAGAACAACACGGCTAATAAGCCTGTCCCTACCATACTGGCAAAACTGCTATGGAAATCTGCCTTGAGTGTGCTAAGCCAAGTCATCAACGCCAACAGCCAAACGAGCAAACTGACAAAACCTATGACATCAAAGGGTTTTTTTGCCTTGTGCGCGCGGACATCCGGTAACCATGTCCACACCATAACCATGACCAACGCACTCAGCGGCAGAGTAGCCGCAAACAATGTCCACCATGCAAATTGCTCTACTAGATAAGCCCCTACTAGCGGACCGAACGCCAGTGACATCATGATAACGATGCCCCATAACGCCATCACTCTGCCATGTCTGTGCTGCGGATAAATCTGATAAAGCATACCAATAGACAAAGGGATAATGAGACCGCCGCTAAAGCCTTGCACAGCGCGCGCCACAATCACCATCATCATGGATGGCGCACACATCCCAATCACCGAACCCAACATAAACCCTAGAATAGCGGTCGAATACACTGGCCTAAAATCAAACCTTTTACTCAAATAACCGCTGAGCATCAGCCCCACGCTCATAGACAGTATATAAGCGTTCAACACCCAGCCGCCCATCACAATATCGACTGCGAACACCGACATAAAGACGGGAATAGCAGGGTTAAGGGCGCTATTACTAAAGCTGACCACCGTACCGCCGAGCAGTAGCGTCAACAGTACCTGACGCACTTGCTTTTCTGTCAGTCCGTGACTGCTATCTGTTGAGCGTATCATTTAAATCCCTGTTCCATAATGGTATGACCGACCCTGCCCTGCCGCCAAACTGCATGGAACGTGGTAGATCAGGCCGATGTCAAAAAGCCTGTTCATTGAGCAACAGCACCATAAAATTTGAGATAGCCACTCGATTCAAAAAATTCATCACGATTACAAAAATAAAGCGATGCCTTTTTTTCAGGCATATCGATCAATCGTTGTAAGTGATAGGCAAAACCATCAGCCACCCATTTATACGCCTCAACCTTACTATCAGGTTCGCCCACTATTTTTTTGGCATCAGTATGCTCAAAGATAAACTTATTGAGCATCATTATTATTGGCTTGAGATACCCTTTGCCAACGACGGCAGGATCACCCAATAACATATGCCAGCCCATGTCACTTTCTTTGGCTTTGTAGTAGTAAGACAAACGATCGCGAGCAGCTTCATAAATCTCTGCATAGCCGATAGGCACACCCTCACAAAGTATGATGTAGAGACGGTGATGGTCATCGGCAAGCATTTTTTCAAAATGTACTCGCAGCTGCGGCATCGGCAAATGTAGCTGCCACTGCTCGACCACATGCTCAGCGTGCATCCATTTATAAAGCAGTGGCATGTCTTCAGGATATTTGACCGCTCGTAGTCCAAACTTTTTTTGATAAGCGTCTACGGCAAAGGTATCTGGCAGATTCTGTGTAATGGTTGGCATTAATTACTCCTTATCTTATGTGATTTATTTTGTATTCCTTAAGGCGTGCTTGACATTACGATGACGCCCCAAATGTTTGAAATACTTGTAAAGCCTGCGTGTCGTAAACCGTTTTGCCTGTCAATTGATTGACAATACACCCCGCTCGATAAGCGCCCAATCCTAAATCAGGCGTACCAACCCCATGGGTATGAATTTCTTGGTTTTGCACAAACACTTTACCGCGATTGCCAGCTTGGTTTTTATAAACCAAGGCATAATTTCGATCAATCTTTGGTTGCGCAAAGTCATCATATTCGATAGCGTGCAGCAACGTGTTGAGACATGACGGCAGTGCATGACGGTAGCCCGTCCCAGCGATGATGCAGTCATAATCCGCCGTAAACGTCTGCTGTTGCTCACACTGTTCAAACGTTATCTTTAAAGTGTCATCAGATAAAGCATCATCAAGTGTTGCCTCGACCACTCCACAATTGGACAGCAGCGTCGTATGCAAGTCTTGGTTGCTGATACTGCGCTCATAAAGCTTATGATAAATATCGCGTATGGTCTCAAACCCCATGCCTTTATAAAGCAAATCCTGCTTGGGCGCGACTTTTGCTTTGGTAGCGCCGTCCAACTGATAAAAATAATCGGTATAAGCGGGGCTAAAATGCTCTAAGCCTAAAGGTGAGTATTCCATGGGGAAAAAACCCGCCGAACGGGTCATCCAGTCCAATTGGAATGTTGGCTCATCATTGGCATCAAATTGCTGATCAAACAACGCCCGATATACTTCAGCCGATGATTGACCAGAGCCTAATACCACTATTTTAGTCAGCCTATCTTCTCCATCATCTGCCTTTCCCTTTTTTGCTTTAATCGCTTCAAAATCAAAATTGTCGGCAAAATTTGCAGTATGCATACAGCGTTCGGGCGCTTGATTGGCAATCTTTTGCAGCGAAGGTGGCAGTGTTGGCTGCGTACCTGTTCCTATCACTAGATTTTTGGCGTAGTACGTTTTTTGTATGCCTTGTTCTTGGACAGTGACGACAAATCCTAGACATTCCTCAGTATTAGAGCCATTACTATTTTCTTTAAAAGCCACATCCACTACTTGTGCATCGAACGCTAAACTCTCCAGCTGCCCTGCGACCCATTGGCAATAATGATTGTACTCTTTACGATAAATCTTAAAGTCCTCTAAAAAATAAAACTTCAGCAATCGGTGCTGCGTATGCAAATAGTTTAAAAATGAATAGGGACTGGTCGGATCTATCAATGTTACCAAGTCTGCCATAAAGGGCACTTGCAACGTGGTGTGCGGTAAAATCATACCTTTATGCCAATTAAACCCAGCTTTTTGCTCAAAGAATTTGACATTGACGTCCGTTTTTTCCAGCAATGCCGCCAGACTAAGATTAAATGGCCCTAAACCAATACCGATAAGATCTAACACGTTGATTCCTTAATTATTTTTATATCGATTATTCACATGTCGATTTTATTTTGAGCGATATTTTGAGCGATAGTCAGATCAATATAAAAGTCAGTCAGCAGGACTGGCATAAATTTTACGAAGCCTCTGTCACCATAGGTACAGCAAGCGAGGAAAATTTGTACCAGTCCTGCATGCTAACGACCTGTCTCTATTGCACTTAGCATCGACGATACCTACCCTAGGCGCTCATAGGATTGGGAATGTCCACATAAATAGACTGTGTTTCAACAGGGGCTACAAGCTCATCTAATGCATGCAATCTAGTGAGCAGATTGCCTTTGAATGGCAATGTCGGACTACGCAGCAACAGAGCGATTAAAGAGCGGTGCGGATACTGGGTTTCTAAAGTCACCAGACAGTCTCGGAACGTCGCTAGTAACGCAGCTTCACTGACAAGCTGGGTGCGAGCAATCGCGGTAATGAGACCAAAGATCGTATTACCCACTAAATAATAAGCAATACGTGAGTCAGCAAAATCTTCTGGAATGACGCACTCTGCTTCACTGATCAGCTCCGGATACGCATCAATAAGCGTCTGGGCATATTCAGCAATATAGCCAAAGCTTTGATTGTCTCTCGCCCAAAACTTGGCAGGATAGCCGTCTTTTAGCTCAATAAGACTGTTTTGTTGATGAACCTCAAACGCAAGTCCATGCTTATAATACATATGAATTAGCGGTATAAAACCGACTTGTAAATAGGTATCAAACCATTTGCCAGCAATGTCCTCCAAAGGCTCATTGGTGCGCTCGTGAATTGACTGAAATAAAGTGGCCAACCGGTTGGTGAGACGAGTCGGATGATCTTGGCTTAAGCTGGCAAGATTGGTGACTTGCATCGATTCGGTAAAAGGATTGTCGCGTAAGATACAAATGGTCTCATCGATGATCTTCCCTTCTATAGACAGTGCGACCCAAGCAGGATCATTCAATACGGCAATTGTGCTGTACTCCGTGCCCAAATTTTTACCATAATCGCTACGCCATATCCGGCAAGCGTGCATACCGCGCTTACATTCTTTTGGCAAATTGATACGCACAGAGTTGGTAATCGCCACAGATAGCGACAACTTAAACATCCAAGGCGCGTCAAATGCCGCCAGCGTACGCACCGAAGTTGTCGGATGTAAATGCCAGCCAAGCCTGCCCAAATCAACCAATTCTCCTTTTTCAATCAATTGTTGATACCACGCTTGCTGCTGCAAAAACGTCGCTTGCCACGGGTGCAGTGGCAGCAATTTATAATCAGGATGTTGCGTAATGAGTTGTTGTTGATAATTACTCATATCAGACAACAGCTTTGATTTAAGCTCGGCGGTGATACTATCGCCATCCACGAACTCTTCGACAATGTGGTCAGGATGCACGAGCCAATAACGCAGCTGCGTTTTGCTGCTGGTCTCGGGCGCATATTTCGCCCATTCCGCGCCATAAAAACCCGCCCGACCTTTTGGGGTGGGATGCATGGCATGACCATAAATCAGGCTTTGCTCGGCTTGAATAAAATCCTGTTTGGCATCAATAATGTCATCAATCTCATCGTTACGATGTTCTAAAATAATCTGCAATCCTTCATAACTTTCAAGCCAGCGCTTGAGCACGCCATTGCCATCGAGCGTCACCTCATCCTTATAATGATGCACGATATCTTCGATAATCAAAGCAGCGAGGCTTACAGCCGAAGGTTTTAGCCAGTGGCGTTCTGATTGAGCGTCACTTAACGAAGCCGAATTCAATAAAGAAGGTGTATCCGCAAAACGGTGCTGACCCAACTGACTGACTCTATCGATGGGCACTGCCATCACAGTGTCATGCGGCGCTAGGGTCAATACCAAAATAGGCTTGTCTTGCGAGATTTGTTTTTGGAGCGCATCCTGCTCTTCTACCATTACAATCTTGCCGCGCCCTGTCTCATAACTGTAGGCGTTCACTAAGTTTTGTAGGGTTAAACGATCCAGCGTTTTATGTTGCATCATTGTGTTTTCCTTCAGAAATATGGAGTCGCTTAAAGCCAGCAATAGCCACTTGGTCAATGATGGTATTGATGTCGTTGATTTGGGTATTGGGATTTAAAATAGTGAGTTTTAGACAAAGCTGCTGCTCAAACTGAGTGGTGGCAATATTCGCCACATTGTTAATCAGTAAGTCTTGGGCAATTTGGCGATTGAGCTGTGACAGCTGTTGGCTAGATAACGTTTGATTTTGTGGCTTAAAGTAAAACAACACGCTACTAATGATAGGCTGGTGCATCAGCACAAAATTGGCGTTGGCTTCGATCAATTGCGCCGCTTGTCTGGCCGTATCAAGACAGGCGTCAATCAAATCGCCATAATCATCCGTACCCAATAAGTCAAGCGCCATCCAAAGCTTTAGGGCGTCAAATCGACGGGTAGTCTGTAGCGAATAAGTGACCAAATTAGGGATATTGTCTCTTTCATCATCGGAGGAATTGAGATACTCGCTATGATGACGAATGCTCTCAAAGTCTCGCTGATCGCGTAATAAAAAAGCACCACAGCTGATCGGCAAAAAGAAATGTTTGTGAAAATCCAAGGTAATGGAATCCGCCTCTTCAATACCGGCAATCAGCTGTCGATAACGCTGAGATAGCAGTAACGCGCCGCCCCATGCCGCATCCACATGCAGCCATATCTGGGCGTTGCGGCAGATTTTAACGATGTCTGCTAATGGATCAATAGCGCCCAAATCGGTAGTGCCCGCCGTTGCTACGACTGCCATCACATTGCACGCACCTATCTCCTCTATTTTATGCTGGAGATGAGATAGCAGCATCGCGCCACTCGAATCGGTCTTTACCTTTTCTACGCACTGTATACCAAGACCTAAAAGCGCTGCGTTTTTTTCAATAGAAAAATGTGCTTGGTCTGAACACAGAATCGTACCGCGGCGCTGACCCATTAGCCCTTCTTTTTGTACATCCACGCCTTGGGCTTCATAAAACTTGTTGCGAGCCAGTAGCAACCCCATAAGATTGCTTTGTGTGCCGCCACTGGTAAATACACCACCTGATTTACATGCCAATGAACTATCGGCTTGTGCATCGGTTTGAGCGTTTGTTTGAACAGCAAGACCTGTATCAAACTGCCATCGCTGGCACAGCCACTCGATGAGATCTTTTTCGATATAGGTGGCCGCTGGGCTTTGGTTCCAAGAATCCATACTCTGATTGGTTGCTGCGATAATCATTTCGGCAATTTGACCAATCAATAAAGTCGGTGGATGCAAATGCGCCAAACAATGACGATGCGCTGTTGACACGCAACTGGGCAAAAACTTGCCCTGTATGTCAGCCAATATGGCTTCGATATCTCGCCCTTTTGCATTAATACTAACAGATGTAGCGTCTTGTACCTGCTGCGGTGTCCCACCTAAATAGACATTGTTGGCATCCAGCCATTGCTGAATGACAGCGCTCGTTTGCTGCATGTGCGTGAGGTATTGCTCACTGGTTTGCTGATTTAATAAGTACAAAGTATCCTCACCAGTCTGTCCTGCGACTATTGTTATAATTTTACAAAACCATACTAGCGATATGATTTGCTACTGGTTGGCTTGTAGCGCACTTTCCAGTTTTGCCAATATTTGCTGTAACTCGTCTTTTGTCACATTGAGCGGTGGTAACAAGCGCAGTACCGTTCCGCCGCGTCCGCCTTTTTCGATGACCAAACCGTGTTTAAAACAGTCCTGCTGAATGCTAGCAGCCACCACGCTATCCGCAGGATAACTGCCGTCGGTTTGTTTGGGCAGACTCGGATTTATAATTTCCATACCGATCATCAGGCCTCGACCTCTGATGTGACCAATCCTTGGGTAGCGTTGCTGTAGAGATTTCAGCTCTGACATAAACCACGCGCCTATGTCAGCGACATAAACGGCCATGTCGTTCTCTTTTAGATACTCAAGGGTGGCAAGTCCCGTTGCCATCGCCAACTGATTACCACGGAATGTGCCAGAGTGATTGCCTGCTTGCCATACGTCATATTGTTTTTTGATACCCAATACCGCCATTGGTAAGCCGCCGCCAATGGCTTTTGACATCACAATCATGTCGGGATCGATATCCGCATATTGATAGGCAAACCAGCGTCCGGTACGGCAAAACCCAGTCTGCACCTCATCAATGATTAATAAAATATCCAGCTCTTTGGTCACTCGGCGTACCTGCTTTAGCCATTCTATTGGCGCAGGATTGACCCCGCCCTCTCCCTGAATGACTTCTAAAATGACCGCTGCTGGTTTGACTACCCCGCTTTCTACATCTTTTAGAAAACTTTCAAAGTAAGTAATGTGTGCGCTGACACTTTGCTCACTAGACAAGCCAAAAGCGCAGCGGTAAGCATTGGGATACGGCAGAAACTGTACTGGGCCCATCAACCCTTCGATGCCTTGTTTGGGGGCAAGATTGCCAGTCACCGCGAGCGCGCCATGAGTCATACCATGATAACCGCCGCTAAAGCTGACGATGCCTGAACGACCCGTCACTTGCTTGGCCAACTTAATCGCCGCTTCTACCGCATCGGCACCCGTTGGACCGCAAAACTGCAAGCAATACTCATCGCTACTGGTGGCCAAAAGCGTATATAAAAACTCACTAAATTTGTCTTTTAATGGCGTGGTGATATCCAAGGTATGCATTGGCAGATTGCTGTCCAAAAGCTGTTTGATGCTCTCAGTGACCACAGGATGATTATGTCCAAGCGCGAGCGTTCCTGCGCCAGACAGACAATCTATGTATTTATTGCCTTCCACATCGGTAATCCAAGCGCCTGTTGCCGATTGAATCGCAAAAGGCAGTTTGCGCGGATAACTGCGAACCTTGGACTCAAACTGCGCTTGGCGATGTAAATAGCATTCGTTATCAGTTTTTTCATCTAAAAAAGACATATACATAGTATCGAACCTTATTTGCTATTCTTCACTTCACCTTGAAAACAAGTTTTAAAGAAAGCTTGAGAAAATAGTCGGCTGATACCAAACCCAAAAATCAAAGTAGCGAGGAAAACGAGTAAAAATACTAATCATAGTAGGCTAAACAAGTTTGCCGCGACTCAGTGTATTTTTGGTTTTGGTATGCATTTAAAAAACATAGTGTGTTGCACTATAACGGGCATTAAACATTGAATGATAATATAAATGATAATCATTATCGTTAATGTGACGTATTATTGACGACCGAGGCTCTACTGTCAACCCCATTTGTTTATTTTTGAGCAGTTAATTTCGCAACTAGTACAAGATTAAAATTTATGAACGCGCAGACGCAAGCTAATGACCAATAATTACGAGCATAAACCCATGAGTATTAGTCATTAGCCTGTTTTTTTAATGCAGGAAATTATTGACTGACAGCAAATAACTAGCTGTATTTAGCACCGAATGAGCAAAATCAGAGTTTTTAAACTTTTCAAAGCGCTTGTTAATCCTTTAAATTCTTAAGCTTCATCCGTAACTCATCAACCGATAACGGTGGTGATTTGGTATGCAACATAGCATGGCAATTAGGGCAAACTGGAACAAGATCTTTAGTCGGATTGAGCTCATATGTTTTTGCAATGCCAGCTAGTGGCTTAATATGATGAACATGAATAAACTCTTTACCTATTTCCCCATAAGCTTCAAAAAATGAGAAGTTACAAACCTTGCAACGGTAGCCATGCTTTTTTAAACATTCAGCCCTTGCTTGCGGATTACGTTCATACACATTAACTGTCACATATTTTTTTGCACCCTCTGTAAATATGCTTTCATCATCTATCTCACCTAGAAAATTATCCTGGGGAGAAATATCTTTACGCCATGCGTAATGAGGAACAGTAGATAGCCTGCGTTCAGCTTCTTGAAGTTCAGCTTGGGAGAACAAATTTCGATACTCCGGCTTCAATACAGAAGACTCCATTGATAGTTCTGGGCGTCCAGCTTCGATCAGTTTTTGAAAGCCTCCTTGTTCAGCACCCACTTTTGATAAAGCTTTTTTTGCATGATTCACAGCCCCATTCTGCCTCACAGAACGAAGATAATAATTAGCCCAATAACCAGTTGCTTTTCCTACTACCGAATAAAGCTCTTCTAATTCTGACTGAAGTTTTTCTATGTTATTCATTATTTACTCGTAAGGATTGATGCCAAAGCTCAGGTGCCTCCGGAGAAGCCGTAAGCTGAAAAGGTAATGATTAGGCTACCAAATGACTTTTAAACGCTTTGTCGATACTAAACGAGACTATAACAGCAATATCTCTAATACCACAGACTCTAACAGCCATTAGCCGTATTTTTTATTCTAGAGTGACATCCTTATTGAATAGAAGAAAGACTAATAAAAAACTCTGATGAGGATTAATTCATTTGTTTATTAACATCCTACGCTTATTGTTACTACAAAAAACTATCGACTCACAGCGACGGGTACTTTACGAATCAACCATAAGAAATACGCGCCGCCAATAATGGCTGCAATCGTGCCCGCAGGTAACTCATAAGGGAAAATAACATAGCGTCCAATCCAATCTGCCAGCACCATAACGCCTGCACCCAACAAAGCCGCTACAGGCAACTGACGCTCAAGCCGCACCGCGCCAAGAGAGGTTGCCAAATGCGGCACCATCAAGCCTATAAAGCTCAGTGGCCCGACGGCAAGCGTGCTGGCGGTGCTCAGTGCAGCCACCAGTGCCAATAGCGCAATCGTGACTGGCGTGACTGCCACACCTAGATTACGAGCGACACCTGTACCCAAACCAAGGACACGCAAAGGTTTGATAAGCAGTAAGCTGAGTGTCAATAAGACAAGCGCAATACCCATGAGATACCACACAGTACTAGGCTGAGCGCTATAAGTCGTGCCTGATAACCAGCTAAGCATCGCCTCTAAACGCGGATCGCCAGACAGCTTGACCATATGCATCACCCCATCCATCATGGCAGCAATGCCAATACCGACTAGTAATAGATAACCCGAACTTACCCTGCGCGCCAGCCAAACGATCAATAACAACACCGCTATCGCCCCAGACAATCCTGACATCAACAACGTGCCTGAGCCAGCAGACAGCCCCAAACTTGGTAGCAATAAAAACCCCAAGACAACACCAAGCGCTGCCCCAGAACTCACCCCTAATACCTCTGGACTGGCCATCGGATTGCGGGTGAGCGTTTGCAGTAGGACGCCAGCGACCGCCAGCATAAGACCCGTTGCAGCCGCACTCAGACTGCGAGGCAGTCGATACTGCTCGGTAATTGCCCAATCCGTGCTCAGCCCCCAACCATTGACATCTTGCACCAAAAGACACGCCAGAATAATCATGACAATGACGCCAATGCCCCAGCGCCAAAACGCGATGGGCGTGTGCTTACCTGTCAACATTGGCGTCACGGTTTCTATGCGCTCACGGCGCTGTCGTAAAATCAGCCAAATAATAAGTGGTGCGCCAAGAATACCCGTCATCGCCCCTGCTGGGATTTGCATATTCAGCACCGGCTCAAGCAACAAGGCCAAATTGCTGGTCAGCCATAGCAGTAACGCCCCTAAACCAAAGGCCGCAGCCAAGCGTTTGCTGATTGATGAAATGCCTAAAGCGTTGACTAAGCTAGCAGCACCCAGACCGATAAAGCCAATTAGACCAACCTCACTGACCACCAAAGCCGTTATAACGGCCACGATAAGCACCACCAAAGCGCGGATACCATTGATAGGTACGCCCAAACGCTTGGCCTGCATGTCGTCCAAACTCATCAGGGTCAGTGGTTTTAATAACGGCAAGCACACGACTGCCATGACGACCGCCGTTATCGCCAGCATCATACTGGTGTGCCAGCTGTTCTGTGCCAAAAACCCCGCTGCCCATGACAACATGCCATTGCTACGCTCAGCAAAAAACAACACCAAGACGTTGGCAACGGCAGCGAGTAAAATATTGACCACCAAACCTGCCAATATTAAAATCAAAGGGTTAAATCGGCTGGGCGCTGACAGAGCAAAGACCAGCCCCATACTGATAATCGCCCCGACAAAGGCCACATAAATACCGCCATAAATCGCTAAGCTTGGCACAAACAAGGTCACGATTAGCATGGCCAACTGTGCGCCCACGCCCACACCCAAAGTGGTGTCTGAAGCCAAAGGGTTTTTGACCAATTGCTGTAGCAATATACTGACCACGCCCAGCAAACCCCCTGCCAATAGCGCCACCACACTGGTCGCTACCACATGCAGCTGCGTCGCCATGCTGGCAATATCCAACTGCGCGCTTGAGAGAAACAAATCCCCAATAGGCCGCGTCCACTCTTGATTGATTAATGCCCAGCTGCTCCACAAGCACAAGCTTACAAGGACAATAAACGTTGCCCATAATTGCCATGACGTAGCCGCGAGACGAGTGCTTTGTTGTTGAGGTGCGTTCGGTGATGGACTAGGTAGATTTTGCGTTGGCGCAGCGGGTTGCTTTGAGGTATCGAGCGACTGAGAAGAAGAAAGTGACGTCATAAGCTTGGCATCATTGGTTATGTTATTGGCAGGTGTGTGATGGGGCTGATTGGTGTTAGCATTGGTATTAACATTAATGTTAGCGGTCATGACGCACTCCCGCCTTTTAATTCGACAGTGGATAAATTATTTGCCAAGTCGACCAATGATGACATGCCACCATAAATCCATACTGGCGGCATCTCGCCCACACAGCGGTTATTGCCGTAGCTTAAGCGCTCCCAAACCAGACTGTCCTTAATCTCAGCTCGGGTGATCGGGCTTAAAGGATCGATGATTAATAAGCAAACATCGTCATCCAATTGCGCCAAGTCGCCCATTCGTATCGGCACAAAACCGTAACTATTGCCTTTGCCCAGTACCACAAGCTCTTTTTGCATTTGGGTAAGCGCTGGTTGAAACAAACTGTTGGCGACATACATGCGCATATTATTGGCATCAGCAAACTGTACCACGGCGAATTTTTTTATATTTGGATAGCGCTGTTGGAGACGCTCACTGGCGACCTCTATGTCTTTACGGCTTTTTACAATATAGTCTTCAGCCAATTTAGGCTCATCAATCAATTTACCTAACTGCCGTGTCGGCTGGGTATAATCCGCCCAAGTCGCGGTATCACCTTTAGCGGCAAACATAATAGACTCGGCGGGCACGTCCCCATAAAGGCTTCGGGCATGTTCATAAAAAAAGTTATCCACCACCATATCAACGGGCAGCTGGGCGATCAGTTCAGCATTGGGCTGATAGCGAATACCCAAATCAATCGTTGAAGGCGGCAATTTAGGCGTGCCCACCCATCTGTCCCAAACTCTCATATCGCCTGTTGCAATCGGTGGATAGCCCATTGCGGTCAACGTCGCCGCATTGCCCCAGTCGGGAGAAACGATATTGATGTCCACGTTATTTGGGCTGTCTACTTGCGTGGTCTGTTGCTCAGTCGTTGGCTTATGACAGGCAGTCAGTGCGGTGGCGAGTGCCAACGTTGCGACGATAGGTCGCCACTTTATCTTTACCAAAGCGGTGCCGATACGATCAGTTAGTAAAGGTTTTGCGACCCGTTTAGAGTCGATATATTGATACAGGACAGAAAACATAGCGGTCTATCTTTTTTAAGCGGATAAGATGAGATAAGTAAATGAGCAACAATGGGGAAAGCCCGATATCAAGCAACGGCAACCGGTTGTCCGGTTATAGGATGCTGAAGCAACTGCATATCGACGTTAAAGATGTCACGCAGTATGTCAGGCTGCATGGTGCTTTTGATGTCACCATTATGACAAACACGGCCGTTTTTTAGCGCGATGACTCGATCGGCATACTGCGCTGCCAAATTGATATCATGGATAATAATAACCACACTCAACCCCTGCTCATCGACCAAACGACGAATAAGCTGAATAACTTCTAGCTGATAGTGCATATCAAGTGCCGCTAATGGCTCATCGAGCAACAGATATCGGGTGTCCTGCGCCAGACACATAGCCAGCCAAACTCGGGCACGCTCGCCACCTGAGAGTGTGACCGTAATACGGTCAGCGAACGCTTCTGTTTGAGTGATACTCATCGCTTCTGCTACTTTATCTCTGTCAATTTGGCTTGGTTTTTGGAGCCATTTTTGATGAGGATAGCGTCCCAGCATGACCAATTCACGCACTGTGAACCCAGCGGCGTCCGGTAATTGCTGCGGCAAATAAGCCATTTGCCGAGCCAGCTCCTTACTACTGTAGTCACCAATACGGCGCTCATCTAAATTGACGCTACCGCCATTACTCATCATCTCGCCTGCCAACGCTTTAATCAAAGTGGATTTGCCTGAACCGTTATGTCCCACCAAGGCTACTAATTCATTGGTATCCATCTCACAGCTCACATTGTCTAGTAAGGTATTTCCTTGACGACTGACGGTCAGTTGATCTGCACGTAACATATAGGTACTCATCGTTAATTAAAATCGTGGTCTTTGTATCAAAAAGCCAATAAAAATTGATTTTACTCGTAAACGAGAATAAAAACAATTATCATTAATGGAGATGCCGTTTTTCTCTCCTCCATTCACTGTTGTTCGTGAGTATATATATGACCCATTCTATCCCCTCTATTGAAAACAAGTCTCCTACTCAAGCAGACTCGTATACCATCTTAACCTTCCCTGAGATTGCAGATGCCATGGCTCATATCAATGAGGAACATGTCGATGAGCTGCTCGGATTTTTGCAGGTTTTTACGTCCTTGAAGTCAGATGAGCTGGTTGGGGCAAACGTACAATTGACGGCGGTATATGCAGAAGCAATCGCCCTACAGATACAGTTTGATGACACAAAAAAAACGTCTACTCAGACACGTGAGCAGACGTTTTTTATTCCATTTATAGCGCCTATCACCCAAATGGAGGAGTTAAACACCCAATATATTTTGCTCAAACAAAAAGCGGACAAAAAGCTCGGCAAAAAAACCATCAAACTGACCAAACAGCGTTTTGTCGTACAGGACAGCCGCATGATCAGCAAAAACATGCTGCGCCTTATATTAACCGTCCCTCACTTAAATGCTATTGGTGATACCTCAAACCATCATCGCTCAAGCTCTGTACCAATCAATGAAGCTGGCTATGCGTATTTATTTGATTTAGAGCATAACCGCAGCGTGGCAAAAATTCCTAATGAAGGCGCTGATAACAGTATTGATAAAAGTGAGCAGCCTGAACGCGCTCATTGCTATTACACGTTAAGAAAAGCGTGGCAAACCTCAGATGGCGTGCAAGCGTGGGTCGATGTTTTTTTGCATGGTGACACGTCAGGCGGTAATTGGGCGCGTTCACTACAAGCAGGCGATAGCGTGATAAGCAAACGTGAATTCCCTGAAAAGGTTGAGCATTTGCGTGAAGGTCAAGCGTTGCTGATTGCTGATGAAACCTCGATGCCAACTGTTGCGCGCTTGCTCGAGCTTTGGGACAATCCTCAGCCGCCATTAGTTCTTTGTGTCACAGAAGATGCAGCCGATCAAACATATTTTGATACGGTTACATTAGGCACTGATAGCATAAATAATAATGCGGCAAATCAGCAAGACAATCACTTTACGGTATTGCCTTTAGTGACGAATCAAGTCAATGCGGGACGAGCGCTGGCCGACTTAATCGATAAGACATTGGCTGATTATTTGACCACACATCCTTTACACATTGATAAGTTTTGGAGCGCTTTAGAAGCAGGTACAGCCAAAGCACTTCGAGGGCTATTACAACAAAGGCTCGGATTGGCGCGGGCTGACTCGGTTATTAAGGTTTATTGGCGTAAGGATTGATAGAATAATCGTTGTTTCATTTTTTATTTAGGATCAACTATATACAGCTGGCTTCTATGGTTGGCGCTACTAGTGTGCCAAGATTAAACTCGGCGAACTCCGCATGCAGGGTGACCACATCGCCCATAATTAATAGTGCAGGCGTAGGCAGATTGGCAGACGCTTGTTGTTCTGCGATATCCTTTAATGTGCCTATAAGTACTTGCTGCGTGGGTAAACTGGCATGACTGATGATAGCAAAAGGTGTCTCACTGTCGCGTCCTGCCGCAATCAACCCTTTTGTCATCTCATCCAAACGGTGCAATCCCATATAAAAAACGACCGTCTGAGTGCTGTCAAGCAATTCGCTATAGTCAGTATTCGGTTCGCCAAGTTTTTTGCAGGCAGTGACAAACTGAACCGATTGGGCATGATCGCGATGCGTCAGTGGAATACCTGCTCGACTTGCCGCAGCACTGGCAGCGGTGATACCGGGAATTGACTCAAAGTAGATGCCATGACGTACCACTTCTTGTAGCTCTTCGCCGCCACGCCCAAAGATAAAGGGGTCACCGCCCTTTAGCCTCACCACTGTTTTATTGGCAAGCGCATGTTTGACCAAAAGCTCGTTGATACCCTCTTGCGGTAACGCATGATTGGCACGGCGCTTACCGACGAATATTTTTTCGGCAGTGAGCGCACACATATCCAAAATATCTTCAGAGACCAAGCTGTCATACAGTACCACATCAGCACGCTGCATCACTCTCAATGCCTTTAAGGTCAGCAGTTCAGGGTCACCAGATCCTGCACCCACCAAATATACAACTCCTTTCTTATGATAGGCTTTGGTCGTTTCTGCACAGTTTTGACCCGCTAAGTCGTACGTTGAACGGTTTGACACAAAGGCAGATGAATGCGGCATGACGGTAGCTCCTGATGACAACATAAATGCAGTAAAGTGGATAACGAAAAGTAAAACCGTTAAAAAACTCAGTCTATGACTGACCCGTGATCAGTTTTACTCTATAAGCTATAGGTTGCAAACAGCGTGCCACATGAGCGATTAAGCTTGTGCTAATTGACCATACTCCGCGATCAATTCATTGATCTGACCCACACAAGAACCGCAATTGGTACCGGCTCGGCACTGTTTTCCGACTGCTGTCGCACTGGTACAATCATGTTTAGTAATGGCCTCAATAATGATGTTTTCTCCCACAGACATGCACGAACACACCAGCGGCCCTGGATCGACGTAACCACTGGCAGGACGCCCTGCTAACAACCACTTATAACGCTGATTGAAGGGGATTTGACTGGTATCGGCAAAACAGCTGTCGAGCCAATGCATACTCGGTAACGCTTTGAGCGTTGGTGCAAGATAGACAGCCATAATGAGCGCCTCATTAGCCTTCTGATTGCCTGTTTTGATGTTGGCTGTGTTGATATTGGCTATGTTGGCCGTCACGCTACTATTTGCCGCTACTTCATCGATAGATTGGGTCATAACCAAGCGCAATTGCTGGTGCTCTTGGCTGACGGTGAACGCCGTATTCATAGCGCAAGCCTGTGAAACCGATGGCACTGATGATTGCACAGCTTGGGCAAACTGCTGCCAAAACTCAGGAGTATTCAACCGATCACGCGCCTTCGCACTTGGGCTGGCAACGTTAATTAATACGCTATTTGCTTGGCGGCTGAGATTCCAAGTAAGTGAGGGCAAGTTATTTGTCGAAGATGCATCAACACCTGCACTATTATTATTTTGCAATAATTCTTCTTGCCCTATTTTTGCCTCAATATTGTCCAAAATGGTACGCAATTGCACTATAACGGCGTCTTGCCAGTCAGGATGCACCAAAATCTTGCCAAATATGTGCATCGGCACTGCCGTGACGCTGATTGCGGAGTTTTTAAGCTCAGGCTGCCCCGAATGTGGATCAACGACCGTTGGAATCAGCGTGCCCATACGAGCAAAACTGGCAAAAGCCTCGCTCCAGTGCATCGGTATAAACGCATCGCCAACTCGCACCGCATCGCTAATCGTGACTTGTACCAGTACATTACTCGCGGCGACATCATCAGTCAGAGCAGATGTCACATTGTTTTCATATTGACGATAAACCTGCACAAAGTCATCGGCTGCCACATCCAACTGCTTGGCATCATCAGGATGTAGTGTCAGTGTGGGCACGGATTGATGCTGATTCAGTTGCGGGGCTAAGCCTGTTCGAGTCATGGTATGCCATTGATCGCGCAGTCTGCCCGTGATAAGTCGCAAATCAATGCTTGGTTTATTCAATGTTGACGATATATTCTCTTCTAATTGGTTGGCAGGTTGAGAGTAAGACTTTAGAGGATACTGATTGACATCCGCCTGTTGAAATTTACATTTTCGCTGGTGTTGGTTAGGCACACTGGCATCATCAGCAGGCGTAATGGCGATCAGTTGGGCTTTGATGCAAGTTGCTATTTGGTGAGTAGCACTCTTTGACGACTGATTGGATACGTTGTTTTGAATCATAGAGATACGCGTGCCGCCCCATTGAAACGGCGGCATCATGTCATAATCTTCACGACTAAGCGCACTTGACTTAAGGCTTTGATGGATAGGCTGACCGTTATGATCGGCCTCTGTCATAAACACGGATAAATCTTTGGCCAGATTGAAATAACGCGGCTGGTTTTTGGCTGATACGGTTTGGTTTTTATCATTGCCATAGGCTGTCAGTGCCACATACTCGTTGAATATCTCGCTGGGATCCTGATAGTCAAACCCTGCCAGCCCCATGTGTTTGGCCACTTGTGAGAGTATCCACCAGTCTGGCTTTGCCACACCTGTTGCCGGCATTATTGAGCGTTGACGAGAGATGCGCCGCTCAGAATTGGTGACCGTTCCTGATTTTTCGCCCCAGCCTTGGGCGGGCAGTACAATGTCAGCACATTTCACCGTGTCACTGTCTACTGAACAATCAGACACGATCACCAAGTCACATTCTGCCAGCGCTTGGCGAAATCTGTCCGCCTCTGGCAAACTGACCACGGGATTGGTCGCCATAATCCAAATGGCTTTGATTCGTCCATCCAAAATAGCGTCTGCCGCATCGCACGCTTTGACGCCAGCCTCTGAGGAGATAGGCTGCGGCGATTGCCAAAAGTCCGCCACCAGCTGCCGATGATCGGCATTTGCCAAATCCAAATGAGCAGCCAGCAAATTGGCCAGTGCGCCTACTTCTCGTCCGCCCATCGCATTGGGCTGACCAGTGAGTGAAAACGGACTCGCCCCCACTTTACCCACGCGCCCCGTGTACAGATGGGTGTTGATAATGGCATTGACCTTGTCCGTGCCACTTTTGGACTGATTCACTCCCATACTGAACGCCGTCACTGTCTGTTCATTGGCCGCAACCAGCTCATAAAACTGGCGAACATTGTCGATGGGCACTTGACATGCGCTTGCCACTTTATCGATCGTCCACACTTTAGCTGCATTCAAAGCATCATCGACACCTGTGATTTTGCTGACATACTCTTCATCTTGGCAACCGTGCTGCTCAAGGTAATGCAATAAACCATTGTATAAATGCGTGTCGGTGCCAGCCACAATGGGCAAATGCAAATCCGCAAACTCACAAGAGTCTGTACGGCGCGGGTCGATGACAATTAGTTTTTTGTTCGGATTCAACTTCTTGGCCGCTAAAAAACGTCCAAATAAAATAGGATGACACCACGCCATATTTGAGCCGACCAGTACCAACAAATCACAGGCTTCCAAATCTTCGTAATTAGCGGGCACCAGATCGGCACCAAACGCCCGCTTATGCCCTGCTACCGCTGATGACATGCATAGCCGAGAGTTGGAGTCGATGTTGTTACTGCCGATAAAGCCTTTGATAAATTTATTGGCAACGTAATAGTCTTCGGTGAGCAGTTGCCCTGAGACATAAAACATAATGCTGTCGCGTCCATGTTTAGCGATGGTGTCATTTAAACGCTTGGCAATATCTGCTAATACAGTGTCCCAGTCGGTGTTGTTAATAAGTGGCTGTGTATCAAAAATTGGCTGCGGGTCAGACGTTGTTATAGTATGAAGCCGAGTAAATATATCTGGTGGCATGGGCTGCTGCTGGTGCATAGATGCCAGCTTGTTTTGATAATAAGGCTGAATCAAGCGACGCTCAGCACCCAATGTTTGGGCAAGCGCGCTGCCTTTTGAGCATAATTTGCCAAAGTTAGCAGGGTGCTCAGGATCGCCTTTGACACTGACCGTGCCAGCCTGATCAATCTGAGCCAAAACACCGCAACCGACGCCGCAATAAGGACAGGTTGTGCGGACAGTTTTGATCGAACCATGAGCTGTGTCTAGCGACCGCACTTGATTAATCGTGTCAGTCACACTGATATTGTGAGTGGTAATGGTTTGGCTCGCCACATTTTTAGGATGCCGAGATGATTGACCTGAGGTTTTATTGATTGCTGCTTCACTCATGATGCCTCCTCCACCAACTCAGTCATGGCCAATACATTATTTGTCCCATCAACAGCTCTATCGTTCAGATTCAATTTGTCCAAATCACAATAGGCACTACCAAAGATTAAATCCTCTTTTATAAGCGATATATCGACGTTGTCCGTGATAAGTTGGCTGTAAAAACTGCCATCATTGACGTCACCATAAAGTACAGCGCCGATGACTCTATTATTCTTAAGATAAAGGCAGTGATAATGGTTCAAAGTGGGCTGACGATAGATGAGCGTTTCAATAGCCTCAGCATCGTCATCCTCAAAGGCAATTTGACCGGCAGAAAACGCCGATACGCCAGATACTTTGAGTTTTAAAGATAATGGTTTGCTAACGAAAGGTATCCAGTGTTCTTGTGAGGACGCAGTGCCGTCTAGTGTAGTTACGGGGTCTGATATTAGCGTATCTTTTAAGACCGTCACAAGGGTATCGACTTGCTGATTCACGGGGGCGACCATGCCAAACAGCTCACCCTCTAGCTCAATACACTCGCCAATTGCATACACATGAGGACAACTGGTGTGCATGCAGTCATCCACAACGATGCCGCGATTGACGGCAATACCACTGTCTTTCGCCAAGGCGGTATTGGGAATCACGCCCACTGCCATCACTATAAAATCAGCGGGCAAGATACGACCGTCTTTTAAGGCCAGTCCGCACACCTCGTCGGCGTCGTTTATGACGATGGCTTCAGTATTTGCAGACACTTCTAGACCAACGCCGCGTCGACTTAACTCGGCTTGCAAAAGCTCGGCAGCTGGCAAGTCAAGCTGGCGATTGAGCACGTAATCGTCAACATGAATCACGGTCATGTTTGCCCCTTGCGCAGCCAACGCACATGCCGCCTCTAACCCCAATACACCGCCACCAATTACCAAGCCTGTTTTGCCTTGACGAGCATATTCGGTTAACGTGGTGACATCTGATAAGTCGCGAAAGACATGCACACCTTTGGCCGTATGATTGGGAAACGGTATCACTCGAGCCGTTGAACCAGTCGCAATCACCAATTTGGCATAATGAAGACTTTGCCCATTATCAAGCTCAATACACTGGTGCTCAGTATCAATCGTCTCAACGCCGACCCCAGCCAGTACCGTGATACCCAATTGCTCATACTCTGATTTATCATACAAATACGTGTCCTCAAACGCCGTATCTCCTGCCAGCACTGGCGACAACATGATGCGGTTGTAACCCACCTGTGGCTCTTTACTAATCAGAGTGATTGGTAGCGGTACAGCGGAGGTTTCTGCCTGTATACTGTCTGAACGCGCGTTATTTGCCTGTATACCTTGCTGCCGCGCCCGTGCAAGCTCAATGGCAAAGCGGCTACCCGCCATGCCAGCGCCAATGATGATGACACCCGCACTGCCAGTTTGATCATTATGATGATTGGTCTTATGACTATCAGCACTATATTTACCAGCATTATCACTAGCACTGTCACTGTCACTGTCACTAGCGGCATGATGGGCAGACCTTTGGATGAATTCGGTCGTATAAATATCAGACTTTTCGGCAGTTTTTGACCTATGAAGCAACATAAAGCGACGTTCCTTAGCAGCATAGTGCAATGTTAAACAAGCGATGGCATGTCATTGAACGTGGGCGATCATGACAGATAGACCCACAACAATAAGACGATGATGACAGTCTGTATGAAGCAAATGCCATGCCATACCAATAAGGGATTGCGTTTAATCAGTGGTTCAGGGTCGCGACTGCGTGCTCGATTGTCAGGATTGAAGTCTTGTAAAAACTCACCGATGGCCTGATAGCGAACATTGGTATTGGGGTGTAGCGCCCGCATGAGCGCTTGCTGAATAACGGACGGTACATTGTGTTGCCGTAACGGCTGCGCTGGCATGACGAGAGTCTGCTGTGGATTCATTAAGTCTTGCGAGCCAAATGGCAGTTGCCCTGTCAATAGCTCATAACCGATCACGGCAATGGAGAATAGGTCAGAATGTACCCCTTTTGGTGCATCAGTGTAATACTCTGGTGCAGCGTAATGTAGATCGCCATTGGGTGGTCGCGTACTGTCTTTTAATATTGATGAGCTAGCAGAGCCAAAGTCGATTAGCTTCACGGCCCCTGATTTGGTCAAGAGGACGTTCTCAGGTTTAATATCTTGATGCAACAGATAATTGCGGTGCATCACACGAGCGGCCATACCGATTTTGGTCAGCAAATCATAAGTTTGCCATACATCGCAGGGCGCATGGCGTTCGATGAAGTCGCGTAAGCTCTCGCCTTCGATATACTCGGTCAAGTGATATAAATAGTTGGTGCTAGCAGGCACTGGGTAGTAACGCAACAGCCCTGAGGCGTGCAACCCCGACCCCATATTGTGGCTAGTGTTTTTATTTGCGTCAGTCGTCTGCAAGAGATTGGGATCCGCTTGATTATAAGCAGACTCGCCAGCACGGCGGTGTTTTGAGAGGCTCAGACCAATTTTACGTTCTTGTAAAAAATCACGCAGATAATGGCCATCAGCAATGGTATCAAGGCTTGGCGACTTCAATACAAAGTCATTCTGATCGTCATCTTGTACCCAATACACATGACTGCGGGCAGTGCGGGCAATAATACTGACCACGGTAAAACCATCGATACAATCCCCCACTTCCAAATCTGTGGGCAGCTGATAGCGATGCATATCGTGAGACGTTACGCTATCACTTTCAAACAAATCAACTGCATCAGAATTATTTATTAAGGTCGATTCACTCGATATCGGCTTCATACTCAGCATGATCATACTCAAGTTATCGTGACTGCCCTCTGTAAAAGCGTGCTCACATATGATCTGACTGGCCTGAAACCTTGCTGGTAGTTTGTGCGTTGTGGCCAGTGCTTGACACATATTTGTCGCCGCGGTACACAGCTCAAACGCTAACTCGACCTCATCGATATGCTCATAAATACCATCGGTCATTATTGCCAAGCATTCGTTTTGATGCAGTGTAAACACCAATTGTTGCAAGTCCACCTGCCCATCAGCGCCGATAGCCGCCGACAGCGCCCCTTTGTCTTCACCTCGATGAATGCGGTGATCGTCACTAAGTACCGTCAGGCTGTCTATCCCAACACGGTAAATCCGTGAATCGCCCGTATGAAACAGATGAATACGATCACCAATACACAATAAGCCCGACAGCGTCGACAATAAAGGCGGCACTCGCTGGTATGCTTGCGGAAAATACAACACATCATTGGCTTTATTGACTGCCGTTCTAATGATGCTAGCCACTTGATCCTCATCCAAACTGGCAGGCATGGCTTGAGGCTGATCTTCTGACTCATACTGCACTTGCACCAATTTTGCCAATGCAAGTGTGATTTTTTCGGCAACGGTGTTGATGACCAGCTGACTTGCCTGTTTTGGAAACTGGCAAGCACTGACGCCGTCTGCCATGAGCACCAACAGTGGCGCTGTTGGCATTGTCGCTTGTTTAGGCACACAATTTTGGGTTAAGTCAGCAGATTCGGTCGATACAGCATCCCCAAAATAATGCGGCAGACAAGTGGTTATTAGTAGGCTGTCTTGATTTTCCGCTTTACGGCCTTTCATCGTAAAGAAGTCCAGCCACCATAAGGCAGAGTCTGCATTAGAATGGCTGGATTCAATAGCAGATGACTGCTCACCAGTGTGACTTTGGATATCCGAGTTAGCAGGGACATTATCGGTCATGTCAATAGCCATATTAGTAGTCAAGTCCGCACTGACTTTATCACCCTTATACTGCGGGCTTTTGTGAGTGTCTTTTGGACGTCCCTGTTGGCAAGCTTTTGTCATCGTGGTCACAGTCATCCCCATTAATATTTCTCGTGCTACCGATGGCTGACTTGAATTTCGGCAAACGTTCCATCTGGCATCTCTTCTATGATGACACCTTCAGGTTCTTTGAGTAAAAATAGCGCAAAGAAACCAATCACAGCTGTCGCGGCGATCACAAAGAAAAACACCTGATACGACACCAGACTGAGTATCGTTAAATAGACCACTGAGCCAACGTTACCGTATGCGCCCGTCATGCCTGCAAATTGCCCTGTCATACTGCGCTTGATGAGTGGAATCACAGCAAAGACCGCACCCTCTCCTGCTTGTACAAAAAACGAGCAAAACATAGTAATCAATAACGCCAGCGCCAGCGGCCATGTTGAATCAAGAAAGCCCATTAATAAATACCCAATAGCCAAACCTGCTGTCAAAATCAACAAGGTAATTTTACGGCCAAATTTATCACTGAGCCAACCGCCGCCAGGACGTGACATAAGGTTCATAAAGGCATAACTTGATGCCAGCACACCCGCCATCACGATCGACAGACTAAAGGTCTCTTGATAGAACAACGGCAACATCGAGACAACGGCAAGCTCTGAACCAAAAGTGGCAAAATAGAGAATATTGAGGATACCAACCTGCTTAAAATCATAACGATGCGCTTCAGGTACAGGCGTGGTAAAGACCTCTTTATTAAAGCGGTAGCTGCTAATGAACTCGTAGACATACAGCACGGCAAGACCAATATAAATCATCGTGACACTAGATTGACTGAGCAAACTCACGCCAGCAGGTGACAACTTCCATGCCAATAACGCCAATGCCAAATACATTGGCAATTTAAACACCATCATCAGCCAAAAATCACCCGATGACGTCACCATCATGGCGCCCGACTTTTTGGGTTTAAAGTAAGTGGCACCTTTGGGGGTGTTGCGCGCCATTTTATAAAAAACCACGCTATAAAGTGCCATGACGACACCTGATACGGCAGTGGCATAACGCCAGCCCTCATCGCCGCCAAAGACAGCCGCTGCACCAATCGCCACGGTTGGCAATAACAGTGCCGCTGCCGCTGAACCAAAGTTACCCCAGCCGCCATAAATGCCTTCTGCCGTGCCCAGCTCATTGGTTGGAAACCAATCACTCATCAAGCGAATACCAACCACGAAGCCTGCACCCACAAAACCCAGTAAAAAACGAGACAATGCCAAGGTGTTGTAATCTTGTGCAAAAGCAAAGGTAAAGCACGGAATCGCACCGATGGCCAAAATTGCTGTATAGACAATACGTGGGCCAAAACGATCGGTCAACATGCCGATGATGACACGGGCGGGGATAGTCAATGCCACGTTTAAAATCAGCAACGTTTTGACTTGGTCTTTAGTCAGATTCAGCGTTTCACCAATCGCTGATAAAAACGGTGCATGGTTGAACCACACAAAAAAAGTCAGAAAAAACGCCATCCAACCTAAATGCAGGATTTTATTTTTGCCCGAAAAAGACAAGACATTAAGCTTGTCTTTAGTAGATGCAACGGGGGTCGATGATGACATAGGCGGCTTCCTCAAATGGTTAACTTCTAGGTTATTACAAAGCGTCAAGTGTCCAAAAACAATCAATTAAGACACTTGAGGCGGTGCAATGGCTATGCCAGTTGAAGTTGCAAGCCACGTTTTTAACATGAAAATTGATCCTAAAATACCGCTACAACGCCTTCTTATTAAGGCTTGTACGGCGATGGCAAAATAACATGGGTATTTTAATAACTATGAAAAACATAGGGCAGTAGTCAAGGTAACGCGATGACGGACAGACAATGATAGAACCCAAATTGGGGCATGATTATCGCTATTTTGGTGCATTTGTACCTTATGCAGGCACTGACAGAAAATGCATGACCGACAGCCTTATCCTCCATATTGATGTTGGTTTTAGTCTTTCTTTAGCCCCTATTCAGACCCTACCAAACGTTAAGAAACCTACTGTTTATCCTCATACGTCAAGCAAATGCTGAGAGCGTCAATGCTCAGGAATCACACCAAAATAAAGTTGCTTGGCACAATTATTGAATGTTCTATAGCAGTAGGCATCTAAATGTCATTTATCAGCTATATAGAGGACAGTCGTATGAGTAGCACTACAATAAGAGCAGAAAACACGGTCATAAAAAGCAAAGGCAATCTGGTCGTGATTGGCAATGGCATGGTCGGCCATCATTTCGTTGAGAGAGCGATTGAGCAAGGACTGCATGAGCAATTCGAGATTCATGTATTTGCAGAAGAAGACCGCCCTGCTTATGACCGTGTGTATTTGTCCAGTTATTTTGAGCACAAAGATGCCAGTAAGCTGAACCTCGTCGATCTCACCACTTATGAGTCGTCGCAAATTAATTTGCATTTGAACCAGCGAATTGTAGATATCGATTCGACCAATCGCTCTATCACCACTGAGTCTGGTGAGCAGATTGAATATAGTGAGTTGGTATTGGCGACAGGCTCGTACCCCTTTGTGCCACCGATTCCTGGTCGCGAGCATCCGCACTGTCACGTGTATCGTACAATTGCTGATTTGGATGAGATTTTGGCCATTGCTGAGTTACCCACAGTCAAAAAAGGCGTGGTGGTGGGCGGCGGTCTACTTGGACTTGAGGCGGCAAAAGCCTTGGTTACATTAGGTCTCGACACTTATGTGGTCGAGTTTGCCCCGCAGCTTATGGGTGTTCAGCTAGATGCAGCGGGTGGCGAGATTTTGAAGCGCAAAATTGAGGCGCTGGGCGTAAAAGTCCTGACAGGCAAAAACACTCAAGAGATTTTCTCTACTTCTGATAGTACAGACCCTGATAGTGCAGACAGTAATGCCAACTATCTCACCATGCAATTTACCGATGGCACATCGTTAGACACCGATATGATTGTGTTTAGCGCAGGTATTAGACCACAAGATAATATTATTAAAAACAATCCTGAATGCGGTATCGAGATAGGCGCACGCGGTGGCATTTTAATCAATGAGCAATGCCGTACCAATGCCGATCATGTCTATGCGGTTGGTGAGTGCGCCGTTTGGGACAATAAAGTGTTTGGCTTAGTAGCACCCGGCTATAACATGGCGAGTATTTGTGCCGCGCAGATTGCAGGCGATAACGAGCAGACTTTTACGGGTGCTGACATGAGCACCAAACTAAAATTGATGGGCGTTGACGTGGGCAGTATTGGTGATGCTCATGGCACGACGGAAGGCGGACTGAGCTATCTGTATCAAAATCCGGCGGAAGGCATTTATAAAAAGCTTGTCACCACAGCGGATAACAAACGCTTGCTTGGTGCTGTATTGGTCGGCGATACCGAAGACTATAATAACTTGCTGCAATTGTATCTCAATGACATTGACCTGCCAGCGCATCCTGAAAGCCTGATCCTACCCAATGTCGAAAAACCTGTAATGGGCATCGCCAATCTGCCAGATACCGCCACGATTTGCTCTTGTTATAACGTGTCCAAAGGCGCAATTTGCTCAGCGGTCGAAAACGGCGCGTACTCGATTGCTGATGTAAAAGCAGTGACAAGTGCAGGCACGGGCTGCGGCGGTTGTGCGCCCATGGTGAAAGACACCCTGAGCCATCAGCTAACCACGCTTGGTTTTGAGGTCAATAACGACTTGTGCGAGCATTTTGCTTACTCTCGTCAAGACTTGTACAGCTTGATTCGGGTGCATGGCATCAGAACCTTTGATGAATTGCTGACTGAACATGGTCGCGGTCATGGCTGTGAGATTTGCAAACCGACAGTCGCCTCTATTTTGGCCTCGTGCTGGAATGATTATGTGCTAAAACCTGAACTGACGCCATTACAGGACAGCAACGATTACTATTTAGGTAACATCCAAAAAGATGGCACGTATTCCGTCGTGCCGCGAGTACCGGGTGGTGAAATCACTGCCGACAAACTCATCGTCCTTGGACAAGTCGCAAAAGAGTTCAATCTATATACCAAAATCACTGGCGGGCAGCGTGTAGATCTGTTTGGTGCACGTATGGAGCAGTTGCCTGACATCTGGACACAACTGGTGCAAGCAGGGTTTGAAACTGGGCATGCTTACGGCAAATCGTTACGTACCGTCAAATCTTGTGTGGGTAATGACTGGTGCCGATATGGGGTTGATGACAGTATGGGGCTCGCTTTGAGACTAGAAGATCGTTACAAAGGCGTGCGTTCGCCGCACAAGATCAAGATGGGGGTGTCAGGCTGTATGAGAGAGTGTGCTGAAGCGCAAAGTAAAGACTTTGGCATGATCGCAACCGAAAACGGCTGGAATTTATTTGTCTGTGGCAATGGTGGTATCACTCCGCGTCACGGTGAATTGTTCGCAACTGATCTCGATACTGAGACCTTGGTCAGATATATCGACCGCATTATTATGTTTTACATCAAAACGGCCGACAAACTACAGCGCACCTCAAAATGGCGTGAGAGCTTAGAGGGCGGCCTTGAATATCTACAAGCGGTCATCATCGAGGACAGTCTAGGAATCGCGGAGGAACTTGAAGCCCAAATGGAGCTTCTCATCGAAAATTACGTGTGCGAATGGGCTGAGACGATCAACGATACCGAAAAACTCAAACGTTTCCGCCATTTTGTGAACAGTGAACAAGGCGATGACAATGTGGTGTTTGTGACCGAGCGTGATCAAATCCGACCAGCGACTGAGGCAGAGAAGTCAGAAATAAAACTCGTGGAATTGGCTTAACTGAATATCAGCGCCCTGTTCTTTTGTAGATGGTTGGTTCGATTTAAAAAGAGTACCGTTTAAAAAAGATAGCACTACTGGTATAAATGCTTCAAATCCTCTGCCTATCAACCGCACAGCAAGCGAAGAAAATTTATACCAGTAGAATGCTTTATTAACGCCACAATCTTTAAGGATAACACCCCATGACACAGCACACTATCTGTCATCTTAACGACATCATTCCTGATACAGGCGTTTGTGCGCTGATAGAGGGCAAGCAAATTGCTATTTTTCGCACCAAAAAAGACGACCTATTTGCTCTTGATAATTACGATCCATTCAGTCAAGCTAATGTACTGTCGCGAGGTTTAATTGGTGGCACGACGATTGTGACTGAGGCAGGATCGGATGAAGAAATACTCTATGTCGCCTCACCCATTTATAAGCAGCGTTTTAACCTTGCCACTGGACAATGCTTGGATGATGAGAGTGTGATACTAGGGGCTTATCAGGTGACATTAAATAATAACAATATTATTCTGCAAGGCTGGTAAAAAAAAAGGGCGTATCCTCATTGAAGATACGCCCTAAATCTTTTCATAAAGTTTCATTGCTTTAAGAGTTTCTTATGCTGTCTTAATTGACTCATGACTTTTTACGCGACTAATGGTGATACCTGTGAAACCAAACAATATCGTCAGTAACAGCGACAAATAACAGAAAAACGCATAAGGCAAATAGTCAAGAACAGGCACACCCAGCGCTTGGCTGATAAACACACCGCACACACTCCACGGCACCAAAGGATTGATGACCGTACCTGCATCTTCGATGGTACGAGACAAGTTTTTAGGATGCAAATTCAAACGCTCAAACGTTGGGCGAAAGGCCGTACCAGACAGTAAAATACTCAAATACTGCTCACCAATCAGCACGTTGATGCTGAGTGCCGACATGGCAGCGGCAAAGATAGCGCGTCCTGACGTGGTCAACGAGTCTTTTATACCGGATAATAATGCGGGCAAAATACCCAGTGCTGTCAAGAGTCCACCAAGACTCAGCGCCAATATCACAATCGCCTGCGTAAAGAACATACTTTGGACACCGCCACGCGATAGCATGCCACCAACTTCGCCTAACGCCAATGATTCAGCTGGGGCATAGCCAGCAAACAGATAGCCACCCAGCTGCCCGAAGCTCGGCGAGCTATGCAAATAAGTAATGATAAGAGCCACAGCGATGGTACAAATAATCGTGTAGATGGCATTGACGCGAAAAACCGCTAAACCAACCAGTACGATAAAAGGCAACACCGCATAGCCGTGTACCAAGCCACTTTCAATCAATTGTCCTTGTAATACGATTACTTCGCTAAGATCAGAGCCTGCCGTCTGCCCTGAAAAAAACCAAAAAAGAATGACCGTCAGTATCCACGCAGGTACAGTGGTATACATCATATTGCGAATGTGTTCAAACAAATCAATGCCCACAACAGATGAGGCAATCGTACAAGTATCAGACAACGGTGACATCTTATCACCAAAGAATGCCCCTGAAACCACAGCGCCCGCCGCAATCGCGACATTGGCATCAAAGGCATTACTCATACCAATAAAAGCCACGCCTAGCGTCGCCGCAGTGGTCAAACTACTACCCAAGGCGATACCGATAATAGACGTCAATACAAAAGCAGAAATATAATAATACTCTGGTGATATCAGCTCAAAGCCAAAATACATCAAGGTTGGAATGGCACCGGACATCATCAAAGCGGCGACCATCAATCCAATGAAAAAGAACAAATATATCGCACCAATGCCGCGCATAACACCAGAGGCCATTTGTGCTTGCATGTCATCGAAGCTCAAGCCTTTGAACAGACCAATGGCCAGTAAGACACAGATAGCAAGTATTAATGATAAATGAGGAACCCAGCCAAAGCCAATCATGGTAACGCCCATGATGGCAATGACAAGGGCAGAAATCATAAACGCCAATTGCGGTGAAATTTGAGTTAATATTTTTGGAGGCATCACACATCCTTAAAGCGCCAGTGGAAGCTGGCGTTAGATTGAATTTAAGTATTGAATTTAAGTGGGGGCAAGTTTAATGAGTTTGTTTGGCGATTGCCAATCGGATTATTGATCCAATAATCGATCGGTTTTAGCCGCCATGACGAAATCATTGTGATGCAAACCTTTGATGCTGTGAGACCACCATGTAACGGTTGCTTTGCCCCACTCTACCAAGATGCCCGGATGATGCCCTTCTGCTTCGGCGATGTCTGCGAGTTGATTGGCGAACGCCATCGCTGCAACGAAGTTTTTGAATTTATACTGACACTGTAATTGCTTGATGCCGTCTACGTTGATTATTGACCAATCTGGAATTTGTGATAACAGCTCTTTTGCCTCAGTCTCGCTGACGGTTGGTGCGCCAATACGGCAAGCTTCGCAGCTGTCTTGTGATAATGCAGTCATTATAATGTCCTTTTATTTTAGGGGTTAATCGTCGTCTCTTTCAGACGCTTACATCCGTGTTGAGGGTGCTGTACTAAAGTTTAAAACGTTAATAATAAAATCTAATCTGTGCAGCCATTAACTAATTTTCAACGGATAAGTCGGCTCAAACAGCCCCAGTGACATGGCTTGCTTGACCATGCCCATAATATCGCTGTCGATGATC
This sequence comes from Psychrobacter vallis, assembly GCF_904846715.1. Lineage (GTDB taxonomy): Bacteria > Pseudomonadota > Gammaproteobacteria > Pseudomonadales > Moraxellaceae > Psychrobacter > Psychrobacter vallis. The sequence goes on from NZ_CAJHBU010000004.1 coordinate 201,787, forward strand.
TCAAACAGCGTATCCAACTCATCAATGACATAATAAATCGGCTGAATCTGATCGATGCGATAAGGCGTACGCAGCACATCCATTAGATCAAAAGCTCGACACTCTGGTCGATTTTGCGGCTCATTGCTCAGGGCATAGACGGTTTCAGAGGGTGAACTTAGGATGCCGCCGCCATAGATTCTACGGTTTTCAGGGTTGCTCCCAACCAAACCAAACTCGATGGTAAACCAATACAGCCTCGCCAAAAATCCTCTTTCTTCTTTGGTCGCAGTGAGACCGAGCTTGCCGTAGGTTTCGTTAAAAATCGCAAACGCAGGATGCGTCAGCAGTGGGCAATGGCCGACGATTTCATGAAAAATATCAGGCTCTTCGATGTAATCCATGTCCTCAAAGCGGCGGATAAAGGTTGCCACGGGAAAGGACTTATTGGCCAATAGTTTAAAAAACTTGCCAAAGCTGATTAGTGCCGGAACAGCCGCTGTTTGCCAGCCTGTCGTGGCTTGCAATACCTCATCGATATCCTGTAGCTGTGGAATATAACTAGTCGGTAGATTGAGTTTTTCCAAGCCTTGCAGGTACTCTACGCAGGCACGATTGGGTATTTTCGTCGCTTGACGTGCCAGCAGCGCCTGCCACATAGCATTCTCATCATCACTATAATGAATATGACCATTGGCATCTGGCTGATGCGAGAGGTAAGGTTGCTTTTTCGCAGTCATACTACCTGCACTGACGGTTTTATGAGGAGAGTCTAGAGATTGAAGGCGTTCCATGCCAGTGTTCCTTTTATTGCTGTTAAGGACAAGATAAACTCCATTTGTCCTGTCCACTTATCACATTAAAACTTAACGAAACTTACGGCGTTCCAAGCTTTTGCTAATCGGCTTTTTGCTAATCATGCTTTTACTAGCCAGCTTCTTGCTGACCAACCGTGCCGCGACGTACTTGGTCACGCTCGATAGATTCAAACAATGCCTTGAAGTTACCTTCGCCAAAGCCTTCTGAGTAATCACCTTTACGTTGAATAAATTCAAAGAACACAGGGCTACCTAAGATAGTTTCGGAGAAAATCTGTAGCAATAGACGCGGTGTACCGCCTTCTGTCGTACCGTCTAATAAGATGCCTCGCATTTGCAAGTCAGCGACATTTTCGCCATGGTTTGGCAAACGCTCGCTGAGCATTTCATAATAAGCAGCTGTCGGCGCTGTCATAAGCGGAATCCCAGCGGCTTTGAGCTTATCGATACTGGCAAATAAATCATCACTGGCTAAAGCAATGTGCTGAATACCTTCGCCATTGAAGTGCATCAAGTACTCTTCGATTTGGCCGCCGCCCTGCTTAGATTCTTCATTTAGCGGAATACGAATTTTGCCATCCGGTGCGGTCATGGCCTTACTGGTCAGCCCTGTGTACTCACCTTTGATATCAAAAAAGCGGATTTCACGGAAATTAAAGATACGCTCATAAAAGTTTGCCCAATAGGCCATGCGACCACGGTAAACATTATGGGTCAGATGATCGATGACTTTGAAACCATGACCGACAGGACGTCTATCAACATCGGCAAAAAACTTAAAATCGACATCATAAATAGACTCGCCGTCTTTATAACGGTCAATTAAATAAATCAATGAGCCGCCGATACCTTTAATCGCTGGCAGTCTCAGCTCCATCACCCCTGTTGGTACCTCTACTGGCTGCGCACCCATTGCAATGGCACGCTCGTAGGCTTTTTTGGAATCTTGCACACGAAAACCCATGCTACAAGCCCCTGCCCCATGCTCTTCGACGAAGTAGCTGGCTTGGCTTTTTGGCTCACGGTTTAGGATAAGATTGATGTCACCTTGACGATATAGCGCCACATCTTTTGAGCGATGGTTGGCCACATGGGCAAAGCCAAGCTGTTGGAACAAGGCATCGACAGCGTCAGGTTGAGGTGAGGCGAATTCAACAAAATCAAACCCATTCAAGCCCATGGGATTTTCAAATAAATCTGCCATTGTAATCATCCTTAATTTCAATTGGTGGTATAAAAAACTGTAAAAAATATGCTCAATCAATAATTCTTATTGACGATGCATTTATATTAGATTAGCTTTATTTATAAGACTAATTGTTTTTTATGATTTATTTATCAGGTTTACTTATGAATATCAGCATTCGCCAATTGACCGCTTTTATCAAAGTCGCTGACAACGGCAGTTTTACGCGTGCCAGCGATCAGATGCATTTGACCCAATCTGCCGTTAGTGGTTTGATCAAAGAATTAGAATCTAGCCTTGGTATTGTGTTATTTGATCGCACCACACGTCAGCTGTCCTTGTCGACAGTCGGACATCATTTGCTCCCTCAAGCTCGGCGCATTTTGAATGAGATGCAACTGTTTGAGAACGAGGCCAGCAGTTTGACCAATTTGGCACAAGGTAACGTCAGACTGGCTGTTTCGCAGTTTGCAGCCTCCTCTATGCCAGCAGTGATCGCCCAGTTTGCCCAGCAGCATCCTGAAATTGGCGTGTCATTGTTGGATTGTTCAGCAGAAAATTTGCTGAAACATGTTCAAGACATTGAGGTGGATTTAGGCGTCGGTACTGAGCTTGAATTTATGGAAACTGAAGATGATATCCGTGCCGATTTGTTATATCAGCTGCCGTTTTGCGTGGTCATGCCGGACACACATGCACTGGCAAAAAAACCTGAAATCACGTGGCAAGATTTATTAGATATTCCGCTCATTACGCTACAAGGGCCTTTTATTGAAAAAGTAACCGCAGAGCTGGATGACCGCATCGCTGACCATATTCAGCAGGCGCGTTACAAAGTAAATTTTATGTCCACCGCGCTTGAGATGACCCGTCAAGGCTTTGGCATCACTCTGTGTCTGCCCTATATGCCTGAGGTGATTGACTGGGTCAGTGCCAACGGCCTACAAATGAGACCGCTGGCGCAACCGGTTAAAATGCGGCAGTTTTTTATCTATCAGCGGTCTTCGCGTGCGCTCTCTCCTGCTACTATTGCCTTTAAGGAGTTTTTGCAGACTTACTTTTCTAGCCATTTTAATGACTTACAGCGTAGTTAAGTATGGAGGCAACAGGCATTACTGGCGATAAAACCGTTAATAAATAATGCCTTTGAACAACTATCTGATTAATTATGCAAGATAGTTGAATCTCATATTGAGTTAAGCGTCGATTTGCTCTATGATTTTTGGCGGCTCAATTTATATTTTATAAGGAAACAACATGTTTGAACGTATCGACTATTATGCTGGTGATCCAATTTTAGGGTTGATGGAAAAATATTCAGCGGACAGCAATCCCAATAAAGTCAATTTAGGCATTGGTATTTATTATGATGAAAATGGCGTATTGCCCGTACTCGACTGCGTAAAAACAGCAGAGCAGCGCATTGCTGATCCTATTTCTCCTCGTCCCTATCTGCCAATGGCAGGCTTACCAGGACATCGTAAAGGCTGCCAAGAGCTATTATTTGGTAAAGACGCTCAAATCTTACAAGACGGTTTGGTTGCGACCATCGCCACTATCGGTGGTTCTGGCGCTCTAAAAGTCGGCGCTGAGTTCATCCATGAATGGTTCCCACAATCTAAATGCTATGTGAGTGATCCAACATGGGGCAATCACATTGCCATTTTTGAAGGCTCTGATGTCGAAGTCGGTAAATACCCGTACTATGACAAAGCCAGCAGTAGCATCAAATTTGATGAGATGATTGCGTTTTTTGAAACGTTGAACAAAGATGATGTGATCTTGCTACACCCTTGCTGCCACAACCCAACAGGGCTTGATTTGACCCGTGAGCAATGGGACACAGTGCTAAACGTCATTCAAGCGCGTGAGCTGATTCCATTCATGGATATTGCTTACCAAGGCTTTGGTGAAGATATGGACAGCGACGCTTATGCGATTCGTAAAGCCGTCGATATGGGATTGCCATTGTTTGTCAGTAACTCGTTCTCTAAAAACTTATCACTATATGGCGAGCGTGTCGGTGGTCTATCAGTCGTATGCCCAACGGTTGATGAGACCGAGCGTGTATTTGGTCAGCTGAATTCTTTGGTGCGCCGTATCTATTCAAGCCCACCATCACATGGTGGACGTGTCGTCGATATCGTCATGAATGATGAAGTACTACATGAGCAATGGGTTGGCGAAGTCTATGCGATGCGTGACCGTATCAAAGCCATGCGTCTCAAGCTTAAATCTGTCTTAGAAGCCAAAATCCCGAACCGCAACTTTGATTATATTACCCGTCAAAATGGCATGTTTAGCTTTACAGGATTGACGCCTGAACAAGTAGAGCGCCTACAAAGCGAGTTTGGTATTTACATGGTATCCAACTCCCGCATGTGTGTGGCTGGATTGAACACCAGTAACATCGACTATGTCGCCAATGCGATGGCAGATGTTTTAAAAGACTGACTGCATCCTTTATCAAACGATACCGTTTGGTAAAATCAAGTTATAAGAAAAAGGCTGAGCGTTTGCTTAGCCTTTTTTTCGTCCAGTATTTATTTAGAATTGGCTGTATCCGTACCATATATCATCGCTATATAAAAAACTTGCAATCTATTGCGTCATAAATTACATTATACGTAAGCAATTATTCATAACATAATTTATTACTCATTTTTAGCAAGGAGCATGCTATGTCAACGATTGACACAACCCTCACCTCATTTATCGATATTGCTAGCGATTCTGATTTTTCTATCCATAATCTGCCCTATGGCATCTTTAGTGAAACTCAAGACGGCAAACGCCGCGCTGGGGTCGCCATTGGCGAGCAAGTCTTGGATTTGTCTGTAATCGAAGCAGAAGGTTTATTAAGCTTAGAAGGCGGCCAATACTTTGATCAACCCACGCTAAACGCTTTTATTGACTCTGGTCGAGACAACTGGACGCAAGCGCGTACGACTATCCAAACCCTACTGTCTAGTGCCACCGATACCTTGCGTGACAATGCAGATTTGCAGAAAAAAGCCCTCTTCCAGCAAGCCGATGTCACCATGCATTTGCCTGTTCACGTACCAGGTTTTACCGACTTTTACTCTTCTAAAGAGCACGCGACCAATGTCGGCACCATGTTCCGTGATCCAAGCAATGCCCTATTGCCTAACTGGACTGAGATGCCCGTTGGCTATAATGGACGCGCCAGCACAGTTATCGTCAGCGGTACTGATGTTGTGCGTCCATCCGGTCAATTAAAGCCAAATGCGGATGACCGTCCTATTTTTTCAGCTTGCAAGCGTTTGGATTTTGAGCTTGAAACTGCTTTTGTAGTTGGCAAAGGCAATAGCATCGGACAACCAATAGCAGTAGATCATGCTGCTGATCATATCTTTGGCATGGTTTTACTCAACGATTGGTCAGCCCGTGACATTCAAAAGTGGGAGTATGTGCCACTAGGGCCATTTAATGCCAAAACTTTTGCCTCGGAAGTCTCACCTTGGATTGTGACCATGGATGCGTTGGCACCTTTCAAAACCTCATGTCCAAATCAAGAGCCAAAACCATTGGCTTATTTGAACGAAAAAAACACCGATAACAGTTTTGATATCAATCTATCAGTCGAGCTACTGCCCGAAAATGCAGAGAGCGCCACCGTTGTTTGCGAAACCAATTTCAAATATATGTACTGGTCAATGGCACAGCAGCTAACGCATCACACCATCACAGGCTGTAAAGTAGAAGTCGGCGATATGATGGGTTCAGGCACCATTTCGGGATCAACACCCGACTCTTACGGCTCGATGCTGGAGATTGCTTGGAACGCCACCAAACCTGTCACGCTTAAAGGCAATGAAACGCGCAGCTTTATAGAAGATGGCGATACTGTGATCATGAAAGGCTATAGCGAAAAAGATGGCATCCGTGTCGGTTTTGGCGAAGTACGCGGCAAAGTATTGCCCGCGCTCAGCTTTGATTTTGATAAATAACAGCCAACACATAGCACTAGGGCGTGTCTTCAATCTGAAAATGGTGATAAAAATAAGATAAATGGCAGCCAAACAAGGAAAATAGTGCAGATAATATCGAGATATTGACTAGCTATTTGACGTAGTTTGGCAAGATTTAGCTATTTTTAGCTCATTTAGTCGCTTTTGTTCAGATTGAGGACATGCCCTAATATAAACATAGAAAAATAGGCGTAAAAGCAGTTGAGTGGCACCGTTAAACAAATACTACTGATAGTAAATATTTACTACCAACTTGCTATAGTCGAAGCCAAATAATTTCGATACAAGGAAGCCACGCACAGATAGTACAAGTAGTACATCAAGCGGGGATGACGATGTAGCGGATTTATAGGGGTTTGACTATAAACGCTTTATCAAAAGGAGTTTGATATGAGCTTTACCATCGAAAAAATTCATCATGTGGCTTACCGCTGCAAAGATGCCAAAGAAACCGTGGAATGGTATAAAAAACACCTGAACATGGATTTTATCTTGGCATTTGCCGAAGATCATGTACCCTCAACCAAAGCCTTTGACCCTTATATGCACGTTTTTTTGAACGCTGGTAGCGGCAATGTTTTGGCGTTCTTTGAAGTGCCCAACCAACCAGAAATGGGCTTTGACCCCAATACGCCCAACTGGGTTCAACATTTGGCACTCAAGGTTAAAGACCGCGATGAGTTGCTACTGGCTAAAGAGCATTTAGAAAAAGGCGGCATTGATGTGATTGGCGTGACCAATCATGGGATTTTCCATTCTATTTATTTCTTTGATCCCAACGGTCATCGCTTGGAGCTGACTTATGATGATTCTGCATCAGACACAAAAATATCGATGATTACCGAAGAGATGAAGCAAGAGATGCTGGATGAATGGTCACGCACCAAACGTGCGCCAACACACACGCAGTTTTTGCATAGCGAGGAGATGGCTGAGGCCAAGCAACAAGTACCTGTAGGCGAGTAAACACTTATTAAAGATTTTTCCATCACGTTGCTGACATCTTCTCGGCTACGCTATTTGATAACGCTGCGCTATCGCCAGTATTTGCTCAACCACATTGTGCTGCTTACTCATGGGTAGCTGCTCTGTGGTTCCAATGATGGTGATGGCATACTCTAATGGCAGGCTTTCAATAGAAGGCTTGCCATTGTTGTCATTGATAGTAGGTGACGTCACGATGGCATTGGTGGGTTGTGGCAAGATAACGGGAATGGTAATAGCGTTAATGCCCATCAACATATCACCTGTGACGGTCGCATAACCTTGGGTACGAATCTTGGTTTGCAGTTGGGTGAAATGTTGCCATTGTTCAGCGACTGCCGCTTGATCTTTTGTGTGCCATTCCGTCATTACCAATGGCTCAATGATGGCGTCAGGTTGGTAACTGGCAAACAGCTGCCCTGTCGCCGATGTCGTCAGCGGCATGCGTGAGCCAATTCGCGTAATAATGCTAATGGGGCTGTCCGGCTCAACCGATTGAATGATGATAGGGCCTTCATTAAACCATTTGGCAATTTGCACCGCACAATTTAAAGTATCTTTAATTTCATTGGCAATATGCGTCAGTCGCGCCAAGATATCGTGTTGATTGTAGCCAGTGTGCCCCAATGCTGCCAGTGCATTGACCCTATCACCCAGTCCATAGCGGCCGTCGTCAAGCTTGCGCGCGTAGTTCTTACGAATGAGGCTAACCAAATAACGATGGCACTTTGCCGGATGCATTTGCATCATTTGGGCAATATCCTTTAGCATCATAGGCTCGTTATGATCGATAAGGACATCTAGTATCGACAGGCCAATTTCAAGTGACTGGACACCGTTTTGATTTTTGCTCGTGGGAGAACTGTCTACAAGGCTTTTGGCTACTGGCATGAGTTGCTCGATTAAATATCAATTAAATAAAAGCGTGATTCAGGAATACTTGTCGTTCACTAGGTGGAATAAGCTTGGTATCAATCATTATAAGCCCTTATTCTACTAGGGCGTTTCCTCATTTGAAAAATGGTAATAAAAATGAGATAAATTGAAGCCAAACAAGGAAAGTAGTGCCGATAATATCGGGATATTAACCAGCTATTTGGCAAAATTTAGCCATTTTCAGCCCATTTAGATGACTATCGATTGGATTAAGGACACGCCCTAACAACATACCATAATAAAAGGAATGAATAATAATGAAACTTTATGGCTATTTTCGTAGCAGTACCGCTTATCGTACCCGTATCGCGATGAATTTAAAAGGTTTAGAGTACGATTATGTCGCGGTCAATTTGGCACAAGATGAACAGATGGAAGAAGCTTTTAAGTCTATCAACCCACAAGGACTGGTTCCTGTTTTACAAGTCGATGATTTATTGTTATACCAAAGCCCTGCTATTTTGGAATGGTTGGAGGAAGTCTATCCTGAAAATTCTTTATTGCCAAAAGATGCGATCGGTCGTATGCATGTGCGCGCTATTAGCGCCATGATTGGCTGTGATATGCATCCGATTAATAATCGACGTATCTTACAGTATCTACGTAACGAGCTGTCCGTAGACGAAGCTGACGTTATGGCATGGTGCAATCGCTGGATAAGTGAGGGATTTATTGCTTTAGAAAAACGTCTGGCAGCGGATAACAATCGCGGGAAATTCTGTTACGGCAATCATCCTACTTTTGCAGATTGCTATTTGATTCCGCAGGTTTCTTCTGCTCGCCGCTTTAAAGTAGACCTAAGCCCTTACCCTAATATTGTTGAAATTGATACACATTGCCGTACGCTAAAAGCTTTTACAGACGCCGATCCTATGATGCAACCTGATGCGCCAAAAGCTTGATATATACACATAATTAAATAAATTAAACGCTTCACAAACGAATTTAAACATGTGTATAATTCAAATTAACTTAATAAGGACATTATTTAGTTAACTAGTAATTGTAAGTGAGATCGAATCTCAACCGCCCAATCACTTAAAGTTTCTTTACAAGGATCCGTATGAAATATACCACAAAGGCGCTAATAGCAGCCATGACCCTATGCGTGAGTGCAAGCGCCGTCGCCTCCAGTCACCGTGAAGCCCCTTCTATTACCAAAACCCCAAAAGTCGATGCCTCTGACTTTTATATGTTCAACAGCTATGAGAATAACCGGTCAGATTATGTCACGATTATTGCCAACTATTTGCCTTTACAAGATGCTTACGGCGGACCCAATTATTTCGCCCTAGATCCAGATGCCCTTTATGAGATTCACATCGACAACAACGGTGACGCTGTTGAAGACATTACCTTCCAATTTGATTTTACTCAAAATTTAAATAGTATTGAAATCGATTCAGATCGTAACCCATCAACACCAAATGTCGCCATACCTTTATCTAACGCTGGCGATGCCTCAAACCCTGCCAATGTCCAAACGAGCGAGAGCTATAACGTAACGATGGTCAAAGGTGATCGCCGTAGTGGTGCGCGTACCTCATTAGGCAATTTCGATAAACCATTTGATTATATCGGTACCAAGTCGTTTGCTGACTATCCGACATATGCTCGCAGCTTTATTAAGCCTCTAAATTTAGGCAGTTGTGGTACAGGCAGAGTGTTTGTCGGTCAGCGTGCTGAAGGTTTTGCCATTGATTTGGGCAGAGTGTTTGATTTAATCAATTTGAACCCACTGGGTGCACGTGATGGCGGTACCAACATACTAGCGGACAAAAACGTCACATCGATTGCGATGGAAGTGCCAAAATCTTGTCTCGTCAATAGCACCAGTAAAGACCCTGTGATCGGCGCTTGGACGACTGCCAGTGTTCGTCAGGCGACACTAGTCAATCCGTCTCCTGCTTCTGGCATCAGCACCACCGCTAAAAAAGGTGGCGCATGGACGCAAGTTTCAAGATTGGGTATGCCGCTCGTCAACGAAGTGGTCATTGGTCTAAAAGACAAAGACAAGTTTAATGCCTCAGAGCCAAAAGATGATGTTGCAAACTTCGCCCCTTATGTATTTTATCCGACGCTTCCAGCGTTGATTCAGACGTTATATCCAACGGCACCTGCGCCAACGAACTTCCCACGTCAAGATTTAGTGACCGCATTTTTAACAGGCGTTCCTACAGTGAACAAGCCTGCGAATACAAATCAAGTACCTGCAGATATGCTACGTTTGAACACTAGCATTGCAGCGGTACCTGCTGCAATGCAAAACGATTTGGGTGTAATTAGTATTATTCCTGGTCAGACCGATGGTCGTCCTAAGGCAGATGCTAAAGATGTTGCAGGCTTTCCAAATGGTAGACGCCCTGGTGATGATGTCACTGATATTGCATTGAGAGTATCGATGGGTGCCTTATGTCATGCTGGTCTACCAGCTGCTGTCACCTGCGTACCTGCTGATGCAAAAGCTGGCAAAGCACCACTCACTGATGGTGCGCTCAAACCTGCTACTGAATTTGACTCAGTCTTCCCTTATCTAACAACACCAACCCCAGGTGCTCGATAAGCTGAAACGAACCCAAGGAGAAATACTATGCGCTATATAATGTTAGCCGTATTGATCACTGGATCAGCTGCACTTTCTGGTTGTTTCAATGATAATGATAACAATGCTAGTAAACCCACAAATCCAGTCAATAACGATGTTGCAGTAGACCAAGAAAAAGCTAAGTTGGCCGTTAGCAGGACTTCTGATGTGATTGACGCCAGTAATAATGTGGATACCGATGAGCCTCAAGATATCGATCGGATTATACTTCCTGAAGCAAATTTGGCAGAACCTGTTGTAGTAGCAAATGCCAATGCCTCACTCTAGTATGACGTGAGATAAATCCAGCAAACACCTAGTCAGTATACTGATTGGGTGTTTCTTTATGTTCTGAGTGAGATATTTTATGCACTGGATTAAGTTCCCTATCGAATGCTTATTGTTATTATTCATTAGTAGTCAGCTTATTCATGCTGCCCCCTTTATTCCAAAAGACGATCAACAAATTCTTGCGACCCTACCCGAAGACTCACCGCCACCGCGCTATCTAAGCACGGCTGACTTTGTGTCAGATACCGGCTCAAGCTCACTTGAGCAAACCGGTGAATTGTTAGAACGCGCTTATTTGCAAGGTGACCCAAGAGCACTCGGGCAAGCACGTGCGCAATTGGATCAGAGCACCGACCAAAGTATCGATACACTCATGCTACAAGCGCGGGCACTGCAATCGGATCATAAATTCTCTGAAGCAAAAGAAGTGCTAAAACAAATATTAGACCAAGAACCCACTCATCCAGATGCGTTATTGACTCTATCTTCTTTACTGCTCGTCCAAGGTCAATTTACAGAAGCCATGAGCTACTGCCAAAAGCTCGATGATCCTTCGCTTCGCGTTTATGCATTAGCCTGCGAAGTTCAAATACAAAGTATGACAGGGGCGCTTGAATCAGCAAAACAAACGCTTAGTGGTCTGGCCGCCATTGCGCCTGGTCTAGACGCATCGACAGCGCGCTGGATTTATCTCATTCAAGCAGATGCAGCCCTGCGTAGTCAAGATGCCGCGCTTGCCACTCAAGTGTTTGATACGATGGATGATGAGACCGTGCCTGCACTCATGGCTCGCGCTGATTGGCTATTAAGTATCGGTAAGTACGAACAAGTCCGTGACCTACTCGCAGACCATACGGATAAAGACGCGCTGTTACTACGGCTTATTACGGCTCAGATGAAATTGAATGATCCCAAAGCCAAGCAAAATTTAGCGTTGATGAAAGAACGTATTGATGTCTGGCAAATACGTAAAGAAGATGCCCATATGCGAGAGCAAGCAACCTATGCCTTGCTCGCCAATCAGGTAGATTCAGCCCTTTCATTGGCGCAAAAAAACTGGCAACAACAGCGCGAAACCGCAGATATCGAGCTGTATGCCACCGCAGCACTCAAGGCAAATAGCCAAAAAGACATCGATTTGATACGCCAGTTTATAACTGACACGCAGTTTGAATATCCAGCGCTCGAGCGCGATCTACGTGTGGGTAAAATCAGCGACTGTCTACACTGTCAAACTGCTCGCACGCAAGACTCGTCTATGCAAGTTAAAAGCATCCAACATTCAGGTGCACAAGTTCAGATCAAGGATAAGCCTTTATGAGCGTACTTAGCAGACTTATTTGGAGTCACACTTACCGTTATTTGACATTACTATTACTAATGGTAACTTGTACTCTAGTACAAGCGCATGAAGCCAGTACCGCTTACTTAAACCTGACCAAAGATGATTCCACAAGTGCCGCAGACACTAGATACAAAGCTGAATACGAGTTATCACTGCGTGATTTGGCACTGCTCGTAGATATCGACCCAAACAAAGACAGTGAGGTCAGCTGGGCAGAAGTAAAGTCACAAACGCCGCTTATAGAGCAACTTATAACGTCTAAGATCACTCTAGAAAACGCTAACCAAGCCTGTAACGTCGCAAATTTTGCACCTTTGGCAATTAATACGCGTGGCGGTTTTAATTATTTATATGCCAATTTTGCACTACAATGCGAGCAGCCAATCGACAATCTTGATTATCAGATATTGGCAGGTATTGATGCCAACCACCGCCTGATATTGATGCAATCAGACTCTGATGCCCCATTGCAAGTGTTGGCTGTCGGACAAAGTCCATTGGGATCAGAGGCTGACTCTGGCTGGATGGCGATGGCGACAAACTTCCTTAAAAGCGGTGTCCACCATCTACTCATTGGTCTCGATCATCTGCTATTTTTGTTTGTGTTACTCATTCCTGCGGTATACATTCGTAAGCAAAAACAGCTGGTTGCCGTTGCCAACCCAAAAGCGGCGCTACTTGAGGTTTTTTGGATTGCCACGTCTTTTACACTGGCCCATTCCATCACCTTGAGCCTAGCAGCGCTACAAATCTTTAGTATTCCTGCGCGCTTTATCGAGTCGGTCATCGCATTATCTATTGCGTTTGCCGCACTCAATAATTTGATGCCGATGCTGCGAGTGCGAGCCGTCTATTTGGCCTTCTTTTTTGGACTCATTCACGGCTTTGGTTTTGCCAATGTATTGGTGGACTTGCCACTCGACACAGGTTCGCGCGTGCTGGCACTATTGAGCTTCAATATTGGTATTGAGCTTGGGCAGCTAGCATTTATCGCGGTAGTATTTCCGATCGCACTATTGCTACGTCATACGACGTTCTATAAGTGGGGAATATTTTATATCGGATCGCTGATTGGTATCTTAGTGGCACTATGGTGGTTTTTTGAGCGGGCATTTTAGCGCGTGATATCAACGTAGTCTTACTTATGAGAGATAAAAAAGGGAGATAAAAAAGGAGTGCATCACTTCTTTTTTATTTTATGAATCACTGCTTTTAAGGTCTCTCATAAACCAGTGACATCGGTACAATGGCGTCAACCGCCTTATCATCTTTTATGATCGGGTTGAGTTGTCCTGCTCTTACTTGCGTCGTTGCGACAGCATCAACAATAGGACTGCCTGACGACTCAAGCAACTGTACTTCAGTGATATAGCCCTCTGTATCAATATGCAACTCAAGCATTACGATAAAAACATCACCCAACCTACGATCGACACTACGCCATATAACTGAGGAGATACTAGTATTGGGTGCCTCTCCATCAATCCAACTGCCAGACTCCGCCATCACAGGCGACTCTTTATCAGTGGTGTCGTTCAAATTGCCATTATCATCCGCTTGTTGTTTTGCTTGGTCAGCAGCCAATGCTAGCATATGGCTGAACGCCTCGTATTCGGCTTGCCATTTTTCTTGCTCGGCGCGCTTTTGGTTGGCTTGTTTGGCAGCTGACCGCTTTTGTGCGGCTTGATCGCGATTAAACTGCTCTGTCACGCTACGAATCATATCAGACAGATCATCCTCTGCTTCGTCTTTTGTATTGTCCGTTTTGTTAGAGATGCTTGCTATCTTTTTAGATTCCACTATCGTTAGGTTTTGTACCGATGAAAAATTAGTAGGCTCCATTTCTGTGTCAGATTTTTCTGTAGGCAGTTCCGTACTTTTTACTGGAGCGATGTATTTTTTTTCTGTTTTTGTTGTGAGTGGTTCAACTGCCTCCATTACTGGCAACGGTTTAACAGACTTAGCTTTTTCTGTTGACTCAGCGGGTGGTTTTTTAGGCAGTGAAGACTCTAAAGGCACGGGTTTAGACTGAGGCTCAGGAGTGAGAGCAGTTGTAGATGATGGATTTTTTTCAGGCTGTGCAGCCAAGGTTATCAATTCCAATTGAATAACTTTTGGTTTATTTTTTGTTTCGAGAGGCTTTGGGCTATCTATGGACATCATCGCCCACACAGTGACCCCGTGTAGTAAAATGACTAAAACGGTTATCCAAGCAGTGACAGGACGAGTAAATAAATTCGGTATCATAATAGCTATTAGAATACGCATTAAAAACAAACCTGTATATGGATTTTTTTGGTTATTCAGCAAATAAGAACTGAAGGGTATAACCCTTTTTATTTTTTACTCTTTTGATATATTTACCTTTTTTAAATCAGTAAGTTACTAAAAAACGATCTTGGGATAGCCAATATTGCATTGTTGCTTAAACTACTTATGTTTCATTCATAAAAAGCAAGACAACTATTGTCTTGCTTTTTATGTTTTTCTATTTGCTTTACCACTGTATTTGAATTTTTACTCAATCGAAATGAAAGCCTGCACCGATCGAGGCGCCAGCATTACCTTGCGTATCTGCGGTACCGTTTAGTTTCATGACCCAACGACCGTCGTTAGATAACTTAGAGAAGCCGATCGCGACTGCGCTTTCTCCATTGTATGTACCCACGCCGCCCCCAATCATTGACTTTCCTACAATATAAGCCTGTGGTAGTGAAGACATCGCCATGGCTGCTGAAATACCAGCGTTTGCATCATCTTCGACTTCACCAATCTTATAGCCTAACTCATTCATACTGTCGCCAAGTCTTCTACTAACCGCATCTAATTGGCCAAAATTCACGGCATCTCGAGGAGCCATACCATCAGCAACATTAGTGATCTTGTTCCCAGCGGCATTGATGCCACTTGCGGTCATACTAGGGCCACCAACCATAGTAATACCATTATCATTGATCGTGGTATTACCAGTAGTAACGCTATCTAAATTGATATTACCGTTTAGATCAAACTTAATACTACTGCCCTCTGCCGTGGTCGTGATGTTATTACCACCTGTGAACGTAAGGACACTGCTATCCCCTACGGATTTGTTGATGTTAGCGCCACTATCTGCCCCAAAATTAAGTCCTGCATCCAGTCTATCCTTATTAGCCTTGATGTTTGTCACATTGGTTGCGATATTGGTGGTGTTAGTTGCGATATTAGTAGTGTTATTAGCAATGTTAGCCGTATTGGTTTGCACGTTTTCATTGATTGCAATGGTGCCTTGTCTGATAGACGCGATGGCACCATCAATATTATCTTCACCTGTTCCACCAATATTACTATTAGTAAAAGTCCCATTTGTTGGATCATAAACAGTATTGCCACCGATAATGCTACTGATACCACTACCTTGTGCGTAAAGCTGACTGCCATTGATAGCTTCTTGGCTGTCCGCTGTAACATCACCTTGTTGAACACGAGTAATTTTAGTGTTCGCGGCATCAATACCGTTTTTGGTAACGCTTGGACCACCTACAATCGTGAGTCCGTTATCGTTGATCGTTGTATCGCCAGTCGTAACACTAACCACACTGATATCTGGGTTCAGATTAAAGCTGATACCATTGGCAGGGACAACAGCCGCGTTTGCATTGGTAGTAAACGCTGTATTATCAGCCACTGTTCTAGACACTTTGATATTACCATCTGTACTGTTCATATCAACACTACTTCCTTGTTTTATCATGGTGGCAATATCACCCTGAGCAGTGATTCCCCAACCTTGATCTAAGGCAATCGCTACTTCTCTTAATTGCTCAACGTTTACGGCATCAGTATTTAGTGTACCTTTACCCACGTTGCGAATAGGGTTGCCACCGTTATCTAGACCAATACTGCTTAGCATAACCCTTGTACCAAAACCATTATCAATAAAGGTAAAGCCATTACTATTCATGATGCTATTGCCAGTTTGTATACTACCGACATCTCCCAAATTCAGCTGGTTGTTCAGTTTGACCTGAATACCAGTCGCAGAAGCAATGGTGGTAAGGTTGCTGTCACCCGTAACGTTAATAGTGTCACCTAACGCGAACTGCTGATCATTATCGCTGTTACCATCACCGATTTTGATACCTTTAGCAATTTCATTATTGGTCGTTGTGAGCTGCGCGAAGTTTACGGCATCACTTGGTGCAATCCCTTCAGCAACTTTGATGATTCTATTATTGCCATTATCAAGTCCTTCATTGCTCAAAGTAATGGTCTGATTAGGGCCGTCAGTGATGGTGAGTCCTGCATTGTTAAGTATCGTACTTTCTGTTCTCACACTGCCTGTTCTACCCAGATTGATGTCCTTGGCCAACCTAACGTTCAGGTTGCCCTCGTCATCAGCAACGACCCCGATGTTGTCCTCTGTCAGGTCTTTCGCTCCCCCTTGAATCGTCAACGTCTGACCAAGTTTACGGTTGACAACCACTGCGGTATCGTCTCCAGTAAAACCCAGTCCCAAGTCAACGGTACTGTTGGTTGCCTTTAATTGTCTGACGTTAACAACATCTGTATCGTCATCACCATCTGCCACATTAGTGATTTGATTACCGCCATTATCCAGACCGGTGCTGCTTAGTCTGACGGTACTAGCGCCACTGAAGCTGACGCCACCCATGTTCAACAAGGTGTTGCCAGTGGTGACGCTGGTGAAGACAACGTCATCTGCGGTTGCGACTTTGATACCACCATCCTCAGCAGTTAATACGATGTTGTCACCAGTGAGGAAGTTGGCGGTGTTGTCCCCTTTATTCAGGGTCTTGACCGTATCGCCGTCAATTTGTGTGACCACAGTCTGCATGGCGCTATCTGCTTTAACTAAGCTTGCTTTGCTTGTTTCACTTAGGTCAACGGCATAGTCGGTCGTGTTAGTTACGGTGTCTTTGTCACCTGCTGTGACGGTGACTGCGGTAGATCCAGCTGACGCGGTGACGCCATCCGCGTTAATGGTATAGACGTCCTGTCCGTTGCTGCCTGAGGTTTTTACCACATCGCTAATGTTGGTGCCTGCTCCAACTTCGGTTCTAGCAGCGGTAGTGGCGTTATTGAGCTGACTGACGTTGACCGCGTCATCAACAGCAACACCTGCTTTGACGTTTGTGATCTTCTTACTGCCCGCATCAATACCACCAGATCGGGTCATGCTTGGACCATTAAGCATGGTCAGACCATCAGTCGTTAACAGGGTACTAGGAATGCCTAATGGTCCATTCACAAATACCCCAGCACCATTGACTGCTGTGCTGCCCAGTCCGTTGCCTGTTATGAGACCCAATCTATTAACTGTCGTGACAAGACCAAGGCCAAATGGACTACTAGATCCTATTTTGATGCTACCCGTACTGCCTAGATCAAGGTTGTCGTTTAGCTCTACTTCAATTTTACCGTTATTCACTCGCGTGTCGATATTGTTGTTAGAGCCGACCAATTCGACTGTTTGTCCCAGAGATTTTTGTACCGTATTTCCATCAGCAGCTTTTAAACCAAAACCTAAGGTAGATACTCCCGTAATTGCATTATTTAAGTCACCAATATTCGCAGCATTCGTTGCAGTTGTACCGCCACTCGCCACATTAGTGATTTGATTACCACCGTTGTCAAGGCCGGTGCGGCTTAGTCTGACGGTACTACCGCCAAGGAAGCTAACGCCACCCATGTTCAACAAGGTGTTGCCAGTGGTGACGCTGGTGAAGGATACATTCTCTGCGGTTGCGACTTTGATACCGCCATCCTCAGCAGTTAATACGATGTTGTCGCCAGTGAGGAAGTTGGCAGTGTTGTTGTCTTTATCAAGGGTTTTGACGTCATTGCCGTCGATCTGAGTGACCATACTTTGCAGGGCGCTGTCCGCTTTACTCAAACTGGCTTTACTGGCGCCGCTTAGGTCTACCTCGTAGTCGGTCATGTTGGTCGCTGTATCTTTGTCACCTGCTGTGACGGTGACTGCGGTAGATCCAGCTGACGCGGTGACGCCATCCGCGTTAATGCTATAGATGTCTTGGCCTGTGAGGCTGTCAGTCGATAAATCAACACTGGCGACATTGGTGCCTTTGACTACTTGGGTTCTGGCAGCGTTTGATGCACGGTTCACATCTCCTATGTTTGCAGCATTCGTTGCAGTTGTACCGCCACTCGCCACATTAGTGATTTGATTACCACCGTTGTCAAGGCCGGTGCTGCTTAGTCTGACGGTGCTAGCGCCAAGGAAGCTGACGCCACCTGTGTTCATCACGGTGTCGCCTGTAGTGAGGCTGTCTAAACCAGTTAAATTTTTAGCCAACTTAATGGTTAAGGTATCAGACCCATCAGCCATCACACCGATGTTGTTACCGTTGGCTAATTTTGTACCATCTGTCTCGCCACCTTTAACCAGTAACTCATCACCAAGTTGACGATTGACTTTAGTACCACTGTCACCGCCAAAATCCATACCTTGATTAAGCGTATTGTTGACACCATTCTGTAGGCCTTTTAACTGAGCCACATTAACTGCATCGCTGTCGTTGGTACCAGCTGCTAGATTGACAATCTGACGATTGCCACCCTCTGTGCCAGTACCAATTGATACTGCACCAAGCGCCACACTTCTCGTTGCAATAATCGCATTTTCATCGATTGATAAAGCACCCAATGGTACGAAACCAGTTGCCCCACCTGCAACATTAGCAACAGAACTTGCTCCTAAAGCCACACCATCTTGAGCATTAGACTCGGCACCTGCACCAAGTGCCAGTGCTCCTTTTCCGGTAGCTGAAGATCCCATGCCAAAGGCAGAAGATGCGGTGCCAGCTGAGTTAGCATGTACGCCAACAGCGGTAGATAGATCACCTTTAGACTGTGACTTTACACCAATAGCAATCGATGCTGCACCACCTGATTCTGTGTTCACATCGAACTGATTGGCTTCTACCATATCTTTACCAGCATAATCCTTAAATACAGTATTGACGGTGCCACCGTTTAATACACTACTAGCAGAATGATTTCCAATATTAGCTTTTGAAGCATAATTTAAATCATCCCCGCCAAGCGCAATAGATGAGTGACCTTTTGATACCACATTTGCACCAATTGCGATGGATTGCTCTCCACTTGCGGTGGTGTGTTGACCCGTTTTACCACTACCAATCGCAATGGCTTGTTCGCCAGTAGCCGTTGTATTTCCGCCCATGGCCATCGCGTTTTGACCGGTTGCGCCATCATTATTAGCGTTACCAGCAACATCTGAGTTGACGCTGTAGTACTTGGTCTTGTTTGCTGCAACTGTAGTATTGATAGCGTTTAGTTGGCTACCGTTCACGGCGTCCATACTGGTTGCATTGATGGCTCCAGGAGCCACACCAGTGATAACGTTATTACCATTATTCAAACCACTATGACTCAGCACAACATTATTTATTGGGTTGTGTGCTCTAATCGTAATACCTGAACTATCTACCAAAGTATCACCCATTTTGAGGCTACCATCAGCACTCAAATCGATATTTTCAGCCAATTGGATGGTCAAAGTATCACCGATACCGAACACACCAATGTTACCATTCGTTAGCGTTCCAGTTGCTCCGCCCAAGATATTAAGCGTCTCGCCATTACTGCGTGTAATAGTGGTGGCATTATCACCTTCGAATTTTAGGCTGATGGAGTCTCCCGAGTGATTAGGGTTAGAATTAGTATTGTGACTATTGTTACCAGTAGTATGGTAATGAACTCCATGACTGCCATGGCTGTGACTGTAGTCGCCATCATGGTGATTCTCTGTACCTGTAGCATTTGTTTGCATGCCAAAACCAGCGGCCAGTAGCCCAAGCACTATGGCACTCAAACGTAATGTATTGAAAGAAGATAGATTAGATGTTGTGTTGATGGTCGTGTTAGAGCTAACACTAGATTTGGAAGATTTGCCACGTCCCTTCGCATACTCACCGACTGCGGTAAAACAACCCAAGGCTTCATTCCAGATGACTTTGTAGATGCGGTTCATGATATGTACTCCCTTACAGATTTGTCAGATTTAAAAAATCAGAGGTAAAATCTATATCGCAGAGAGTCGATATCACAAAATAAAACGGGATATAAACGGATAATCACGAAGCTTTTTAGAAAACCATGTGTATAAATATTTAAGGAATGAGAAGTTTTGTCTTGTGAAATCTTTAGCACTCTCTATATATTAGTATTACCGAATATATAGAGAGCTACAATACCGTCAGTCGGCATTTTAATACCGCCTGTCTATTATATTCAATTAAACGAATATAAAGAATCAATTATTTATATTGAAATAATACATTTTGGTGAAATTATCTTTTTTTCGAACTCAGTAAAAATGAGTTTGAAACAGCGAATCATGTTTTTGAAATTGGTATCATTTTCATTGTTTAATAGGCAGCACAATCTGTACCACCAATCCTTGTATACCATCTTGTCGATTGTAAACATTGATAGCCCCCTTATGCGCCATCACTACTGCATGGACGATTGCCAACCCCAATCCATAGCCGCCTGTTTCGCGATGGCGGGCGGAATCTAGCCGTACAAAAGGCTGGAAAATACGCTCTACGTCTTTATCCTCGACGCCGCCGCCTTCGTCTGTTATGCTAATTTGAATAGCAGGTGTCTTATTGTTCATTTCTACTTTTTTAATTTTAGCAGTCACCACTGACCCAAATGCCGTATGCATAAAAGCATTACGAATGACGTTTTCAAGCGCACTGTGTAGCTGTTCTTGATTGCCAAGCACCGTCCAAGCATCTGTCGATGTAGCTATTGATGTAGGTATCGATGCAGAGTCAGGCGGCTGCCACTGCCAGTGCACTTCCTTATGTTGAAATTCAAAGCACACATCTTGTCCAATTTCACTGACGATTTCAGAGATATCGACCTCGTCGTTTTCTAAATTATCGATGGTATATTGCTGCATTTGTAGTGATTGAATATGAATGATTTGCTCAATCAACTCATTCATTCGCGCAGACTCTTTATCAATACGGTCTAGATAACGATTGGCATTGGGAGCAAAATCGCGAGTCAGTTCAGTCGCAACGTCCAAACGCGCTAGTGGTGAGCGCAGCTCATGGGAGATATCACTGAGCATCTGCTTGCGTGCCAGCTCACTCTCAGCCAGTCGCACCGAGAGATTAGCCACGTCTTGCGCCAATAATCCCAGCTCATCGCCACCCATTTTGGACAGATTTGGATTGACTTGATAATCACCATCGATCATACGGTGCACCGTACTCTGTACACGGCGAATGCGGCGAGTCAGCGTCCGACTGAGCCAAATACAGACCAAAACACTAAAGACCACAATCAATAGCAAACGGATCGGAAAATTCTCACGTTGCAGCTCTACCACGTCAGCAAACCGCAAATGTGGGCGTAATTGTATGATGACTGTCTGCTTATTCGGTAACACAACCGTCATATCCGCCAATTCAGGACGATTATCAGAATCAGCAACCGTAGCGCTACTCGGCATCATCGGCTGTAGCACGCTACTTAGCATAGACGGTTTGTCTTTTAATGCTTCATCACTGCGCTGTTGGTCAGAGTTATCATAGGGGCTGCGCTGTTCGGGCGTTTTTTTTATAAAAGGATGCCCTCCCTGCCGATCGTCTTGCGGACGTTCTTGTCTGCGCTCTTCTTTATCACGATAACGCGGAAATATGATTGCCCCTTGCTCATCATAAATCCTAATTTGATTGGTGAGCCATCGGTCTTGACGGTAGATTTTTCTGACCGTTCTCAAATTACCCGTTTGTAATGCCTCAACCATTTCTTGACGCTTAGTCAATAAGCGATCAATTTGTACATCCATTCGAGCCGTCAACTCCTTTTCAACCAGCCAGTGCTCCACCCGAATAGACAAAATAGAAGTGATAAGAATCGTCAATAAAAGACTCAAAAACAGACGCCAAAACAGTGTGATTCTCACCTTAAATATCGGTGTTTTTACCGAAGAGTCCATCGATGAATCCATCATTAAAGCACCAACTGATAGCCTTTCCCGCGAACCGCTTTTATCGGCTCATCGTGAAAAGGTTGAAGTTTTTTACGCAAGCGCGATACATGCACATCAAGGCTACGATCAAACGGCTGCAACTCTCGCTGTAGGACATGCTCTGACAGCCACGTCTTACTCACCACCTCGCCTTTTTGTTTGAGTAGCGCGACCAACAGATCAAACTCTGTCCCAGTGACTTGCAGCGCTACGCCATCTATCTGACAAACGCGCTGGTTTTGATCCAGATGCAACCGACTCTCTGGCAATGGTGTGTGCTCTGATGCCGCCGCATTCGTACGCTTAATCACAGCATTGATACGTGCCAGCAACTCCCGAGGATTGCAGGGTTTGGTAATGTAATCATCCGCGCCAAGCTCTAGACCGATGATACGATCAATCTCCTCGCCCTTTGCTGTCAACATAATGACGGGGATATCACTGATATTTGGCAATTGCCGTAGCACACTCAATCCATCAATTTTTGGCATCATGATATCTAATACCAGCAAATCATAAGCAGAGGCATTATGACTCGCCGCTTTTAGTTTCTGAATCACTGCTTCGCCATCATGCACGCAGTCGCACTCGATACCGTGATTCTGCAAGTATTCTTGTAATAACTGTGTTAGCTCTTCGTCATCATCGCCTAGTAATATATTTGCCATGTCTATCTCCTGAAGCTTTAAATATAGTCTAGGCAGTTTAAAGTGCGTACAAGGCAACCGAGCGCAGATAGTACCGTTGTACAGCAAGTAAGGTTAACACCGTACTCATTTATAAATGCTTTGACTATGGCTTTATGACTCACATTATCAGGCAAGTGCTTAGCCATACGCTATAAACGTTACCTTTCTTAATATTTCATAAATGTTCGTAACCTTTAACTGTCGTAATATAGCGGTTATCGATAACAAGTATGTTGATTGTTTAGGCGGCTTACTCGATTATATTTGCCAGATAAAACCTAAATGTTCATTTCACCAAACCAAATTATACAAAGGACGTCCTTATGAAAAAATTAGTATTGGGTTCAGTATTGGCACTATCTAGCGTATTTACCGTTACCGCATGTACCAGCGTGAATGCCACCACTGACACCAAGCCCGCAACCAGCAAAATGCAGCATAAAGATGGCATGAAAAAAGGCATGAAAGGTCCAATGTCTCAGTTGGATTTGACCGCGACGCAAAAAGCACAAATTAAAGCGATTATGGAAGCCAAACAAGGCGATCGCAAAGCTGACCGCGAAAAGCATAAAACCGAGCGTGCACAAATGCACCAACAGATGCAAGCATTGACCAATGCCAGCACGCTAAACACTGCGGCTGTGAACCGTTTGGCTGACCAAGAAGCAGCCAAAACCAAGCAGCGTTTTATTGAGCGCGTACAAACCGAGCACGCCATCTCACAAGTATTGACGGTTGAGCAACGTGAGAAACTGGCCAAAATGAAAGCTGATAAAATGGCTAAAGGTTATAAAGGCTCAGAGCATCGTAAAATGCATGGCAAAGAGCACAAAGGCCTATAATTTGTCATGAATAGGTCAGTTATAATCAGTTCAGTATAAAACCGACTATACCTACCTAATCAGTAACTTATAAAACTGAGTATTCATCTAAAAAGAGGCGCATCGTTCAAACGATGCGCCTCTTTATTTAGCGACCCTAGTACTATAGCCAATCCAGAATAAAAGTGGTATGTACGTTGATTGTGTTCTACTGGTATAAATTTTCTTCGCTGGCTGTTCGCAAGCGTGACAGATGCTTCATAAAATTCACCCCAGCAGAACTGCAACCTTTTTAGAATGGATCGACTATACCCAATCACCAGCAAGTGATCCGTTTACTCAATAGTCTCAACCGACTCTTTGGCCATTGGCAACATACCAAACATCATCTTACTCATCGCCGTACCATTGCCATCACGGTAATATTGCGTAAGATCGCGTCCATACTCTCGCACATCAATACTATTACTCGCGTTCGGCACTTGCCTATCACTGGGTAAATTAGGGAACGCTCTATCTGTCGCACGTATCGCGGAATACTGCTGTAAAACATCTATGACCAGACCCTTGTCAGACGCACTGCGCTCAGAAGAGGTCTTTCTTGGAAGTGAGGTCTTTCTTGGAAGTGAGGTCTTGCTTGGAAGCTCAGTGCGCAAATGCTGCCATTTGAGCTGACCACGTTTATCAAAGCCGTACAGCTCTTGCACCTTTGTACTTGATGCTGTGGCCTCAACCTCATTATCCACGGAACTTTTTACCATGGCTAATAATTGTTGCACCAGCGCTTTACTGGTGAATTTCTCAGCGTCCGTGTCCGCCACTGCGTCAGACTCGTTTGCTTTAATCAGTTCAGGATATTTTTGACTGATGCGATTGTAGAAGATGCGCAGGTAATCTTGATAAAACTTATCATAGCTCTCGGCACTCTGCACACGGCGAATGACTTGCGCGCTTGCTTGCATTGCTGGCGACTGATGCTCAGGTAATTTGGGAGAAAGTGATGCCAACGTATTAGGGGCTACATAGTCAAACTGACTGACAGGCGCTGCTTCATACGTTAAGTCTAGCGCAGCAAAGTGGCTTTTTATCACTTCCCGACCGAAGCCTTTAGGCAAAGTTCCATCGTCCATCGCTATTTTTAGCCATTTGTTTCGCCACTTGGTGCCAAGCTTGTCGTCTAAAAATTCTGAATTCAACATCGCAACATTGTCTGCCCATAGATAAATATCACCGTTTTTGAAATCGATATAAATAGGCTGATTGATACTGCTGTGATGATTGCGCGCATGGTACTGGACACTGGCGAGCATGGTGGCTTTGCCAGCGAGTGGCTGATAGACGCCTTGTGAATTGATAGACAATGGCTTTAATAGATAAGCATCTAGCAGCGCCGCTTTTTTGGCATCGAGCGATTTTGGTTTATCATCGTAATTGTCAAAGAGCTGCTGATAAGAAGATGCTACTACCGCGCTATCTTCTTCGTTGTCTTTACTGTCTTCCCATGCCTCATAGGCAACGCTGCACTCAAGGTAAGTGTCTTTAAGCGCCGTTCGCTGAGCGTCATAATCGGCATCCAACACCTCTTTATTTTGTGTTTCTGCTTGAGCGATTAATTCGGCATACGCTTGGTCATGCGTCTCTTCGCAGTACTCTTCCACAGCGTTTGACGCAACCTCTTCTTCGACATCAACATGGGTCAACTGCTGATCGTTACTAATCTCAACGTTGCTATGATAACTGAATGATTGGTAACGCTGTTTTTGTAAGGCAGCCGCCAATGCAGTTTTGGCCGCTGCTGGCGTTTGCTTTGCCGTCATGGCGTTAGATTGGTTGGTATTGTTAGAAAGGCTGGTAGATTGACAACCTGTCAATAACAGCGCTCCTGTCAATAACGCACTGGTTAGTAGTGTATTTTTTTTGAGAGCGGATGGGATATGACTTGCGATGGTTTGATGGTCGGTTTTCATTTTTTATCCTTAATAAGAAATCGCTTAAATATGACAAAATAGCGTTATTTATCCTCTAACCTGCTGTCAGTATCTTTTTTGACATCGGTATTAGGGTATACATCGCTGTACTCTTCGCGGCTACTGTCATCATCACGACTATCGCTATAATCCTCGCTGCTGCTATAACTATAATCATAGCGCGCGTAACGTGCCGTTTGCAGTCGGTCTTTTTGTTGACGTTGGTCTGCAATCCATGCGTTGCCATCAATCGCAGGTTGGGCTTTTTCTCCAAAAGATTCGGCCAATAAAGGCGTTAATATATGGCGATTAAAGCTGGCTTTATCGTAGCGTATTTGATTTATCATAGTGGTCTTAGCACCCATCAGATCGCTACCAATATTGAGACGCTGTTGTTTGGCAAGCAGACGATCTGAGCTGTCTAAGTAATAGTAATTTATCTGATTAAAAGAGATGGGGCCGACGGCCTCGATAAGCTGTAATAGCGAGCCTACATCGGCACTTTGATAGCCTT
Source organism: Psychrobacter vallis (assembly GCF_904846715.1). GTDB lineage: Bacteria > Pseudomonadota > Gammaproteobacteria > Pseudomonadales > Moraxellaceae > Psychrobacter > Psychrobacter vallis. Next base: position 227,929 of record NZ_CAJHBU010000004.1, read on the forward strand.
TATTGTATAGCGCCAACTTATCAAGCGCGGCTTTTAGCATGGCGCCATCAGGATATTTGTCTGGATTGGCATCCACATAACCCTGTAGTGACCGAGTCATGTATTTTAATGTTTTACCGATCATCTCTCCGCTTTGCTGACTGCCAAAATATACTTTTACCGCTCGATCAGCGCCGACTTCTTTTGCAAATTGATCGTCACGTATGTCTACCGCGCTAAAATGCTCAGGTGCTAGCTCTGCCATACTGCTCTGTATCGCAGCAATCGCAGCATCATAAATCACCGCAGAGGGTAATTGCGCCGTGATACTCTCAGGCAAACCAAAATTCACGGTATGTGAGGCCATCTGGTTAGGTAACGGCGTGTTCTCTGGTTTGGCAAGCGCCACGATAGGCATGATTGCCGAAGGATCTACTGTGATACTGCTGTTATTAAAATCAAACGCCAACGGTATCTGTATTGATGAGCTGAGCGTCGGTGTCATATAGTCGTAGCTATAGACGCTTTGTAGCTGTCTTTGTTTGGGCTTATACTGACTGACGCTATTGAACGTGAGGTTTTGATATTGATAAGCATTGGTCGCTGCAATCTGTTCAGGTGTGCGATGGAACATGCTTAGCATTTGACCAATCACGCCAGTTGCTGCTATTGGTGTATTTTTTTCATTCGACGGCTTTGGTTGCTGCTTGTCCATCTGCATGGCTTCGTAGTTTTTTGCCAGATTTTTTAGCTTAAGATCTGACATTCCAGCAAGAATACCGCCTCTGTTATCACTACCCTCGTTGGTTTCATCGTCATACTCATCCGTATCATATTCATACTCGTCATCGTCGTTATTTATTGACGTTTCATTTTCACCTGCTTCAGCCAATATGTCCGCAACTGCTTTGCTTTCTGCCTCAGAATATTCGCGAGCATCATCGGATTCAGTCATATTTGCCGTATCATGGTATAAATCATCATAACTTTCATCAAATGTACTGTCATCATATTCGCTGTCTGAATGCTCAAGCCCATAACCATACGTTTCTATAATCGTTCTCAGCAAGCTACTAGAGCCAGCATCGATACTATCGGCATCAATAAAAGGTACTGATTGATAGCTGGCCTGCGCCACGGCGACATGCTCTGTTGCCAAATGCTGACGAATCGCAGTAAGTAAGTGTGACTTGGCTTGATTCTCAGTATTGGGATATTTGTCTTGGTTAAACAGTTGCTCGTGGTGCTTGAATGTGGCATTTAAGCTGTCGTTAAAAGCGCGTCCTTGTGCTTGGTTTTGGGCAGTATTGGCGATATTAAAGTCTATAGTACTGCCAGCGGCCGATGACGGCATTGGAGTCGATTGGCAACCTGCGAGCACAAAAGGCGCACTGCTGAACAGCAATGCGTATCCGGCGATAGAAGTTAATTTACGCGGCGAATATGAGTGACTATTTTCATTACTTGTCGATGAGTCATAAGGCGCGTTTTTAGCATGACGCTGTCGATCGTGATTATTATTTTGGTTCGCTGACATAAAATCCTCTTATTCAGATAAGTAGTCAATAGTAGATGTATGTTGGTAAGTGTATTTATAGCACAAAAGGTTACAATTTAGTAATATCAGAGCACTATTTACAAGGAATTCTTTATTAATCCATAAATATTATTAAATAAAACATCTCATGATCGCTACATGGTCATAAAGCGATGACTAACAGTAGGATAAAATCAGAGGATAATCATAAAATTTAAAATCTAATAAACAACTTTCTACCATTGGTTATTTTCGTTACTATTCAAGTAGCGTCATTACTTTATCAACCTTATGAAACTATTTGGGGCTGTAGTAGATAAGCACCATGCTAGACTACTAAAATGAAGATAACCCGTTGTAAATTAAGTAAAAAAGAGCAGCGACGACTGTTAGAGTTTTTCACGGCCGAAGTAACCGCTAGAACCGCCGCAGATTTACTCAATATCCAGCCTAACACTGCTGCGCTTTTTTACCATAAAATAAGACTCGTTATAGAGTATTATTTATCTCTTGAAGCAGATGACATCTTTGACGGTGAAGTCGAATTAGA